>DATMQA010000166.1:0-58318 GCA_035566895.1 Binatia bacterium
AACGAACTCTCTGGAATTGAGGTCAAACTCTCGCACGACAGTTGCGTCCGCGCCGCCGTGTGAGAGAAACACCAGGCACCGGTCGTAGGTAGGATACAGCACATTGTAACCCTTCCAGACCCAATTCTCCTTTTCCGCCGCCGCCAGGGTGTCGAGGTCGAGCACGGTTTCCCAACGGGGGTCGGGTTTCTTGAATTCCTCCAGGCTTGTTCGCCGCCAGACCCCGCGGACGCTCTTGGCATCGCGCCAGAAATTGTAATAATACTTCCCATGTTTCGCCACAAACGGGATTTTCTCCTTTGAATCCAGGATGGCGAGCACGCGCTGGCGAATGGGCTCGAAATCCGGCGACCCGGCAAGTTCGTTCGTGCTGAGGGTGTTCTGTTCGCGCACCCAGGCCAAAGCGCGCTCCCCGGTCACCTCCTCGAGCCAAAGATAAGGGTCTTCCGTCGGCGCGGCAGCAACGGCGGCAGCGGGCACGGGGGACTTGGGATTAGTCGTGTCGGCGGCCTGGCTCAAACAGGCGAAGAAAATCGCCGCGGCGAAACCGTTTAGCTCAAGAGTCAGGTGCAAGTGATGACCGAAAAGCTGATTCATATATCTCTGGATCGATAGCAGGCGGAAACCGGGATGAAAGCACAAATTACCCGGCGCGGGCATGGGTTGGCTGAGTTATTCGGCCCTGCGCGACTGCACCTACCTAGGCGCCGCCCGCGCTTTCGGCTTGGCGCTACGGGGGTAATTGGGTATCATTTTTGTGCTCCACCTGCGGTCCCGGCGGCGGTAGGTGAGGCGCAACGTTCGGTTGCACCTGTCGCTCCGTCGAAAAATCGCTCTGGTTTTCACCAGCCGATCACAAAAAGGCAATGTCGCGCTGTTGTTTCTGCCGTTACGTTGCCTTGCTTCTCTCGTGCTAACCTCCTACGCTGTTCCGGCGTATGCAAAAGACGGCAGCAAACTTCCGCCGACTTGATCCGGACAAGATCATTGAGAGCGTGCGCGCGCTGCAAACGCGAATCGAGGAGCGATTTCCCGGTTCGGGGCTCGGCCGCGTAGTGGCGGAATTGCTGGAGGTCGCCGAGGAGGCCATCGAACGAACGCGCTGGATCCAGCAACCGAACCTGCCCTTGCGGACCGGGGCAGCGTTGCTGAGCCTGGCAGTCATCGTCCTGCTCATCGGACTGCTCACCCATATCCGACATTTCGATTTTAACGAATGGGCTAACTCGATGCAGGGTCTGGATGCCAGCATCAGTTCGATGGTCTTCATTGGCGCGGCCGTTCTCTTCTTCCTTGGCTGGGAGAACCGCATCAAACGGCGCCGGGCGCTCAAGGCCGTGCACGAACTCCGCGCCCTGGCGCACATTGTGGATATGCACCAATTGACCAAGGACCCGGAGCGGTCGATTCGGCCACAGCCGGGCGCAAAGCTCAAGCGCCGGATGTCGCCGTTCGAGCTGGCGCGCTACCTGGATTATTGCAGCGATGCACTGGCCCTCATCAGCAAAGTCGCTGCGCTGTATGCGCAGGGATTTCAAGACGAGGTGCTTCTCGATGCGGTCGATGATGTGGAGGATCTGACAGCGGGTTTCTCGCGCAAAATCTGGCAGAAGATTACGATCATCGAGAACATGAGCCGGTCGCTGCCGGAAGGCGATTCAGGGGACACGCAAACGATCCCGAGAACGCAGCCGGCGTGATTTGGTTTGACTCTGCCCTGGCCTTTCGGTTAAAGTTCGTCTCACGATACGAATATGGTTAATGAGCCAGACGGCGCCAGCCGAACCCGGGGAATGGAGCTAAACTCGAACCAATGAGCACTCCCGCACCGATTCCAATTCCGCTCCGGCAACGCTGGCAGGACGCCCGCCGACGCCTGTTCCCGCTGATTATCTTTGCGATCACTTTTGTCCTCCTGTTGGTCCTCTGGAAAGACTTCGCCTCAGCCCCTACGATGGTCGGCCAGGTCGAATCGATCCAGGCCAACGTCAGTTGTTACAAGCCGGGCATGCTGGCACAGTTGAATGTCAACCGGTTTCAAAAGGTCAAAGCCGGCGATGCCGTCGGCCAGGTACTCTTGACCGACCCGAAAATCCTTGCTTCCTCGCTGGCGGTCGTTCAGGCGGATATCGAGATGCTCCGCGTTACCATGCAGCCCATCGCGGCCAAACAGCGCACGGCAATGGACTACAGCCAACTGCGGCTGGACTGGATGCGCCAGCGCGCCCAATTGGCCATGGCCCGCGCCAACCTGCAATTCGCCCAGACCGACTTCCACCGGACCGAACAACTGTTCACCGACAAAATCGTTTCGGAACGCTTTTATGATCAGGCCAAAGCCTCACAAGGGCGCCTGCAGAATGAGGTCGAGGAACTGACCCGGTTGGTCGAGGAACAGGGCCGGAACATCGACCAACTGCAACTGACGAATGCCGTCGAAATCTCCAAGGTCACCGAAGAGCCGTTACGGGTTGCCATCGCCGCCCAGGAAGCCAAACTGCGCCTGACCGAGGCGGAGCTAAGCCCCATCACCCTGTACGCCCCTGTGGATGGCATGGTCAACGTCATCTATCACCGCACCGGTGAGGCCGTCAACGCGGGCGAATCCATTGTGTCGATTGCGCCGGTCAATGCCTTGCGGATCGTCGGATACTTGCGGCCTCCGATTTTCGATGAGCCAAAAGTCGGCTGCCAGGTGCAGGTCCGCACGCGCGGCCCGCGCCGGCAGTCGGGCACGTCCGCGGTGGTTGAAGTCGGGGCCCAGTTTGAGACGATCGCGCCGGCGCTGCAGGCCCCAATGAAGCTGGCCAACATCGAGCTGGGACTGCCCATCGGCATAAGTGTGCCTGCGAACCTTAAGATTCGACCGGGCGAGCTGGTGGATTTGACGCTGCTGCAGAAGACCGAATAGCATAGCGCGGCAGAGCCGCAACCAAAGAGTTAAATGGGTTAAATGAGTTAACTAAGTTAAATGAGGAAAAGCCCGCTGGAAATTTCTTCGCGACCAGCGAGCAAGTTGCATGGTTGTAGTATAGAGCAGAGCCTCCTTACGTCGGCTGCTGCAATTTCAAGACCAGCAGGATCCTGGTTACTTCACCTCGACCGTCAGATGGTGTCTCTCCAGAATGCTCCCCTCGGCGAAAGCAAGCTGGGCCAGCACCTTATTATAATCGGCCAACGCCTGGATTTCCGCCATCCGTGCCGCGGTGAGGATTTCCTGGAGCTGAAGCACGACGAAGCTGGTAGAAAAACCGTTTTGCAGTTTTTTTATTTCAGCCTGCAAGGCCGCTTCGGCATAGGTTCGGGCTTTGCGCGTTGAGCCGGCCTGGCTGTAGCGCGAGTCCACCCGGCTGACAAAGTTGGCGACCTGGAGCAGCACCTCCTGTTCGGCTTTTTGGAGCTGGAGTTCGGCAATGCGCCTGGCCGCCTTGCTCGCCCGGTAGTTTCCCTTTTCGCTGAGGTTGCTGAGCGGAAAACTCACCACCACGCCGTAAAAGTATTCCGGATTCCGAAAGCTGAAAACATCGTTGAGCGCGGAGCTTGAATCGAGCTCGCTGCCCAAGCCTCCGTAACGCCCCACCAAATCGAGACTGGGAAAGAGCTGGTTCAAGCGGAATTTGACCATGACGTCACTGCGCTCGACCGCCAGGCGCGCCTCGACCAGGTCCGGACGGTTGGTAAGAGCGCTCTGGAAACTTCCGGAGCGGCTGACCTGGGCCGGCAATGCCAGGAGGACGTCCTTTGGCTCGAGGTCCAGGTCGGCCCATTCCCGGAAGTTATCGGTCAGCAGGCTTTTGAGATTGTTTTGCTGAGCAGCCAGGGCCTCCCGCGCCGCGCTCAGCGCCGTCAGAGTGTTTTGCAGTTGGGTCTCGGCCTGCTCGCTATCCAGCGGCGGCAAATCGCCGACCTCGACCCGGCGGTGGGTTTCGGTGACAAGCTGCTGCCGGAGCTGCAGCGCTTTCTCCTGCACCAGGATGTTTTCGCGCGCCGCAACCAGGTCGTAGTAACTGAGCTCGACAGCCAGCAAGGTCTTCATCACCTGAAATCGCAGCGCCTGTTGCGACATTTTCAATTCCTTGCGGCGCACCAGCACCAGCTCCCGGTCGGTATCGATCCAAAAGTCCTTCAGCAAGTGCTGGCGCAAGGTCAGCCGGCCCTCGGCGTCATAGTTGTTGGTGTCCCGGATGCCGCCGGGAAAATTGAGCGCGTCCGCAGGGTCGGAACTGAAATCGGTCCGGGCCCGCTCCTTTTTCAGGAACCCGCTCAGATCGTAATTCAACCCGAACGGCAGGTTCCCGTTCAGCTCCGGGCCGAACGTATCGCTGGTGATTTCGGTCGGGAAATACGGATTGAACTTCCGCGCATCGAAGTCGCTGGGCACGGAGGCAAAATCGTGTCGCGCGCCAAAGGTGAAGGTGGGCACGTAAGCGCCGTAAGCACCGCTCAGATTAAAGCCAGCGATGGCGGCCGTCTGATGTTCGATCTGAATGTCCAGGTTCCGGCTCAGGGCCAAATCCAGGCAGTCGCGCAGCGACAGAAGGCGCGCGCGGGGAGGCGCGTTGATGATTTGGGCGGACGCACCGAAACCGGTGCAGAGCGCCAGTCCCAACAGAACTCGGACTCGCATTGGGGCCATGATGCGCCGTTGCCGGTTGAGGGTCAAATCTCTTTACGACAAAGCTTGGGTCTCGCCAGACGTTTGGAGTGCGAATCACCGCACCGTAGTCATCTCGCCCCGCAAACATTGCCTACACCAGCGTATTTTGACATCATGGGCGACATGCGCACGGTGCTGCTCCTCCTTTCAGCGATTGCCTTCCAGTCCCAGGCCGCCGAACGGCTGGATTTGGTGCATCCAATGAAGTACAGCGGCATGGCCGATGCTTCAGGCGCAGTTGCGGTGAATTCAAATCTCTTTGTCGCCGCCGACGACGAAGACAATACTTTGCGCCTTTATCGGGCCGACCAAGGCGGGCCGCCCATCAAGGAATTCGATTGCAACGCTTTTCTGGAGGTCGAGGGCAAGTCGCTCGAGGCGGACCTGGAAGGGGCTGCGCGGATTGGCGACCGGGCGTTCTGGATCGGGTCGCATGGCCGGAACCGCAGTGGGAAGGAACGTTCCAACCGCTGCCGCTTGTTTGCCACCGATATCAAGGTGAAGGGGACCGACGTGATGCTGACGCCTGCGGGCCGGCCCTACAAAAACCTGCTCGAGGACCTGGCCGGCGATGCGCGCTTCGAGCGCTTCCATCTCGTCGAAAGCGCCCGGTACGCTCCGAAGGAAACCGATGCGCTGAATATCGAGGGCCTTTCGGCGACACCGGAAGGCCAACTCTTGATTGGCTTCCGCAATCCGATTCCCGACGGCAAAGCCCTGCTGATACCGCTGCGGAATCCCAATGAGGTTATCCAGGGCAAAGCAGGGCAATTCGGCCCGGCGATTCAACTGGAGCTAGGCGGGCTGGGGATCCGCGACATCGCTTATTACCAGGGGACCTACGTGATCGTTGGCGGTGCGTATCACGGCGGCGGTCCGTTTCGCCTGTACCGGTGGGCGGGCGGCGCCACCGAACCGGAGCGGCTGAAGGTAAAAGGGTTTGGCAGCTATCACCCGGAGGCCATCGTCATTTATCCGCAGAAGGGGTTGCAGGAGATTCAATTTCTGAGCGATGATGGCAAACTGAAAGTTGGCGGCATCATACAGCACGAGCAACCCGAGCGAACCCGCCGGACCTTCCGCAGTTTCTGGGTAACTCAGCCCGGCGAGCATTGACCTTCCCGCGCTCAATAGGTTTGACTTTGAGCCCTAATTCAGCCAATATCTGCCACGGTGAAAGCTTGGCTGCGGCGCCCGTCACGCGCGGCTCAGCTCAACCAGCGCACATGAGTCAACTCAGTTTCGAAAGTCTGGGCGAGGCCTGGATTAACCTGGTCCACCTGACGCTCCAGGCTGGTGCGCGGGTCAATGATGAGACCCAGGAGTTACTGGGAGTCCAGGTCACTTATCCCGCGTCCCCTTCAAAAAGCGATCCCCTGCTCGACCAGTTTGGCGATCAGCGAATGATCGCCGACATGGAAAAGGTCTTTTTCAGCGAAGCGCCTAATGGTCTTGGCCACAGCTACGCCGGGCTGATGCGCGGCCCGGGAGGTCGAAACGATCTGCAGGACGTCATTTCGCTGTTGCGTGCCGACCGAACGAGCAAGCGCGCGGTGGTGACCCTCTGCGGCACCGGCAATGGCAAGGTCCCCTGCATCAACGCCGTTCAATTCCTGGTTCGCGACGGGTCGGTCCAGACGATCTACTTTGCCCGCGGCCAGGACGCCTACCAAAAGTTCTATGCCGATGCTCTTTGCCTGGCAAAGATGGCACAACGCGTCGCCGAGGGGCTGGGTCTGCCGGCTGGTACCGTTTCGGGCTTCATCAGCTCGTGCCATATTTATCACCGCGACCGCCCGGCCATTGACCGTTTTCTAGCCGAGGGGCCCCGATTTTTGCGCAACGGCAAACAGAACGGAGACCGCTGATGCGAATTCTTTTCGTCGCCCCTCGCTCCTACAACCCAAAGCAAATGTACCGCGAGTACCCTTTGGGCATCGGCTTCCTCGGCACGTTGCTCAAACAGGGCGGGCACGAGGTCCGCGTTTTCGACCAGAATGTCGAAGGGCTGGACGACAAAGCGCTGCTGAAGCTGGTCGCTGAGTTCCAGCCCGGCATCGTCGGCTTTTCGGTGATCACGCCCAATTACCCCATCGCCCGCCAGCAAATCCGCAAGCTCAAGCAGCAGGGGCCGGAGCTGCGCATCATCGCCGGGGGCATTCACGCGACGCTTTTCCCGGAAGACCTGATCGCCGATGGCGCCGATGTGGTGGTCCTCGGTGAAGGCGAACCGGTGATTCACCAACTGGTCGCTTGCGTGGAGGAAGGACGTGACCTCGGCGGCTTGACTGGTGTGGTCTTTCGCAACGGCGCGGGCCAGATCACCCGAACGCCGGGACACTCGCAAACCACTTCGCTCGACGAGTTGCCCGTTGTCGATCGCAGCCTGTACAACCTGCCCCGCTACACCCACCACTCGATGCTGGCCTCGCGCGGCTGCCCGCATCATTGCGCTTTCTGTTGCAATTACACCGGCACGGTCCGGAGCGACGGGGTCGGCATCCGCGCCTACGAGCGAGTCATCGACGAAATCCAGCACCTGCGCGACACCTACAACGCGCGCGAAATCTTTTTTGCGGACGACATTTTCCTGCTGCGCAAGCACGACATCCTCGCGTTCTGCCGCGCCTACGCCGCCCGGCGCGTCGGAGTCCGGTGGATTGGTCAAATGCGCGCCGACCGGGTGGACCCCACGGTCGCGGAGGCGATGCGGGCGGCGGAATGCCAGCGCATCTACTTTGGCGTGGAATCCGGTTCGGACCGGATCCTGCAGGACGCGAAGAAGGGGATGACCACCGAACAAATCCGGCGCGGCATTCGCGCTGCGCTGGCAGCCGGTATGCGGGTCAAGACCGGCTGGATCTATGGCTTGCCGGGCTCTATTGATGAGCAATACGAGTCTATCCCTTTCATGCTGGACCTGCGTCCGCATGAAATCTCCATCCATCAACTCATTCCTTTCCCCGGCACGATTTATTACACTGACCCGGGCCGTTTTGGAATTCGCATCGCCGACCGCAAAGCCTTTGAAAGCTTTTGTTATGGCGGTTTGGAGGGGGACATTCAGTTCGATTACCTGAGTCACCAGCAATTGCTGCAGTTGTTAGAGGATACAGCCAGCGCTTTGGAGGCCGAAGGTTATGTCAGCAGTGACAAGGCGACTCCCGGGGATGAATACATCTACACGACTCCTTTGAGCCGAAACTCGATGAATGTCTTCCGGCCCGCTGCACCCGCCATCGCTGCATGAGCAAAGAGTTGCGGTTGCCCCGATTCGCCGAACGCAAGGTCTCCTGCCCTTTCATCGTCGCGCTCGAGGGCGCTAATGGAGCCGGCAAAACCACGCTGTGCCGCACTCTCTCCCATTCATTGGACGTGCCCCGCTGCCTGGGCACCGACGAGGCATGGTTTTCAGCCTCGTTCAAAACACGAATGATCCGTGATGCTGCCTGGTATGCCTCGGCGATGTTCTTTTTGAGCGGTTGCTTCGAGCAAATGCGCGTTCTGAGCCGCCGCCGAGAGCGCCTGGTCATCATGGACCGCTCACTGTGGTCCACGCTCGCAGTCCACGCGGCCACCAGCGCCGCACGATTTGAGGCGCTCCTGGCGATGCTCCGGCCAATCGCCGCAGAGGTTCGCGTCCCCGACCTCACCATTGTGCTCGAGGCTTCTTTTGCCACCTGCCAATCGCGCATTGCGAGAAAGACGGGGCCGGCACGAGCACTGGATGGGTTGACCGCGACGGCGCCGTTCCACGCCAGAGAACAGGAGTTTTACCGCTGGCTCGGCCGCAACCGGCCCGAGATAGTTTTCCTCGACGCGAACCGGCGCAGCCCGGAAAAAGTGGCGGAAATGGCGCTGGCGTTGGTTCGCAAGAAAGCCCGATGCTGACACTGGTTACCTCCAATCCCGCAAAATACGCCCCCTTCGCCGCCGAGCTGGAGCGCTGGCGCATCGCGTTGGAAACGCCGACTCAGCCGCTGCCGGAAGTCCAAAGCCTGAACTTCAACGAAACCCTGGCGGCCAAAGCGCGGGCTGCCGCCGCGCTGTTCGGCCGTCCCGTGCTGGTGGATGACGCCGGGCTGGTGCTACAAACTTACGCGCCCTTTCCTGGACCGCTGACCTCGACGGTCCTGCGCAGCCTCGGAGTGGCCGGACTGCGCCGTCTTTTAAACGGCACCTCCGAGCGCGCGATTATGGAATGTCACCTGGGTTGCTGGCTTGACGGGGCGCTGCGAAGCTGGAGCGGCGCAGCCCATGGCCGGATTGATTTTTCCCGTCACCCGCGCGATGAACAAATGCTCCTCTCGGACTTGTTTGTGCCCGATGCGCCAGCCGGAGCGCAGACCAATGACGCAAACGTTCCAGCGGGGGGCTCCGGCGACAGACCTGGGAATGCACGCATCACGCATGAACCCCAAGCGCTTTCAGGGCACGCATCACGCATCGCCGGACCCACCCTCCTCCACCGGGCTCGCGCGCTGGCGGCCTTGGAGAGCTCCGTCTTTGACTTGCACCTTCGGGCGTCTGCCGAACCGGTTTCGGATTCCCCGAGCTGCGCCAGCCGTCCAGTTTACGATTGCCCATTCTGCACGGAACTCCAGCAGGATGGCCCAAGCATCTTCGCCGGCATCATGGGTAAACGCCTTGCCTCGAGGGTGGTCTATGAGGACGAACATTTCGTGGTGCTCCCGCCATTGGGCGAATTCATGGAAGGCGGGCTGCTAGTGCTGACCCGTGAACACGTCCTCTCCCTGGCACAATTGCGGCCGGAAATATTCGAGCACCTGGAGCGACTGCTCCGTGAGCTCGGAAAGGCACTGGTTGAACAATATGGTGTCCCGCCTTTGGTCTTTGAGCACGGCCCGGCGCCTGAATGGAGCAAAGGAGTCTGTTGCGTTGATCACGCGCACTTGAACATCTTCCCCGCTGCGGTCGAGGTCCACCCGCACTTAGCCAAACGAATGAACCTGTCGATCGGTTCCCTCGCCGACCTGAGCAGGCTCCGCCGGGCCGAGTTTGGGTATCTCTTCGTCCAGGAAAACGATGGGACACGCCGGGCGTATGATGGACAAAATGTTCCGACGCAATTGGTGCGCCGGGTTATCACCACCCAACTCGGCCATCCGGAACGCTGGCATTGGCGGGATTATATCGGACAGACCGAACTGCTGGCCACCTACGAAGCGTTGAAAGGCAGGATTCGATTGTGACTCCGTGGATTTATGCGAGCCGGCAAATGGATGCCATTGCGGCCCGCTGGGATGCCCGCGCCGCTCAATGGGATCAGCAACTCCAAGACCCCACTTGCCATCTCAATGAGGACGACGCCTATCGACGCTTTGTCGAGGAACTCGTCCCTATCATCGAGCGACACCGCAAGTTTTGCGCTGGTCAAGGCGTCCTCGATGCCGGCTGCGGCACCGGCCTGGTTCTCGCCGGGATTGTTTCGGCTTTCGCCTGGGGCATTGGCGTTGATGTTAGCAGGGAGATGATTCGGGTCGCGGAAGGCAAACACCTCGGCAACACGCGCTTTGTGGTGGGCGACTGCTTCAAACTTTCGGCGCTCTGTCCAAAAGCAGGCGCCGTCATTTCGCGCGGTGTGCTGCTGTCACACTATGGCCGGCAGCAAGGGGAAGGGCTTTTGTTGGCGGCGCGGGAGGCTTTGGTGCCGGGTGGTTTTGTGGTCTTCGATTTCCTGAATCAGGCGGCGCGCGGAAAGCATCTCCATGCGCCTGACAACAAGGCCTGGTTCACCAGGCAGCAGGCCTGCGAACTGGCCCAGGCCGCTGGTTTCACCAAAGCAACCGTCGTGGGTGAAGACGGCAGGCGCGTGCTGCTGTTGCTCGCAGAAGCTCCTGTTTGAACCGATCGGAGATTCCTCACGTGGTCTGCTACGGTCGCGGGGATATACGAGCTTTTTTAAGAGATTGAAGTTCAGAAGGTGATCGGGAACCATGCGTCCAATGAAAATTAAAAGTCGGGCGTGGCCCATCATCCCAAACATTCTCGGTGCCTTCGCTCTCGTAACCTGCCTGAGCACTTTTCAGTTTGCCCAGGCTGCGACGACGCAACCCACCGCTGCGCTCCGACCGCCCTCCGTCCCACTGGTCGCTTGCGATCCGTATTTCAGCATTTGGTCGCCCGCCGATAAACTGACCGATGCGGATACCGTTCATTGGACCGGGAAACCACACCACCTCAGGAGCTACGTCCGTATCGATGACAAGCCTTACCTTATGTCGATGGGTAAGGTGCCCGAGTTCCCCTCGCTCCCTCAGACCCAACTGGAAGTGCTGCCCACACGGACTGTTTACACTTTTGAGGGTGAAGGTGTGCGGTTAACGCTCACGTTCATGACGGCTGCGCTGCCAGACGATTTAATGGTGTATTCACGACCGGTGACGTATCTCATCTGGGCAGCCGAAAGCACCGATGGCAAAGAGCACACAGTCGCGGCTCGCCTCCATGCGAGCGGGGAGATTGCCGTCAATAGAGCCAAAGATCAGGTCGGCGGCACGCGCGGCAAGCTGGCCGGGCTGGAGTTCGCCAAGCTGGGTTCCACAGAGCAGGCGGTTCTGGGCAAAAAGGGCGATGATCTACGAATTGATTGGGGTTATTTTTATGTTGCGGTTCCTGATTCCGACGGCGCCTGCGGTCTCATCGGTCCCGGTTCGGAGCAAGTCTCAAAAGAGCGACCACCGCACGAAGGACCGCTGCAAATGCAAGATTTCCAAATTCCGTCGGAAGTGCGAGGAGACGCCGACCAGTGCGAGGCGGTGGCAACGGTGAATCTTGGCAAAGTTGGCCGCAGGCCGGTGTACCGCCATCTCATCCTGGCCTACGACGACGAATACTCGATCCAATATTTCAAGCATAACCTCCGCCCCTATTGGCGCCGAAACGGTGACGACGCAGCGGCGCTCTTGAAGAAGGCGGCGGCTGAATACGAATCGCTCAAAAAGCGTTGTGAGAAATTCGATGCCGACCTGATGGCGGCCCTGACCAAAGCCGGCGGCGAGCATTACGCAAAACTCTGCGCGCTCGCTTACCGCCAATGTTACGCGGCCAACAAAGTCGTTGCGGATGCCAACGGCCAGCCCTTGATGTTTCCCAAGGAGAATTTCAGCAATGGCTGTATCGGCACGGTCGATGTCATCTATCCGATGGGACCGCAATTTCTGCTGTTCAGTCCGTCGCTGACCAAAGCGATGCTGGTGCCGATCCTTGATTACGCCGCGTCGCCGCGCTGGCGCTGGCCCTTTGCGCCGCACGACCTTGGCACTTATCCGCTGGCCAACGGCCAGGTCTATGGCGGCGGCGAACGCACCGAACAAAACCAAATGCCCGTTGAGGAGACCGGCAACATGCTCATTCTGCTTGCGGCGCTGGCGCAGGTCGAGGGCAACGCTGATTTCTGCGCGAAATACTGGCCGGTGCTCGAAAAATGGGCCGATTATCTCAAGGCCAAAGGGTTTGATCCGGAGAATCAGCTTTGCACCGACGATTTCGCCGGGCACCTCGCTCACAACGTGAACCTCTCGGCCAAAGCTATCTGCGGCCTGGACGCATTCGCAAAACTCTGTGAAATGCGTGGCGAAAAGGCCAAGGCCAGCGAGTTAATGCAACTGGCGAAGGAGTTCGCCGCGCGTTGGGTCAAGGAAGCCGAAGAAGCCGACCATTCTCGCCTGGCGTTCGACAAGCCGGGCACCTGGAGTCAGAAATATAATCTGGTTTGGGACCGTATCCTGGGCCTGAACCTTTTTCCGGATTCGGTGCGCCGGAAGGAGCTGGATTTCTATAAGATGAAGCAGAACATCTACGGCCTGCCGCTCGATGGCCGCAAGGATTACACCAAACTCGATTGGACCCTCTGGACCGCGACGCTCACGCAGGACCGGGCCGACTTCGCAGCGCTGTTGGAGCCCGTTTATCGGTTTCTCAATGAAACGCCGAGCCGCGCTCCGATGACCGATTGGTTTGACACGAAGAGCGGGAAGATGGTCGGATTCCAGGCCCGCTCGGTGGTGGGCGGCGTGTTCCTGCAAATGCTTTACGACCAAGCCATGTGGAAAAAATGGGCAGGCCGCGACACGACCAAAGCCGCGAACTGGGCACCGTTTCCGAAACCGCCCATTCCCGAGGTGGTCGTGCCGACTTCGGAGAAAGAGGGATTGCTCTGGCACTACACGACCGAGACGCAGACGGATGGATGGTTCAAGCCGGAGTTTGATGCGTCTGGTTGGAAAGAAGGCCCAGGTGGCTTCGGCACCGAGGGCACGCCCGGCGGGGTCGTGCGGACGGAATGGAAAACGGCAGATATTTGGATGCGGCGCGAATTCACCTTGCCGGAGGGCAGGTGGAGCGACCTTCAGTTGCGAATTCACCACGATGAGGACGCGGAGGTTTATTTGAATGGCGTGCTGGCTACCAAAGTCGCGGGCTACATCACTGATTACGACGCGGTGCCCATAAGATCCCAGGCGCGGCTGGCGCTCAGGCCGGGGAAAAATGTTTTTGCGGTGCACTGCCACCAGACCAAGGGCGGGCAGTATATCGATCTGGGCCTGGTGGATGCGAAGGCGCAAAACTGAGGGATGAACAGCCAAGACGGGAAGAAGACTGGAAGATGGAAATTTTGGAACGATTAGGAGAGAATAATTTTCAGCTCCGTTTTCCTGTCGCCCATGTTCCTGTCTTTTATTCTCCTGCGGCTCAATCCTCCCGGCGGCATTTCGTTTGCGCAAGCTTGACCTTGCCGAGGTACATTGGTCAAACTTCTTGGTATGGCTGAACCGATTAAAACAGCAGTTGCTCCAACTGCCGCCGCGAGCGTCTCTCCCGAAAGCAAACCCGCGACCAACTTCCGCTGGGTCATCTGCGCGCTGCTGTTTTGGGTGACTACGGCCAACTACGTCGATCGCGGCGTATTCGGAAATCTGGCGCCTGAATTGCAGAAAGAGATTGGCTGGACTCAGGGCCAATATTGGTACATGACCGTGGCTTTCAACGCGGCGTATGCGGTCAGCCTGCTCCTGGCTGGACGGATGATGGACGTGCTTGGCCTGCGCTGGGGTTTTACACTCGCCTGCGTCTTTTGGGGTTTGGCCTCGATGAGTCACGCCCTGGTGAGCACCGTTGCGGGCTTCTTCATCGTGCGCATTCTGCTGGGGTTGGGCGAAGGCGGCAACTTTCCAGCGGCCATCAAGACAACGGCCGAGTGGTTTCCGAAACGGGAGCGGGCCCTGGCCACGGGCATTTTTAACTGCGGCTCGAACATTGGCGGCGTGCTGGTGCCGTTTGGATTGCCGTTTGTGGTCTCCACCTTCACCAGTGTCACCATTGGCGGCCATGTGCTTGGGTGGCGAGGGGCCTTTCTGATCACCGCGGTGTTCGACATAACCTGGATTGTCGGCTGGCTGCTCATTTACAAACGGCCGCAAGACCATCCACGAGTCTCGAAGTCCGAGCTCGCTCTGATCAACAGCGATCCGCCGGAGCCAACCGTTAAGATCCCCTGGCGAAGACTTTTCCCGCATCGACAGGCCTGGGCGTTTGCCACGGGCAAACTCATGACCGATTGCTTCTGGTGGTTTTACCTGGTGGGCGCGCCCTACTTCTTCGCGGATCGGTTCGGGCTGAGTCTCAAATCACGCAGCCTGCCCGTTGCGATTATCTACATCATGGCCTCGGTCGGCAGCATCGCCGGGGGCTGGCTCTCCGGTCACTTTATGAAGATTGGCTGGACGGTGAACAAGGCCCGCAAGATTACGTTCCTGATTTGCACCGTTTGCGTTTTGCCGGTGGTGTTTGCCACCATCACCCACGACAAGTGGGTGGCCGTGGGGCTGATCACCCTGGCCGCCTCGGCCCATCAGGCCTGGTCGGCGAATATCTTCAGCCTGGCGGGCGACATGTTCCCCCGGCGGATCGTCGGCTCGGTCACGGGATTCGGTGGCTTCGCGGGCTCGGTCGGCGCGATCGCGTTGTTCATGATTGTCGGCAAACTGCGCAATGCGGCCATCGCGCGCGGCGAACCGGGCAATTACTTCCTCATTTTTTTGGCGGCGAGCCTGGCTTACCTTACTGCCCTGCTGATTATCCACCTGCTCGCACCGAAGCTGGAACCGGCAAAGATTGAGGAAGGCGCGGTCTGAAATAAGAACGATGAAGCTCGGCCTCGGCCTTTATCGGCACATGCTGACGCGCGAGAACTTTCAGTTTGCGCGACAGGCGGGGGCGACGCATCTCGTCGTGCACTTGGTCGATTACTTCAAAAGCGGGGCGCACAACCCGCGCGATAACCAACCCACCGGCACAGAACAAGGCTGGGGGTTGGCCGGCGATCCGGACACGCTCTGGTCGCTGGAGGAACTGCTCGACCTGCGCCAAGCCGCGGAAGCCGAGGGACTCAAGATCGAAGCCATCGAGAATTTTGATCCGGCGCACTGGCACGATGTGCTGCTCGATGGCCCCAAACGGAAGCAGCAGCTCGAAAACGTGAAGACTATCATTCGCCGGTTGGGCCAGGCCGGCATTCCGGTGATGGGCTACAACTTCAGCATCGCGGGAGTTTGTGGCCGCGTTACCGGACCGTTTGCGCGAGGCGCCGCGGTTTCGGTCGGCATGGATGGCCCGCTCAATGCGCCGATGCCAAACGGGATGGTCTGGAACATGGTGTACGACCCGAAGGCACCGCCGGGAACAGTGCCGGCCATTACGCAGAACGAGCTTTGGCGCCGGCTGAAGGGTTTTCTGGAGGAGGTCGTGCCGGTCGCGGAAGAGGCGGGCGTGAAGCTGGCCCTGCACCCGGATGATCCGCCGTTGCCGACGATGCGCGGGCAACCGCGGCTGGTGTATCAGCCGCAACTTTATCAACGGGTCATCGATCTCAAACCCAGCCCGGCCAATGCGCTGGAGTTTTGCCTGGGAACACTCGCCGAGATGGCCGAGGGCGATATTTACGACGCGGTGGACCGATACAGCCGCCAGGGCAAACTCGCCTACGTGCATTTTCGCAATATCACCGGCAAGGTTCCGCACTACCGCGAAACGTTCGTTGATGATGGCGATATTGATATGCTCCGTGTGCTGCGCCTGCTAAAGAAGAACGGCTTTGACGGTGTGTTGATCCCGGACCATACGCCGCAGATGGCCTGCGGGGCGCCCTGGCATGCGGGGATGGCGTATGCCATGGGGTACATGCAGGCAGCTTTGCAGGCAATCGAACGTGAGGAGACAAAATGAAACGAACACTCAAACCAGCCCTGAAGTGTCAATCCTGCCGCCCTTCGCCCGTCGCCCTTCTCACCTCCTTTGCGCTCATCTTGTCTTGCGCTGCGGTCCGGGCGGACTCGCCGCTTACGCTCTGGTACACGCACCCCGCGACCAAGTGGGTTGAAGCGCTGCCGATTGGCAACGGACGGCTCGGCGGCATGGTGTTTGGTGGCGTAGCCGACGAGCACCTGCAGTTTAATGAAGATACGCTTTGGACCGGGCAGCCGCACGAGTATCAGCACGAAGGCGCCGCAAAATACCTGCCGCAAATTCGACAACTGCTTTTTGACGGCAAGCAAAAGGAAGCCGAAGACCTCGCGATGAACGAGTTCATGAGTGTGCCGCTTCACCAGAAAGCTTATCAGCCGTTCGGGGATGTTCACCTGCTGTTCCCCAGCCATACCAACGGCACCAATTACCGGCGCGAATTGGACCTGGATTCGGCAGTCGCAAAGGTAAGCTATGAGGCGGATGGTGTAACTTATGAGCGTCAGATTTTCGCCAGTCATCCCGACGAAGTAATCGTCTGGCAAATCAGGGGCAGCAAGCCCGGGCGCGTGACCTTCACGGCAAAAATGACCAGTCCGCACGCATCGGCGCGCACGGCCATTCGCGATAACAACGAGCTGGCGTTGCTTGGGCAGGTCGAACAGGACGGAGTGAAATTCGAGTCGCACCTCCACGTTGCCTCGAAAGGGGGCAAGGTGACGGTGCATGATGATTCGATTATGGTGGAGAATGCCGACTCGGCGCTGCTCACGCTCGCGGCAGCGACCAGTTTTAAGAATTACAAAGACATCAGTGCCGAACCGGCTGCGCGCTGCGCCACGGTAATGAAAGCTGTGGCAAAAAAAGGCTTCGATGGCCTGCTCAAAGCGCATCTAGCCGACTACCAGAAGCTTTTCAGGCGAGTCCAGCTCGACCTCGGCAGCACGGAGGCCGGTAAACTGCCGACCGACCAGCGCTTGAAGAAAGTGGCCGGCGAACCGGACCCGCAACTGGCGGCGCTCTATTTCCAGTTTGGCCGTTACCTGCTCATCGCCAGTTCGCGGCCCGGCACACAGCCGGCCAACCTGCAAGGCCTGTGGAACGACCAGCTCAAGCCGCCCTGGGACAGCAAATACACCGTCAACATCAACACCGAGATGAATTATTGGCCGGCGGAGGTCTGCAATCTGTCCGAGTGCCATGAGCCGCTGTTCGATCTGATTGACGACTGCGCCGAGACCGGGCACAAGACCGCCCAGGCCCATTACGGCGCGCGCGGCTGGGTGCTGCACCACAACACCGACATCTGGCGCGGCACCGCCCCCATCAACGCGTCCAACCATGGCATTTGGGTGGTCGGCGGCGCGTGGCTTTGCCATCATCTCTGGGAGCATTACCTTTTCACTGGCGACAAGGAGTTTCTGCGGAAGCGCGGCTATCCGGCGATGAAAGAGGCGGCACTGTTCTTTGCGAATTTCCTGGTCGAGGACCCGAAGACGGGCCGGCTCATCAGTGGACCGTCGAATTCGCCCGAGCAAGGGGGCCTGGTGATGGGGCCGACCATGGACCATCAAATCATCCGCGATTTATTCGCCAACACGGCGGCCGCCGCGGCAGCGCTGGGGGTGGACCAGGAATTCGCCGCCCACCTCGATGAAATGCGCAAACGGATTGCGCCGAATCAAATCGGCAAGCACGGCCAGCTTCAGGAGTGGCTGGAAGACAAAGATGACCCGGCCAACACGCACCGCCACTGCTCGCATCTGTGGGGCGTTTATCCGGGCTGGGAAATCACGCCGCGCGGCACGTCCGAGCTATGCGCCGCGGCCAAGCAATCATTGCTCTTTCGCGGGGATGGCGGCACCGGCTGGAGCAAAGCGTGGAAGATCAATTTCTGGGCAAGGTTTCTCGACGGCGACCATGCCAACAAAATGCTCACCGAAGCGCTGGCCGGGAACACCTTCCCGAATCTTCTGGATGCCCATCCGCCTTTCCAGATTGATGGCAACTTCGGCGGCACCGCCGGCATTGCCGAGATGCTGCTGCAGAGTCAGGAGGTCACAGTCCAAAGTCCAAAGTCCAAAGTCCAAAGTCCAGCGGCAGGAGTTCGGGTTTTAGACCTGCTGCCGGCGCTGCCCAAGACCTGGGCGAACGGGTCGGTGGTGGGTTTGCATGCACGCGGGGGATTTGAAGTCGCCCTGTTCTGGAAGGACGCCAAACTGACCCGCGCCGAGATCCGCTCTCTTCTCGGCAACTCCTGCCTAGTGCGTTCCGGAGATCAAGTTCTCGAACTCGCCACCAAACCTGGCGGCTTCTACCGCATCGACGGGAGGTAGCGCCTCACTGCAGCAGGACGACTCGATAAAATCGTTGCGGGTCCGGCGCCGGCGCATCCGACAAGCTCGCGGTGTTGTTGCTGGCGATGATGGCGCTGCTCAGGTTCAGCCAATTGGTGCGAACCGCGTTGGTTTTGTATTGGACCTGATAAATCTGGCCGGCCAGCGCGCTCCAGGTCAACGTGATGGAAGTGGCCGTATGGGTTACCCGCTGGAAAACCGGCGGGGGCGGTGGCACCGAACTGAGCTCGAAGATGGTGCCATTGTTGTAGGCGCCGCCACCTGAAGCCGTGCCATAGAAATTGCCGTTAGTACCTTGGACCAGTCCGGCCAGAGGGGTGCTGCCATTGACGCCGTTGAAAAACGCAACGGTGGTAAGGGCGCCATTGGTAGTTACCCTGAATACCGTGCCATAGCCGCTGGCCGGTGAACCGTTATAACCGGGGCCGCCACAGGAGGTGGTTCCATAGAGACTGCCGTCTATGCCGAGAAGCAGGTCGCCGGAAGGCAGGGCCCCATTGGTGCCATTGAACATCACCAGGGTCGTGAGGGCGCCATTTGTACTCATCCTGAAGATTGTGCCATTGTCTCCGTTCGTGCCACCGCGGGAAGTCGTGCCATAGAAGCTTCCGTCCGCAGTCTGGACCAGTCCGGCAGTGGGATAGGCGCCATTGTTACCGTCGAAATAACCCACGGTATTAAGAATACCGGCGGTTGTTACCTGAAAGATGGTACCCTGTCCGCTGAAGTCTGTGCCGTCGTAGGCGCCGCCACCGTATTCTGTGGTGCCATAGAAATTGCCGTCCCGACCCTGGATTAGTCCCGCATCAGGATTGGCGCCATCCGGGCCACTGAAGGAGTAGAGAGAGTTTAGCACGCCATTCGTGGTCATTTGAAACACGGTGCCATTCATATAAAAGCCGCCGCCGAAGGTCGTGCCATAGAAATTTCCATCGCTACCACGAGCCAGCGCTCCCTGCGGCTGGCTTCCGTCGTAGGTACCGACGAAGGAATACACCAGGAAGGGCACGCCGCCGGAACTGATTCCGAAGACGGTGCCCTCGCTATAGGCGCCGCCGGCGGGGGCGGTGCCGTAGAAATCTCCGCCGGGCCCTGGCGCCAGGGCTGCTTGCGGATCGGCGCCATCGGGATAAGGCGCGATGAACTCGAAGAGGGTCGTCAGGGCGCCCGAGGGAGCCATCTTGAAAATCGTGCCGCGGCTGCCCATTCCGCCACTTTCGGTTGTGCCATAGAAACTGCCGTCGGCTCCCTGGACCAGGGTCGCGGAAGGAGCCGCGCCATTGGTGCCGCCGAAGGAAACCAGGGTAGTGAGGGTGAGGGCACGGCAAGGCAAAAGCTGCGACAGAAGCACTGCCACGGTGAGCAAGTGCGGGGTGCCTGGCCTCCGCAGCAGTGCCGAGGGTGGGCCCAGCGCGGAATGGAAGAGAGCCTCCTGACGTCGGCTGGTAGGAGTCGTCATGGGTTCCTGTTCAGGGCAGAATTCTGAGCCGGAAAAAGTGGGGTGAGGAGGTGGCAGGGGTATTGGTAAAGCTGAGGAGCGTGCCGGTGCCGCTGACGGGTGCTCCCAGCGGGGCCCAGTTGCTTGTGATGAGATTAGTACTGTACTCAACCTGGTAGGTCTGCGTGGTAAGCGACGGCCAACTAAAGGTGAATTGGGTTCCGTTCAGGCTGAGGTTCTGCAACTGGGGTGGCAAGAAGACGGTTACACTGAAGCTCTGCGTCGCGCTCAGGCTCGGCGTGCCATTATCGGTAGCGATGATGCTGATGGCGTTGGTGGTGGGGGCCGAAGGCGGGGTCCAAATAAACAGACCGCTCGAAGGATTGATACCGGCGCCACCAGGCGCCCCCGGACCGAGGGTGAAAGTGATGGTCTCAGGTGGTTGGTCGGTGTCCGTCGCGCTGGCGGTGAAGGTCAAGGTCTGGCCCAGGATGACCAGTCGATCGCTGATGAGCGCCAGGACCGGGGCGGTGTTGGGAAGGCTGGGCGCGGCAGAAAAGCTGAGGTTGTCTATGGCCAAGCCCTGGGCTTTTCCTCCCGAATCGGGCATTTCCCATACCAGCCAAAGGGCGGCGCCTGGAGGCCAATTGGTGATCACCTGCGTCGTGACACTCAAGTTGGTTTGATTGGCCGGGGACGTGCCATCAACGGGAACGCCTCCCACATCGGCGGGAACGGTGGGGAAGTTCACGTTCAAGGCCGGCAAAAATGCCGTGTAATTCGTCGTCAGGACGTTCGTTGCCGCCGGGTCAATCAGGTAATAGAATTCGAGCGTCTTGGCTTTGTCGGATTGACGCCAGATCTCCCCGGTGACCTGCAAATTGATGTAATGCAGTACATTAGTGGTTTTGTTGATGAATTTGGCGCCAAAGGCAGTGGCGCCGGTGCTGGTGGTGGCCAGCAGGCCCAGGGCGCGGTTCGTGCTGTTGGGCGGGCCGAAACTGATTTGGCCGCCGGTGGTCTGGTCGCCATCGGTCGCGCCGAATTTTGAGATGAGCTGGGACCATCCATACCACCCGGCCAGCGCCGGAATGCCCAGTCCGCCCGTGTTCCCGCTGGAGACCGACGGGAAGGCGAAATCATAGGGATTCGCCAGAGAGTAAGTGATGCCGTTAATGGTCACCGGGTTACCAGCGTTGGTCGAGGTCAGGCCCGGGTTGGGGAGAGTATTGAAATCCTGCTGATAAACCGAACCGGCGTAAGCGATCGCGGAGGGAAAAGTGGTTCCATCGTTGGCGACGCCGGGGGTGAAGTGAAGAAATTCCTGGCGATAAAAGCTTTGGCCGTCGGGGAAGGAGCCGTAGGAATGGTTGAGGCCGAGGTTGGCGTAATCGACATAGTCGAGAACCTGGGGTTGGCTGTTGTAGAAGCCGCTTAAGGCGAGCGAACCGCTGCCGCTGGCGAGCGTGAAGCTGGTGTGTAATTCGGCCAGGGTCGAGAGATTGGTCTGGCTGTCAGCAAAGATCACCTTGAACTCGCCCGGATTGATGCTGGCGCCAGAGGGGAAGGCCCAGGCTGTGAGGTTGGTGTAATTATTGGCGAGGTACAAACCGCTTAGGGACACGATATTGGTGCTTGGGTTGTAAAGCTCCAGCCAGGGTGTGCGCTGGCCGGCGCTGTTGGTGATACCGGTGAGATTATCCGCCTGTAATTCATTAATCCAGAGCGGCGGGAAGGCCGGCAAGCTGGCGAGCACCGTGCTGGAGGTGCCCGGGCTCAGCGCGGCGGGAGGGAAGTTGCCGGCCCAATTGGCCGGACGCCAGTTGTCCTGGCTGGGGTCGATGAGCTGGAGCGAACTGCCGAAGCCATTGGCTCCCGGGGGCCAGGGCGGAGCGCTCGCAAAACGCACGCCGGCCACCGCCAAATTGCTGGCCGTATTAGTACCCGGACGAACCAGGACAAGCGTCTGGCCGCCGGATTGCAAGGGCGCGTTAAAGGTGTCGAAAATCGGGATCTTCCCTCCATAGGCGGCTGAAAAGGCGGAGGGGTTGGCTACGAGCATCAAGAAGCTGTTGGGCGCGAGCAACGAGCCTTGCGGAAAGGTGTAGTCCAAACCCTGGAACTGCCAGCCAGACAGGTCGAAAGTGATATTGGTCGAGCTGTTGTAGAGTTCAATATATTGGGCATTGGGCACAGTCGGGTTGTACATGAGCTCGTTGATGAGTACCTGCCCCACGGGAGAGGGGGCGGTGCCGGCGTAGGAAACCGTGACCAGGTTGGTCGCGCCCGGCACCGGTTGGCCGTGAAGGTCCACGCCGGAGATATTAAACGGATTGAGACCTGGGACCAGCGGGACGGTGATAAGCCAGTTGGTGACGCTGGTCCAGGTGACCGGATACGGGATGCCATTAATCCAGATGGTCTTCACCGCGACGGGGGCGGTTCCGCTGACGAGGGCGACGTTGTTGCTTAAGACCGTTGGGTTGAGCGCGAAGGGCACGTTGCCTACGCCCTGGTTGGTGAGGGCCGTCAGGAGGGAGTTGTGCATCGTCCCAATCCAGCTTTCAAGACCGCCCGGGGCAGCCGGATCCTGGACGGTGAGGCCGTTGTACGCAGTCGTCGTCAGGCCGTTGGCGACGAAGGCGGCATACTTGGCGTCCAACATCGGGTTCACGACCGCGTTGTTCATCGCAAGGTTGGCTATGTCCTGGAGGGCGCGCAAATAGGCGCGCCTGTAGGCCGGATAGTTTTGAAAAGTTGCCATCACGGGATCATTGGCCCCGGTGGTGAAGAGCTTGCTGCCATCGGGAGGCCAGGTCGCCGTGCCACTGCCTAGTGTGATGTTCCAATCCCATTTGAGGGCGGTCCATTTACCCATGGTGGGTTTGTAACAATACATGTTCCACTGATTTTGGGTGAAGAAGGAGTCCCAATCGCCGGTGGCGTGTTCCATGGCCGACAAGCGGAGCCATTCCTCGGTATCGACTTGGCTTTCCATGTTGGCGTAGTAGGCCGGGAGATTGGTGGGGGTGTTGGCGGCGTCAATCAGGGCGAATACATCGCTGAAGTTGTTGGCTGAATCAGGAAACTGTCGGATCCACCACATCCAGCGGTAACGGGCCAGCTTGTAGAGGTTGGTAACGCCGTTGATGGTAGTGGTGAATCGTCCTAGCAAGCACCAGGATTTGTTGTTGAAGTTCATATAGGCGTTGGCCTGCTGCGTGATGTCGCCTTCAAACCAGGCGTGGTTCTTGTAGAGCAATCCGTTGTTGTCGTTGGGAAAATATTCCTTGAGCATTTCGGCGCCGGGCACCTGTGCATCTTCCATTAAGGGCGCATGCCGGACGCCGTTGACATAATAGACATAGAAACGGCGATTTTGGACCGGCAACCCGATCTGGCGTGCCATCCAAAAAGCGGCTTGCTCGCGTTGCAGCGTGTTGTCATCCAGCGGTCCGTTGCCCGGCACGTGCTGTTTATTGAAGGACGTGGTGCCAAAAACCTGGTCATCCTCGGGCATCAACCAGTGCATGCCGCCGATGGTGGTGACCGGGGAGCCTAGATACTGGTGATATGGGCTGCCGGCGTAACGGCCCATCCAGTCGTAGATGATGCGCCCGCCGCAATCCACCCAGGTGCCGTCATGGACTTCATGGGAGACGCCGCCGCCCTGGGCCCAGCGCTGGGCCCAGTTCTGGGTGATGAACACGTGATGGTGTTTGAAGCTGCCGGTCGGGATGGGATCGCCGAAGGCTACGACGCATTCGCGAGGCACACCCGCGTTGTTGTGCAGGTCGGCGGGGAAAAGCGTGTTGGAGCCCGAGGCAATATCCCGGGCCTGCACGAGGAAGGCGACGACGGCGCCGTTTGTTTGTCCGGGAATAGTCGCGCTGTAGAGCCCGTCACCCGCGAGCGCGTCGCCGCCGGTGCCGTCGTCCACCATGGGCACGGCAGTGTAGGTGGGAGTTGGGTTCACCCCCGAATCAAGCCGGTACAAGAGGGTTGCCTGGAACGGATTGAAATCGTGAAACCGCGCGGTGACGACGACGGGTTGATTGGCCGGCGGGATGGCAGGAGCATGTTTGACTTCGTAAATGGC
The DNA here is from genome assembly GCA_035566895.1 of Binatia bacterium. Lineage (GTDB taxonomy): Bacteria > Verrucomicrobiota > Verrucomicrobiia > Limisphaerales > UBA8199 > DATMQA01. The sequence continues at coordinate 23,817 of DATMQA010000166.1, forward strand.
CGGCCCGGCATTGGGGACATAGCGGCTGTTAGGCATGCCGGGGGTGCCGAGGTTAACCGGTACGGGCATAGCGCCGCTGACCTCGAGCCAGTTTCCGCGCAACCGCATGAGAAGCTCGGGCCAGCCAGCCAGCCAGCGAGCTTTGAGCCGCAGGGTGGCGGTCTGGCCAGGTCCAAGGGTCGTCTGCGTAAACATTCCCTGGGCGTAGTCGCCGAGGGTCCACACGCTATCACTGGAGCGGAGGTGCAGGGATTGGCTGCTTTGATAGCCGCCCAGGCCGCTGGCGGTTTCGAGACTGGAGCGGACATGATCGCCCTGCGGCGTCCAGTTGGTCAAACCGGTTTCGAAATCGCTATTGGCGATAATGTTGGCTCCATTGGTGCCGCCGGGCCGGACTTCGATGTTATCGACGAGGCATTCGCCAACGTCCAGCAAGCCGAGTTGAACGAGGTTAACGGGGCCGTTGGTATAATTGGAGCCGTTATCCAGGACGCCGGTGAACTCGAGGTTGGTCCACACCGATTTCCTCGTCTCGTCGCTGTCGGCCCAATTATAGGCGAGGCGATTATTAACGTTCGGATTGATCAACTCGAGACTGCTGCCGCCACCATGGGACCATTGGCCCCAACGCCCGCCGGTCCCGTAGGTCAGGTCATTGACCGGAATGTAGACCGTGTTGGTCAGGTGGATGGTGGCAGGCATGGTCAAGGCCAGGTGCTCGCCGTGGTGGGAGAGTTTGCCACTGAAATTCCCCAGGCAGTTGGTCGTATTGAGGTTGGGGTAAATGGATTGCAGGTAGGCGGCGTTGCGGGCGACGACCAGGTACCCGCCGGACGCTAGGATGGTATTGGTCGGGAAGGTATAACCGATGGCATCGGCCAACTGCCAGCCGCCGAGGTTCACAGGGTTGGGGCTGCGGTTGTACAGCTCGACGTATTGACCGTCGTCGTTGCCGCTGATGGGGTCATACATCAGCTCGTTTATGACGACGTCGCTAAGCAGAATGTTGGTGTTGGGCGCGCCTGGTGTCGGAGTTGTCAATCGATAGAACTCGCCGGCGCCATCGGGCCAGCGGCCAGTGGAGACATTGTGGCCTTGACCGCCATATTGGACGGTGTCGAGGATGCGGCTTTGGTCGGGGTTCTTGAAGTAGATAGTTGCTCCGGACGCACCCAGCCCGAAGTTCATCGCGGCTTGGCTGAAAGAAATGAACCCGCCCGCGGGGATGACTGTGCCGGCCGGAATGATGAACTTGTTCGTGGTCGGGTCGTCGGTCAGGATGCAGCCGGAGATATCCGCCGGCTGGTTCGCATGATTGTAAAGTTCAATGAAATCGTAGTAAGGCGGGTCGCTGTGGGCGAGGAACTCATTGATGACGACATTGCGCAGCGGGCTGGGACGGAACGCCTCCATGTTGCCCGGCGAGCCGCCAACGACATCGCTGATGTCCCAGGCACGGGCATCGCCCTCACCGTAGCTCGGGTTGGCCAGCACGAGCGAGTGGCCGGTACCATCCGCCGAAACCGGCCAGGGAGAGACGTTGGAGTAGGGGACGGTCAACAAGACGGCCCCTCGCTCATCCAGCAACTGGACGGTCTCGGATTTTTTCAGGCTGCCGGTGTACGGGCCGAGCAGGTTGGTGATTCCATAGATAGCCTGGATACTTCCCGGTGAAGCAGCAATGACCAGGTAAGCGCCGCTGGCCAGAACCGTGCCCGGTGGGAACGTATAATTCATGTCGGCACAGACAACCTGGTAACCGCTGATGTCCTGGTAGTAGGGATTGGAATTGTAGAGCTCGAGGAATTCGAGGTTATTGGTGTCAGCCCGGGGCGCCGGTTTGTACATGATCTCGGAAATCACGACCGGAGTGAGGCGGCTGCAAGGCCCGATCGGCTCGTGCGGGTTGGTCTGCGTGCCGACCACTGCATTGGTGCTGGTATCGGCGATATTGCAGAACTGGGCGAGGGTGGGCTGGGTGCTATTGTGGCTGCTGGCGGCCAGGCCGAAATAAATCTGAGCGGGCATGGTGATAGTGGCGCTGCCGAGAGGCGTCCAGGTCTGCCCATCATAACTGCCGTAGCCGGTAAAAAGGTTGCCGACGCGTTTGAGCCGCAGCCAGGTGTTGGGGTAGTTCGCGGGGAAATTTCCTGTCGAGGCCGGCGCGCTGTAGGCCGGGTCGCGCCAGGCGAAGTAGGAGCCGTTCAGGCTCGGGGTGGTGAGCGCCGCGGCGAAGCGGCTGCCCGGGTCCAGGGTCTCGCGCGCCATCAATCCGGCTTTGGCCCAAATATCCGAGAGGGCCAGCCCGGCGAGCCGCGCGCTGACATCGAAATCCCCGGCGCGGATTTGATAGCTGAAGCTGAATTGGTCCGAAAACCCGCCAACATCGCTGCCGGCGGAGACCACATTGACGCCGTTGCTGGACAGGGTGACGCTGGAGGGGAGAGGAGGATTGCCGATATCCTGGGGCGCGAAGGGCATCGCCAGAAAGCTGGCGAGCGTGTTGGTGGCGATGGTATTGGGAGCAGCGGCCTGGTCGCGCACGCGGTTGATGACAATCGCATAGTTGCTCCCGAACACCATCGGGGCGGTGGTCAGGGTCACGTTGGTAAAAGTTGCATCCAACGAGGCGCCGGTAACGGGCAGGCCGTTGGTGAAGACGTAGTTAGTGATGGCGGTGGAGCTGGCGGGCTCAACGGGTTTCGAATAGACAATCTGGAGGTTGGTCGGGCCGAGGTTAAAGGCCCGAACGACCGTTGGCGGCACGATATCCGGGGTAACGGTCAGCACGGCATTGCTGCTGAACTGCGCCTTGCCGGGGACGGCGACCAGCACGCGAAAGACCGAGCCGTTGTCTCCCGGGTGAGTTACCGGAGTGGTATAAGTGGCCGCGGTGGCGCCTGGAATGTCAAAACCGTTCAACTGCCATTGGTAGCTGGGGCTCGTGGTGACAGACGAGCTGCCGGTGGCGGCGACGGCGAGCGTGGCAGTTCGACTGGCCATCACCGTCGTATTTGTGGGCTGCTGCTGGATGGTGAGGGTTGCGTTCGAACCTGTCAGATAATTGCCTAGAGCGCTGCCGGGGATCACGTTCCAGGTCAGATTGGTGGGCGTTTTCCACGCGACATAGAAGTAATCACCGCCCAGGTTTTGCTTCATCAACCCCTCGATGTAGTAGCGCTGGCCGGCCAGGAGCGTGAAAGGCCCATTCGTGTGGGCGTCAAAGGCTTCGCAGCAGGCCGGCTCGGTTGTCACTACGAACTGGTACGCGGGGTTGTTGTTAGGGCTGAGAGTCAACTGGGAGGCATCATCACTGCGAATCGCAAAATAGTAATTGCCGGTAAGGGGCGGCACCAGGTAACCCGAGAACCGGCCGCCGTAGTTAATGGCGATGTTGGGCAGCGGCCAACCCATGTTGGTGGGGTAATCGACCTGGCTGGGGTTGTTGGGGAATTTTGGATTGTTGGTGAGGGCGGCAACCGACGGGCCATTGCTGACGTTAAAATAGAGCTGGCGCTGGATGTACCCGAGGGTGAACGGAACGGAGGTGAACACGACCTGCGAATTGGTTGGAACGGTGCTGACGCCGGTGGTGGCGTCGGCCACGCGATTGACCGTCAGGGTGTTTGTCGAATAAGGAGCCAGGCTGGCGGTGGTCAGTTGGATGGTCTGGGCGTCGTTGACGAAGCTGGCGCTTAGAACAGCGACGCTGCCCGAGGAGTTGGTGAGGGAATAGTTGGCGAGGTTGGTTGCGCTGGCGGGCTGGACCGGCATCGAGAAAATAACCTGGATGGCATTGTTCCCCACGGCTGAGGCGGAGACCAGCGTGGGCGGGGTATATTCCTGGAGGCGCAGGCCGCTGAGGGCGTAGCAGTAGGGGCCGTTGGCCGTGCCGCCGCCCGGAATGGTGTTGGTATATTGTGTCGTGGTGACGGCAAAGGAGCCGCTGGGCCCAAGGGCGATGCTTTCCCAATCGGCCATGTCGCCGTTGGTATTGACGCCGGTGTTGATCGCGACCTCGTTGTTGGCCAGACCATTGGTGTAAGCGCCGGCGGTATGGGCATTGGTGAAAAACAGCGCGCCGGTGATTTGAAAAAGCGACCAGCGTTGGGGATAGGTGCTGCCGACGCCGCCGCGCACCGCGCTGCCTTTGAAGCCATAGAGGCGGTTGGTCTTCAGCCCGGTGAAGGTGTAAGTGACAGTGGAAGTGCCCGTGACCTGGACGGCGGCGTCCGCGTCCCCGGCACCGAGGAAATCGACGTAGCCATTAAAGACGTTGTAGAGGGGAGTGCCGGGGCTGGGGTTGGCAGCGGTGGGGCTGGCAACGACGGTCCCGCTGCGGGTGATGGTGACCGTGACAGGCAAGTTGGTGCCAGTAACGATGTCCCTCAAAGCGCCGACGGACCCCGGAGCATTACCCATGATGTTCCAAGTGGTGGCATTCGAGGAAGTGGTCACGCCAATCGTCCCGGGGGCGTGGTCGTTGAAGGCCACCCATTGGGCGCGGGTAACGTGTGGGGCTAAAACCAGAAGTACAGCAAGGTGGATTGACCCACTTAACCGGAAACTGCTTCTGATGTGCACTTTAGAAAAGTCGCGCGGCGTTAATCGTGAGGCCCGAGCATCTGAGCATGGTTTAGCACGTTTCGGTGCTTATGTCGAGCAAAATTGGATTAGGAAGACGACTACGGACGAGTGTAGTTAAATGGGTTACATGGTTACATGGTTACATGGGCGCGTGATGCGTGAAACGTGAAACGTGAAATTGTTTGCATGGGTACATCGTTACGTGGGTGGCGTAGGCCAGGGGATGGGGGAATCCTCTGGTTCGAGCCGAATCTTCTTCGCAAGGGTCGCAATATGCAAGTGTGCGAACTTGCTTAATGGCGTCGCCTTATCGTCCCAGGTGTCTTCGTACAGATCGCAGATGACGAATCCTGCGGCTAATTGGCCTCCGATTTGGTGTTCAAGGGTATGCCCAAACTCTAAAGCCAATCCTTCTTTGGTAATCTTTTCTATCCTCTCCTGGGAAAGGCTCTTCAGATCCGACAAGTTGCTCGTCCGAATTGTCGAAACTCGTGACAGTCGCTCCGGCGGCCGCCAAAATCGGCGCCTGTTGTCCACCCCCTGAGGCCAGGCACAAGATTCTTTTACCTTTGACTTTGCCGAACCATTCGGGCGGCGCGCTCTTGTTGGGAGTAAGAATGACGTTCCAGATGCCCCGACGAGCGGCGCTGATTTCATCGGCAGTGACGGGTTGGCACCAGCGGCTACCAACCCTCGACTGCTGGTTCCAGGCCGCTCGGTTATGTGTTACTACGTCCATGTTTCATATAACGATCTGGGTCAGGCGCGCCGGACACCTGACTCAGGAACAAACAGAAGGCGCAACCCGGCGTCACCTGCAGCCAGAGGTTCGCCTCATCTTCTTTCTGTGCCATAACGCGGGTGTCGTTTGTTGTGTCGCACCACGATCACCCGGATGCCGTCCGACCGCTCGCGAAACAGCAGATGATACGGAAAGCGGCTCAGGTTCGCCCGCCGCAATCCTTGATCGGCAAAATGGAACCTCTCCGGCTTCGAGGAGACCAGCTCCACCAAGCGCACTAACTCCGTCCAGAATTAATCCCCCAAGCGTGGCGAGATCCTGTCGTAGTGCCGCAATATCCCGCTGACGTCGCGCTGAACAAGAGGATGGTAAGCCAGCCTCATCGGCTGCGCTCTTCGCGAACACGGCGGACAAACTCTTCATGCAGCATTGGCTCCACGCTGCCTGCCTCCAACTCCGCGTCACGCCGCAACACTTCCTCGTCCGTGACTTCCGCCCCAGGCGCCGCCAGCGTGCGCATCAACGACAACACCAACTCCGCCCGTTCGCTCTCGCTTAACCCCAAGGCTTCCTGCTCGATATCCTGAAGCTTCATGCTCAACATCATACCCTATTGGACGGCTGGAGCGCAACCTGCGCGCGAGACCGGCAGCGAACGACCGCGTTCGGCGAAGATGAAGGCCACGACCAGACAAAACAGGATGGCAGGCCCGAGCCTGAGCCTCGCGTCCCAGTCACTCTGCATGGTTGGATCGCGCCCAAGGAACCAAGCTGGATAAAGCCAACCCATTGCCAGCGCGCCAAGACTGAAAACCATCCAGAAAATCCCGTCGAGCAACGCTTTCCGGCGAGCTCGAAGTCCGGCGCTCGTCGGGACGCGTGGAGGCGCGATTTCAAAACGCTCCCTGGGTAATGTGGTGCCGCATTCCTGGCAGACTGTCAGCGCGTCCTCGCTCAATCTGCCGCAATAAGCGCATTTTTTCATACCCTTGCCGTAGCCCAACCGCAAAAACTCAGCGGTGGCGGGCCCTGAGCCACAGATGCAAACAGGACGCGCCATCCGCCATCCGCCATCCGCTGAAGTGACCTTCGTTAGGCCACGTGCTCATCTTACTATTTCCCATTCCCCCAAAATGATGTTGCCTCGAAAAACACGGTGCGTGACTTTCCATCGGACGCGACAATCTTTATCTCGCTGTAATACCTGCCACTGTCGTCATAGTCCAAGCCTTCGTCTTGAAGACGAGAACCAGGATAATGCTCGTGTAACCAAATATAGGCTGCGCGATCTCCTGTCTCCTCACTACTTGCGGTGATAACAACAGCATCTTTGATGCTCGAACCGTCACCTCCTGAGAATGTGGCTTGCGCTTTCTCGCCATCATGGACGGAATCATAATCCGAGGCAGGATCAGAACCAGAAGCAATGGCCGTGCGAGTCAAAACGACCCCGTTATTCGACGAAACATCCTTCACTATCTGTTGGCCACCGACTGTGTCAGTGGCGACGGACGAGCCAGAACGACCGGAGGTTGCATCATTACTCGATTCACACGGAACGGAGTTACCTGGATTGGATCAAGCGGTTCGTGCATTTTCATGGGATGCGAAGCCGGGAAGACCTGGCGGGGGGGGCGAGCGGAAGATTGAGGCATTTCTACGGGCCTGGCCGGGCGTGGGAAAGTGCTGGAACAAGAGTAACAGGAGGAAACGGAGTTAACGGAGGAATGGAACGGCGAACGGTTGATTCAGGCGGCGGGGAAATCGCAGGGGGTTGCTGGCGCATGGTGGGTGAAGTTTCTATAAACATCGCCCCCCTACGGGGGTCAGGAAGCCGGAGGTGGAGGGAACGAAGCGGTCTATCTGCCTTATGCGCCGGAGCGCAAGTACCCGCGAAGGCCGCGAAGGAATTTGGCTGGCAGTATCTTTTTGCGTCACAGGAAGTGTCCACCGACCCGCTGAGCGGCATGGTACAGCGGCATCACGTGGACCCGGCCGTGTGAACAGGGCCATCAAGGTGGCGGTGCGGCGCGCAGGGTTGACCAAGGTGGTGAGCGCGCACAGTTTTCGCCACAGTTTTGCAACTCATTTGCTCCAGCGCGGCACGGACATCCGGACGATTCAGGAGTTGCTCGGCCACAATGACGTGGCCAGGACGATGATTTACACACACGTCCTCCAGCAGGGCGGCCAGGGTGTGCCGAGTCCGCTCGACGATTTGCCGACGCAAAGCATCGGCGGGGACTGAGTTAAAGCACCGTGGAGTTGGTGTTGGTCCCGAGCCCAGCCCGGGACAAGTACTGCAGTGCCGTCGCGTTGGTGTTAGTCCCAACCCCAGCCCAGGATATGTGCTGGAGCACCGTCGTTGAGTTCGTGTTGGTCCCGACCCCAGCCCGGGACAAGTACTGCAGCGCCGTCACGTTGGTGTTAGTCCCGGCCCAAGCCCAGGACAGGTGCTGGAGCGCCGTCGCGTTGGTGTTGGTCCCGAGCCCAGCCCGGGACAAGTACTGCAGGGCCGTCGAGTTGGTGTTGGTCCCGGCCCAAGCCCAGGACATGTGCTGGAGTGCGGTCGAGTTGGTGTTGGTCCCGACCCCAGCCCAGGACAAGTACTGCAGCGCCGTCGAGTTGGTGTTGGTTACCGAAAGCGCGCCGAAAACCGTCAGCGGGGCGGCGAGGACGCTGGTATTGGTCCCGCGCACCGCTGCCGTGCGCGCCGGGGCTCCCAAGAGTTTTTGGGCATTGCCGGCACCTGCCCCGAGGCTGGACGCAAGCAACGCCGCAGCCAATACAAGTACTTTTTGGTTTTTCATAGTTTCTTCCCTTGTTTGTTCTAGTTAAACACAGCAATTCAAGCCACTGCGCTGGCCGACCCGACGCCGACCGACAGAAGTCTGAATCAACGTCAGAAAGCCTCCGCTGCTGCTTGAACAGAGTCAAGGAAACCGCCCCCTAGGAGTTTCCCGGGGCAGCCTAAGGGCCTTACGGACCGCGACTCCGTTCGCAATCCGGATGGCGCCTTGCGGACGCTGAGAAAAAGGAGCAGGATGCACCAGGCAAGAATGACAGTGGCCGAACGAACATAAAGAGAAAGAACGAGTATGGCTCAGGCGATCATGGATCCGGAACAGGTGCGGCGGTTTGCGGAGGAGTTGAAACGATTCAATAGCGATTTGCAGGACAAGATTGCGTCGTTGCAAGCGCGGTTTTCGGCGCTGGGCGACACGTGGGCGGACCAGGAGCACGTGAAATTTGCGGAGGAGTTCAAACAAATCATGAAGGCGCTAAAGAAATTCGTCGAAATCTCCAACCAGCAGACCCCGTTTCTGTTGCGCAAGGCGCAGCGGATTGAGGAATATTTGAACCAAAAATAGGTTAATTGAGTTAATTGAGGTGATTGAGTTAAAAAAGTTACATGGGTTACATGGGTTACATCGTTACAACGAGCGTTCGCCGGATCCTTATTTAACTCAATTAACTCATTTAACCTTTTTAACCCTTTTAACGCTGTAACCATGAACCAGGTAACCGCATAGTACCAATGCCGGAACCACAACAGGCCAATGTCCGGTCGGTCGAGGCGCTCGAGACGTTTCGGTCGCACCTGATTGTGTATTTGAGCCAGGCGCGGGCGGCGCTGGAGGAGGTCAGCGCCGACCTGTCGCGAACGCGGCAGTGGCTGGACGATGACCAGCGGAGGTATTGGGACAATCAGATGCGACGGCGGCTCAAGGAATTGGAGCAGGCGCAGCAAGCGCTGTTCAGCGCGCGCTTGAGCATTTTGGACCAGCAAAGTTCGGCGGAACAGTTGGCGGTGCACCGGGCCAAGCGCGCGGTCGAGGAAGGCGAGGACAAGCTGCGCGTGCTGAAGCGCTGGGGGCGCGAGTACGACGGGCGGGTGCAGCCGCTGGTGAAGCAGATGGAGAAGCTCCACTCGGTGTTGACCAATGACATGGTGAAGGCGGTCGCGTATCTGACGCAAGCGATCAATACGCTGGCGGGCTACGCGGAGATTCATGCGCCGAGTGAGGCGGCTCCCACACCACCGGCGGGGGGAGTGGCCACGCCGAAACCAAAGGGTTAAATGGGTTAATTGGGTTAATTGGTTAAAAGGGTTACATGGTTACATGGTTACATGGTTACAGGATGGGGAAGTAATCAGTAATCAGTGGGCAGTAATCAGTGGTCAGTGTGAATGCGGCGCAGCGGCCTGAAACCGTTGAAACGGTTCTGTGAACTACGACCGGTCTGCATCACCCCGCTGAAGCGAGGTGTTAATGAGAATCTGCGCTGGTTGGGAAAGATTACGGTCGGGATGTAGATTAAGATTAAGATTAGGATTTGATTTGATGAATGCGAGCGGAGCAAGACTAGGGGCGATTACGAAGGAATTGTGGGCGAACTGGCAGCAGACACGGGATTCCTGGAACGACGCCAAAAGCCTGGAATTCGAGCAGAAGTATGTGCTCGAACTGCGCGCGAGCGTGGACCGGGCGGTGACGGTGATCGACCAATTGGACGAGTTGGTGGCCAAAATCAGGCACGACTGTGAGTAACCAGCACCCGCAGAAAGAAAGCCCGCCGATGACGCAGATGGACGCAGATGGCAGGAAAAAGGAAACCACTGCAGGCGCAATGGACCTGGCAGCAGGCAAGACCCTGGCGGCGGTGGAAAGCCTGAAGGCCACTGTCGAGGATTTTGCCGCCCGGGGCAATAAGCTCCAGGAGGAATATCGAGTCAAGAGTGGCCGGGAACGGCAACGCTGCGATGCGGCTGTCGCAGAGCAGACTAATCAGTTGAACGCGGCGCTGGCGGAAGCCGAAGCGGCATTTCAGAGCGCGAAAGCAGCGGCGGAGACGAATTATCAAAAACGCAAGACGCGGATTGGCAAGGCTTACCAGAACAGCAAAGAGCAGGCGCTCAAGCGAGTCGAGGAGCAGGTCGGCTCGCGCAAGTACGAGCTGCAGAAGAAGATGCTGCACTCCGAGCGCGACCGGGACGCGGCACTAACGGCCGCGACTGCGCATTTTCAGGAGTTCCGGAAGAACCTGGCGGGTGTGCAGGAGTCGCTGGCGGCATTGGAAGGAGAAGCGCAAAACGCGTTTAAGGGCTACGGCGGGTTCCGGCGGCAGTTCCTCCGGGCGTATGAAGCGGCGTCAGGGGAAATGCCGGCGGATGAAAACCGGCTGTTCGCTGAACTGGGAGAGCTGTTGAACCAGAGCCGCTCCGAACTCGGGAAGCTTCGAGGACATTTTCTGCTGCGGCTGTTCCGCTATTGGCCGGTGTGGGCGGTGTTGTTTGGGGCTTGCGCGGCAGCCGCAGTGCTGGCGCCGCAACGGATCGGGTTGAGTTCGGTTTCCATCGTTCAAGCCGCCGGCGGCGGGCTTGTGGCTTTAGTGTTGGTTTTTATCATCAGGTTTATGGCCAAGGGCCAGACCGCTTCGCTGGCCGGCTCAGTTTCCAAGAATCTGGCTCGGGTGCGCCGGCTGCATGATGAAGCCTTTGCCAAATCCGAGTCGCGCTACCACGAGGAGCAGGCGCGGAGCAAATCCGATTACCAGAACGCGGTCCAGACGGTGGAACAGCAATTGAAACGGACGCTGGCCGAAGCCGGCGAGCAGAGAGTGTCACGCCGGATGAAAAGCGATGAGCGGACGGTCCGGATCACCGCACGGCACGAGCGGATGTATCCAGCGCGGCTGGCCCGGCTGGACCGAGAACATGCTGAAGCACTGGCGCAACTGAAGCAGTCGGCGGAAGCACGGATGAAAGCGCTGACGGAAGCTCACGAAGACAAACAAAAGCAGATGAGCGCCGAGCACCAGGCCGCCTGGCAAGCGCTCGAAGCGGAATGGAAAAGCAAAGTCGAGCCCCTGTATGCGACCATCGAGTCCGCGCGGACAGGGGCGGAGAAGCTGTTTCCGCCGTGGGAGGCCGGGGGTTGGGGCGCCTGGAAACCACCGGAAAGATTTGGGGCGGCAGCGCGGTTCGGGCAATTAGATGTCGATGTCGAGAAACTATGCGAGGCCAGGCCAAAGGGTTTGGAATTGCCGGGCCCGGCGCGGTTCGCGGTCCCGCTCTGCCTGGCGTATCCCGAGCAAGGCTCGATTCTTTTTGAGACGGGCAATACCGGGCACGATGAGGCCATTGGCGCGCTTAACCAGGTGATGTTACGGCTGCTTTCAGTGACGCCCGCGGGGCGGCTGAATTTCACGATCCTGGACCCGGTGGGGCTGGGGCAGAGTTTTTCCGGGGTGATGCACCTGGCGGATTACGAAGAGGCGATCATCAACAGCCGGATTTGGACGCAAGCGACGCAGATCGAGCAAAAGCTGGCGGACCTGAACGAGCACATGGAGAAGGTCATCCAGATGTATCTGCGCAACGAGTACCAGACCATCGCCGAATACAACGAACAAGCGGGGGTGATTGCCGAGAAGCATTATTTCCTGGTGGTGGCGGATTTTCCGGCGGGGTTCACCGACACGGCGGCCAAGCGGTTGTTGAGCATTGCCGCCAGCGGCGCGCGGTGCGGCGTCTATACCCTCATTCACTGGGACCAGCGCCAGCCGTTGCCGGCGGAGTTTATCCCCGATGAGTTGCGCAAGAGCAGCGTCTGCATCAGCCACAAAGGGAACCGTTTCATCTTCACTGGCCGGCCATTGCCGGGGGCGGAGTTGAGTTTGGATGCGCCGCCGGCGGCGGAGCAAGCAACGGAGTTCATCCACCGGGTGGGCCAGTGCAGCCGGGATTCGAGCCGGGTGGAAGTGCCGTTCGAGCACGTGGCCCCGCCGGAAACCGAGCTGTGGACCGAGGAGACCACGAGTGAATTGCGGGTGCCGATCGGGCGGACAGGGGCGACCAAGCTGCAGTACCTGGCGATTGGCAAGGGCACGCGACAGCACGGCCTGATTGCCGGCAAGACCGGTTCGGGGAAATCGACGTTGTTCCATGTGATCATCACGAACCTGGCGCTGTGGTGCAGTCCGGAGCAAGTGGAGTTTTACCTGGTGGATTTCAAGAAAGGCGTCGAGTTCAAGTGTTATGGCAGCAAGCGCCTGCCGCACGCGCGAGTGGTGGCGATTGAGAGCGACCGCGAATTCGGATTAAGCGTGTTGCAGCGGGTGGATGATGAATTGAAACGGCGCGGCGACCTGTTCCGGCAACTGGGCGTGCAGGACATCGCCGGTTACAAGCGGGCTGGCGGGAAAGAGGCGATTCCGCGGACATTGCTGCTGGTGGACGAATTCCAGGAATTCTTCGTCGAGGATGACAAGGTGTCGCAAACCGCGTCGCTGTTGCTGGACCGCATCGTGCGGCAAGGACGGGCGTTTGGAATCCACGTTCTGTTGGGGTCGCAGACGCTGGGCGGAGCTTACACAGTAGCGCGGACGACTTTGGGGCAGATGGTGATTCGCATTGCGCTGCAATGCAACGAGGCGGACGCGTATCTGATCATGGACGATACCAACCCGGCGCCCCGGCTGCTGTCCCGGCCCGGGGAAGGGATTTATAACGACATGGCCGGAGCACTGGAAGGCAACAGTCCGTTCCAGGCGGTGTGGCTACCGGACCAGGTGCGCGATGCATACCTCGAGAAGGTCCGCCAACGGGCGGACCAGAATGGCAAGGCGTATCCCGGGCCGATTGTGTTCGAGGGCAACGCGCCGGCGGACGTGCGGGAGAATTCTTTGCTGCAGGGTCTGCTGGAGGCGCCAGAGGTGAAACCGCCAGCCGCGGGGCGGATGTGGCTGGGAGCGCCCAACTCGATCAAAGGGCCGACGGAAGCGGTGTTTCATCGGCAGAGCGGAAACAACCTGCTGGTGGTCGGGCAGCGTGACGAGACGACGGTGGCGATAATGGGGCTGGGGTTGCTGTCGCTGGCGGCGCAATACCCGGTGGGGGCCGCGCGGATCATTTTTTGCGATGCAACACCGCCGGGGACGAGCCAACGGGAGTATCTGGAAAAAGTCATCCGGTCCATTCCGCACACGATCACGCTGGCCAAGCCCGGAGATTTGCCGGCCATCATGAAAGAGCTCGGGGAGGAGATGAAGAAACGCCTGGAGGACCTGAATGCGGAGGGAGCCCCACCGGTGTTCCTGGTTGTCCACGATCTGCAAAGGTTCAGCCGGTTGCGTTACGAAGAGGACTACGGGTTCTCCAGCGGGGAGGCCGGGGCGGAGGTGAATCCGGCGGCGGTATTCAACCAGTTGATTTGCGAGGGAACACGGCTCGGGTTCCACGTGATCGCCACGTGCGATACGTATAATAATGTGAGCCGGTTTTTAAGCCGGAAGGCCCTGAGCGAATTTGAAATGCGGGTCTTGTTCCAGATGAGCGTCAACGATTCAGCAAGCCTGATCGACAGTCCAAAGGCCGGCATGTTGGGGATGCACCGGGCGCTGTTCTATAATTCGCAGGAGGGGTATCTGGAAACGTTCCGACCTTACGCGCTGCCGCCTGGCGAGTGGGTGGAGGAGGCAGGGCGAAAGTTGGAAAGGCTGCTCGGCGCGGCCACGAAGGGGGGGTAACGGAGTTACATTGTTACAAGGTTACAAGGTTACAGGGTTACAAGGTTACATCCGACTGACTGGAGCTCGCCGGCTCAGGAGCCGTCGTCGGTGCTGCGCACAGCAACTGTGGAGGACATGTTATTACTGGAATCGGTCAACTCGGCCACCAGGCCAGTAAGCGCGGGCTGGACTTTGGCGGTGGTTTGCTCGGCGTTGGCGACGACGCTTTTCATGGATTGCAGCCCAGCCGCCGTCAAGTCGGCACTGAGGGCCACGCGGAGGTCCTTGAGATAGGAAATCAAGGGTTGGACGACTTCCAGATTCTCTTTGTAGCGGAGGGTGACGCTGGCGAAATGGTTGGTCACCTCGCTTCGGCGGGTCTGGCTGAGATCGCGGATATGCTCGTGGTTGATGCCGGCGAGCTCGCGGTCCCAGGTTTGGAAGTAGGCGGCGCCCTTGGCTTGAATCCGCTTGCCGGTGTCGTCGGCGCGTTGAGCGCAGACGATGAGATGATCCAAGGCGGAACTGAAGCTCTGGTACTGTTGTTTGAGGTTGGCAGGTTTATCGACGAGGTCCTTCAGGCTGGACAAGGTCTGATCGAGGGCCTGGCTTTCAGCCTGAATTTCCTGCGCGCCGGCGTGCATCGAATAGGCGGCGGCATTGCTCTTGTCGTACCCGGCCGAGGCGCAGCCGGCCAGCCCCAGAAGTGCCACGGGAAGAATAGATACTGAGAAAAGGCGCCAGCCCAATCCCGTTTTTCTTTGATCGCACATAGTCATAGTTCTGCTCCTGTTTTGGTGGCGTTTCCTGAGAACGCGCAAAAAAAATGTAGGGCCTCACGGGAAGTTTGTCGAGAAATTTTGCGAACCGGCTGTAATCGGTCAGTGCCGGGTGGCGGAAGCAGCGGAACGCGGACTTTCCTGTCCGCAGCAACTCCCCTACCCTACGCTCATGGAGAGGAGGAATTCGATGTTGCTGCCGGTTTTCTTGAGTTTGTTGAGCACCAGTTCCATGGCTTCAACCGGCGGCACGCCGGTGAGGGCCCGGCGGAGGATGACGACTTTATTATACTCGTCGGGATGATAGAGGAGTTCCTCTTTGCGGGTGCCGGAACGCTCGATGTTGATCGAGGGGAAAATGCGGCGGTCCACCAGGGCGCGGTCGAGATGGACTTCCATATTGCCGGTGCCCTTGAACTCTTCAAAGATGACTTCGTCCATGCGCGAGCCGGTATCCACCAGCGCCGTGGCGATGATGGTGAGAGAGCCCCCCTCTTCGATATTGCGGGCGGCGCCGAAAAAGCGTTTCGGTTTGTGGAGCGCGTTGGCGTCCACGCCACCGGAGAGGATTTTGCCCGAGTGGGGCTGGACGGTATTGTAAGCGCGGGCGAGGCGCGTGATGGAGTCGAGCAGAATGACGACATCGCGCTTGTGCTCGATCATGCGTTTGGCTTTTTCGCTCACCATCTCGGCGACCTGGACGTGGCGTTCGGGGGGCTCATCGAAGGTGGAACTGATGACCTCGGCGCCGCGGCAGGAGCGTTCCATATCGGTGACTTCCTCGGGGCGTTCGTCGATGAGCAGGATGAACAGGTAGGACTCGGGGTTGTTCTTCAGGATCGCATTGGCGAGTTTCTGCATGAGCACAGTTTTGCCGGTGCGTGGCGGGGCGACAATCAAACCGCGGGAGCCCTTGCCGATGGGGCAGACCAGGTCGAGCACGCGCGTGGAGAGCTCGTCCGCGGCGGTTTCGAGGATGAAACGCTTGTTGGGAAACAGCGGCGTGAGATTGTCGAAATGCGTTTTGTCCTTCGCCTTGTCCGGGTCTTCCTGGTCCACGGCCTCGACCTTGAGGAGGGCGAAAAAGCGCTCTTTTTCTTTCGGCGGCCGGATTTGGCCGGCGATCAGGTTGCCGGTCTGCAGGTCGAAGCGGCGAATCTGCGACGGGGAGACGTAAATGTCTTCCGGGCAGGGCAGATAATTGAAGCTCTGCGAGCGGAGGAAGCCAAAGCCTTCCGGGAGGACCTCCAGGACGCCTTCGGAGAAGAGCACGCCGGCGCGTTCGGCATTTTTTTGGAGGATGTGGAAAATGACTTCGTGCTTGCGCATCGTGCCGAAGTTTTCCACGCCCACTTCGCGGGCCATCTGATTCAATTCCGTCATCGACATGGACTGAAGCTTGGCGATGTTGACGGAAGTAGTGGCAATGCGGTCTTTATCGTCACCGGCAGGTGGCTCGTCGTTGCCGGGCGGGGGAAGGGCCTTTTCGGGTTTCTGGCCGCCGCCGGGTTTCACCGGACGTTCACGTCGTTTTTGGGCGGCGATTCTTTCGTCGGGTTGGGCCGCTTCGGCGGGTTCCACCGGGGCTGCGGGTGCAGGCAATTCCTCGGAGGGCGAAGGGTCGGCCACGGCGGTTGCCAGGGAGGCTGGCTCGGCCGGCGCGCCATTGGCAGGTTCGCCGCTGGACGGTTTCGTTTTGGCCTTTTTTATGGCTCTTGGCATAAAGCAATATAGCTGAATTTCAAATTGTTGCAGCGGTGAGATCAGGTGAAGATCATCACGAAGCTGAGTTCGGCCCCGTTTCTGTTTCTGATTGGACGACTAGGCGTCTAATCGGTTCAAATCGGAATTTTGTTTACCGGGAGCGTGCTGCAAGATGTCGCGAATCCCTTAATAAGGCAAGGGAAATTTTGCAGTCAGTTCATGAACACGTTGCCGCACCTTGGCCAAGGTGTCAACGTTTTTAATATCCAGGAGGACTTCGCTAATCATGTCAGCGATGGCGGCCATTTCCGGTTCTTTCATGCCGCGGGTGGTGGCGGCGGGGGTGCCGAGGCGAATGCCGCTGGCCTGGAAGGGGGAACGGGTTTCGAAAGGAATCGTGTTTTTGTTGATCGTGATGCCGGCGCTATCCAGGGCGGCCTGGCATTCTTTGCCGGTCAGGCCGCGGGCGCCGACATCCACCAGCATCAAGTGGTTGTCAGTGCCACCGCTGACGAGGCGAAAGCCGTTGTGTTTCATGCCCTCGGCGAGGGCTTTGGCGTTAGTCAAAATTTGCTGCTGATAGGCACGGAACGAAGGCTGGAGGGCCTCCTGGAAACAGACGGCCTTGGCGGCAATAACGTGCATGAGCGGGCCGCCCTGGATGCCTGGAAAGGCCTGCGAATCGATCTCTTTGGCGTATTTTTCTTTGCAGAGGATCAGGCCGCCACGCGGGCCGCGCAGGGTTTTGTGAGTGGTGGTCGTCACGAAATCGGCGCAGGGCACCGGGCTGGGATGCAGGCCGGTGGCGACCAGGCCAGCGATATGGGCAATATCGGCCAGGAGCCAGGCGCCAACGTCGCCAGCGATTTTGCTCATCCGCTCAAAATCGATAATGCGGGGGTAGGCGCTGGCGCCGACGGTGATCATTTTGGGTCGATGCTGGCGGGCCAGGTACGCCAATTGATCGTAATCGATGCGCTCGTCCTCCTTGCGCACGCCGTAATGGACGATTTCGAAAAACTTCCCAGAGAAATTGGCTTTATTGCCGTGCGTGAGATGGCCTCCGTGGGTCAAATCCATCGTGAGCATGCGGTCGCCGGGTTTGAGGAAGGCGAAATAGACGGCCATATTGGCGCCGCTGCCCGAATGGGGCTGGACGTTGGCGTGCTCGGCGCCGAAGAGTTTTTTAGCGCGGTCGATGGCCAATTGCTCGACCAGGTCCACGTTCTCACAGCCGCCGTACCAGCGTTTTTTGGGGTAGCCCTCGGCGTATTTATTGGTCAGGACCGAGCCTTGGGCCTCCATGACCGCGGGGCTGGTGAAGTTCTCGCTGGCGATGAGTTCGATGTTTTCCTGCTGGCGCTGACGCTCGCGTTCGATCAAGCCGCCGATTTCAGGATCGACAGCCTGCAGGCGCCAATCAACGGGGACAATCCGGGTTTCCATTTTTAAGATGCGGCGTTCATGGCGGCCGCCTTCGAAGCGCGCGCTGATGAAGGCCTCGACGATTCGGGCGGCCTCTTCGGCCTGGGTTTTTTTGCCTGAGAGACAAAGGACATTGGCATCGTTATGCTGGCGGGCCAGCACGGCGGCGCTTTCGTCGTCAACCAGAGCGGCGCGCACACCGGGAACTTTGTTGGCGGCCATGCTCATGCCAATGCCGGTGGTGCAGATCAGAACGCCGAAAGCGGCCTGGCGACGGACGACGCTCTGGGCCACGGCGTGGGCGTAATCGGTATAGTCACTGGATTCTTTCGAGGTGGCGCCGAAATCGGCGACCGAGACGCCGCGTTTTTCGAAATAATGTTTCAGCGCTTCTTTGAGGTCGTAACCGCCATGGTCGGCCCCGAGGGCAAGGGTGGCGTGCTTGGAACCGGCCGCAACACCCGCCGCCCGGCCTTGATCAAGGAAACGCAACAGCGAAGCAATGCCTTGCTCGATTTGATCGCGGCAGTTGAGATAGACCTCATAGGAACCGCCGATGGGATCGCTGATATCCTTGTCGAACTGGTCCAGCGTTTCATCGAATTCGCGGAGCAGGAAAGTCTTCTCGGCGGCCTGAGGATAAAGCAGCATGACCGTATCGATATGGCTGTGGGTCATGCCGAAGATGTAATCCGCCTGCTGGACCAATTCCGGGGTGAGCAAGCGGCTTCGCTGAGCAGAGATGTCGATGCCCAATTCACTGACCGCCTGGATGGCATAGGAACTGGGGGGCTGACCCTCCATGGCGCCAAGGCCGGCCGACAGGACGCGGTATTCGCCGCGGCCCTGCACGGCGTGGCGGAACAGGCCCTCGGCCATAGGACTGCGGCAAACATTCCCCGTGCAAACGAAAAGGACGGTCTTCATCTCAGCGTTTAACCTTGGAAGTTGGGTCGGGAGCGCGCAATCGTCAACGGCGAAATCAGGAACGCTGGCGGCGAACCACGGCGAGGCCCTTGAGAACATCCAACGCGCGGGCCAGAACCGGGTCCTGAATCAGCGGCTTGTCCAACTCGGCCTGGCGTCCGGCGGGCACTTCGGCCTCGGGCAAAAACCCGTCGCGGCGTTCGCGCACCAATTCGGCCTCGTTCAGACGAGGCCGTCGATTGGTGCGGCTGTTGGCGCTGCCCTGGTTCGTAAGCGCAAGACCGGCCCCGGTCGAGAGATTGCTTCTGGAGATGTCTTTGAAAGCGTCGGCATAATAAACCCTTTCGTCCTGCGGAGTGACTTCGACGGTAATGTCGGGCTTAACCCCCTGGCTGGACAACGCCGAGCCGTCGCCCAACTGAATGGGGGCCGTGGCGATGCGGAGGCGCTGGCCGTTTTTAAGGGGATACTCCTGCGCAATCATGGCCTGGCCTGCCGTCTGGCTCCCCAGGAGCAGGCCAGCGGCGGTTTCACGCAGGACCGCCGCCAGGGCCTCGGCGCCACCGGCGGTTTCATGGTTGACCAGCACCGCCACCGGCATCCGAATCGCGTCACTTTTCTGCTTGGAGCGCACGACGCCGTTGCCCCAGTCCAACAGCGGCCGCTCCTTGCTTAGGAACAAGTCGGCAGCGGCGGCGGCAGCGGGATAATCGTTGCCGGTGGCATATCGCAAGTCCAGGATGACCCCGCCTAATTGGTTGGTCCCTGCGAGTTGGGCGCAGGTTTGGCGAATTTTTGCCGCCAGCCCGTCCTCAATACGCGTAAGCCGCAAATAAGCGATACCGTTTTCCAGGACAGTCGCTCGGCTGACCATCGGCCCTTCCTCCGGCGCTGGAGTGGCAATGTTGTTGGTGAGGAGGGAAACCCGGGGACTAAGCGCCGCGACCAGCGACTGGACGGCAGTGCGGTCCAGGTCGGCATCCTTGGCGCCGGCCAGGTGAGCGCGAATTAAATCAAAGACTTCTTTGAAATCTTCATCCTGACCCTGCGGTTCGGCGGCTAATCCTCCCGAACCGGCCCCTAAAACCAGCAATGCTGCTGCAAGTGAAAAAGTCCTTACTCGTATCATGTCCGCTTACCATGTGGGATAATGGGGTGAAAGTAAAGCCGAGGAAGTGAGCTGAACAAGGCCGGAGGGCTCAGTTGGTAGAAAGACCGGCCCCCGAAGCGAACGCTCAATAGACCTCATCGTGCGTGCCTGCCCCTTCCAGGAGGATGGCCTCGGACCCTTTGTAAGCCACGAACTGGAACACGAGCCGCAGGTTGTAGCCGGCGCTGCAGGCCCAGGAACCGGCCAATTGCCCTTTGAGCTTATGAGTTTTGAGCGCAGGATGGAACGCGTCCTCGGCGAGTAATTCGAGAGTTGCCTGCAAGTCCTTCGCACATCCAGGATCCTTGCCCACCAATCGCTTAGCAGAGCGCTCGAACGCCTTGGTTGGCAGGAGCAGGCGTTTCAACGGAGGATTCGTTTCAGGATTTGGTTAGCCACTGCGGGGCGGCACGTTCCCTCCTTGAATTCACGGCGGGCTTCTTTGACGGCGTTCACCAAGTCAGCCCGGCGACGGTCTGACAGGCGGCGCTGCAAAATCGCGATCAGCGACTCTTGTTCTTCAGAGGAAAGCTCATCCGCAGAATCCAAAACTTGCCCGAAGCGCTTCATGTGGAAAGTCTATGTAAGTGGGGACAGTCGCGCAAGCTGCGAATCTCACATAGGCACGCAGGAGTCGCGCCCGGGTCTGCAGAGTCGTTCTGGTTCGACCGCCTTTGACGCGATATCGCGCCGGAACTGGGCGCCATCAAATGTTATCCTTTCCACAGCTTGATAGGCGGCATCGCGAGCGGCTGCCAGGTCCTTGGCCCAGGCCGTAACCCCCAGCACCCGGCCACCCTTGGTCACGAATTGGTCTCCGGCGATGGCCGTGCCGGCATGAAAGACCTTCGTGTTCGGCAAACGGGCGGCTTCGGCCAATCCGCGAATTGGTTTGCCTTTGGCATAGTTGCCCGGATAACCGCCGGAGGCCATCACCACGCAGACGGCGGCTTGGGCGCTCCACTTAAGTCCGGTCTTGTCGAGAGCTCCATCGATGCTGGCATCCAGCAGCTCAACCAGGTCCGTTTCCAATCGCGGCAGATAAACCTGGGTTTCCGGGTCGCCAAAGCGGGCGTTGAACTCGAGCACCTTCGGGCCGGTTTTGGTGAGCATCAGGCCGGGGTACAGTATACCGTGGAAATCTATTCCCTCGCTCACGCAGCCGCGCAGCCAGGGGTCAAGAATCCGGCGGCCGGTTTCCGCCAGCTCGGCATCATTGAGAAACGGGGTGGGCGAATACGTGCCCATTCCGCCGGTGTTGAGGCCCTGGTCGCCGTCCAGTGCGCGTTTGTGGTCCTGTGAGGTAGGGAAGAGGGCGGCCGTGCGGCCATCGCACAACGCGTGAAGGGAGATCTCGATCCCCTCCAACAATTCCTGGATGACAATGCTGGCGCCGGCAGCGCCAAAGGTCTTGCGCACCAGAATTTCATCGATGGCCTGGTGCGCGTCGGCCAGAGTGCGGCAAAGCAAGACACCTTTGCCAAGCGCAAGACCGTCGGCTTTCACCGCGCATTGCCCCTCGAGCGCCGCGGCGAATGCTTTGGCGGCGATGGGTTCAGTGAAGGTTGCCGAGCGAGCGGTGGGAATGCCATAGCGTTCCATGAATTGCTGAGCGAACACCTTCGAGGACTCGAACTGGGCTGCCTTGCGGTTGGGACCCCATATCCGCAGGCCGTTTTGCTGAAACAGATCGACGATGCCCAACGCCAGGGGATTGTCCGGGCCTACCACGGTGAGGTCGGCCTTTTTTTCGCAGGAAAAGGCCAGCAGGTTCGGGAGGTCTTCCGCGCCAACGGGGACGCACTCGACCAGCGCGCTGGTCCTGGCCAATCGTTCCTGCGCGATGCCGGCATTGCCTGGGGCGCACCAAAGCTGCGTCACGTGCCGCGATTGGGCGAGTTTCCAGGCCAACGCGTGTTCGCGCCCGCCGGAACCGATAACCAGGAGCTTCATCGAGGCGATTCAAGCAGGACTGACGGGGTGAGCAAAAGCAGAATTTGTATGATTCGTGCTGGACATTTTACGGGATTCGTGTAAATGGGACTGCGCATAAAAAATAATGAAGACTAGCAAGAATATGAGAATCGGATTTAAAATGGTTTTACTGGCCGGCACCGGTCTGGCGTTGTTGCAACTGCCTGCGCGAGCGGCAGATACTCCTGCGTTCAAGGATGACAAAGAAAAGGCCAGCTACGCCATTGGCATGTATTTCGGCAACCAGATCAAGCGGAGCAACATGGAAGTAGATACCGACGTGATCGTCGGCGCAATGAAGGACATCCTGGCAGGCCGCGAGGGCAAGCTGAATGACCAGCAGGCGGGCGAGGCAATTCGGACCTACCAGGGGGAGGCGCAAAAGAGGCTCGCCGAAAAGAACAAGCAAGAAGGCGAAGCCTTTCTGGCGGGAAACAAAAAGAAACCCGGGGTAAAGATCCATTCGGTGGCGCTGTCCGACACCAACTCGGTGGAAATGCAGTACAAGGTGATCACGGAAGGGACCGGTGAGATACCCAAGAACAGCGATATGGTCTCAGTCAACTATCGCGGCACGTTGATCAACGGCAAAGAATTTGATAGCTCGGCCAAGCACGGCGGCCAACCGGCGAAGTTCCGCGTCACTGGCGTGATTCGCGGCTGGACCGAGGCGCTGCAAATGATGAAAGTGGGCTCGAAGTGGGAACTGTACATCCCCTCAGCCCTGGCTTACCAGGACCGCGGCAGCATGGGTATCGAGCCGGGTTCCACGCTGATTTTCGAGGTGGAATTGATGGGCATCGAGGCGCCACAACCGGTGGCCGCCGCTCAACCGCTGACCAGCGACATTATCAAGGTACCGTCCGCCGAAGAGTTGAAGAAGGGCGCGAAAATCGAGGTGATTAAACCCGAAGAGGCAGCCCGGCTCGCGGCACAGGGAGCCACCAACGCATCGACGGCTGGCAAGAAGTAGGACGGGCATGGGGCCCGTTGCCCGGGCCAGATAGAACGGATTGGCAGGAACCTTAATGGCAGACATAGTCCTGCCATTACGATTCCTGCCTTTCTTTTTATTTCAAACCACTCTCGCTCGGCCGTGACCCCGAACCACTTCGCCGATTGACCACGCCCGCTGCTTTTGCGCAGTAATGAATCGCAAAATGGCAGCGGCTTTTTCCGCGTCCACGACCAGAACCATCCCAATGCCCATATTGAAGACCTGGTAAAGCTCCTCTTCGGGTACGCCGCCTCGGCTTCGGAGGAGTTGGAAGATAGGAAGCATTTCCCAGGAGCCTTTGTGGATGAGAACATCACAGTTTCTCGGCAGCACCCGGGGGATATTATCAACGAAACCGCCGCCGGTGATGTGGGCCAGACCCTTGATCGCGCAAGAACCCTGGCGCCCAGATGGTGCCCCTGAATTGAACTTTTTGAGCAGCTTCTGGATGAGTGGCCCGTAGCTCACATGGATCTTGAGCAAGGCGTCGCCCAGGGTCGTCCCGAGCTCGGGCAGGCGGCTGGCCGGTTTGAGCCGCATCCGGTCGAAAAGAATCTGGCGCGCCAGGGAGTAACCATTGGTATGAAGTCCGCTGGAGGCCAGGCCAATGACGGCGTCACCCGGGCGGATGCTTTTGCCAGTCAGCATCTTCTTTTTTTCCACGATTCCAACGATCGTGCCGCTGACGTCGTATTCGCCAGCCTGATAGAAGCCCGGCATCTGGGCGGTTTCCCCACCAATTAGTGCGCAACGGTTTTCAGCGCAGGCTTTGGCAAACCCGCGGATAATGTCGGTGAAAACGCGCGGCTCCAGCTTGCCCGTGCCGAGGTAATCGAGGAAAAAGAGCGGCTCGGCACCCAGCACCGCGATATCATTCACACAATGGTTGACCAGGTCCTGGCCGATGGTGTCGTGCCGGTCCAGCGCGAAGGCGAGCTTCAATTTTGTGCCGACGCCATCGACGCTGGAAACGAGCACGGGCTGGCGATACTTGCGAACGTCCAGGGCGAAGAGACCGCCGAAGCCGCCGACCTTGCCCAGGACTTCGGGCCGGTGGGTTGCCGCCAGGAGTTGGGGCAAGGTGGCTTTAACCTTGTTGCCCAGGTCGATGTCCACGCCCGCGCGGGCATAAGCTTTTTGTTTCATGGGCCGGGAGACTAGCGTGCGCAAGGAGGGAGTTCCAGTAATCAGTGAATCGATGTCAAAATTAACAGCGAAGACGGGGAGACGCGAAGAAAAGGCCTTTGGCTTTCTCTTCGCGTTTTTCTTGTGGGTCAGCCTTTTGGAAAGTTCAGAACGCGCCGGATACCGTCCCGGATTAGCAGTTCATTGAAGTTGATTAGTAGGCCGAGCGGCAATTTCAGGATTTTAAGATAGGTAATGACCTGAGCCTTGTGAACCGGGATGACTTGCTCCACTGCTTTGATCTCGATCAAAAGCTTACCATCCATAACCACATCCGCCCTGAAACCAACCTCGACGAGTTTGCCCTTGTAGTTGAGGGGCACAGGGAGCTGGCGCTGGTACTTGATGCCCCGGAATTCCAACTCCTGCGCGAAACATGCCTCATACGCGCTCTCCAGCAATCCGGGGCCGTACTCGGAGTGAACCGCAAATGCCGCATCCACGGCGATCGTCGCCATCTGCTCTATATCGGTGGGCACGATGATCTTCACCGGCTTCGTGTTCATTTGGTACATTTTCATGGTTCCTTTCTTTCTGTTCTTTTGTTCTGTCCGGTCTTCTTCCCGTCCTCCCGTCTTCCCTGTTAATTCTGAGACAGGCGGGTTAAATCTCGGCCTCATCTTCGTGCATATAAACCGAGACGTTGGCGAAGCCTTCGGTTTGTGTGAGTTCGGACTGAAGTTCGCTCGAGCGGGAGGTATCCCGCAGCAACAGGCGGTAGGTCATATCCGTGCCCTCGGCCGTGGCCCGGCGTTCACTGGCCAGATCGAGCCGGGTAGCGTGGCGTTTAAGGATGTGTTTTAAAGCTTCCAACTTGGGAGCCACGTCACCAGTGACCCGGAGGTTCAGGACGGCGTCATAACGACGACGGGTGCCAAATGACATGAAGCGGAGGCAGAGGAAAGCGGCGGCGATGCCCAGGGCGGCCAGGGCGGCGGTCGAGAAGCGCAAGGTGCCGATGGCCACGCCTTCGACAATGGCCCAAAGGATGAAACTGGTGTCGCGGGTGTCCTTGAGGACGTTGCGGAAGCGCACGACGCCGAAGACGCCGAGCAGGCCAAAAGCGACGAAAAGGTTGCCGGCCATCGCGACCATGAGCATGGAGACGATGAGGGGCATGACGGCCAGAGCGCCGACGAATGTCCGCGAATAAGAAAGGGCTTCATGGGTCCACATGTAGATGTAACCGATCAGCATGCCAATGCCGAACGCCAGGACGATCGTGAACAGGACGATGAGCGGGTCAGGAGTTCCCGGCCAGATGGAGCGGGTGAGGTCGGAGCGGGCCAGGGTATTTAACAGGTCATTCATAGAGGAGGTCTTTTTCCTGCTCGGGCAGCACGCGCCGCCCCAAATTGAGCTGTTGCGCATAAATGCAGGCTGAGTACTTGCAGACCGGAGTTTGTCGAAGATTGAAAATGTTGACCAGATCAAACATCCAGCGCGGGGCCTGGTTGTCGAATTTGAGCTCGAGGATGACGCCGTCTTTGGGGAAGGGCGCCAGGTACGGGGGAAGGTAGGGACGCCAGCCGCGGTTGGGAACGCTTAGCCGGCCGCTGCCGTCATAGCTGCTGCCGTGGATATAACGGTCGAGGGTCACACGCAATTCCTCGTCGTCGGCTGCCTCGTAGATTTCACGGTAGTAAGAGACGTAAATGGCCCCGCGAGCGCGAACGGTGTTGGCAAATTGCCAAAAGTCGTCGCTCACGTCCTGGCGGCGCTTGCCGTGCAGCAGATGTTGGCAATCGGACCAATAGGCTTGGTGGGGCCAGCCCGCGGCGAGGATTTGGCGCACACCCTCGCGGGTGATCATCGCGCGGTCCTTGCAAATGACCTCGCCGACACGACGCTTGACCTCGAGGAAGGCTGGCCGTTGCCATTCATCGTCATAAATGCGGATGCGCAGTTTCATGCGATTCTTGTGGCCGGTATAGGCCTGCCGGAAGAAAAAGAAATCGGGAGAGTCCAGGTAAAGGCTGATGACGGGATGGCCCCGAATCGGCCCGGAGCCGTTATGTTCGGAAGGGCGAAGATAGCTGCTCAAGAAATCGGCTATGGCGATCGCGCGTGGCTCCTCGATAACGTATTTCAATTCGTACCGCGCGCTGTGCGCCATAAACCTGCTCGGTTACAAGGTTATAAAGTTACACCATCGCACGGTCACATAGTTCATGTCGGCGCTCATGTAACCTTTAACGGTACAACCATGTAACCAAGGAATCACGCTTTCTCCAACCGCCGGGTTTCGTGCGTCAGGACCTCGCGCGCCAGCCGGATGCAGTCCAAGGGCCGGGGGCTGAACACAGTCTCTTTGCCTAGCATAACGGCATCGGCCCGCTGCCGGGCAATAAGCGAGAGGTCGGACAATTCGGCGCGCTGCGGCAAACCGGTCTCGGCGAAAGTCTCCAAAACCTGGGTAGCTACGACCACAGGTTTGCCGGCGCGCCGCGCCGCCGCGACCAGGTCCTCCTGGACTCCCGGCAAGCGGGTGTAACCGACGGCCAGACCCAGATCGCCTCGGGCGACCATGACCCCATCAGCTACGTCAATGATGTCCTCGGCGCATTCAACGGCGGCTACCGTCTCGAACTTGGCCATCAGACGGACTCCGGGACCAAGCAGTTCGCGGGCCTGGTGGCGGCATTGGGTAACATCCTCCGCAGAGGAGATTAAAGACAGGGCGAGCCAATCAGGCAAAAGCTCGGCTGCCGCAAACGATTTCAGCAGGTCTTGGTCAGCCGAAGTCATGACTTCAAAGGCGCTGAGGCTGTCGGGAAGGAAAATCGAGTTGGAGGATTTGAGTGGAATGTTGCCCTGGGCCAGGTGGGCCAGCACGGACCCGTTGTCAAGCCGGTCGATGACGAAATTAAGCCGGCCGTCGCAAAACCACATTCGCTGCTGCGGCGCGAGTTTGGTCAGCAGGCGCTTTAGCCCGGGCAACGGCACCGGGGACGTCCCATTCTTTTCGGGAGCCTGGGTCGCGGCTTCAGGGTCCCAAAATACGACCCGGTCACCGATAGCCAACCGCATTTCCTCCATGGTCCCGGTGCGGGGCCGCGAGGAAGGCAAGTCCAGCAATAGTTTAATGGGAATGCCCGCTTGCGAGGCAGCGTCCCGCGCGACCCTGGCGTTTTCGGCATGCGGCCGCTGGCGATAGCCGCAAGGCAACCGGAACCAGCGGACCCCCAATTCGATAGCCTGGCGCAAATCCGCCAATTTCTCCAGAGTCGGGCCGACGGTGGCCATGATCTCGGGGACCTTCCACGGCTTTGGTTCCACTTCCGACGGTTCAGATTTCAGATTCACACTTTCGTACGACTCAGAGGCGGTTGGCGCGGTTTGCCAGTCCAATGTTACGGGAGTGTATCAATTAGGCAAAATTAAGTCAAGCAAACCGGGAAGCGGTGGGTTGCTTCTGTATTCCGCATTCCTCACTCGTCCCGTGGCATTGTCCTTACGTCGCCTTCTACAGTCACCGCGCGAGCCATCCGCCATCGACGGCGATCGTGTATCCGTGCAGATAATCTGAAGCCGGCGAGGCCAGGAACACGACTGCGCCTTGCAAATCTTCCGGCTGGCCCCAGCGTCCGGCGGG
Organism: Binatia bacterium; assembly: GCA_035566895.1. GTDB lineage: Bacteria > Verrucomicrobiota > Verrucomicrobiia > Limisphaerales > UBA8199 > DATMQA01. The sequence goes on from DATMQA010000166.1 coordinate 51,396, forward strand.
GATGCGAGCCAGGATCTCAGCATTCCGTTTGGCGTCGGCACGTAACGCGGCAGTGTTGTCGGTTTCCATGTATCCGGGCGCGATAGCATTGACGTTGATGCCCTGCGGCGCAAGCTCGTTGGCCATGATACGAGTCAGTCCCATCACGGCGCTTTTAGCCGCCGTGTAGGAGGAAACCCGAATCCCGCCCTGGAAAGAAAGCAACGAGGCGATATTGATGATCTTGCCCCCCTGCCCTTGCTTCACCATTTGTTTAGCCGCCGCCTGGCTCAGGAAAAACAAACTGCGCTGGTTGACTTGTACCACGTCGTCCCAGTCCTCCTCAGTGAACTCCAGCACCGGCGCGCGACGGATGATGCCGGCGTTGTTAACCAAAATGTCGATGCGCCCCAGCTCCTTGAGGGTGGAGTCCACGATGCGCGCCACGGCGTCTTTGTGGAGCAGATTTGCTTGGATTTGGCAGGCCCGGCGGCCGAGCGCACGAACGGCCTTGGCGGTTGCGTCGGTGGTAGTCGCCCCCACCAGGGCGAGATCCGCGCCGGCTTCACCCAAACCAATAGCCATGCCTTTGCCGAGGCCACGGCCCGCGCCGGTGACGATGGCGACCTTGCCGTTGAGTTTGAATTTATCGAGAATCATGGTTGCAGGAATGAGAGCTCCGCGCCTCTTTCTCAGCGCAATTGCTCGAGGGGGGCGGGATCCATGTCCTCGAAGGTCTGGTTCTCTCCGCCCATGCCCCAGCAGAAGGTGTAGGCGCCGGTGCCGCAACCGCAGTGGATCGACCAGCTTGGGGAAATCACCACCTGCCGCTCAGCCATCACGAGGTGGCGAGTTTGCTGGGGCGTGCCCATGAAATGCATCACCCGGCGAACCGGGCCTAGGTCGAAATACATATAGACTTCCGAACGCCGCGTGTGAGTGTGAGGCGGCATCGTGTTCCACACTGCGCCTTCATGAAGTTGGGTGAAGCCCATCACCAATTGGCAGCTTTTGATGCCCGCGGTGTGAATGTACTTGTAGATCGTTCGGCGGTTTGCGTCCGCCGAGGTGCCGAGTTCGACCACGGCAGCGTCCGGCCGGCGGGCCAGCGTGGTGGGATAAGCTGAATGCGCCGGGTAACTCAATAGGTAAAAGGCGGCCGGGTTGGCGCCGTCGCGATTGGCGAAAGTAAGGCTCTGGCTGCCCCGGCCGACGTAAAGGCAATCCAGCTTCGCGAGATCGAACCGTTTCCCATCGACCTCCACGCTGCCACTACCACCAATGTTTAGAATCCCGAGTTCACGGCGTTCGCAGAAATACGCCGCCCGCAATTCGGCATCCGCGGTCAGCTTGAGCGGCGAAGAACCGGGCACGGCCGAGCCGATGATCGCACGGTCGGCATCCGAGTAAACCAACTCTATCCGCCCCGGCGGGAACAGGGCATCCACGAGGAAGGCGGCGCGAAGTTCTTCGGTGCCAAGCTTTTGGTATTCGGTTTGGCTGGGGGAGAGACGGGCTTGCATAGCGAGGATAAGACTTATTTCAGAAATTCATTTGGCTTTTGGCTTCTGCGAAACCAGCCTGTAGATTTCGCTGCCGGCGAGAAGGAACGCGCCGACACCATAAACATCAGTATGGGTGGGATCGAATTTCTTCGGGTCCGCGCCGATGGGCTGAACGTGCTCCAGTTTGCCCTCCGGGGTGACGCATTCGACCAGCGCTTTCCAGGCTTTGCGCACGGTCGGTTCGTAAGTCGCACGGTCGAGCAATTGGTGGTTGATGCCCCAGGCAAGTCCGAAGGTGAAAAAACCTGAGCCGCTGCTCTCTTTCAAGAGATAAGACTCTGGGTCCAGCAAGCTGGAATGCCACAAGCCATCGGATTGCTGCAAAGACGCGACCTTGGCTGCCATCTCCCTGAACTGCTGCTCGTAAAACTTCCGCTGCGGATGCTCCGCGGGCATCACCTGCAGCACGCGCGCCAGCCCCGCCAGGACCCAACCGTTCCCGCGGCTCCAAAAGACCTTTTTGCCGTTCGCCTCGCGCTTCTCGAAGTAAGTGCTGTCTCGAAAGTAGAGGTGCTCCTGCTGATCATAGAGAAAATCTGAGGCGGCCTGCCACTCGCGGTCCGCAAAGTCGAGGTACTTTTTATCACCCGTTGCGGCATAAAGGCGAATCCACGCAGGCGGCCCCATGAACAGCGCATCGCACCAGGCCCAACGGTCGTTAGCGCCTTTGATGTTGAAATGCAGATCGTTCGTCCTCGGGTTCTCCAGGATATAATCGAACCGCTCTTTGGTCTGGCCGAGCATCGCGGGGTCGTGGTGCTGGAGATAGAGTTCAAGGTAAGTTTGGCAAACACAATGATCGTCGGCATGATAGACTCGTTTGGCCGGTTTCCACCCGTGCGATTTTCCCATCGCCATCATGGCATCATGATATTTTGAATCGTCGGCAATCTGGCTCAAGGCCATCATGCCGGTGTAGAGCGCGCCGTAGGTCCAATCATCTGTCGCCGGACGAACGGGAGCTTGCACGAGTTGCCAGTCGGCCACCTTTTTCATCATGGCGAGAGTGGTCTGAGGGGCAGGTTCTGCGGTTTTGGCGCAAAATGGAAATGCCAGGACCGCCACGCTCAACAGGGTCCATCGCGCAAGGAACGTTTTGGGAACCTTTCGCATAATGGGCGCCATCTTGACGGAAGCGGGTGGAGAGTCAATCGACCGTTTGTTCAGTGCCAAAGAGAGAAGAATCGAGAAGGCCGGCGCATCTCCCCGCCCATGACTCAGGCCCCAGCCCCATCGCCCATCGGCGACACGATAACTTCGATCTCCCTCGCACGCAGGCCTCGCACTAATTCCGCGGGGGCGCTGCTGTCAGTCACAATCGTATCCACACAGTCCAGCTCACACAGGGGCAAAACGGATTGGCGGCCAAGCTTGGTATGATCGAAACAGAAAATCACCTTTTGTGCCCCGTTAATCATCGCGCGCTGGATGTCGATGAGCAGGCCGTGCGAATTGGTGATGCCCCCGAGCGTCAGCCCCCCCGCGCTCATGATCGCGACGTCGGCGTGAATCTTGGTGAACGCCTCGACGGCCAGCGGCCCCACAAGGACGCCCAGGCGCGGATAGATAACGCCGCCGGAGACGACCACTTCCAGCTTATTCGCTGACGCAAAAAGGTTCGCCACTGGCAGCGAATTGGTGATGATTTGCGGCGCTTTGCTTTCCAAATAACGGGCGACGTGATAAGCCGTCGTGCCCGCATCGATAATCACGGTTTGATTTGGCAGGACTAAATCGGCGCAGGCCCGGCCAATCGCTTCTTTCTCCAGAAGTTGATGAGTATCGCGAGCCGAAAAGATGAATTCATCGGAACGAGGAACTACAATCCTCGCCCCGCCATGAGTCCGGCGGATACTCCCGGAAATCTCTAAGGCTGTCAGGTCTCTCCGGATCGTCGAAACAGATGCATCTACTTGTTTTGCAATATCTTCCAACGATGCGAACTCAACCTTTTGTAGATATTCGCTGATCCGATGTTGGCGCGCTTCTGCCTGCATTTGATTATAATATGATATATTTTGAACTCTTTTGCAAGTTTTTTGTTGACAATATTCCAAATTGTGTCAAATAGAGACCCGTATGGTTGCACCGAGCCCAGCAATAATGCCGCAAACTGACGGTCGAGAAGTTCGCCCCGGTTTGCACCGGGCCGTGATCGAACACATGGTTCGGCAGTCGGTCTATCAGCGGTTGGGCAAACCCCTTCCTCGCCCGGCAGCGGCACCAAACCCGCTGGTAGTGAATGTCAGCGCGCGGCATTGCCATCTCACACCGGAATCCGTTGAGATTCTATTTGGCAAAGGACACCAACTGACCGTTCACAAATGGCTATACCAGGAAGGCCAGTTCGCCGCTCGGGAGACCTTGACGCTGATCGGACCGCGCAGCCGCGTCATTTCCAACCTGCGAATTCTGGGTCCTTGCCGAAATCTGAATCAGGTGGAGCTGGCTTACACGGATGGCATCGCTTTGGGGTTTGACCTGCCGTTGCGATTGTCCGGCGACATTAAAGGAACGCTGGGTTGCATGTTGATGGGGCCGGCCGGTTTTTTTGAAATGGACCAAGGGGTAATTCGGGCGTTGCGCCACGTGCATATGTCACCCGAAGATGCGAGCTTTTACGGAGTCAAGGGTGGCGCCGAGATGCGCTTGAAGATTGGCGGGGCCTGCGGCCTCGCCCTCGACAAACTCCTGGTCCGTGTGGATAAGAGTTTCAAACTTGAAGTGCATATCGACACCGATGAGGGCAACGCGTGCAATCTGCAGCCAGACACCCCTTGTGAGCTGTTCCCGTGATTTTCCCAACACCAAATTCATTCAGCAAACAACCATCAAATATTATATGAGCGAAGCATTAGGAATGATCGAAACAAAGGGCTACGTCGGCAGCGTGGAAGCCAGTGACGCCATGGTCAAGGCCGCCAACGTGGGCCTGGTAAAAACCATCCCGATCGGTGGCGGACTGATTACCGTCTTGTGCAAAGGCGATGTGGGCAGCGTCAAGGCGGCGGTGGATGCCGGTTCGAAGGCCGCCGCCAAAGTGGGCGAGCTGGTCAGCTCCCACATCCTGGCCCGGCCGCATGAAGACCTGCTGAAGGCGTTCGTCCCCGAAGCGGCCAACGCCAAGCCAAAGTGATTACTGCGAACCACGGTCAACTTTCAACTATCAAATAACTTATGGCTCAACAAGCAATTGGAATGATTGAATGCAAAGGCCTGTGCGCCTTGCTCGAAGCGTGCGATGCCGCGCTCAAGGCGGCCAACGTCACCCTGGTCGGCTGGGAAAAGATCGGGAGCGGCTACGTCACCGGCTTCTTTCGCGGCGACGTCGCCGCGGTAAAGGCCGCCACGGACGCCGGCGCTGCCGCGGCGGCCCAGGTCGGCCAGGTCATCAGCGTGCAGGTGATCCCGCGTCCTCATGATGGACTCAGCGGCCTGGGGAAATGGCTCCAACAGCCCGCTTAAAAGAGCTAATTGGTTAAACTGGTTAAATCGTTAAAAATGGTCTGCGGCAACATTTCCCGCCAATGCACCAGTGCCCCGTTTAACTTACTTAACTCTTTTAACCCATTTAACTGCCCTCGATGAAAATCCTGGTCGCCAACCTCGGTTCCACCTCGCTCAAGTGGCGCCTGTTCGATTTCTCGAACGGGCACGAGCAGCTTTTGCACAAAGGCGGCTTCGAACGGGTGACCGACTACTCGAAGGCGGTCGGGGATTGCCTGGCGCAGTTGAAGGAGGCCGGTCACATCGAAAGCGAACGCGACCTGGCGGCAGTGGGGTTCAAAACCATCATGGCGCGAGGGGTGAACGGCTGTGTGCGGCTGGATGAGAAAGTGGTCAACGCCATGGAAGCGTTTAACGGGATCGCACCCGCTCACAATCCGCCTTACATTGCCGGCATCAGGCTTTTTGCGGAACAGATGCCCGCCGTGCCGCTGGTCGCCCTGTTTGAAACAGCCTTTTACCAATGGGTGCCGGAGCCGGCCGTGCGTTACGCGGTGCCCCAAGCCTGGCACGACCTGGGCGTCCGCCGCTGGGGTTTTCACGGAGCCAGTCACAAGTATATTGCGGAGCGCTCGGCCGAACTGCTCGGGCGCGAGGACGTTGCGGAACGGGCCCGCCAACTTTACGTCAACGGCGGAGCCGGCCAGGTCAGCCAACCCGACCTCCGGGTGATTTCCTGCCATCTGGGCGGCAGTTCCTCCGTAACGGGCATCCTCAACGGCGTGGCAATTGGCACCAGCATGGGCCTCAGCCCGCAATCGGGCCTGCCCCAAAATAATCGCGTTGGCGACCTGGACTCATTCGCTTTGCCTTTTGTGATGCGCTCGATGGGCCTGAGTCTGGACGAAGCGGAGCAGCTCCTCTGCACCGAATCGGGATTGAAGGCCCTCTCCGGCGGTTATAATGATTTTCGCGACATCCAGGACGAAGCCGCCGCGGGAGGTTCCCAGGCGCAACTCGCGCTGGATGTCTTCGTCCACCAGGCCCGGCACTGGCTAGGCTCGTTTCTGCTTCAGCTCAACGGCGCTGACGCGGTGGTGTTTACCGCGGGCATCGGCGAGAACCGGTCTCAGACTCGGCAAGCGATTTGCGCCAACCTCGACCAGCTCGGTATCGTGCTGGATGAGGAAAAAAACGAAGCCACCAAGGCCAAAGAAGAGCTCATCAGCGCACCCGATTCGCCGGTCAAGGTCCTCGTGATTCCCACCAACGAAGAACTGGTCGTTGCACGAGAAGTGAAACGCTTTTTGGACAAAGCAGCCGCGGAAGCCCGGCGGCTTCGTGCCGCCACACCGGGCACCCGCGGCGACCGGACCAAAGCGCAGCCGGCGACGGAACCCCCGCCCACAGCTCTCTCCCATCTCAAATCTAAACTATCAAACAAAACGAAATGAACATTATGGCTCATCAAGCAATTGGACTGATCGAAACGCGCGGATTGGTCGCCCTCGTCGAGGGCACCGATGCAATGCTCAAAGCCGCAAACGTCGAACTAGCCGGCCCGATGACTCAGGTCGGCAACGCGCTGGTTACCGCCGTGGTCGTGGGCGACGTAGCGGCTGTCAAAGCAGCCACCGACGCCGGTGCCCAGGCTATCAAAGCGATCAAGGGCGACCTGGTCAGCGTCCACGTCATCGCCCGCCCTCACCAGGAAGTCGAAGCCGTGCTGCCGAAAAAACCGGCTGCGAAATGAGTTACCTGGTTGAATAGTTACATCGTTACATGAGGCATAGCGGACGCAGCCAACCGCTGTTTGTAACCCATGTAACCTCTGTAGCCACCATCAACCCTGTAACATTGTAACGTTTTAACCTTGTAACCTTTTAACCAACATGTTCCTCGCTCGAGTCGAAGGTTCGGTTGTTGCCACCA
>DATMQA010000167.1:0-55696 GCA_035566895.1 Binatia bacterium
GCCGCCCAGGTGGCCGAGGCGCAGGCGATCACCGACGTCGTGTGCGTGCAAAACAACTACAACCTGGCCCACCGGCTCGACGACGCCCTGATTGACAACCTTGCCCGGCAGGGCATCGCCTACGTGCCGTTCTTCCCGCTCGGCGGGTTCACGCCGCTGCAGTCGTCTACCCTGTCGGACGTCGCGAACCCGCTGGGGGCAACGCCGATGCAGGTTGCGCTGGCGTGGTTGCTGTACCGTTCACCCAACATCCTGTTGATCCCGGGCACGTCATCGCTCGCTCACCTGCGCGAGAACCTGGCCGCCGGGCAGTTGACGTTGTCGCCGCAAACCCTGGCGGAGTTAGACGGGATTGCTGCCGCAACCGTGGCGGCGAAGCATTGAAGCGGCCAAAAGTTTCTGCGCAAACTTGCGCGACGCGGCGCGGCGCGGCTTGCGGAGTGATCACGCCTTTGCTTGCGGGTCCCTTTCCCACAAAGCGAAGGTGGTGTTCTCCGTGTCCTGGCAGATGGCGAAATATCCCATCTGCGGCACCGCGGTCTTGGGCTTGTGGACCCTGCCGCCAAGCTTCTCCACCTTCGCCATGGCCTTAGCGAACAGCCTTGCTTCCGTTGCGTTCCAGCACCGCGTTGGCGGAGAGCCCTTGGTTTTCAAATGTCACACCCAGGTTGGCGCTGGTAATGTTCCCCATCGGAAGCAGCCTCTCGGGGCCGGGTTTGGGCTGCGCCGGATGGCCATACACGGTGGATTCCATCGTTTGCCATTGTTCGTTCCAGACGTAGCGCCCTCCGCCGGGACAAACCAGCGTCGTCTGCCAGAATTGTTCGTGCAGTTTCACGGGATCTTTTTGGGGGTAGCGCCGTTTCCATTCGTTCAGGATCGGGATGTTGCTCCACGCCAACCGCTGCTGGGCCGGCCGGAACTGGTCGTTGAACAGCATCTCGAGCGTCGGCACGAAGCTTTGGTCGATTCTCAGGCACAGGTTTGTCCCGAGCCATGGATTCGCCGGCGCCGAGTCGGTTTTGCCGGCTTGTTTCTCGGCAAGTTGCGCGTGCTGGCGATCGAGCGCGCGTTTCAAGACCGTTTCGCTCAAGGTCAGCACGAGCGACTTGGGTGTGACCGCGTAATAGACGCAAAGATTGGGTGCGCCGCCTTCGTCCCCCTGTTCCTGGGGTGCTGTGATCTTCACATAAGCCTGGCCGTTGTATTCAAGATTTTCCCATGTGCTCATCCGCGGCGCGGTTTGCTCGGCAAACGCCCGCACCGCCGTTAGGAACGCCGTTACCCCGAGCGCGCTTTTCACTTCGCAATAAACCGCCACCGGTAGACGGGGATAGTTCTTCTCGAGAAAATCGGAACTCTTGCTCGCTTTGGCGAGTTCGGTCCAGAACGGGTCCTGGTCGGCGTAGATGGCCAAGCACTGCCCCAGCCAGCCGAGCGGATTGGCCTTAAGCGATGGGCTGAAGTTGCCCAGGAAATTGCCCGACTGCTTAATCGATTCGGATTGCGCGTTGAGCGCGAGGGCTAGGTGCGCCAGAGTTTCGGGATGCGGGTCACCGGCTTCGGCCGCGATGTGCGCGCCGCTGCTGATGTCGATGAAGTGGCGATATTCGGAGCCGGCAATGAGGGGCATGACAGTGAGTTCGGCGCTCAACCGCTGCGCGGTTATGGAAAAACGCACGGCAATCGGATCGAAATACTGGCTCCAATTTTGCTGGTAGCCGTCGCGCCAGCGGCTGTAGGTATCGGCTTCGGTTCGGGTCACCTGCGTGAGCGGCAGCTCGATGACGGGCGTGAGGAAATCCAGCGTGCCATACGTGGTCGAGAGCACCCCGTTCGTGGTGAGAAGGACATCGCCGATTTCAGGTAGATTCGTCGCGACGCACCCGGGTTTGGCCTGGCCCGAAGCGAGCTCGTCCAGATGTGCCGCTTGGAGTTCGGCCAGCGCCGCCGCCGCTCGCGTCCGCCGCGAGTTTGCAATCCGCCATTGCGGACCGCACCAGCGCCGTATCGTGGCATCGGAAAGGACCAGGAACCCGGTTTCGGCCGGCGCCGTTCTGGGATACTTCTGCCGGAAATAGACATACTCGTCCTGCGACGCCAGCGCCGGTGTCTTTCCTTTGGCGACGCTGATCAGCCGTTCCAATTGCGCGCGTGAGTTGCTCACGAGCACGACATCATCCAGCGCGGCGACATAGGACGAAACCGAGCGGTCGTCGGAGACTACGCCCGTGTAGGCAACTCCTTCGATGTTGCCTTTGACGGCTCTGACGCCGGGGTTGGCTTGCTGGGCCGCCGCATGCCTGGCCTGAATGAAGGTCTTTAGAGCAGCCGGCGCCGTGCTTTCGTACAAGACCCCGAGGTCGGTGCCCGTCCGCAAGTACGGGTCCGAGCCGGTGAAAGCGACACTGGCGATGAGTTGCGGCCCAAGCAGGCGCGAGAGCTCGCTCAATTCGAGACAGAGCTGCTTTTGATAACGGCCGCGTGAGTTGGCGTCCTCGGCGCGGGGTTCATACATTTGCAAAACGGGCGTGCCGTCCTGGTCGGCTTCATCAATCCAATGGCTCATGGCTCCGAAGCTGGAAAAGAACAACGCGTGCTGGTCGAAAGGGATATGCGTCGCCAGCGGGTCGAGCGCCGGCTTGTGTTCCGAAAGCAGTGATTTCCAATTCATTTCCCGGACGGTAATGCCGGTCAGATTGCTGATGGCGACCACGGTTGAGTTGCTCGGGCCTGCCGCCATCAACCGGTCGAGTTGCAAATTCTCGCTCAGGGCCCGGCCGCCGCTGAAAAGATTGTAAGTCGAATCGTAGCCGTCGTCCCAGGACCGGCGCCGGCCCGGATTGAAAGCCGGAGTGGTTGCGGCCGGCGCCACCTTGGCGCCGCGGGCTTTGGCGGCCTCGATTTCCTGGTGGCGGAACCAGGCCCCGCCGGGGATGTTCCGCTCGCGCAACATCCGGTAATAATTCTCTTTTGCTTTGAAGAACTCTTGCTTCGCGTCCGCCTTCGCCGAAGCGGTGTCCACCTTGAACTTGAGCGCGACCATCCCGCTCAGGTCCGATTTGGGCACAAATAACCGGCCGGTGACGGGACCATCCTTCGGTACGCGGAGGGCCAGAAAAGTCTCCCGGTAGAGCGTTTCCCGAGGCTGCCAGGGATTGAAGGTTCCATTGCCCGAAACCAGGGCTTCCCCCTCGCCATCGAGCACCGCGTAAGGCTGAAAGGCCTCGAGCATTTGCCAGCCCGAGCTGTTCCAAGTCGAACTGTCGGGCAGTTTCCCTTCTGAAAGTGTGAGCGCGGTGAGCGCGACGTGGTAATAGGCGTCCTCCGCGAGAGCGGCAGAGCACGACAGCACCAGAAAGATAAGTAAGATCCGGCCAAGCTTCATAGTTTTTCGAATTATTAGTTTCTGAACCGGGAATCGAGAAGCGATTACTGGCGCAGGAGTGTTCGGTCAATGCGGTTCATCTGTCAATCGTTTCAGCCAGCTACGCTGTTCAGCAGCTACCGTGCCTGTGTTTCCGAAAAACATGAAATCGAAAAAACGAAACGAACATCGACCAAATCAATCCGTCCTGCTTAGCTACCTGGTAATATGATTCTTGACGCTCTTTTGAAAACCATGGTGGAAAAGAAGGCCTCGGATCTCCACCTTATTGCCGGCCTCCGTCCGGGGCTCCGGATTCAAGGAGAAATGGTCCCTCTTCAAGAGGAGGAGTGCCTCACCCCGCAGTCGTGCCAGGACCTGGTTTACAGCATTCTCACCGATCTCCAGAAACAGATGTTCGAAAAAGATTCCGAAACCCGCAATGAACTCGATTTCGCCTACGGCATTCCGGGGCTCGGCCGGTTCCGGTTCAACATCCACCGGACCAGAGGGGGCGTCGCGGCGGCCATTCGCTGCCTCTATGACCGGATTCCCCCGCTCGACGAACTCGGTCTTCCGGATTCCATCAAGGAGTTCGCCCGCGTCAAGCGGGGCCTGATTCTCGTGACCGGCACCACCGGAAGCGGAAAATCCACGACTTTGGCCTCGCTCATCGACGTCATTAATAACACGCGGCGCGATCATATTCTGACGATCGAGGACCCGATCGAGTACCTGCATACTTCCAAAATGGCTTACGTGACCCAGCGTGAAGTCGGGAATGCCGGCGACACGCTGTCCTTCAAGAACGCTCTGAAATACGCCCTCCGCCAGGACCCCGATGTGATCCTGATTGGGGAAATGCGCGATTATGAGACGATTGGCATCGCCATCACCTCCGCGGAAACGGGACATCTCGTCTTCGGCACGTTGCACACCTCCAGCGCGGCTTCGACCGTAAGCCGGATCGTCGATGTCTTCCCCACCGACCAGCAGCCGCAGGTCCGAGTCCAGTTGGCCGGCAACATCGTCGGCGTCGTCTCCCAGGTTCTATTGCCGAAGAAGGATAATTCGGGCCGTTGCCTGGCCTGCGAGGTCATGCTCGCCAACTCCGCCGTTCGCAGCAACATCAGGTCCGGAAAAGTCGATGCAATCTTTCAAACCATGCAAACCGCCTCCCAGGAAGGCATGCAGACCATGGATCAGTGCCTCCATCGTCTCTGTCGCGAAGGAAAGATCGACTTCGAAGTGGCCAAGCCGTACCTCGTTGAAAAGGCAATGCCCGAATACCTCAAGCCCTCGCGCTTTTCGATGGGACAACGCTAGGTCGCGAGAAGATCCCCTCGCAAGAGCTCGTCGATGGAAACGGGCGGCAATGACGCCCTCCTGGAGTCGGCAGTTTAGCTGACAATACCGATTTGCGGGCTCAAGTACAATGCCCTCAGCGCGTCGTGGGTGAATCAGGCCATAGCCCGTCCTGAGGTTCTGAAACCAGCCGGGCGAAAGTTGAACGGAAGAATGAACATACGAATTTACCGGGGGCCGGTTCCAAGCCTGCGACTTTTCAGAGGATGGGCCGTCTGGTTGAGGGTCAGCTCGTTCCTTTGCCTCCTGGTGGCGGCCATTGTCGCTGCCGCAGGGGCAATCCACGCCGCCGAACCGCTTGAGCCCTCACCAGTGAGGATGCCCTTTATCGAGCAGATGCCCGCGCTGCCGAAGCCGTACGCCATGCGCGATTGGCAGCAGGTGACGCGGGACTACCTTGAGTTCGTCTTCGACTTCGATAAACGCGGCCAGCATCTTCCCCTCGTGCGCTGGCAAGATGCAAGCCGGACGATGATCTGGATGCCGGCGTATGTCGGCAACCGTGATGGCCCCGAAAGCATTAATTATCTGGCTGCGATTGTCAGCGGCTCCCTGGTCGGCCTGGATATGCGCACGTATCGCGGCCACAATTGGTTGGCGATGGCGACGAACTTCTTCAGCCCTGCCGACGGTGTTTTTCTTGATTGGCCCAAAGGCCATTCCGGAGGGTCGTTCTGGTACGATGTACTGCCGAACGTCCTTTTCTTCGAGTTGAATGATCTTTACCCGGGGGATCCGGAGCGCGAACGGCTCGTGCAGAGTGTCGCGGAACGTTGGTGCTTGGCATCGGTGGCGCTGGGCGGCGGTACGAACTCTTCCGGGCTGCCGAATTTCGACCATACGGGCTTTGATCTCCGCAGGATGCGGCCGTTCGATAACGGAGAGCGCATCGAACCGGAGGGGGCGGCCGGCATCGCGTGGCTCGAATACATGGCTTGGCAAAAATCAAAGGACCCGCGGTTCCTGGCAGCGGCCGACTGGGCCCTCCGCGCATTGGAGCGGAAGCCACTCGAAGCGAACCCCCTTTACGAAGTGCTGCTGCCCTATGCGGCTTTCACCGCCGCGCGCATGAATGCTGAACTCGGCCGCAGCTACGATGTCGGCCGGCTGGTGAACTGGTGTTTCGAGGCTCGGCCTAAACCGCAGGCTCGGCCCAACTGGGGTGTGATCACCGGGTCGTGGAATGGGCTCGAGGTCAACGGGTTGGTCGGCAGCGTCACCGATGGTGGGGGATATGCCTTCGCCATGAACACTTTCCAGTACGCCGGAACTCTCGCGCCGCTGGCCCGTTACGATGCCCGCTACGCTCGCCCGCTCGGCAAGTGGATCTTGAATTTGGCCAATGCGGCGCGGCTTTTCTATCCGAACGCACACGACGCCGAGCACCAGTCCAGTTATGCCTGGGCACACAAGTACGACCCCAAGTCCGTGCTCGCTTACGAGGGACTGCGCAAATGGAAGCGGAGTGCCTCGAGCGTCGCCCGCGCGGACTACCGGACGGCTGCGGGTTCGGTGGCCCAAGGCAGTTACAAATCCACCCGCTATTACCGGGAAGACCCGTCGGACATCGAGGTCCTCGAGGAGTCAGCTTCCAGCGCGGGCGCACATCTGGATCACATCTGGACGTTCGAACTGCCCGATACTCAGGAGCGATTCCTGGTGGTTGCGGCCGAGCGGGTGGATCGCGGCCATCGGGACAATGCCTTCGGTTTTTCCTACGCCACTAATGCGCAGGGGCCTTTCACCGCAGCGTTTCAGGTGTTCGGTTCCGGCTCCGCCCAGGTCAGGGAATTGCCCGCCGCTCTTCACGGAACGCTTTTTGTGCGCGCGGAGAGCAGCGATTGTGCGCCTGGCCAAATGTCCCGGGATCAGCTTCGGGTAGATGCCATGGCCATTTCGTATCGCTCGGAGATCGGCCCTTTTGCTCAGGGCGATTTGATTGTTTCGTTCATTGATCTGATCAAGGACTATACGGTGCCGATCGTGCTGTACCGGCCGGCGGCGGCCGTGACGGACCTGGGCCTTTACGGAAGTTCACACGTCGGCAACCTCGGCGGGCTCATCAAGCCCACCAATGTCGAGAAAATTCTAAGACTGGACCTCCTGAAAACGGACTATTTTCATGGTCCGGCCTATCCGACGTTTCTTTTTTACAACCCCTATGGCAGTCCAAAGGAGGTTGAGGCTGACCTGGGCCAGGAGCCTAAGGACGTTTACGATACGGTCAGCCAAACTTTTCTCCTCCGTAACGCCCGCGGCAAGACCCCGATCACCATCGGGCCCGATTCCGCCCGAGTTCTGGTGTTGATTCCCGCCGGCGGAAAACCAAGCCGCGAGGCCACACATACCCTCGTCAATGGCGTGGTCGTGGACTACGCGAACTGAAAGCCACCAGGCATGGCCGACCTCGCAAAGCGATTCCCGGAAAACCCGCTGCTCAGACCCTCGGACGTGCGGCCCAGCGCCCCGTGCATGAAGGTCGAGTGTCTCCTGAACCCGGGCGCGTTCCGTTTCGACGGCAGAACCTGGTTGCTGCTGCGCGTCGCCGAGCGGCCCGAACAGAAGGCGGGCAAAACCACCTTCCCGGTCTTTGCCGCTAACGGCGCCCTCCAGATCCTGGAGTTTGACAACTCCGACCCGAAACTGGACCTCTCCGACCCCCGCGTGCTCCGTTACGATGGCATGGATTACCTGACCACGCTCTCACACTTGCGACTCGCCGCCAGCGATGACGGCGTCCGCTTTCGAGAAGATGCGTCGTATTTGCCGTTGTTGGGTCGCGGCGAACTGGAAGCCTTCGGCATCGAAGATTGTCGCGTAACGCAGATCGACTCGAGCTATTACCTGACGTTCACCCAAGTGTCGGCGAACGGCGTCGGCGTTGGCCTCCGCAGCACGAAGGATTGGCGGACCCTGGCTTCCCACGGGATGATCTTCCCGCCGCACAACAAGGACTGCGCTATCTTTAGCGAACAGGTCGGGGGTAAATACTATGCGCTGCACCGCCCGAGCAGTCCGATGTTGGGGGGCAATTACATTTGGCTGGCCGAGTCGCCCGATCTCTTCCACTGGGGCAACCATCGCTGCCTCGCGCGCACGCGCCCCGGTCAATGGGACAGCGCACGCGTGGGTGCCGGAGCTGCGCCGCTCCGCACGGCGCACGGCTGGCTGGAGATTTATCACGGCGCCAACTCCGAGCATCGCTACTGCCTCGGCGCCCTGCTTCTAGACCTGCACGAGCCGTGGAAGGTCCTGGCCCGCTCGCCGTCGTCGATCATGGAGCCGGACGCACCGTACGAGCGAGCCGGTTTCTTTGGCAACGTCGTTTTCACCAACGGCCACGTCGTGGACGGGGACATCCTGACGCTTTACTACGGCGCTTCGGACTCGGTTATCTGCGGAGCGCGGTTTTCGCTCCAGGAGATCCTCAAAACCCTCCACTAATCTTACCCATGCGAAAGCTTCTCCACGAATACCGGCACTTCCTCTCCTATCCGCGCAACATGCGGATCTTGCTGCTCACCAATCTCATTTACGCGTTCGTTCTGCCGGTCATCGACGTTTTCGTGGGCGCCTACGTGATGCGCAACTCGCACGACGTGAAGCTGGTGGTCATTTACCAACTGGCGGTTTATACGGGGATTCCTTTCACTTTCCTGGTCAATGGGTTTCTGTTGCAACACGTGAAGATCACCCGGCTCTATTCAGCGGGCATGCTGCTGAGCGGGGTGTCGATGGCGGTGATGATGTCTCTGGGCAAGCTCAGCCTGACCGGCGTGGGTGTGACCGGTTTGATGATGGGAATGTCGTTCGGTCTGTTCTGGGCCAATCGCGACTTCCTGGCGCTGTCCACGACCAACGATTCCAATCGCAACTATTATTACGGCGTCGAGACCTTCTTCTACACCAACACCTATGTGATCGTGCCGGTCATCATCGGGTGGTTTATTGAAGGCACGGGTATGCGGGGTTGGTTCGGCGGGGACCGCAACACTGCTTATCAAATCGTCACGGGCGTCGTATTCTTGCTCACTCTATTCTCCTCCCTCATCGTTCATCGCGGGCAATTCGAGAATCCGCCCAAAGCAGACTTCATCTTCTTCCGCTTTCACTGGCTGTGGAACCGGATGCAACTCTTGGCGATTTTGAAGGGTCTGGCGCAGGGCTACATTGTCACCGCTCCGGCCATGCTGGTGATGCGGTTGGTCGGTCAAGAGGGCGCGCTGGGCACCATCCAGGCCGTGGGCGGCATCCTCTCGGCTTTCCTCCTCTACTTTATCGGCCGCACGACCAGACCGGCGCACCGCATCGTCATCTTTACCATTGGCCTGGCTCTCTTTGCGCTGGGCGGTCTGGCCAACGCGCTGCTCTTCAACGCCGCCGGCGTCCTGCTCTTCATGGTGTGTTTGCTGCTCGGCCGGCCGCTCCATGATATCGCCTATTTCCCGATCCAGATGCAGGTCATCGACACCGTCTCCGCCATCGAGCGGCGGAATAAGTTTGCGTACATCTTCAACCAGGAGTTTGGCTTTTACCTTGGCCGCTTCGCCGGCTGCGGGTTGTTCATTCTTTTGGCTAACACAGTGTCGGACACTTTCGCCCTGCGCTACGCTTTGCTGATTATTGGTGTGGTGCAATTGCTCTCCATTTGGATGGCCCAAAGGGTCCTAAAGGGCTGTGCCGCTGCGACGCCGGGGTTGGCCGAGAGCCAGCCAATCGGAGCCCCCATCCCCATCCTGGCCGCCAAGTGAACAACCACTGTGAGCCGATTGTGTGGTATGTTTTAACAATGCTTCTGCCGTCTTGTTCTTTCCGGCGGTTCCGCTGTCTCCTCGCAGCTCTACTTTCGCTGGTGTTGGTTACGTCGCGCCTCACCGCGGGGCTGTTGCCCGGCAACATTTGGCCAAACCCGACTCTTGAAAGCGACACCGATAGCGACGGCATCCCGGATTTCTGGAACAAAGGCGGCAGCAGCACCGCGATCGACCTTTGGACGACCTCGCTGTCGGTCAGCCCCACGCATGCTTTCGAACTCAACGACACCAGCACCACGGACTACGGCGAATGGTATTCCGACCAGCTCAACATCGCCGGCGGCGCCGACTACCAACTACGCTACAACCTTCGCTACCTCGTCACCAATATCGGGCCGATGCGCGTGACAGTGAACTTTTATAATGCCGCCAACACATTATTCTCCAGTGTGAGCTATCTATTTGCCGGGGCGCACGACTTTTGGGAGGAGATAACGCAGCAGTTCACTGCCCCGAGCAGCGCAGTAAAGCTGAACCTCTCCTTCACTTCCGGTGGTGGAGTGAACGTGACCGGCCAGGCCTGGTTGGACGACATCTCTCTGGCCACGGTGACCAATGTCAATTCGCTTGTCCCTTACATTGCGAACTTCCCGTTGTTGCCGAATCCACTCGTCATCCGCGACTGGAAGCAAACCGCCCTCGATTATCATCAACTCGCGTTCAACCCATCCATCACCGGCCAATACCTGCCGCTGCTTTACGAATACACAGCGAACACCGTGGCGGGTTACTCCGGACCTGCCTTTGGTCTGCCGAGTTACGTCGGCCGGCCGCGCGACAGCGGGGAGGCGCTCACTGCGCTTGGCGCGGTACTGGGCGGTACGCTGGCGGGCCTGAACATGGCTGAACTTAATGGCCACGACCGCGTTCAACAATGCGAGGTGTTCTATTGCGTCGTCAACGGCCACGGCCTTGTCTTTAACAACCTCAACTCGCAAGGCTCTGGTTCGGCCTGGTATGACATTTTCCCAAGCGCGCTCTTTTATGAAATCGGCTCGCGCTATCCGGGTCGCGCTTCGTTTCAAACAAAGATGGCTGCAATTGCGGACAGTTGGCTCACTGTGCTGCCGGTGCTGAGCAACAATTGGGAGCATACGGGATTCAACTTCGCGACCATGACGCCGACGGATGCCGGTCATCAGGAACCGGACATGGCCATCGGTATCGCGTGGCTCGAATACATGGCTTACGTCCAGTTTCACGATGCAAAGTATCTCGCCGCTGCCGACACCTGCATGACGCAGATGAACAGCCGCAGCACCGATCCGTTCTACGAAACGCTGGGCTTCTTCGGCCCGCCACTTGCCTCCCGCATGAACGCCGAGTTGGGGCGCAGTTACTCCACCGGCAAACATCTGAATTGGATTTTTGCTTCCGGCTCTGATGCCCGACCCGGTTGGGGCTGCGAGAACGCGCGCTGGGGAAACTATGACGCCTATGGACTCATGGGCAGCACGACCGACTCAAGCGGCTACGCCTTTTCGATGAACTCCTACACCGCCGCTGGCCTCCTCGTCCCCGTGGTCCGTTACGAGCCGGAGTATGCCCGGTTCCTGGGTCGCTGGCTGTTGCACGCCGCCGCCAACGCCAACCTGTTCTACCCAAACACTCTTCCGACGAACATGCAGTCAAGCGCGGCCTGGGTGCAGCAAACCGGCGTGCAAAGCATCTCTTACGAAGGCGTGCGCCACCTCGGCACCACGACGCCTTACGCGACCGGCGATGCCGCGGCTCCCATCCAGGAGTTGAATCCCTACGGCGCCTGGGGGAGCGGTTGGCTGGCCGCGTTGTTCCAAACGTCGAACGTGCCGGGCATCCTCCAAATTGACTGCGTCGCCACCGAAGCGTTCCCGCCGGCAACCTGTCCCACGTACCTTTATTACAATCCGTATGCCATCGTGAAGCAGGTCACAGTGAGCGTCGGGCCGGGCGTGAAGCACCTGTACAACATCGTCACTGGCGCGTTCCTTGCCACCAATGTTTCAGGAACTGCCACGCTCACGCTGGCACCCGATTCAGCGATTGTCCTGGCGCTGTGCCCTGCCACGAACGCCATCAGTCAGTCGGGCCAGAAGCTCCTGGTCGGTGGTGTCGTCATTGACTACTGGAACGGCATTCTGGACACCGACAACGACGGGCTGCCCGACTGGTGGGAAAGCCGCTATTTCGGGAACATCACCAACGCGCTGCCGCAAGCGCGCGCCGCCAACGGCTTCAGCAACCTGGAATCCTACTGGCTGGGCCTGGACCCCACTGACCCGCTCTCCACTTTCCGCGCACAAGCCAGCGTCCAGGCTGGCACCGGCTACCCGCAAGTGACGTGGGGTTCGGTCGGCGGCAAGACCTACGCGGTGGAGTACGCCAACAGCCTGGCCGGTCCGGGGGCGGGTTTTGTCTCGGCGCTGACCGTGACGGAAACCAACGTGCCTGCGGGCGTGTCGAGCGCAGAAACTTTTGTGGACAACTATACGTTGACCGGAGGCCCGCCCGGCACCATGACCCGTTTCTACCGTGTAAGGTTGGTGAGCCCATGAGCCTGGGCGCATCCATGAAGCCAGGCCACGCTGGGCAGTTCTCACTCTCCCTTTCGGAAGGGGAGGGCGTCGCGGTAAGGGGTCCGTTCTTTCCTTCCACGTCTGGCGAAGCCTCCTTTCGCTTTTTCGCATGCCTTGGGACCATCATCCTGACCGGCGCCTGCTTCCCCGTTCCTGCCAGCGGCGCGGATCTGCCAGCACCCCCTATGGTCGTGGTTCACGATGTCTTGGTCGATGGCGATTCTCAAAAGCCTTCCCTAGAGAATTCGACTCAGCCCGACGTCCGAACTGAACCAAATTCCGGCGAGCCCGTGAACCTGGGGCGGCTGCGGATCTCACCCCGGGCGCAGCGGCTCGAATTCAAGTTCGGCCCTAATCCCGCCTCGTCCAATCAGCCCGTGCGCTTTCGCTATCAGTTGGAGGGATTCGACCGGGATTGGCAGGAGGCCGGCGGCGAGATGCGTTTGACGGTGAAATTCCTCGACTCGGCCCAAAACACCGTCGGCGCCGTAGATTTTGTCGCGCGCGGCGAAAGCCCGGGCTGGGCCGGCAATGCGGCTGATTCAAGGTTCGTCCATCGTCGCGAACCGCTCATAGTGCCGCCCCAGGCCGCCGCGATGCAAATTGAACTCTTCTCGGGTGGCGACGAGCAAACCACCGGGCTCATGGCGATCGATGACCTGGCCGTTTGGGTCGCCGGGAGTACCAACGACAAACCCGCAGCCGCGCTGTTCAGTTCCCGGTTCGCTGGTGAAAGGGGGTTCGACCCTCGGGTGGGAGTTCCGAGCCACTGGATGCGGGACGGGTCCAAACCGAGCATCGCGCGGATGCTGAATTTAAACGACACCGAGGCGCGGCACGTTCTGGCCGTCGTGGACACCGACGCCGCCAAATGGGGTGCCTGGCGCACCGACCTGGCTTCGTCGGTCCCGGTCCGCCCGGGTGATTCGCTGATTTTGGCCTGGAGCGAGATTTACAGTATTGGCTGGGGTGGCACGCGGACGGCCACCTACACTTATCTGGCGCCAGGCACGTACCATTTCCGGGTCCGAGCCGTTACGGAAACGGGGGAGTGGACGGGTGAAGCAGCTTCACTGTTGATTTCCTGTCCGCCGCCTTTCTGGAAGAGGAGCTGGTTCCTGGGGAGCAGTTTGGCGGTAGCGGTCGGGGTGCTGGTTATGGGGGTGCGCCATGCCACTTCGCGGAAAATGGAAGCGCGGCTTGAGATGGTTGAGCGGCAGCGAGCCCTCGAGCGGGAGCGGGCGCGCATCGCGCGGGATCTGCACGATGATTTGGGGGCGAGCCTGACGCAAATCGCGCTCTTAAGTGAGTTAGCCAAAGCGGACCTGGCGCATCCGGAACAGGCGACGGCGCATCTGAACCAGATTTTTACCAAGACCGGCGTCCTGGCGCGGCAGTTGAATGAAATTGTCTGGGCCGTCAATCCTGCCAACGACACGCTCGAACATTTCACCAGCCATATATGCAAATTTGCCCAGGATTACCTCAGCCTGGCCGGGATTCGCTGCCGCCTGGATTTTCCGGAATCGGTGCCCGGTTACCCGATGCTCTCTCCGGAACGCCATAACCTTTTTCTGACCGCCAAGGAGGCGCTGCATAATGTCGTCAAACATGCCCAGGCCGGCCAGGTTTGGCTGCGTCTCAAGCTCGCACCCGGCGCGCTGACGCTGCTGATTGAAGATGACGGCAAGGGCTGGGACGCAGATACCCTTGCCGGGTCACTCGACCACCCAACGGGCGATGGTTTGTCCAACATGCAAAAACGCATGGAGCAGCTTGGCGGCCGCTTCGCGCAGCAGAGTAAACCCGGCAGCGGGACCAGCGTGCGGCTGGAATTGCCGCTCAGGAAGTTATGAATGTCAAAAACTGAAAATAATCCGATCACGGTTGCGGTGGTGGAAGACGATGCGCAGGTGCGCCAGAGCCTGGCGGACATCCTTCGGCGGGGCCCGGGAGTCGTCTGCGTTGGCGAGCATGGGAACGCCGAGGAGGCGGTCCGGGAAATCCCGCGGACCAAACCCAAGGTGGCGTTGATGGACATTAACCTGCCGGGCATGAGCGGCGTCGATTGCGTGCGGCGCCTGAGCGAACTGGCTCCGCAAACCCAGGTGGTGATGCTCACGGTTTATGACAACACGGAGGCCATCTTCAAGTCCCTGGCGGCCGGCGCCGGCGGTTACTTGCTCAAGCCCATCGGTGCCGCGCAACTGCTCTCCGCCGTCAGGGATGTGTACGCCGGCGGCGTGCCCATGACCAGCGACATCGCGCGGAAGGTATTGCAGACGTTCAAGGAACCCGCGCCTTCCAACGGTGAGACGGAAAACCTTTCTCCTCGGGAGCAGGAGGTGCTTAATTTTTTGGCCAAAGGCTATCTCTACAAGGAAATCGCCGACCAGTTAACCATCTCCTACGGCAGCGTCCACACCTACATCGAGCGGATCTTCAAAAAACTGCACGTTCGCTCGCGGGGCCAAGCGGTGGCAAAATACCTCGGCGCATAAATCCTTCAGTTGAAGCCGGCGGGCGTAGTCAGGTCAGCCTGAGAGAGGTTTTAGCGCTGAGTGGTTGAGGCCGCCTGGACGTTCGCGCCAGCCTTCCGGTCTGTCGACAGAATTGCCGACTGGTGCGAGTTCAACAACCCTGTAGGATTTGAGTTCAGTCCATGAAAACCATGCAACTTCTGCACGTATGAAAACCAAACTGATCCTCCTCGCCATCCCTCTGTGTTTCCTTCCAGCTTCGCTCCGAGCGGATATCCACGCCGGCAATTTCTGGCCCAATCCAACCTTCGAATCTGGCGTCAACCCTACCTTGCCGACTGGCACGCCCGACTTCTGGAACCGCGGCGGCTCGGACGGGACCATCCTTCAGTGGTCCACGGCAAACTCGGTGAGCCCGACTCACTCGCTGGCCATTAACAAACCCGTCGCCGGACCCTACGGCGAATGGTATGAAGACGTCGCCATCGCCGGCTTCGCTAGCACCGGCAGCGTCCTCGGCTTTCACTGGCACGAGCTGTACAGCATCGGCAGCGCCGACACCAACCACGGTGAGATGCGCTTGACGGTGCGGCTCTTGGATGGCGGCGGCGGCGGCCCCAACAGCGGCGACCACCATTTCGTCGTGTCAGGCAATAGCGCTGGTTGGAACACCACCGTCGCAAACTCTGCCTTCTCCGTGCGGAACGAAATAAATGGTGGAAATGCTGGTTTACTTGGGCCAATAGTCGTAGCCCCCGATACCGTTTATCTGCGCATCCAATTGGTGTCCGGCGGTGGAGATAACACGATCGGCAACTATCTCATCGATGATCTCTCCGTCTATGTCGTGCCGGAACCTTCGGCCATCGCGCTGCTTTCCGTGGCCGGACTAGTCGCTTTAGTTGTGGTTCGCCGCCGCCAGCTCGTGCGTTAACGGCACGCCAGGTCCGCGCGCGCCCGCAGCTCCCCTTGGGCAGGGCGCGCGAATGCCAGGCGATGTCACCAGCATCGCCCGCATTGGCAGGGCAGGCGGACGCGGCTACAAAACTCCTGCTCCTGTCCGAACTAGCCCGAAACCGTACGGAGTCCCGCCTTCCGGCGGCAGTGGCGTCCGGGTGGCTTGGGAGGGTTTCAGCGCTGAGTGGTTAAGGCTCTTCTAACTTTCGCGCCAGCCTTCCGGTCTGTCAGCAGAACAGCCGACTGGTGCGAATTCAGCAATGTATCATGTTCCCTGCGGGTAGTGATTCGGCTCCGACGCTGGGCAAACTGCCGCCGACAACCAAAAGTGAATTAAATGATTAATATGAATTTCCGAGTCCCGGTGTTTTGTCTAACCGCACTGCTAATCGTGGCCTCTCCGGCCCGCGCTGATTTGTTGCCCAACAATTTCTGGGTGAACTCGACTTTCGAGAGCGGCGCTAGCCTCGACCAAACCACTGGCACACCCGCAAACTGGACTCGTGACGGCAATGACACCACCATCTGCCAGGTGCTCACCAACAACTCTGTCAGTCCAAGTCATTCGTTGGCCGTCATCGATAACAACAATGCTGGCTTCGGCGAGTGGCACTCCGATGTCAGCCTCATTGGCAACGCCGCCAACGGCGACGCGTTGAATATCCAGTGGTTTGAAATGTATAACCTCAGCGCCCCCCAAATGCGCTTAACAGTGCAGTTCTTTGACGCCGCTACCAACGTCGTCGGAACAACCGACTTTAACACCTCCGGCACGACTAGCCCCGGATGGGTAAGCACCATCGCCAATTCGACGTTTACCAGGCGCCAGGAGGTGTTGGTGGTGCCGGTCGGCGCAGTGACAATGCGCTGTGACCTGGCCTCCGGCGGAGACCCAGCCATCACCGGCGTAATGGTCATTGATGATCTATCTGTGGCCCGCGTTACCTTGCTGCCCGGCAATTTCTGGGTGAACTCGACTTTCGAGAGCGGCGTTAACCTCGACCAAACCAATGGCACTCCCACAAATTGGACTCAGGGCGGCGGTGACCCGACGATCTGTCAGGTCACCACCAATAATTCCGTGAGCCCAAGTCATGCTTTAGCCGTCATCGATAACAATGCCAACACCGTTACCGGTTACGGCGAGTGGCACTCCGATGTCAGCCTCAGCGGCAACGCCACCAACGGCGACACGTTGAATATCCAGTGGTTTGAAATGTATAGCCTGAACTTCGCCAGTTCTTTTATGCGCTTAACCGTGCAGTTTTTTAACGCCACCAGCAACGTCGTCGGAACCACCGACTTCACCACCACCGGCACGACGAATGCCGGATGGAGGGGCACCATCGCGAATTCGACGTTTACGAAGCGGAACGCGGGGTTGATCGTGCCGGTCGGCGCGGTGAGGATGCGCTGTGCCCTGGCTTCCGGCGGTTTCCCAGGCATCAAGGGGGTAATGGTCATCGACGACTTATCCGTGGCCCGTGCGCCGATGCTGCTGCCAGGTAACTTTTGGCTGAACTCGACTTTCGAGAGCGGCACTGGCCTCGACCAAACCAATGGCACACCCGCAAATTGGACTCGCGGCGGCGGCGACCCGACTATCGATCAAGTGACTACCAATAACTCTGTCAGTCCAAGTCATTCCTTGGCCATCATCGATAACAATACCGACTCTGTTAACGGTTACGGCGAGTGGTACTCCGATGTCAGCCTCATCGGCAACGCCACCAACGGCCAGGCGTTGAATCTCCAGTGGTTTGAAATGTATAACCTCAGCGCCCCCGAAATGCGCTTAACCGCGCAGTTCTTTGACTCCAACAATACCCTCGTCTCAGAAACCCACTTTGTCACCACCGGCACGAGTAGCCCAGGATGGGTCGGTACCATCGCGGATTCGACGTTTACGAAGCGGAATGGAGCATTGTTGGTGCCGCCCGGCGCGGTGAGGTTGCGCTGTTCGCTGGTCTCCGGCGGCTCCGGAGCCATCACCGGGGTAATGGTCATCGACGACCTGTCGGTAGCTCTCAATTCAGCAGTGTCGGCGGTACCACCGACCATCCTGGCCGGTAACTTTTTCCCGAACCCGACGTTTGAGGTGGGCTCTCTTTTGGACGATCCCGCCAACGCGTCGCCGGCGGGTTGGACGCGCGGCGGCAGTGATACCACCATCGATCAGGTAACCACGAGCAACTCCGTCAGCCCCACCCACTCCCTCTCCCTGGTGGATAATTCCACCGGCACTTACGGCGAATGGTATCAGTACCTGACCCTGCCGGCCACCGTGATTCCAGGCGACGTGCTCGAAGTGCAATTCTTCCGAATCTACGCAATCACAAACGGTCCGATGCGTTTGACCTTCGGATTCCGAACCGCCGGCGGTGTGGATTTAGGGAATGCAACCAATTTCTTTGCGGGTGATACGCTGATTAGTGGCCAGGATGCCCGAAGCCCAGGCTGGCTGGGCAGCGTCGCCGCATCGCCCTTCGAGCTGGTTTCGGGCCGCTTCCTCGTGCCCGCGAGCGCCGGGCAACTCTCGGTTAAATTCGCCTCCGGCGGTTCCGGGGAGGTGATCGGGTTGACCGTCATCGACGACCTGTCCGTGCGGATCGGCGTTCCGGTCATCACGAGTATTACCGCCGATGTCAACGGCAAGACCATCACCTGGCTCAGCATGCCCAGCAAACTCTACACGGTCCAGTTCGCCAGTACTCTGGGTTCCCCCACCGTCTGGACGTCGCTCGTCACAGGGTTGGCGGGCGACCCCTCGCTCTCGAATTCGTACCTGGACACGGCCATCCATGCTGGCAACACCGGCTTCTATCGCGTCATACAACAGTAACGACGAGGCGCACTTCTCTCGGCGCTCGAGAACGCCCGCCGCGGGAACGAACCACGTAGCCGGAAATATTCGATGAAAATATTAATTCAGGAGCAAAGTTACTCCCTCCGGAAACGGCCCGTGGAAGGGTCGGCTTTTACCCTGATCGAACTCCTGGTCGTCATCGCCATCATCGCCATTCTGGCTGCCATGCTGCTGCCGGCTCTGAGCCGTGCCAAAGTAAAAGCCCAGGGCCTCATGTGCCTGGGCAACACGAAACAATTGACGCTGGGTTGGCTCATGTACGCCCATGATAACGTCGATCGCGTCGCCAACAACTTCGGAGTCCTCGAAACGACTGCCGAGGTCACCGGCAAAACCTACCGCAACTGGGTCAACAACGTGATGAGTTGGGGTACCGACAGCATGAACACTAACATCCAGCTCATCCAAAACGGCGTTATGGCCCCTTACCTGGCTGGCAACCTGGGCGTTTACAAATGCCCAGCCGACCACTACGCCAGCTCGGCCCAGACCGCCTTGGGTTGGTCCTCTCGCTCCCGCAGCATCTCCATGAACGCCTTTTTTGGCGCGTATAACGCCAATCCCGCTAGCACCTGGGCTCAAGGACGCAACATCTGGGCCACCGATTACCGTCAATGGCTTAAGCTCACCACCGTAGCCAAGCCTTCCAACTTCTTTGTTATCCTCGATGAACATCCGGACGGCATCAACGACGGTTATTTCCTGAATAACCCCGACCCGAATACCTCCAAGTGGGGGGATACCCCGGCTTCCTACCACGGTGGTGCCGGCGGCCTCTCCTTCGCGGATGGCCATTCCGAAATCCACAAATGGAGAAGCAGCTCCACGAAATTTCCCGTCACCACGACCTCCTACAACCCACCCGCATTCGACGCCTTGGGGTCTCTGGATTATCGTTGGCTGATGGAGCGCACGGCCGTGCTGTATTAGTGATTGGCGTACCAAGTCCCGTTAGGGAACGGCATGACAATAGGCCACCACTTCAGGTGGGTACCGGTGCGAAAACGTATTAAGTCCCGTCAGGGACGGCAGAAACCATTACGACTTGCACGAACTCCCCGCAGCCATCCTGCCCCAATCAATGTCATCTCGTCAAATGTCGGGCCTTACCTTGGGCGAGCAACGATTCTTATTGTGTTAAGCAAACCCTCTTTTCCGGAGCGCGGACATTCCTGTCCGCAGCAACTTGCGAACGCGACCGCGGCCCGGATTTGCCGACATCTTGCGCGTACACATTGCTACGGACAGGAATGTCGGCGCTCCGCCCGCTGTCACTGAACGATTGCCTTTTCCACTCAGTTCGTTATTGACCATTCCGGGCTAAGGGCGCGATGGTGGGGGACAAGCGGTATGAGCGGAATTCGCATGGGCACGAGTGCCTTCGCTGGGCCGGGGTCGGGGCCGGGTTCCGTTCGCGCAACAGGATGCGCGCTGTGTTTCGCCCTCGCGGTTCTTGCCGGGTGCGCCACTGACCGGCCTTCCTCAGGTCCGGCTCGCGCACATCCGAAGGTGGCTCTGCTCGGGCTTGAACCGGGCGTCATCTTGCTTGC
Organism: Binatia bacterium; assembly: GCA_035566895.1. Classification (GTDB taxonomy): domain Bacteria; phylum Verrucomicrobiota; class Verrucomicrobiia; order Limisphaerales; family UBA8199; genus DATMQA01. The sequence continues at coordinate 19,955 of DATMQA010000167.1, forward strand.
TTGCGGGCCGGAGCCTGTAGCGCTCAGCTTCCCTCCCCCGAACGGGCGGCTGGAGTCGGCCGCCGAAGGGGCCGCTGCCGCGGCGCGCAGCGTCCTGAACACACCCGCCGTCGGGCATCCCCAGGTCGAAGCTGTAATTGGTGTTATCGGGTTTGCCGCGTCCCCGTTTGCGGCGGCGTATGGCGCGCTCAGCGCCGGGCGGCAGCGCCTGTCCGCGGACCAACTAAGGGAAGCCCAAAGCGATCTTGCCCAGGCGATGCGTTCCAATGCGGCGCCGGAACTGCTGCGGCAGGAAGTTGTTAAGGCGGCTCGCCTCAACACGCACCGGCTGCTGGCCTGCTGCGAGCCCTCTTCGCCGGCGCCGGCCAATTGCGGTCCGGTGAGCGCGGTCTTGGAAGTGGCCGTGGAAGCCTTTGGGTTGGCAGCACTCAGCAACGCGCAGAACCAATATGTGCTGGAGATCCAGGCCCGGGCCCGGCTGTCCCGCCGGGATGGTCCGGTGGTACTCGAGCGGAGGTATTCCTACCGCAGTGGCACGGCGCCGTTTGTGGATTGGACCCGGCTGGATGGCCTCGGGTCGGTCGCCCGGACCGGTTATCAATCCCTCGCCGACCAAATTGCCAGGGACGTGTTCGAGCCGGTTTCCGGACCGGCCATCCTGCTGGGGCCGGGCCAAAAACACACGCGTGCCTCCCCAGCGAGATTCACGGCGAGGACGTGGATGAGGACCAGGTCGAGCCGAGGGGAACTCACCCCCGCATTACGCTTTGTCAGCGACCGCGTGGACCCGCCGGCGACTTTCCAGGTTTTCACGCGCGGCCCCGGCCCGCGCCCAATCCTCCAAAGCGACAAGGCCACAGCGCCGGAATCCGAAGATCCGGGCAACACCGAATGGACCCTGGACGGCCTGGAAAACGATCGCAATTCGGTTGTGCAAATCGCCTCGTGCGTGGCGGCCGTCCCGATGGGCCTTTGGGAAAACACCCTCGGCACGCTCCAGAAACATTCGCGCGAGCAAGCCCAGAAGCTCGCCGCCACCATCAACTCGCTGACCGTCCAGGGGCATTTCGAGGAGCACCTGGCCGACGTCACCGCGGCGAGTCTCCGCTCGCGCGTGGTCGAGGCCGTCAAACGAAACCAAAAGCCGCTTGCACTCTCCTTTTCCGCACCGGCGGAGCTCGCCGCCGCGTCCCCCACCGCGGTTGAAATCGAGGTCGTCAGCACGGACCTGATTGGAAAGCGCTCCGGCAGCAACTCCCGCGCTTTGACGGTCCAAATTCGTGCCACGGTCATCCGCACCTCGGACGGGCAGGAGCTTTATTCATGTCCGATTCGCTACCGCAGCGCCAGCAGGAAGCTCAAGCAATGGGCGGTTTCGGACGGGGAACCGTTGCGCCAGGAACTCGAGGAGTGCTCGCGTCAGACGGCTGAAGCCTTGTCCCAGGAATTGATTAAGCGCGGTTTTGTGACCAGGAACCAGACCCCAGCTTCGACCTCGCTCTGAAATTCCGCGCCGCTCACCAGCTTTTAGGCACAATAACTGCTAACAATTCTCCTCGGGCTGCATAAGCCTGGGGCGCTTGGCAGCATCCAGTGGTGCGGACAATGCCACCGCTGGACAGACGAAACCAGCCTCAGCGCCATCTGCGTGGACCGAACGATGTATGAACACAATTTCTGTTCCAAAACCAAAACCCGAATATGTCGCCGCTCAGATGGAGCTCCATTATCTCCACGAATTTCACCGGCCCGAAGCCACTCAACGCAAGGCGCAGCTTAAGCGATTCCTTGAGAGCACGTTCCGCCACGCCTGGAAATTCAAACGCGACCCTCATGCCCGCGCCCTGAATTTCCGATACCGGATGGTTACGCTGGACAGTACAGCCGGCTTCGACCACTGCTCTTACTTCTCAGGACCTAACGGCACACTCATCATCGTCACCCAGCCCTATGACGACCCAATCCCGGAACTCCGGGAGGGCCTCGACCGGGCTAACTTGACCGCCGACCTCATCCCTGCTCCCGAATGGGCCTTCTATTATCCCGGCCGTGCCACCTTGGTCATCCTCAGGTTTTCCCCGAGCCAGGTGGCGCTTAATTCCGCCACTGGCTTTCCCGCTCGTTGAGAACGGTCCAGTCCCGCCAGGGACGAGAGATAATAGCCAACCATTTTCAATGGTGGGTAACGATGCGAAAACGTATCAAGTCCCGTCAGGGACGGCAGAAACCATTATGACTTGCACGAACCCCTGCAGCCATCATGCCCCAATCAGCGTCATCTGCGGGCCTCCTCTTCGCCCGTAGTCCCACGCCCCTACTTCAACTTCAGCACCCGCGGCGTCTCCTCCCCCTCCACCCCAATCAAAACCGAATCCTTCTCTAAGCTGATCAGCGTGTTTTGCCAAGCAACCATGGCCAGTCCTCATTGAAAGGCTTTGAAAGGTGCATCTCAATTCTTTGGGCGGTTCGAGCCGGCAGTGAGGGAATCGCAGCCCCACAACAGCCTTTTTGCGTGCTCCGTTATCTCCGTTTCCTCCTGTTCCAATTCCGGTTCCATTTCGCTAGGTTACTTCGTGCATTAGCAGAACCAAATTCGTGCGTGTCCGCCTGAAAAGTAACTAACAACCTCGCAACTGGCACCGTACCCGCTGTCTCATTCCTCGGTCGCCTATGTCCAAATACTCCAAAAGCTCAGGGATTACGGCAAAACCCTCAACGCAAGCAATCTCACCCGCTGGAAAAAAACCGGCTACCTTGTCTGGCTCGCCGAGCAACAAAGCCGCGAAGACGCCCAGGCTCAGTACCAACTCCTCTTTGATCTGCTCCGCGAAAATGAAAACGGCAAAATCCACGAAGCCACCCAGCAAATCGCCGCCTTGCGCATCTGCCAGGTCCTCGCCAGGTTCGACCCGGCCACTCTCACCCAGGCCCTCCAGCAACATCCCCAGGCCCTTGTCCGCCTCGTCCAAACCCTCCCCAGCCTCAGCCGCGGCGGCATGGACTGCGAACGTCTCCTGGTCGAACTCGCCGAGCGCAAAGCCTCCTTGCAAAAGGACGAGAAACCCAAAAAACGCGGCCTTTCACGGCGCACGCAAAAGTATATTGAAGAGAAACTCAACCTCATGTGACCGGCTCACCGACGTTCATGAATGCTCACCAATTCTCACGATTGTGCGCCAATCTTACACTAATGTGCTCGAATGTTGCACCGATGTGCGCTGTTTTGCGTTAATTTTCGTTAATTTTCGTTACAGAATGCCCCAACAAACGCTCCCCCGGACCCCTGATTACTGGTTACTGGTTACTGATTACTGATTACTGACAAACTTGCGTGACAACCCCTCGGCTCCTATCAAAACTGTCCCGGTGGATATGAGGAAACTAACCCCGTCTACCGGCTGGAGTAACTATGTATAAAATCATTGGTGGAGACGGCAAAACCTACGGTCCGAGCAGCCTCGATCAACTGAAGCAATGGATCGCCGAAGGGCGAGTCAACCCGCAAACGGCCGTGCAGGAAGAGGGCGCTGTGGAGTGGAAAACCGCGGCCCAAATTCCTGAACTCGCGGCCTTGTTGTCCGTGGGAGCCCCGCGGCCAGGTGGCGCTCCTCCGCCGCTGTTCCCGCCAGGACCGGCCGTGCAGCAAACCGGGCTCGCCATAGCCAGCCTGGTTTTGGGTCTGCTCTCAATCGTCTGCTTCGGAATTCTTGCCGGCATTCCGGCCATCATCTGTGGGCACATTGCCCGCGCTCGCGCCCAGCGTCTCCCAGCGCAATACGGCGGCGCGGGCCAGGCGCTGGCAGGCCTGATTCTCGGGTATGTGAGCATTTTCATCACGCTGTTCATCCTGCCGGCGATGCTTTTGCCCGCGCTGGCGCGCGCCAAGGAGCGAGCGCAGCGCATCAATTGCATGAATAACATGAAGCAGATTGGCGTGGCCTTTAAAATCTGGCAGTTGGATCACGGCGACCAGCTTCCATTCAACGTCAGCACCAATAAGGGCGGCACCCTCGAATTCTGCGCCATGGGAGCCGACGGATTTGATCACAACAGTGCGCTTCATTTGATGGTGCTGTCCAACGAACTGGTCATCCCAAGGATTCTGGTGTGTCCGGGGGATTCCAAACGGCCGGCGCTGGACTTTCAGACCCTCACCGCGGCCAATGTGACCTATCAGCTCCATTCCGGAACCAATGTCGCCGATACCAATCCCCAGGCTGTCCTCGCCGTCTGCCCGATTCACAACAACGTCCTCCTCTGCGACGGGAGCATCCAATACACCAAACGACCACGGATCTCGATCCCTGCCCGTTCAAACTAAACACAATCGGTTACTGCAGTTTGAGACGGAAAAATTCCTGCGGCGTTGTTGCCACGTTCGTGTAGGGAGAGGTTGCGCCGCCGATATTGTACCACGGACCGGTGACATTGCTCGCCGATTGGAGCGTGCCGACCGGCCAACTCAGAGTCGCCTTGCCGCTCGAGAATTGGATAGCCAGGCTGGCCGGTGGATTGACCGTTACGGTCGTCGTCCCCGGGGCCGAAACGCAGCCGCCGACTGTCGCGGTCACACTGTAAAAACCTCCGGCATTTGTGCTGGCCTTCGTAATGGAAGGATTCTGGCTCGTCGAGCTGAACCCATTGGGCCCCGACCAGTTGTAGGTCGCGCCCGGCACGGCCGAGGCCGTGAGGTTCAAGGTCGTTCCCGCCCAGATCGGCCCGTTGTTGCCTGCTGTCGGTGTGCCAGGCTGGGGCAGGAGGATTTCGATCCCGCTGGACTTGGCGTTGTCCGTGACGGTGGTGTACTGAACCACGATCTGCCCGCTGCTGGGTGTGGCAGTGAATTCCTGAATGGTCGCCTTGTTCGGAGCGCCGGCCGCGGCGATGATGTCGAAGTTGGTCAGCACCTGCGCGCCGTTAATGAACACGTTGAATCGACGCTGGCCTACCGCAGTCCAAAAGGTTTCGGCAAAATGAAGGCGCACTTTGTAGTTCAGGCCGGTCCCAAGGCCTGTGAAGGTGTAAGTGAAGTTGCTGTAGCGTTCGGTTTGATAAACCGCCTGCGGGGCTGGCGCAACTAAACCGCTCGTATCGATCGCTGTGGTGACGGGCGTGGCCTGTGTGCCGCCCGTGAAGTTCGCGTCAGCGACGAACTGCCCGGCACCGCTGCCGCCTGAGTTCACCGCCAATGCGAACCCGCCCAGCGCCGCCGTTGTCTCACTGGAATTGGTGCTCTCGCCAAGCGAGTTTGTGGCAGAGACCACATAATAGTAAGTCGAGCACATCGAGACGCCGGCGTCGGTGTAATTGTTCGTAGCGGGGCTGGCCACCGTCGTGTAGGGACCGCCGCTGTTCGTCGCGCGCTTGACATTGTAACCCGTCGCGCCGGAAGTCGAAGCATCCCAGCTCAAATAAACCTTGGCGCTGCCCGGACTGGCGGTCAATCCCGTTGGCGCATTGGGTTTGCTGGCCACGAAATCATAAACGCGGACATAATCGACCTGCATCTCGCCTGGGAACGGAGTGTTGGCGTTGATAGTGGCGTCGGGGGGATTCGTCACGTAATTGCCGCCGATGGCGAGGTTCATCAGGATAAAGAACGGCTGGTTGTATGGAGCCGGGTAGGGGCCAGTTGAGCTCGACCAACTGGTCCAGGTTTGAACAATATTGCTATCCACGAGCCATTGGATCGAATTGGTCGCCCATTCGATCGCATAAGTGTGGAAGTTGGTAACCGAATCCCCGGACATAGGCAGGGTGTACACTTTCGTTTGGGACAGATGGTTGTTGCTGGAATCGGAATAATGAATGGTTCCCTGCACCTGGTTTGTCCAAATCCCCTTACTCTCCATCACATCGATCTCGCCGCACGCCGGCCAGCCGACCGAGGTGATGTTTGTCCCCAGCATCCAGAGCGCCGGCCAGAAACCCAGCCCATGAGGCAGCCGGGCGCGATATTCAATCCGTCCGTACAGTTGGGAAAACTGCCCCTCGGTTTTCATCCGGGCGGAGGTGTAGGGGAAACCGTTCGTCGTTTCCAGCCGGGCTACAATGTGGAGGACGCCGTTGGCAACGTAAGCGTTGTTCGTCCGGCCGGTGTAGTACTCCCGTTCGCTATTGCCCCAACCATTGTTGTTTCCGGTCTCGAAGGTCCATTTCGTCGTATCAACGGTGGTGCCGTTGAACTCGTCGCTCCAGACCAGTTGCCAGTCGGCCTGGGCCGAATGGATGCCGCCCGCTAGCGCTGCCAGTGCCACTGCGACGATGGGCAGGGAGGAAGCTAAAGAGAGGCGTTGCACAGCTGGAAGAAGCAATCGAAAGAACAGCACTATTTGCGCCAACGGAGCAATGCTGGAATACCCATGGCTGAACCCATGAGACCCGAAGTTGAGGGCTCTGGAACCACAACGGTGCCTGCGAGGCCAACGTTTTTCATGATGCAAGAATGTCGTATTTTGTACGACAAAACGGCCGGGTTGTCAATGGTTTTTCCTATGCAACCAAGCGAGAACTCTTTGCCGACGTTGGCATCAAAATCATTCGGCATGAGCCAGTCGGCAATTTTCTCTGGATCCGTAATGTGTTCCCACACCTTTGCCGTCGGCGCGTTGATCGGAATTTCCTTTTTGATGATTTTAATAAATCCGATTCAACCTGACGTTTTCAGCCCTTACAGGTGGCCGTCCCAGAGCGTTTCCAACCGCGAAATCCATGCATCCACCTGTTTCAGCGGGGCGCCGTTGAGGCACTGGATTCGCCCCGCCTTCTCGGCTCACGTCGCGATTGCGCGCTGGGCTCAGCCCTGTTATGCTGTCCTCATAAGCCGCCGCGTTCTTCGTTCACGGAAATGAAGCGTGGGGCAACTGTGTTCTAATGGGTCGTCTGGCGTATTTTATCCTCGCGTGGAGTGCGGCCTGCGTGGCTCTGGCGCAGTCGGATTCGGCGATTGAGGGGGTGGTGCAACTCCCCTCGCCCTCGCCCTCGACTGCCGCCCTGACTCCTTCCCGATACCAAAACAAAACTCCTGGCGAAGTCGGTCGGCCGGAACCCCCGGCTGCAGTTGTCTATCTCGAGGGCAGTTTTCTCCCGTTCGCAAACACAAACGCCCCCGCCGCAAAAATGGAGCAGAAGCATTTCCAATTTGCTCCCGGCTTGCTGCCCATCCAAACCGGCACAGCGGTGGAATTTCCAAACCTGGATGATGGCTATCACAACGTTTTTTCGTATTCCAAGCCCAAACGTTTCGACCTGGGCCGCTACCGGAAGGACGAGAAGCCGCCCACGCTAGTTTTCGATAAACCCGGCGTCATCAAACTTTTCTGCGAGATTCATGAGCACATGCGCGGCACCATCCTGGTCCTGGACACCCCGTTCTTCGTCAAAACCGACAACACAGGGAAATACCGCCTCGAACATTTGCCCGCCGGCAAATACACCTTGAAGGCCTGGGTGGACGAAAAGAAAGTCTGGGAGCGGCCCGTGGAACTTACGGACGGCACACAGTTGCGCGTGGACTTTCCAGGAAAATGAACCGGCCCAGCGCATGTTTATGCCGGTCCTGACCTTTCGATTCAAACTTGCGCTGGCCATGATGCTGCTGGTCGCGGGGGGGGCAGTCACCACTTTGTTCATCGTCCAACGCCGGGTCCAGGCGTACTACAAGGCGAACTTCCGCTCTCAGTTCGAACGTCAGATCGCCTACTTTCTTGCGCTCCAGGATACGCGCCTTGCGAACGTGAAAGAGGAATGCCTGAAGCTTTCTCAGAAGGTCCGCATCATCGCTGCCATGAGCGAGCAGGAAATCCCGGCTGAAATCCTTTATGATGTTACGGATGACGAGTTGAAAGCACTCCTGGGTAGCATGTTCCAGGAGGCGAGGCTGGCCGGCATTACAAGCCCGGTCAGGAGGAATGCCACGTTCTTCCGATATCTGGATGTCCATGGGAACCCGGTCTCCCCGCCGGAGAGCGTTCGGAGCCGTCTCGGTTTTCCGTTGAGCCGTCGTCGGCTGGAGCAAAAGCTGGCACAAATCCGCGGCGCGCTGGACAGCCCGGAACGCCAACAGGTCGGCTACTTGGCTTTCATGATCGAAACCAATCGGCCGGCCTCCCGTCGCAACGTGGCTCGGTCTGGTTCGCCGCCGCCCGATAGGCCTGAAGAGACAAACGCGCCGGCGCTTCAGGAAGTCGTCATCACCAAGATCCTTGAGCCCGACAGCAATCAGGCTCTGGGCGCGCTCGTATTGGGTTTTCCCCTGTCCGAACTGATTCCACAGCCCAAACCCCAGCACCCCGCCCATCCTGACACGCACCTTGAGCCCATTCAGAGCGGTATCCTGCTGGAAGACCATCTCTACGCCAACACGAATGCCATCCCTGAGCCTGCCGCAGCTCTCGTGGCGGACGACGTAAGCCAAAGAATTCACACAACACAAAAGCCGCAGGATGATTTCGAGGTGCAGCTCCAGGACGCCTACTATCGGGTATTCTATCAGTTGTTGAATCCTGAATCCGGCTTTCCGCCGGCTTACCAGGTCTGTCTCTATTCCATGGCGGAAGCACGCCGCGAACAGCAGCAACTGCGGTGGCAAATCCTCGGCTCGGGCAGCGCCGCGCTTCTCGGGGCGCTGGTTCTAGGCCTTTTTCTTTCGCATGGACTTACAGTGCCCGTCCGCGAGTTGGTGGGCGCCACGCGAGAGATTCGACGCGGCAACCTTGCCGTTAAAGTGCCGGTTCGGAGCCGCGATGAGATCGGCCAGTTGGCGGCCTCCTTCAACGAAATGGCCGAGGGACTGGCACAAAAGGAACGGTATCGCACCGTCCTTAACCAGGTAGCTGACGAACAGGTCGCGCGGCAATTGCTTAGCGGCGAAATCACCCTGGGGGGCGAAGTGCGCCAGGCCAGCGTGCTTTTCTGTGATATTCGCGGGTTTACCGCTTTAACCGAGCACATGCCGCCGGGAGAAGTGATTGAAATGATCAACGAGCATATGACCGCCCTGACGCGCGTGGTCAAGCAGCACAACGGCGTGCTTGACAAGTTCGTCGGGGACCTGCTGATGGCGATCTTTGGCGCGCCAGTGAGCCACGACAACGATGCCCTGGACGCTGCGCGCTGCGCGTTGGGTTTGGTCCAGGAACGGCAACGCCTCAACCAAACCTCACGCCACAAGCTTAAGATTGGTCTCGGTCTCACCACGGGCAAGGTGGTCGCTGGCGGCATGGGTTCGTCAGACCGGTTCCACTACACGGTCCTCGGGGAGCGTGTCAACCTGGCCTCGCGTCTTTGCGACTTCGCCGGTCCCGGTGATATTTTGATCGACCTGGCCACCTGCGATTCCCTCGCTGGCCGCATTATTGCGGAGCCCGTACCTGCGATGGCACTCAAAGGTTTTGGCGCGCCGGTGCCCGTCTTCAAGCTGCTCGCCGTCAATTCCCCTCCGGCCAACTCATGACGACCCGGCACTGCACCAGCCCGATTCGCTCGCCATTGGTGATGGATTCCCACAGCGCTTTCTCCTTTAATCTATTTAATTCAATTAACCGCTTTAACCCAATCAACCCCTGTCTCCTCGCCCTCTCCTTCCTGTCCTTCGCAATTGTGTGGCCCGGCCGGGCCCAACCGTGGCTCGACAAAATCAGCGACTCGCTCTTCCTCCAGTCCCCCAATGGGGTATATCGCGTGGACTTCAGCGGGCTGTTTGATCTTGAAGGCTATTACATCGATCAGCGGCCGCCCGGTCTCCTGTTTGGGGACGGCGACAGCTTTGTGACACCGCGCCTCTCCCTGTTTCTTGATGCCCGTGCCGGCAAGCATCTCTACAGCTTCGTTCAGGTCCGCTTCGACGACGGTTTCCACGCCCGCGCTCCGGAGCCTCACGAGCGTGTGGACGAATATCTGCTGCGTTACACCCCTTTCGACGATCCGCGGCTTAATCTCCAGGTTGGAAAGTTCGCCACCGTCGTCGGCAACTGGGTGCCGCGCCATCTGTCCTGGGATAACCCGTTTATCAATGCTCCATTGCCCTACGAGAACATTCTAACGGTATCTGATTCCAGCGTGCCTGCTTCGCCGGCCCAGTTTCTCTCCCGCCGCGGCCAACCCGACATCAAGGAGAAGTGGCTCACGGTCGTCTGGGGCCCGGACTACGCTAGCGGCGCCTCTGTGTTTGGTTCCCTCGACCGCTGGGATTACGCCGCCGAAATCAAAAATGCTTCGCTCTCCTCCCGCTCGACTGCCTGGGACGCGACCGATGTTGGTTGGGACAATCCAACCGTCAGCGGCAGGTTGGGCTTCCGGCCCAGCACCCCGTGGAACCTCGGGGTTTCAGCCAGTTACGGCACTTATCTGCAGCAACCCGCTCAAAGTTCGCCGGCCTTTCCACCCGGCAAGCGCCTGGGCGATTTCAACCAACTCACTCTTGCCGAGGATGCCAGCTATGCGTGGCACCATTGGCAACTCTGGGCCGAAGTCTTCCTCTCGCGCTTCCAGGTCCCCAATGTCGGCAACGCGGACACCCTCGTGTATTACCTCGAAGCCAAATACCAGTTCACTCCCCGACTGTTCGGGGCGTTGCGCTGGAACCAACAGTTTTATGCCGACATCAACGATGGTGCCGGCGGCCAGACTCCCTGGGACAACAACGTATGGCGCATTGACACCGCTTTGGGTTATCGCTTCACCCGCCATTTCCAGTCGAAGCTCCAATACAGCTTCACCCATCAGCAGGGCCCCTTGCAGCAAGGCGAGCAACTTGTCGCCGCCCAATTCACCTTCAAGTTCTAGCACTTGCGCCCATAGCTTTAGACTATCGCCCGCATACAAACAAAGCATTGGCTCAACTCCATTATAGACGCCACGCTCGAATTGGATTAAAGCCGGATACGGGATTAACCGGCTTGTGAATAGACCGGCGGGGAGTCGTCAAGTGTTTGTCTCTGGTATATGCAGATATTGAAGCTCGTCTGGCACACAACCGTTGGCCTTTTAAAGCAGGCCTGGCTGCTTCCCCATACGGTTGCGGTTGCTCTCAAGCTAAGAAGGCGGCGGTTCGCCCTGAACGTCCTCGAAGCGGAGCGCCTCGACCGGATTCGCAATCCTTCAAAGTACCTTGGGAAGTGAAATGGAAAGCGAAGGGGGCGCATGCAAGACCACGCCGGCGAGCGGAGCCGTGAGCGAAACTGCAGCCAGGCCTCTCTTGTTTTGGGTATTGCGGAAGCATCCCGACACGCCGAAGAACCGCGCCAAACAATGGATTCTGGCCGGTCGCGTGAGCGTCAACGGTGTGATCGTCCGAAAACCCCACCACAGCATTGCCGACCCCGGCGAAACGCTCGTACTGCGCGCTCGCCAGGCCTCCACTCTGGCGTGCGATTCCGGTTGGCAAATTCATCCTCGGGTGTCCTTGCTTTATCTGGATCCAGCTCTCGCCATCCTCAACAAGGGGCCCGGCCTCATCTCGGTGCCGGCGCCGGGTTGCGACCTTTCGGCCCTGAGCATCCTCGCGGACTTCCTGCTCGGCAAACTGAAAGCCCGCGACCGCAGCCTCGCCGGCAAGTCACTGCCCCCCGCCTATCGCCGGCTGCAACCCTTGCCGGTGCATCGCCTGGACCAATATACCAGCGGCGTTTTTTGCGCGGCCACGAACCCTGCTGCGCGCCACCACCTCATCGAGCAGCTTAAGGCCCATACCATGAAGCGGGAATATGTCGCCTTCGTCGAAGGCCGCTCCAGCACTCCCAAAGGCACTTGGCGCCAATGGCTCCAACTGAGCCGGGACGAATTGCGCCAGCACATCCTTTCCGAAACCCAAGCCAGGGCCGCCGGTTCCGAGGCTCGCGAAGCCATTACCCATTACGAAGTCGTCGCCGAGTACCCCCTCGCCGACGGCCAAGGTTTCGTCACCAAATTGCGGCTCCGGCTGGAAACCGGCCGGAAACATCAGATTCGTGTCCAGGCTGCCCATGCCGGAGTCCCCTTGGTAGGGGACCGTACTTATAACCCGGGGGACCGCGGAGCGCTCCCCACGAACTTGCACCTCGATTTCCCGCGACAGGCATTACACGCAGAGGTCCTTACCCTCGAACATCCGGACCAGCCGGGCAAGCGCATGAGCTGGACCGCTGAATTGCCTAAGGACCTTCGCCAGCTCGAAACTGCGCTTCGAGCGCGAAAACTGTAGGAGCGGAGGTAGGGCGCGTCTGTCCTCAGCGCGCCGCGTGGTGGTGCCAGATTCGTTTTCGCGGCGCGCTGAGGACAGACGCGCCCTACCTCCCGGGACCGTTCTGGTGCCTGGCTGCGGCTAAGCCTTCGGCGGTTTGTTCAGCCGGTACTCTTTAAGCTCGGCGTAAATGGATTGCGCCAGGCCCGACTTCGCGAAACCGAGCACCTTCGTTCCTTTGAATCCGAAAAACTGTTCCACCTCCGCCGAGGAATAGCGCTGGACGACCGGGTAATGGGCAAAGTCCGACAGAACTTGCTTGCGGCTCTGCTCGGAGAGGTCATCGGTGAGCAAAAGGAAGTGCAACCTGCTTTTGCTGCGGAGCAGCGTCTCCCGTCCGACTAGCAGAATGCGGGAGCGAATGACGAACGGAAACAGCCGTTCCACCGGCTTGACCTGGCCCTGGGTCTTCATCAGGCCACTTTCACCTTGGCCTTGCGGCCTTTGATTTGGGCGCGGTTGAGCTTCGCAATGATGCTGTTGGCGTGTTCGGAAGCCACATCCACAAAGAGATGCCGTTCGCGCACGTCCACCGCGCCGACTGTTGGCCGGGGCAGCCCCGTTTCGCCAAGAATGACTCCGACAACGTCCGCTTCCGAAATGCCCAACCCCGCGCCCACATTCATGAAAAGACGGGTCTGTCCTTCGGGCGTGCCCCGGCTGATCTTAGGCAGGGGCAGGGCGGCTGGTTTGGAGCGCTCGCGGATTTCCTGCTGACGGGGCGCAGCTTCGCGAGATCGGGGGCCCTCGTCGCGGTGGCGCGGCAGCCTCTGCTCAAAGCGGTTGCGGCGTGCTCCTCGAAAATCTGCACTCTCCGCGCGCTGAGGAGCTTCCTCCTGTGAGACCTTGGCGGCAGGCGGAGCGTCTCCGCCCTGCAAATGATGGAGCAGCGCCGAGGCAATATCGGTCGAGCTGAAGCCTTCTTCGAGCAACCGTTCGATGAGCTGGTCCTGCCGTTTGAACTCGCCGCTCCGGAGCGTGGCGCGAATCTTATCGAGCACCGCGTGGGCGCGGACTTCTTCCACTTCATCGATAGTGGGCGGCTTGCCGCGGTGAATCCTCGTATTGGTATAGCGTTCGATGTTGCGTATCTGGAACACCTCCCGCCCTGAGGCGAAAGAGATGGCCCGTCCGCTCCGGCCCTGGCGGCCGGTCCGGCCGATGCGGTGCACGTAATCCTCCCCGTCGTAGGGCAGGTCATAGTTGAACACGACCTCGATATTCTCCACGTCGATGCCGCGGGCCGCCACATCGGTAGCGACGAGGAATTCGAGGCCCGACTTGCGAAACCTGTTCATCACGCGGTCGCGCATCGCCTGGGTCATTTCGCCATGGAGCCGGTCCGCCGAGTAGCCTTGCGCGTTCAAATGCTCGACCAGGTCATCGACCATGCGCCGGGTGTTGCAGAAGATGATGCCAAGCTTGAGATCGTGAAGGTCGATGAGCCGCGTGAGCAAATCGACTTTATAGCGGCGATCGACTTCGTAATAGACCTGCTCGACCGTCGGCACCGTCATGGCTTTTTGCTCGATCCGCACGTTCTGCGGGTCGCGCGAGTATTTCTCGATTAACTGCTGGATAGGGCGGGGGATCGTCGCTGAGAAAAAGACCGTTTGCCGCTCTTTGGGTGTTCCCTGGAGAATCAGCTCGATATCGTCGCGGAAACCCATGTTGAGCATGACATCCACCTCATCGAGCACGACCAATTTCACCGTGTTGAGCCGTAGCGTGCCGCGGCGCATGTGGTCCATGATCCGGCCGGGCGTGCCGATGACGATATGCGCGCCCTGGCGCAGCCCGAAAAGCTGGCGGTCGTAGGATTGGCCGCCATACACCGGCAAAGCATGGAGGCCGGTTTTGAAGAGAGCCAGCTTGTGGACCTCCTCCGAAACCTGAACCGCCAGCTCGCGGGTCGGGCAAAGGATCAGCACCTGCGTGGTCCGCTCCTTCACCGAGACTTTCTCGATCGCCGGCGCGGCGAAGGCGACGGTCTTCCCGGAGCCGGTCTGGGACTGCCCCACGACGTCTTTGCCTTGCAGCAGGACCGGGATTGCCTCGGCTTGAATTGGTGCCGCCTGCTCGAAACCGAGCTTGTCGATGGCTTTCAGCAGTTCGCTGGAAAGCCCGAGTTCAGAAAATAATTTTGCCGTCACGGAAATGAATGTGAAAGGGAATGATACGCCAGCCAGGCCCTGAAGCGAGAGGGAATTTTACGACCAGGTTGAAGGTCGATTCCTAAGAACTCACCGTTACAGGTCGGCCAGTCATCGCCTTGCCGGCGAGCCAGCCGGTGGTCCAGGCCGATTGGAAATTAAACCCGCCGGTAAGGCCGTCAATGTCGAGCAGTTCACCGGCAAAATAGAGTCCGGGGCAAATCCGGCTCTCCATGGTTTTGAAATTGACCTCGCTCAGACGCACGCCGCCGCAGGTGACAAATTCCTCCTGGTTGAGCGTTTTGCCAATGACTTGCAATTCGGTAAGGCTGAGTTGCTGAACCAGGCGATGTCGAGCGGAGCGGGAAAGTTCAGCCCATCGGGTCTCGCGGGAGATCCCTGCAGCCAGGGCGAGGTTTTGCCAAAGCCGCACGGCCAGCGGGGCGATAGGAGTATTGACGACAAGCCGGGCGGGTTGAGCGGTGCGCAAGGCATCAAGCTTCCCGGCCAGCGTTTGAGCGTCGAGATGAGGCAACCAATTCAGCCGCAGCGGGGCCTGGTAATTCAGCGCGTGCAGGTCGCGCGCGCACCAGGCAGACAGTCGCAAAATCGCCGGCCCGCTGAGGCCGGCGTGGGTGATGAGCACCGCGCCCGTATCGCGCCGCCCCAAGCCGGGCAGCGACACTTCCATGGCCTGCACGCTGATTCCCGCCAATTCGCGCAGCCAGGGAGCGGCAATATGGAACGTGAAAAGCGAGGGGACCGGCGGTTCCAAAGTGTGGCCTAGCGAGACGGCCAGTCGCCCCGCGGCCGGGACGCGGCACCCGCCGGTCGCCAGCAGCAGGCAGTCGCAGCGGAGCGCTTCGCCATGGGCAAACCCAAACTCGAAGCCGTCCTGCGCGTGGCGTGTCACACGTTCGGGAGCGCGGTTGGTGAGGAGTTCGACGCCCGCCCTTTTAGCGGCCCCCAGCAGACAATCAATGATGGTCTTGGAGGAGTCCGTCACTGGGAACATGCGTCCATCTGATTCGGTTTTGAGTTTCACGCCTCGAGCTTCAAACCAGGCGATAGTGTGGCGAGGTTGAAAGATTTGGAAAGCCGCCAGCAGTTCCTGCCCACCGCGCGGATAGTAGTCGCTCAACTCGCGGGGTTCGAAGCAGGCGTGGGTGACGTTGCAACGTCCACCGCCGGAGATCCGAACCTTCGAGAGAAACTGCGCACTCTTCTCGAACAATGTGATTTTAACTTCGGGGGAAGCCTCCGCGCAAGTGATGGCCGCAAAAAAGCCGGCCGCACCTCCGCCCACCACGACGATACGGCGCTGGCTCATTATGCCGAAACGGGATTCGATTTGTGCACAGTCTGTCGCGCATTGTGTTCATGACGACCACGACGGCACAACGCAAATCCGGCCAATCAGTAATGGGCGAATTTTCGAAGACCTTCAATGTGCCACTTCCATTTGGAAATAGTCCAGGTCAACCCCGGCTGCTTCAACGCATAGTTTCAGGTACTGCAGACCGGCAGTGAGGCGGACCCCGTGCACAACCTCTTCAACCCAGGTGCCGTCCGCGCCGGCGCCGTTAATGGCGACCGGACCGGTCACGTTTACACCGTTTGCTTCCAGGTGGAATCTGCCTCCGCCCCTGGCCGAGGCTGCGTGAAACTTCACATTATACGCCCCGGCGCTAGTGATGTTCACAGTATACTTAAGCCATTCGCCAGCGGCCACGTGGCACACCGCGTGTCCCCTGCTGGAGCGCAGGTCCACTCGGTCACTGCGGTAGTGATCGTCTGCCTGGTGCTGGCCGGCCCTATCATGATATACGATGCCTTCGCCGCCGAGATCGTAGTTCTCGGCTTGGATGGTGCCGGGAGCAGTGGCGGCGCTGCTTCCGTAAGGGGTCGAATCGCCTGCGTCACTGACGTAAAACCCCGCCCCGTCCGCCCCCAGCAGCAATTGTGCGCTTTTGTCGGGGTTGAACGCGATGGTCGAGCCGGTGAGCATCCGGAGACCAGTGTTGCACTGCGTCCAATTGTCCCCGCCATCGGTGGTGAGCCACACGCCGTCGGCGCGGCTTACATCCCGGGCTGGCCACCATTTGGTGATCACCGCTATCCGCCGTGGGTTGCCGGGGTCCACTGCCAACGCACGCGCCTGCGGCTTTTTAAAAATTCGTCTCCAGGCGCCGTCGTACCGGTAAACGCCACCCAATGAGCCGGAGTTGAAGCTGATCGCATAGAGCAAGCCGGGCGTGACTGGGTCCACGTAGGCGTACTCGAAATTCGAAGAGGTTGGCGAACCGGGCATTAAGGAAAAGTTCGTGCCATCGGTAGTCTTGCACACGCCTTTCTGGGCTCCGACGTAGAGGGTAGTGGGTGCCTTCGGGTCGGCGGCAAGATTCCAGAGATTACCGGAATCGTTCAGCGCGAGCGCGTTCCAACTGCCGCCGCCGTCGGTCGTCTTGTACAGCACGTTGCCCATGATGGCCCAGACTTGACTGGAGTCGGTGGGAAGGACATAGACGGCTTTGTTGTCCCCCTTCGCACCGGAGGGACGGCTGATATAGGCCCAGGACGCGCCCCAGTTAGTACTCTTGATGATGGGCTCGTTGAGGTAAGCACCGCTGGTGTTGCCGAATTGTCCGCTACCCACATAGATGGTGCCATCAGCCGAGAAGGCAACCGAATTGGCGCCGTTGAATGGCCCGATTAGCCCATGGTCCGCCAGCTTCCAGCTCCAGAGATAGTCGTCGCTGCGCAGCAGTTTGCCCCCGTCCATGCCCAACGTGAACACTTGCCCTGGCTTGTAGGGATTCCAGGCGAGCGCCGTGCAACACAAGCCGCTGTAGCCATTGCCGCGCCAGTTACGGCCAACCGCGAGGCAGGTAATGTCCTTCCACGTTGCACCGGCGTCGAAGGACTGCACGACGTTGCCTTCGCAAGCGCCCAGCACATGGCTCGGGTTCCTCGGATCCACGCTTAGCCATTGGAAATGCAGGCCGCTTGGATTGCCGGTGCCACCAATGAGGGTGCTGGTGCTGGCATTGTTGACGATTCTGGTCCAAGTCGCTCCGCCATCAGTCGATCGGTAGGCTGAGGCCGGCCTGTTCCACGATGCGCAATAGAGGTAATTGGGGTTGCTCCTCGCGATGGCAACCGTCCGGAACTCCGACGTTCCGGCGATGCCGGTCATTCCTCCCGATGAGGCGTTCCAGGTTTTACCGCCATTGGTGCTCTTCCAAATGGCTCCGCCACTACCCAGGCTTACCCATAGAGTGTCGGCATTGGTAGCGTGAAGCGCGAGCGACCATGCCTGAGTATTTGGCAAGCCGGTGTCGACCTTGCCGAAACTCTTTCCCCCGTCGGTGCTCTTATACACCCCGCCCTGGTCGGAGCAGGCGTACACAATGCTGGAGGAACCGGCGGCAAAACCGGCATCATTGATCAATACACCCGTGCCGTCAGTTGGACCTCCAACGGCGGCGTCATCAATCGTTGTCAATTTCGTCCAGGTCTCGCCGGCATCGGTGCTTTTCCAGACCCCGCCCCAGCAGGTCGTGCCTACGGCTCCATAGCCCATATGGCGATGGTTGCCGGCAATAGCCAGCAACGTATTGGAGTCGTTGGGGTCGAAGAGCACCTTCTGAATGGGGGCGGTGAGCGTGTTGTCGCTCATGGGCGGCATACCCTTGCGCTTGAGCCTCCAGGCCTTGCCGCCGTCAAGTGCTTTGGTATGGCCCACTGAGGGTCCCGACCCAGACGAGATTGGCTTTGGCGGGATGGAAGGTGAAGTCGTTGATCTCCGAGCAAGCCGTAATGCCGATGGCTTGCTCCCAGGTTACACCACCGTTGGTGCTCAGGCCGACGCCGAACACATCACCTCCGGCGAGAATGGTGCCGACATCGTAGGGGCTGACCGCGACGGCCTCGACTCGGCCGAGGTTGCCGGGCTCATTGAGAGCGTCCCAGCGCGGATTGAGCTGTGCCGGCGAAGTGGTGACGCCCAGGGTCAGCACGAGACAGGCAACGTATGCGAGGAGTTGAATGCTCTTTTGCCGGGTTGTCCTGAGCATTTGCTCTTGGGCTTCACTCACCTTCGCACCACAAATGTCAAATCGTAGGCGCCGTCGGGTTTTGCTGTAGGGGGCTTGGGCATTCCACCGTCATCCTGCCGGTTACGACCTATGGAATAAACTACGTAGCCTTTGGGCGAGAGTTTTTTATAGCGCACGGGTTTCCCATCGTAGGGATCTTCTGGCACGACGGCCAGATACTTCGGCGCCAGTTGGCCTAGCGAATCCGGCAGGGCAGAACTCGCGGAGAGGCGGTAGCGCTCGACGGCGAGGGCAGCCTCCGCCACTCGCAATTGCGCCACACAATCGGCCGCCCTGTCAAGCGTGCTGTTCAGCGCCGGCAATGCCGTGGCGGATACGCGGTAGCCCTTGGCCCTGGCTTCGGTCATTTGCGCCGCGGTTGCGGGCGCCGACTGCTCCGCTGCATCCAGGCAAGCAGGGAAAGGCGTTGAGGCAATGCCCAGCCAATTGCTGAAATAGTCCAGGCACAAGTTGAAATCCAGGCGGAAGGCGGCGCCCTGTCGGTAATCCTCAAACTCGGCCAGCGTGCCTAGGGGACAGTTGGCGCCCGCGTCGGCAACGAATTTTTCATACTCGGGGAGAGGCATTTGAAATAGCGCGATAAGGTTACAGCGCTCAGCCGCAAGGGCCCGAGCCAAAGACGGCTGAATAGTGCCTTCCTCCGCGCGCAATCCGGCCTGCAAGGGGACAAGTTGCTCCTCGGGAAAAGCTTTCAGGCCGATGGCGCCTTCCAGAGCAACGAGCGTGAGCGAGTCGGAACTGATTCGCACGAATTGCGAAATCAGCAAAGGCTCTTGCTCCAACGATCCGGCCAGGCGCAATCCATCGATTGCGTCTTGCGCGGCCAAATCGGAGCGACCCTTGGCGGCGTTCGCAGCAGCCTCGCGGCCTAGCAACTGGGCCGACGCTTTGATTTTAGCTAGGTGCGGCATCTTCATATTGCCGCCTTCGCTCAAATCGATTGAGTAACGGGACTGGCTCTTACCGGCTGCCTTGTGCAATAGCGCCAGTGCTTGCTGATTTTTCGCCAGGAAGGACGGCGACTTGAGGTCTTCTGGCGACAGAGCCGCAAAGGCCTCAGCGTAAAGTGGTGCGGCGTTGTCCCCGGCAGGCGGTTCAGGGTACCAGGCGTTCAATTCGGCCGGTGTCACCGGCTGGCCGGTCTGGCGGATGACCTCCAGCCTGGCGATAATCGTGGCATCGGGCTTTGCACCGTTGCTGCCGCTCCGCTTGCCGCAACCGCTCAGGCCAATCAGTGACGCCAGGGCAAAGACCGAGATAAACAAGAATGCATTTTGAGGTTTCATGGTTATGGTTGGGATTTGAGATTCACTCAGAGGAGTTAATCAGCGCCAGGGCCGAGGCCGTGTAAACCGGCGCCGGGGCTGGATTCCTGGTGCCCTGTTTGGTGAGCAATTCGTCCAACTGGTCCAGGGAGCGGTTGGCAACGCTTTCGTAATTGGCGATGGTTGGCGGGAGATCACTCTTGAAACGGGGGACTGAGGCAACCTGAACCGGGGTTCGCGCCGGCGGGACAACGGTGGGCGGCGGGCGCAGGACCGCCAGGACTATTACCGCAGCGGTAACTGCGCCGGCCGCCGGCAACACGACGCGCCAGTTGAGCGCAAGCCGTTGGAAAGACTCCGCCATCGCTGCCCAAGGAGAGCGCGGCTTTTCGGCCCGGAGCGAGGCAGCCAGGCGGCGATGGAAAGCAGGCGAAACTTGGACATTGGTCTCCGGTTCCGGCACACTGAGCGATGCAGTGATGTTTGAAAGTTCTTCGAAGTAAGTGCGGCAGGCGGCGCAGGTGTCGAGATGTGCACGGAGCTGTTCTGCCGGTCGGGCCTCCAGGGTGCCGAGCGCCAGCCACGCAATGTGTTTCCGGTTTCTCACACAAGCTTTCATAGGAGCGGATCTTTCATTTCGAGTTGCTTAAAGTGCGCGCCCATGGCTTTCATTGCCCGGAGTTTGTCCAGGGCATGGAACAGGCGCGATTTGACTGTGCCGACCGAGCAGCCCAGGGCAGCGGCAATCCCTTCGAGTGAATCATCCACGTAAAATCGCAATAAAATAACCTGTTGATGTTTGAGCGGCAGGGCTTGCACGCACTGGCGGACGAGCGCGGCTTGTTCCCGCAACTGGAGAGCCTGGTCGGGCCGAGCTTCGCGAGCAGGCAAATGCTCGAGACGCGCACAGGATTCGTACTGGCTGGAATTGGCGAAGCTCCAGAAGGGGCGTCTGGCGCGGAGAGTGTTGCGGTAGCGGTTGAGCAGAATCGCACAAAGCCAGGTGAAGAACCGGCAGCGGCCGCTGTAGCGATGGAGACTCTTCCAGGCTTCGACCAGAGTGTCCTGGGCCAGGTCCTGGGCGAGGGTGGCGTCGCGGCAAAGCGCAGTGGCCTGGCGCAACAGCCTGGCTTCGTGAACACGGCAGAGCTCGCAAAACGCTTCGGTGTCCCCGTCTCGCGCCTGGTCCAGCAACCCCACAGGTTCTGAGGTTTCAAGTTCCATGACGGTTGAATTGAGGCTCAACATCTTCCGGTTAGACAGGTCGGTGCAACATATGTCACTCAAAGTTGAGCCCGGCTTCTGAGAATTGTAGGAGCCGACACAAGGAGGCTCTAATCCGCTTGTGCCTCCCTGCCCCGGCCCCTGCATGGAACAGTCCAAGTTTCACTTCCGGGGAACCGAGTTGGTTATCGCCTGGCCCGCAAACGGCCCGCCGACCCGGAAAGGTGGCCCCTCTTTTTCGACAAAGATGATCACCCCATTGTTGCCCGCCATATCATACGCGGAGCTGAGTTCAAAACCCCGATCGATTCCCTCGAAAACAAAGCGACGGAAACCAAAGGGGCCTTGTCCGCACGGGTCGGCTACCGTTTGCAGTCCCGCTTCGCCGTGGAGCTTGTATTCGATGGCGGCGCGGACCTGGGCCAGGAAAACCAGGACTCGGAATTCCCTCATCCTCGCCCGCTCCACGCCCGTCAAAAAGTTTGAGATAAAGGGATTGGCAACTTGCGCCACCTCGGCTTTGAACTTTGCCATCTGCAGCTCATACGGGCCGTGTGGCAACGCCAGGATGAGCGCCAGCTTTTGCGAAGACGCCTCGCTGTCCCTAATCAACTTCGCCACACCCTCGCTGGTCCCGCCCGCATCCTGACTCAGTTTTGCCCAAACGCTTGGCTCCATTTGTTCTGGATTGTCAAAGCTGGGAAAGAGCTCCCTCAGAGCAGCCATTACTTTGGCGTCGTCACCTGGATTGGCTTTCTGTAATTCGACAATCTTGCGCAAGAGCCAGTCCCCAAAGAGCGCTTTCTCGGTCGGCACGCATTGGGCAACGGTAGTGCGCGGCGGGAGCGCCTCCAGGCCTGCGGCCAACTGCTGCAAGGTTTCTGGTGAGAACTGGCCAAAGTTCTCCGCCACGTTCCAGCAATTGATGGATTCGCTGGCGATTTGGACCAGGGCCGATATCAAAGTGCCATCCCGGGCCACATTTCTGGAAAGCGCCAATGAAGCCAGCAGATCATCGCGCGCGTCAGCCTGGCGGTCGTGTTGCAACTCCCATACTACGCGGAACCTCGAGGCCACCGCCACTGCCTTGACGCGCGCCAGGTGGGGGAGCAGCGTGGCGGGACCGGGGCTGAAGTCGATGCCCCAGTCACAGGGCGCGCTGGACTGCGCCGCCTGGCGGACCAGCTTGAACTGGTTATCATACCCGGCGAATATTTTGTCGAATCGCTCCGGCAGCTTTTGGGTGCGCCCTTCTTTCGAAGCCAGGTAATCACTGTCGGCTTCAGACATGGGATCGGGCGCGAGGAGAAAGGCCTGGTAATAAAGCGTCGCCGGATTGGCATCCGTATGGGCAGGCTGGGCGGCCGCGTTAGATAGGGCTCCCGCGCCGACGAGGAGAGACAAACAGATTAAAGTCGAGGTTTTCATACTATGTTTATGTGTTTCGCAGTTCCATTCTGCCCGTTAGTAACGGGTGCAAGGCAAAAGGTTCACTTTTTCATGGCACCAGCTAACAAGGGTGAAACGATCGCTCCGCCTCCTCTAAAAGACGCGTTGGGAAATTGTAGCCGCCGACGTGAGGAGGCGGAGAGTTCAGCGGTTTCCCGGGCAGAATCCGCCTCCTCACGTCGGCGGGTACAACGCGGCCCCAATTTTAAGACCCTCTCCGAACGACAAGCTGCGTGAAATTCACGCGGCATGCGTGAGTTCCACACCTTTATCCCCCCCATTTGAGGGTTTTCGCAGGATTTCAATACAAAATCATCTTGGCATCGGCCCTGCTAAAAATCTAATATCTTGAAGATTGCCAGGAAAGGGCGGGGGGCGCGCTTCCGGGCTTGAAACTAAACTGAGAACACTGTGAAAGCATTCTGCGCTGCGCTAGCCCTCCTGGTGGCAACCCGTCTCTTTGCCAGCGACCCCCAGGTCCTGCGCAGCCATCTGCCGGCGGCTTCGGTGCGCTCGCAACCCCTCGACCGCCTGGCTCCCGCTAAACGCCTCGACCTCGTCATCGGCTTGCCTTTGCGCAACCAGCCAGCGCTCGCTAACCTGCTCCGGCAGGTCTATGATCCCGCCAGTCCTAATTACCGCAAATACCTGACTCCTGCCGAGTTCGCGAAACAGTTCGGTCCCAGCGAACAGGACTACCAGGCCATTAGCGCCTTCGCCAGGGCCCAGGGCATGACGGTGGTCGCTACGCATCCAAACCGCACGTTGCTGGATGTGAACGGGTCCGTTGCCGATATCGAGAACATGCTGCACTTGAAGCTGCATCGGTATCGGCATCCGACCGAGGCGCGCGACTTTTTCGCGCCGGATACTGAACCGTCGTTGGATGTGGGGGTGCCGGTTTTGACAATTGACGGTTTGGACAACTACGTCCTGCCCCGGCCCATGGATTTAAAGGCGTCTTTCTCCAACCAGATACCTTCAGGCCGGGCATGGGCTACCGGTGGCGGTCCGCGCGGCAGTTTTATGGGGCGTGATTTCCGCGCGGCGTACGTCCCTGGGGTGACGCTGGATGGTTCGGGACAAACTGTCGGCTTATTCGAGTTGGATGGGTACTATCCAAGCGATGTCACCGCCTACGAAAACCTGGCCGGGTTGCCCAACGTCTCACTGGCGAATGTGCTGCTGAATAATGTCACCGGCAGTGCAGGCCCTCAGAACATCGAGGTCACTCTCGACATCGACATGGCCATCGGCATGGCCCCTGGATTGGCCCAGGTCATCGTCTATGAGGGCAAAACTCCCAACGACGTCCTCAACAAAATGGCGACCGACAATTCGGCGAAACAACTGAGTTGTTCCTGGGGGTTTGGCAAGCAGGTCGATGCAATGCGTGACCAGATTTTTCTGCAGTATGCGGCCCAGGGCCAATCCTTCTTCCAGGCTTCCGGCGATTCTGGGGCTTGGACGGGCCCTGCATCACCGCCTTCGGACAACCCTTATATTACTGTCGTTGGCGGCACTTCGCTTACGACCGCCGGCGGGGGCGGGGCGTGGCTTGCCGAAACCGTGTGGCCACTCAGCGGCGGCGGCATCAGCACCGCCTATGCGATTCCGGGTTGGCAGCAGGGGCTGAACATGTCGGCCAACCAGGGTTCCACTACCATGCGCAACTTCCCGGACGTCGCCTGCCTCGCCGAACAAACCATTTGGCTTATCGCCAACAACGGGCAGGAAGCCCTGGTCGGCGGCACCAGCGCCTCTACGCCACTCTGGGCCGCCTTTACCGCCCTGGCGAACCAACAAGCAGCGACGATGGGTTTGCCCGGTGTCGGCTTCGTTAATCCCTCACTCTATGCCTTGGGCAACAGCGCCGGTTATTCGGCTGCCTTCCACGACATCACGACCGGCAACAACACCAATAGCTCGAGTGCCAATAAATTCCTGGCCGTGCCCGGCTTCGATCTCTGCACCGGTTGGGGCACGCCGTCCGGCAGCAATCTCATCCAGGCCCTTGTTTTGCCGCCATCGGCCTTGCAGATTTCTCCGCGCACGCCGTTCCTCTTCAGCGGAGCTACCAACGGACCGTTCAATCCAGCCTCTGCCACTTTCACACTCACCAACGCCGGCGCGGCTCCGTTGAATTGGTCCCTGACAGAAACCTCCCTTTGGCTCGCGGTCGCGCCGACCAATGGCAGACTCGCGTCGGGCGGCCTCGCCACCGCGGTGACCATGACCCTGAACTCGCAAGCCACTAACCTGCCGCCCGGGGCTTACACCACGACGCTTTGGTTCACCAACCTGAGCGAGCAACTCGGCCAAAGCCGTCAGGTAACCTTTGCGGTCGTGACTCCTCCGCTCATCACCTCGCAACCCGCCAGCCAACCCGTGCCGCAGGGCATGATGGCAACGTTCACAGTCGGCACGGCTTCCAATGCGTTGTTGTTCTATCAATGGCAACATGACAACGGTAGCTATCTCACCAACATGGTTGATGGCGCCACTATCTCCGGTTCCGCCACCGCCACGCTCACCATCAGCAATGTCTCGCCCTCCGATGTCGGTCTCTATTCGATCATCGTGAGCAACGCGGCTGGAGTGGTGACCAGCTCGAATGCGATTTTGACATTACTCCCATTCCGCCCGACCCTCTCGGCGCAGCCGGTGAGCCAGACCGTGCTGCCGGGACAGACGGTCGTCCTGAACGTGGGCGCCGTCGGAAGCCTGCCGCTCTCTTATTACTGGCGGGCGAATGGGACCAACCTCGTCGATGCCGGCGCGCTTTCCGGGTCCTCTTCCAGCACCCTGGTCATCAGCAACGTGTCCGCCGCTTACGCCGGGAGCTATTCGGTTCTGGTGAGCAACTCCCTCGGCTCGGTCACCAGCACTGGCGCCACCGTAAACGTTGCCTCTGTGACCGCCCCGGGAGTGGACCTGGGCGCCCTCCTGTCTTTCGGCGGCGGGAGCGGCGGCGCGTCCCCAAACGGATTGTTACTGGCGGCCGACGGCAATTTCTATGGCACGACTCAGAGTGGCGGGACTAACGCTGCGGGAACTATCTTTCAGCTGACCCCGGGCGGCGCGCTTACTACGCTCTATTCCTTCACGGGCGCTGATGACGGGGCCAACCCGTTTGCAACCCTGGTCCAGAACACGGATGGCACACTGTACGGTACCGCTTTTCAGGGCGGCGCCTACGACAACGGCACGATCTTCAGGTTAAGCTCGAACGGCTCGCCAACCGTCCTGATCGCGCTCAACATCACGAATGGCGACTTGCCCTTCGCGGGACTGACCCGCGGCCCAGACGGGCTGTTTTACGGCACCACTTACCAGGGAGGCGCTTCGGGCATGGGAACGGCTTTTCGGATTACCACTAATGGAGCGCTGACGACGCTCCATTCATTCTCGAACCAGAGCGACGGCGGGTTTCTCCATGCCGGTCTGGTGCAAGGCGCGGATGGCAACTTTTACGGCGCGACTTACCAAGGCGGCGCTTATGGCGGCGGCGCGCTCTTCAAGGTGAGCACCAATGGATTACAGGCCACTTTGGCTTCATTGAGTTCCACCAATGGAATGTTCCCCTACAGCGCGCTCGTGCAGGGCCTCGACGGCAGTTTTTACGGCACCGCCAGCGGCGGCGGCGCCTTCGCCAGCGGCACCGTTTTTCGGCTCACGCCGGACGGGCTGCTCACCAACCTCTATTCATTCTCGGGCGGCGCAGATGGAGCCCGTCCGGTCGGAGGCTTGCTGCTGGGAAATGACGGAAACTTTTACGGGACGACCTCTTTGGGCGGCACGTTTGGCAAAGGAACTGTATTTGGCATGTCGCTCGACGGCGCGGTCACCGACCTCGCAAGCTTCGACGGCTATAACGGCGCATACCCGCAGACGACGCTCGTCCAGGGAACAGGCGGCTATATCTATGGTACGACGCCATACGGCGGCGCGAACAATCAGGGGATCGTGTTTCGCTTCAGCGTGAGTGGCGCCCCCCGCATCACCAGCCAGCCGTTGGATCAATCGGTGTTCGCCGGGGCGAACGTGCTCTTCAGTGTGGCTGCCTTCGGCGGGTTCCCGATGTCTTATCAATGGCAGAAGAACGGGACCAACCTAAGCGATGGCTTGGCCCTCTCCGGGAGTGCAGCGCGCACGCTGTCTCTGAGTAACGTCGCTCTGGGCGATGCCGGCACTTTCTCGGTGTTCCTCAGCAATGCTTTCGGCTCCGCAACCAGCGCTCTGGCTTCGCTCGCCGTTACCTCTTCCGCCCCCATAATTGTCTCCCAACCAGCCGACCTGACGCTCGCGCCCGGGGCAACCGCCATGTTCGCCGTGGTGGTCTTGGGAAATCTGCCGCTGTCGTTTCAATGGCAGTTCAATGGAACCAATCTTACCGACAACGCCAATGTCATCGGTTCATCCTCCAGATTGCTCACGCTTATGAATGTGACCGAGGCCAACAACGGGTCCTACACGTTGGCGATTACCAATAGCATCGCCGGCGCCGCTAGCCGCAGCGCGCGGTTAACCGTGATTCCCGTCAGCGCTTCCGGAACGCGAATGACCACGCTGCGCTGGTTCACCGGCGGTGCCGATGCCTCCAGTCCCAACGGGCTGGTGCTCGGTACCAATGGCAACCTCTATGGCACTACCCGGTTTGGAGGCTCAAGCGGAGCTGGCACCGTGTTCGCCATTTCCAATGGCACCGTCGCCACCCTGGCCTCATTCACTCTGACCAATGGCAGCCAGCCGCAGGCTTCGCTGGTTCAGGGCGTTGATGGCAATCTCTATGGCACGACCTCTATTGGCGGTGTCAACGGTGCGGGTAATGTGTTCCAAATGACTGCGGCTGGCGCGCTCTCGAATCTTTATTCGTTCGCCGGGGACACCGATGGGGGAAACCCCCAAGCTCCGCTCGCCCAGGGGCGGTATGGTAATTTCTATGGCACCACGGGCGAAGGTTTCATCTTCCGTCTAACGCCGGCCGGCGCTTTCACGAACCTTGCCGCCTTTACCAACGGCAACACTCCGTCCGCTGGCCTCATTCAGGGCTTAGACGGCAATTTTTACGGTGTCGGCGGAGGGGGAGCGCTTGGTTACGGCAGTTTGTGCCGAATCACACCGGACGGCGCGCTGACGACTCTGTATTCCTTCACGGGCGGCACCGATGGGAGTTCCCCGGCTGGAAATCTGGTCCAGGCGGCCGACGGCACTTTCTATGGCGCTACCACTCACAGCACGCTCCGCGGTTTTCAGTTCTATGGATCCATTTTTAAAATGAGCACCAACGGCGCGCTGAGTGTCCTTTATCTGCTCAATAATACCGACGGTCCTTACCCCCATGCCGGGCTGGCTCTGGGCAGTGACGGCAACTTCTACGGCACCTGTTACGGTTCTGAATTTGGACCCATTACACCCGGCCCGGCCAACGGGAACGGCACCGTGTTTCGAATCACGCCCGGCGGCGCCCTAACTACACTCGTCAGCTTCGATGATATCAGCGATGGCGCTCATCCCGCCTCCGCGCCGGTGTTTGGGGCCGAGGGCAGTTTGTATGGTACCACCATCGCCGGCGGTCCGGGGGGGCACGGCACCGTGTTCCGGCTGGATCTCGCACCCCAAATAGTGACAGGCCTTCCTGCCAATATCATCGCCGCGCCGGGAGCAAATGTGGCGTTCAGCGTAAGCACCTTCGGAACCAGGCCTTTCCACTACCAGTGGCTGGCCGGCGGGACTGCGCTGACCGATGGCGGCAATGTCTCCGGGGCAACCACCGCCTATTTGATGCTCTCCAACGTAACGCTGGCTAATGCCGGCAACTACTCGGTTATCGTCAGCAACGCCGTCGGTGCGGTAACCTCTTCGGCGGTGCGCCTGAGCGTGGTGCTCCCGCCGGTCTTCCAGTCGCTGCTCAAAACCAACAATACCGTGTTGTTGGCCTGGTCTGCTGTTTCAGGCCAGAAATACCAGCTTCAATACAAGTCTGCTCTGACCACCTCGACTTGGACTAACCTTGGCCCGCCGGTGTGGGCCACTAACCTCGCCGCCACCGCCACCGACTCCGTCAATTCCTCCACCCAACGTTTCTACCGCGTGCTGGTGGTACCGTAGCCCAGGCCTGTTCTCTCTGGTGGCCGATACTCATGGATTCGCCCGCCCATCTCTCTGGTCCGATTTCTGTACTCAGTGCTTTTGAATCAACGCGGCTGCCTGGAGCTTGCGCGTGTTGATGGCTTTGGTCAGGACGTTATTGAGGGTGTCCTGTTGGTCGGCGGTGAGAAAACTGGCTGCTTGTTGCACAATACGTTGGTTGCTCTCGGATACGCGTTGCAGAAAACTGTCAATATCTGCCTGGGACCCCAGAAAGGCCTTGTCCGCCGCGCCCGTGATTCCCACCGTTAACTCAGTCGGCTCTGCCTTTACTACCTGGAGCAAGCGCGCGCTTTGCTCACTGTTGAGCGGGTTCTCCCCGAGTTGATTATTCAGGAGCTTGATCGTGGTCCGGGCCGGGATCTCCTCGCTGAACTGTTTGTATCGGGCATAACCGGCATCGCCCAACAACGCCTTCAGCTCCGTTCGCAGGTCGTTGGATGGTTCGCCGGGGACTTGGTCCTGAGTCCCCTGTGCCGTGGCCATGTATTTGGCCAAACCTTTCGAAGCCACATCCATGAATAGCTGGAGAAACTTGTCACTCTGTTCCGGTGTCAGTTTCAGTTCGTTGAACAGGTCGGCGTAGAGCGATCTGATTTTTTCCACTTGTGCCTGCTGGATATATTCCTTCATCGCAGGATCGCTCATTAATTTAGCCAGCCCGTTCATGGGCTGAGTGGGTTTGGCTTCGTTCGCCGACGCCCGCTCACGGAGCACTCCCACCTGACCGCGCAATTTCAGCAGTTCCGTTGCGTTTTGGTCGGATTTCAGGCGGGCGTTCTCCTCTTTCAACGCCGCCAGTTGATTGGTCGCCTGGGTGCGTTCCTGCTCTAATAATTGGATTTGCGCGGTTAGCGGCCCTCGCTCCTGTTGCACCGTCTGGAGTTGGCCACGCAGTTGCGAATCCTGATGGACGGCGTAAATGCCGGTTCCGGCCGCGATGGCAAGAGTCGCGGCAATGATGGTTTTCTGCAATGTGGTCATGGCGATGGTTTTAGTTGCGGCAATCAGGGTTGAGGTTTGGACCGTGCTGCCGGCGATGGCAGCGGTCGAAATGGCAGCGGCAAAACCGGCCGGCGCCGACTGGACGGCGTTGGCGGAAATAACGATCGCGAGCGCTGACGCGGCGGTGGTGATGCCGCGCCTGGCCAACTCCCCACGCAGTTTATCCAATGCCCGCTCCACGCGCATGCGTGCGGCATTTTCGGTCAAGTTCAAGCCGGACCCCACTTCATGGAGAGTCTTGTTTTGAAAGAAGCGGAGCAGGATGGCATGGCGGTCCTTATCGCTCAATTCGTGCAGCGCGTCCTCAATTACCAGGCTAACCTGGCTCCAATCCGGAGGCGGGGTGTCGTCATGGAGGAGTTCATTCATCGTATTGGCCTCCTGTTCGCGCGCTTTGCGTCGTTGCTCCGTTCGATTCACCCGCAATGCCATCAGCCGGGTCGTGGTGTAAAGCCAGCCTACCAGCGCGGGATGCCGCACCAGGCGTTTCGCCTGGCGGGCGACCTCCGTGAAGACCTGTTGCGTCACATCCTGGGCTGAATGAACGTCGCCGTTCACCAGGCGCAGGGCTGCTGAATAGACCAGATCCACATGCCGCCCAGTCAATTCGGCGAAGGCAGCCTCCGACCCCTCGGCGGCATACTGGCTTAGCAATTCGGCATCTTCAGTCATCACGTCTCATAAAGTAATGCCCGCCGCCGGAAAAACCGCACAAGAAAAACAGGCCGGTTTGGCAAATTGGGTGTTCTGAGGGGCCGAATTGTGCCAAGGGCTTGAACTGTTTTGAAATTGTTCGATCCCGAAGTGGTCAGGATCTTCAAACGCGGCCGTTATTAAGAGGCGTCATGGTAGCAGACTGGGAATTCTTGCGAATGCATCTTGCAAACCATGCACGATGGCTCCGGGCAAAACACTCCCGGTCCTGGCCCTGATACATCCGAAAAACAGCCCCGTGAAAACGTTTTGCAGGCCATACGACCAGCCGAAGTCGAAGCGGCCGCCAAAGTAATCCACCGTGTTTAGAGCGTGCACCAGGCCGAACAATAACGAGGAGATCAGCAGCCCTGGCCCAAACTCGACTCCCAGCAAACGAAAGGGGAATCCAAACGCTTGGTCGATTCGCGACTGAATGTAGCCGCGGAAAAAGATTTCCTCGCCGAAACCCGCGCCGAAGAACAGCCACAGCGCTTGCACCCACATCGAAGGCCGGTGAAAGTGCGCGGCGACGAGCGGCAGCACCGCCAACAGGGCGAATATCGCCGACACGCTCGCTATGGGCGGAATGCGTTCAATGATCGCGCGCCGCCTCCCAACCAGACGAAGCACGAGAATGAAGGCAGGCAGGACGACAACTGCGAGTCCGGCAATTCGCAGGAACTGATGAGGAGCGTGAGGATCGGGCGGCTTGCTGGCGTCGAAATGAACCCTGGTCGCTGCCAACCCGACCGCCACGACCGCAAGCAAGAGGAGGCTGCAAGCCAATCCCAGGCTGAGATGATACGACCATCGTTTCGCGCTCAGCCCATACGCGGCGAAGCTTCTACGGTACAGGAGCAATAAAGCGACCGTGAACGCCACCATCGTCAAACCAGGGATGAAATTCGTTCGCGCGTCCCATTGGCCGAACACGGTGAAATGCTTAAGCGCCCGATAAGCTACGTGAACCAATCCGAACGCAAGGACGACCTCGGTAATCGCGGTAAAACGACCCAGGCCGCCGCGCAAAGGCACCTGCTCAGGCGCTCCGGTAGCGAGCATAGAGGCGCCGGTTCTCATGACGCCCAACTTGAGCCGAAAGCGCAAAAAGACAAGACTTTGCTATTTGGCGGGTCCGACAGGATGGGGTTAAGACGCTTTACACCTTTGATTCAATAGTTTTAACCCCATGATGAAAATCCGCGCACTGACGCCCTCGCACACCCTCGCCTGAAATACATCGATCTTCACGTAGAAAGGGTGCACCGAGCAAGTCACCTTTCGTCAACGATTCAGGGCACCAGGCGGGCTCTGTAAAAGCGCTTCGAGAAGCTGGCCGCCGACGTATCCACGTAATCAAACGACCCGTCCGTGATTGTGTTGGTCTTTTGGGCAGACCATTGGCGCAAATCGACGCTGGCGTCGATCGCATAGCGGGCTCCCGAGGGCCCGGTGAGTTGCAGCGGGAATTGCCCGTTGGCGGGCCGGCCCAACGCAACTAGGCGCGCCGCTTCAACAGGTTCGACAGTAACCAGGTAATTATCGAAGACCATGAAGTTGTCGCCGGGTGCATTCGTGTCAGCGATGAACCATGCCGCATCGATGTCTCCCAGCGTCAGCGCCGCCCTCGTGGTGGTGAGCGGTTGGGCCGTCACCACTGGAGCGCCGTTCAACGTCGCGCTCCAGTTGGTGCCCCCGAAGTTCATCGTCACGGCCAGGGTATACACTCCGTCGTTGGTGAAGGTAGTCCCGGTATAAACCAACCCGTTGGTGTCGTCCAACACGTAATAGATACCCAAATCGCCGTTGAAGAAATCCACCGTGAACAACCGGTGGCCCTGGATGTTATACACGCTCCAATAAAAGTCGTCGCGCTTGCCGTTGGTCGAGTCGACGACGGTCATGGTGACCGAAAACTTCACCACCGGCGTGCCGCTTGCCAGGGGCGAATAGTTCAGGGGGTGGAAGACGCCCAGGTAATCCGTCGCCGGCTCTAACGGAGACGAGCCGACGTACGCGGCCTGGCTGCCGAGGTAATTGGTCAGTAGCCCGTTGCCGCCGTTGGTGCTGCTCGTGTCGCCCACCCACCCGGCTTGCCCGATGAGCTCGAACGTGGGATCGTAACCTTCCGCAGCCTCGAACCCGGTCGAATAGAGAATGGTCGCCGCGCCGGAGCGGCCAGGGAGCGCCAGGAGCCCTGCCAGGGCAAGCCAAACAACAGAAATTCTCATGGCCGGCACTGCCTGCAAGCATTATTGCCGGAAGAACCATTCCGGCCCACGCCACAAACTCCCAAGCCCAGAACCCATTTCGAAGGACGCCCGCCTTTCATATGTTCCTCTCACCCTTAAGCGTTTTTCACATCATTTGCTATCAGATCGACTCAATTGCAGACAGGTCTATTCATCGTTGCGCCGGCGCGGCGAACCACCCCTTTGGTTTGGGCGGAAGAGTTGGGGAATGGACTGTGTCCGGCGATGGGACTCGCAAGATCGTGGGCGGCTGCGCGGACACTCCGGCCAGCGTGAAAACCTGCACTCGCTTACCCGCGCCTGTAT
This sequence comes from Binatia bacterium, assembly GCA_035566895.1. Taxonomy (GTDB): domain Bacteria; phylum Verrucomicrobiota; class Verrucomicrobiia; order Limisphaerales; family UBA8199; genus DATMQA01. The sequence continues at coordinate 52,793 of DATMQA010000167.1, forward strand.
ACACCGGCAACACGGACGGCACAGTGACTGTTAGGTGTGCTCCGGAGTGGACGATCCGCGCGCTGCGGCACTTCGTGTTTAGCCTTTTTTGTCAAACACGCTTGAATTTGCCCGTGCACGGCGGATATTGGCCAACCAACATCACAACCCAAGCAACTATGAAGATTGCCTGTTCTTCCCTCGCGTTTTCACTGTCTTTGCTCCTCGTCCCATGCGCCCCGGCCCAGACCTTTATCGGCACCAACGCCCCCGGCCAGGGCTCCAACTACACCTTCACCGTCGGTGCCGGCGCCACCAACCTCTCGCTCGTCATCTCGAATAACGCCACCGCCTATTCCTATCTCTTGCTCAAAAAAGGCGGCACCCCCACCGACACTGTCTTCGACTACGCCGCCCGCCTCAATGGCCAAACCAACGAACTGAACCTCGAAATCCCTGAGTACTCCGCCGCGACCTATGGCCTGCGCGTCTCCACACCCGCAGCTTCAACCGCCCAACCCTTCCAGGTCCTCCTGACCACCAACCGCGCCGATCTGCGCTCCGCCGCCTACCCCGTCATTAAGCCGCTGGTCTTCTCCACCACCGGCAATCTGACCAACACTGGCCCCGGCGCCTGGCAATATTTTCAGGTCGATGTGCCCTCGAACCTGCTGAGTGGCTGGCGCATCGTCTTGAGCACCAACACCGCCGCCGGCAACCCCGACCTCTATGTGCGCCGCGGCACCTTGCCGACCACCGGTAGTTACGACAAAGCCAGCGTCAACCAGGCTCTTGACACCATTACCTTCACCAGCGCTGAAGCCACCAACAGCACGTATTTCATCGGCGTTTATCTTGCCGCCATTACTAACGCGACCTACACCCTCGCCGCCGAATTGAGCTCGATGGCCACCCTCACCTGGGACCCAGGTACCACCGACGCCGGCACCCAGGTCTTCACCAACCTCAGCACCCTCGGCGGCGATTATTATTTCTCCATCACCACGCTCGGCACCGCCGACGGCGTCTGGCGCTCCGCCCTCAACGTCCTCAGCGGCGAAGCCGACCTCTACCTCCGCCTGGGCAGCCTCCCCTCTACCTCTACCTACGATTACGCCTCTACCCGCGTCGGTTCCGATGGCTTTGTCCTCTCGCAATTGGGCAGCCAATTCTCCCCCGGCCAGAACTGGTACCTGCTGGTCCATGCTTCTCCCGGCGCCCAATGGAACCTCGTCACCGGCGAAGCCTACGTCCAGCAACTGCCCGCGCTGGCTGCCGATGCCTCCAGCAGCGGCACCAACGTCACCATGGGCGCCGAAGGCATGCATTTCTTTAAAACGACCATCTCCTCCAACACCCTCGCCTGGCGCCTCGGCCTCAACGGCGCTACCAACGTGCTCTACGTCAAAACCACCGCCGCCCCCACCCCCTACACCTCCTCCACCTACGACCTCACAGAGCCCGGCCAGATGCTCGTCGTGCCTTCCTACCTCGTCGTCGGCAACCAATACTTCATCGGCGTCGCCGGTAAGCCCGGCCTCAATTTTACCCTCGACTCCCGCCAGCAAGCCGTCACCAACCTCGCCTTCAATTCCACCACCAACTTCTCCGTCTCCGGTTACGGCTACACCACTTTCCTGGTCCAGGTCCCGGTCCAGCAAATCGCCTGGCAGGTCAACGTCACGCCTTCCTCCGGCAATGCCAATGTCGCCATCCGCCGCGACAACGTCCCCAACGAGTTCGTTAACGATGCCTTCTCCGAACCGCCTCCCGGCGTCGGCGCCTCCGTTATCCTCGTCCCGCCCACCCTCAGCAACGGTTCCTTCTACCTCACTGTCTATAACGCCGGCCCATATACGGTCTCCCTCTTCAACGGTCAGCCCGTCATCACCGACGTCGATTACGTCTTCGCCATCACCAATGACGCCCCCTCGCGCGCCGGCTGGCGCTTCTACCGCGCCGCCAACACCGCCGAACAACTCGGTTCGCTCGGCTGGGAACTCGACCTCTCCAACCAGGTCCCCAACACCCTCATCGCCATCCGCCGCAATGCCGTTCCCGGCCAGTGGAATTACCGCAGTGACCCCCACAACAGCCCAAGCTACTCCACCACCGGCTATATCGACCTCTCCGGCTCCCTCGGCTTCCTCCAGCAGCCCAACCACCAGGCCGACATCTGGTACATCGGCGTCTATACCCCGACCTCCGCCCTCGGCAACTTTGTCCTCACCGGCTCCCAACTCACTGGCGCTGGCTCTACACTCGCCTTCGACGGCCCCGGCAGCCTTACCAACATCTCCGCCCAGCCCGCCGGTAAATTCTTTTACTTCAATTTCACCGTCCCCTCGAATGCCTTTGGCTGGGACATCCGTCTGACCAACGCCTCTGCCGGCAACCCCTACCTCTACATTTGCCGCGACCAGCTCCCCTCCCAAAGCAACCCCAACTACTGGAGTCCCGTCAGCTCCACCACCTGGCCCAGCGGCTACCAATGGCAGGCCGGCTATGACTGGACCGGCGAGTATTTTGATAACAACGGCGCCTACCGTTACAGTCAGCTCCTCCAGATGGGCATCGGCAACCCCCTCCAGCCCGGCAACTACTACGTCGGCGTCATCAGCTCCACCGGCACCAGTCCCATCAGCTATTCCCTGGTCAGCCGCGGCATCGGTACCAACTTCGCCATCCCCATCCTCCCGCTCCCCTTCACCAACGGCACCCTCTCCACCAACCTCCTCGCCCGCGAAGCCGCCTATTACTCCGTCGTCGTCCCTACCAACCTCCCTTCCTGGCGCCTCCGCCTGGGCACTAACTCCGGCGACGCCCTCGTCATGCTTCAGAAAGATGCCTTGCCCAACGTCGGCGCCGGCGGCCAGCCCCCCACTTCCATCGGCGGTGGGCGCAAAATGCAGAAGCCTGGGAATG
>DATMQA010000168.1:0-14011 GCA_035566895.1 Binatia bacterium
GCTGACTTATCAGTACAACATGGTCACCGCCCGCCTAAGCCAAGGCAAAATTGTGCCCAATCTTCGTGACCGACTTTATCACCGGCTCCAGCGGCTCAGTTTTCGATTCTTCGATGTGCACGGCTCCAGCTCCATTTTCAACCGGGTAACTGGCGACGTGCAGAACACGCGCCTGTTTGTGGATGGCGTCGTGCTGCAAGGAGTCAACATGGTGCTGACGTTGTGCACTTATTTCGTTTTCATGTGGCGCATCCAGCCGTCATTGACCGTGGCCTGTCTCTCCGTTACGGTGGGGCTTTGGTGGGTCACGCATTACTACTCCGGCCGTCTGCGACCCGCCTACTTGCGCAACCGCGACCTCTATGATGGGTTAGTCCAGCTCTTTACGGAAACCGTTCGCGGGATGCAAACCGTGAAAGGTTTCGCCGCCGAACCGCACCAACTCCGCCGCTTCGAGCAGGCCAACCACGAGGTCTCAAGCCAGCAAAGGCGGATTTTTCTGGACCTGTCGCTGTTCACGCCGGCGACGCAGTTTCTCTCGCAGCTTAGCCTGGTGATTCTGTTTGCCTACGGCGGCTGGCTTTACGTGCAAGGCCGGATTCCCCTGGGGACCGGGCTGGTCGTTTTCGCCGGCCTGATGCAGCAATTCAACGGGCAGGTCGCCAATATCACCACCATTGCCAACTCGGTCCAGCAGAGTTTTGCCGCGGCGCGGCGCGTCTTTGAAGTGCTCGATACTCCGTGCGAGGTTGAGAATAAAATTAATCCGATCGTGCCGGAACGGCTGACGGGCCGGCTCGTATTCGAGCGCGTGACCTTCGGCTACCATCCGCAAACCGGTGTGCTGCAGGACATCTCTTTGGAAGCACAGCCGGGCCAGGTCATCGGTCTTTTCGGAATGACGGGCGCCGGCAAAACCACCCTGCTGAGCCTGATCCCTCGCTTCTATGATCCACAGCACGGCCGAATCCTGGCTGATGGCCATGACTTGCGAGAACTGGAACTGGACGGGTATCGCCGCCAGATTGGGATCGTGTATCAGGAGAGTTTCCTTTTTTCCAACACGGTGGCCGCCAACATTGCCTTCGGCAACCCGCAAGCCACCCAGGAACAAATCGAACGGGCGGCGCGCATCGCTTCCGCCCATGATTTCATTCTCGCGCTGGCTCACGGGTATGAGACCGTGCTGGGCGAATCCGGCGTGGACCTCTCCGGCGGGCAGCGCCAGCGGCTTGCCCTGGCCCGCGCCCTTTTACTGGAACCGCCGATCCTTATCCTGGACGATCCGACCGCATCGGTGGACCCTAAAACCGAGCACGAAATCGTTTCCGCGCTCCGCTACGCGATGACGGGCCGCACCACCTTCGTCGTGGCCAATCGGCTCAGTCTGCTTCGTCGCGCCGATCTCATCCTGGTCCTGGATAAAGGGAGGCTCATCCAAACCGGCGCGCACGAGGAGTTGGTGCGCAAGCCCGGACCCTACCGCGATACGGCCCTGCTGCAACTGATGGATTTGACGGAACGGTCTGAGCCTGACCAAAAGGAGCGGACGGAACAGTCTTTTTCACTCGCCTGAACCATGATTCCGCCCACCACCCAAACGCGCCGCCAGATCCCGGGAGCATCCGCTCGCGAGGCCATCACTTGGTTTCAACCGATGGACGAGCATGAGGCGGAACGCGCTCCGCTCAGCGCCCGGCTCATCCGCCGCATCTTTGCTTATACCCGGCCTTACGCCGCCCGGCGCAACTGGCTCTTGGTGCTCACGTTCGCGCGGGGTCTCCAACTTCCCGCTCTGGCCTGGATGATCGGCCAGACGATTAACGGACCGATCGCCGGCCGAAATCTGCCCGGCATTTTTCTCCACGCGGCCCTTTACTTTGGGCTGGTGCTGCTGATGCTGGTTACGCTGCATTTCCGCCAGCGACTCGCCCTCGAACTGGGCGAAGCCGTCGCTCATGACATGCGCTCGGAGCTCTTTCGCAAACTGCTGGCGATGCCCATGTCCTTTTTTAACAAAACCAAGTTCGGCCGCCTCATCAGCCGCATGACTTCCGACGTCGATAGCATTCGCGTCGCCGTCCAGGACGTGGCGTTTGTCGTCATTATCCAGGCGGTGCAGATGGCGGTCGCGGCGCTGTTGATGGCCTGGTACAATTGGAAGCTCTTCTCCCTGATGCTGGTGCTGGTACCGGTGATCTGGGTGGTCAATCAGAACTATCGCCGTGAGGTGATCCAAAAACTCCGCCAGGTCCAGGAGACGTGGAGCCGGCTCACCTCCACCCTGGCCGAGTCAGTGAGCGGCATCCGGGTGACTCAGGCCTTTGTGCGCCAGGAAATCAACGCCGGGTTTTTCCGAAAGCTGGTGAATCTCCACGGCGAAAACAACGTGGGTGTCGCCCACGCCTCTGCGGTTTTCATCCCCCTGCTGCAGATGAAAAGCCAGCTTTTCCTGGGCGCGATGGCGTTGCTGGGGGGCTTTGGCGCGCTCCGCTGGCAAGGCTGGCTCCACATGGAAGTGGGCGACCTGGTGATGTTCTTTTTCCTCGCGAATTTCTTTTTTGATCCCGTCCAGGCCATTGGCAACCAATACAGCCAGGCGCTCTCCGCTATGGCCGGTGCCGAACGCTACTTCCGCCTTATCGACCTCAAGCCCGAATGGCAGGACGGTCCCGCCGCTGGAGCACTTCCTCCGCTCAAAGGCCGCGTCGAATTCCAGCAGGTCCATTTCCAATACGACCCGGGCCGGCCCGTCCTGTCGGACATCTCTTTCGTAGCCGAGCCGGGCCAAACCGTTGCGCTGGTCGGTCACACCGGCAGCGGCAAAACCACGGTCGTCGCCTTGCTCCAAAAACTCTATCTCCCGACTCACGGGAGGGTGCTGGTGGACGGGTCGGATCTGCTCCACTGCGCCAGCGACTCCCTCCGGGCACAAATGGGGAGCGTTCAACAAAACAATTTTCTCTTTGCGGGGTCCGTCCTCGACAATATCCGGTTCTCCCGGCCCGAGGCCTCGACTGCTTCTGTGCGCGCTACGCTGCAGGCCTTGGATTGCCTGGACCTTCTGGAAGCCCTGCCGCGCGGGTTGGAAACACAGGTGGGTGAGAAGAGCGCCTCGCTTTCGTTGGGCCAACGCCAGTTGATCTGCTTCGCCCGGGCGCTGCTGGCCGACCCGCGCATCGTCGTGCTGGACGAGGCCACCAGCGCGATTGACAGCGTTACCGAGGCGCGCCTCCAACGGGCCCTGGAGATCCTGTTGCGTGGCCGCACCGCGTTTGTCGTCGCCCACCGGCTCAGCACGATCCGCCGGGCCGGTTTGGTGCTCGTGCTCGATCAGGGACGCATCGTCGAGCGCGGGACACACGACACGCTGCTGGCGGCGAGCGGTGTTTACGCGCGTTTGCACCGCGAGTTCATTGGCGGAGGGGCCCCACAACAGATTGCGTGATGCGTGAACGGCTTTCGCTCGAGAGGAAGCGCCCGGCCGCGAAAAATCGACCTCGGCACATAGCGATGCCTGGAAATCTTCGCTGCCAGCTCCACGGCTCACGCATCACTCATTGCTGCCGGTAGTCGTCGTCGTAATGGTTTTGACCGGCAAAGCGGATTATCCTATGTTATTGTTGGAATTACTACCGGAGTGGCGGTCGGCAAAAGAATGAGACTTCCTGATGGAGAATTGCACTGTCGCGCACCGAAGAGTGTCACTCATCGTCTGTTGTGGCCTGCGATAGTATTCGGGCAAAAAGATAATCTAAATGACACCACCACCAGATGTCAGAAAAGAATTCGGAGCGGCGATTCGGCAGCAGCGGCTGCGGCTGGGCCTTTCCCAGGAGGCGCTCGGGGAGCGGGCCGAATTGCACCGCACTTACATCACGGATGTAGAGCGCGGCGCCCGCAACCTTTCGCTGGAAAGCATCGCGAAGCTGGCGAGAGCGCTCCAGGTCTCGATCGGCGCGCTGTTTCCCCAGCCCAGCGGGCCGGTCGCCGCGCGCCCGGGAAGCTCGCCCACCAACTCTCCGGCCGTTGATCTTCTCCTCGTGGAAGATGATCCGCTCGATCTCCAACTCACTCTCGAAGCTTTCGCCCAGGCCAAGCTGGCCAACCGTGTCCAGGTGGTTCGTGATGGCGCGGCCGCGCTTGACTTTCTGTTCTGTCGCGGTGAGCACGCCCACCGTCCGGCGGGCAGCGCGCTGCCTATCGTGTTGCTGGATTTGTATTTGCCCAAAGTTCACGGCTTGGAAGTCCTGGGCCGCATTCGAGCCGATGAACGCACGCGGCCTGCACATGTCATCGTTCTGACCGGTTCACGCAGCGACGCCCATCTCCGCGAGGCTCTGCGTCTCGGCGCCGATGCCTATATCGTCAAACCGGTGGATTTTCACAGCTTCAGCGCGGTGACTCCGCAACTCAACTTCTCCTGGCGCCTGCTGAAACCAGGGTCCCATGCCTGATCCGCGAGGCCCGTCTTCTGGCGGAGGCGATGGGAGGAGACTCCAATTTCTGCGCGGCCCCACGGGAGCCGAAATCCGGTTAGCTGGGATTGGCCTGCTGGTGCTCCGCAAGTTGTTCGCGGATCCTTTTTCTCATTTGATGCCGAGCGACCACCTGCCGGGTGATCAAGAAGGCCAGCAGGGAAAACGGGGAGGCGCATAGGGCTCCGCCCACCAGCAGACGCTTGCCCACAGGGCCAAATAAAAAACTGATCCAGGTGTGCCAGGCAAATCCTTCCCAACGAGGTCTGTGCAGCGGGGGCGGCCAGTGGTGCGGCTGGCTCAGCAGCCAGTAACCGAGGTCATATTCCCAACGGTAAATGACCGGCATAAACGGAAGGATAATGTCGTGCAGCGTGGTGGCAATCACGGCCGCAAGAATGTTACTGCGTGTAAGCCAGGCGAACAGAATCGCGAACAAAGTTCTGAGCCCGAAGAGCGGCGTAAAACCGAAAAAGATGCCAATCGCCACGCCACCTGCAATCGCTTCGGGCGTGTCGCGAATCGCGAGCAGCTTAAGCGAATGCTCCTGGAACCAGCGGCGAGGGTTCATGTGCGGCTTCCGGCGGCTTTGGAACGGTTGAACGCTACGACCTCCTCATACCGCACGCCATTGCCTCCGAAAATATCCAATGCCGACCCGATGGTTAGGTCGATTCTGCTCTGCCCAAGCTGGGTCACCCGCTCGAGGTCGGCCAGCGAATTGGCACCGCCGGCGTAGGTAGCCGGGAGCGGCGACCAGCGGGCAAGTTTCGAAACCAGCTCTTCGTCGATGCCGCGGCACAACCCCTCGACATCCACTGCGTGCACCAGAAACTCCGAACACCAGGCGGCCAGTTTCTCCAGAATTTGCGGTCCAATCGCCGTTTGGGTAAACCGCTGCCAATGATCCGTCATCACCAGGTACTCATCGCCACGCCGTCGGCAGCTCAAGTCCAGCACCAGGCGGTCCTTGCCCACCGTACCGCCCAGTTTTCTCAGCCGCTCCCAATCGAGCTGCCCGGCGCGGAACAGCCAGGAAGTCACGATGACGTGGGAGGCGCCGGCCTCAAGCCAGGTTCGGGCATTATCCAGGTGAATGCCGCCGCCGATCTGCAATCCGCCGGAATATGCCCGCAACGCCGCTTCAGCTTGCGTTTCGTTGCCCGGCCCCAGCATGATCACATGGCCGCCTTTGAGGCCATCGCGTTTGTAAAGGTCAGCATACCAGGCCGCGGGGCGGTCAGACAAAAAATTGGTCCGCAATTTTCCGGGTTGAGTCCCAAGCGTGCCACCAACGATTTGTTTCACTTTGCCCTCATGCAGGTCGATGCACGGTCGAAACATGCTCAGAAGTTAAGGTTCAGGGCCTGAAGTTAAAAGCCTAAATAACCTGGAGTGCCCAATTGACAAAACGGGCTAAGCGTTCTATTGAGATTATCAAGGTAAAGAGATAATCGCCATTCCAGGAGAATGCTTATGAAAACGACTCACAATATTCTTGTATTCTCGATTCTTAACGCCGGCATCCTGCTGGTTTCGGTTTTCCACGCTCGCTCGCAGGAAGGCACTTGGTATGTGAAGGCCGATTTGGGCGGCAACGTAACCCGCGACGTGAAGATGAATGAGTTTTTCGGGCTCCCGGTGGCGCCCGGCAGCAAACTCCAACTGGACCCCGGTGTCCGTGCCGGCTTTGCGGGGGGCTATCAATTCACCGACTGGTTTTCGGCCGAGGGTGAGTTGGGAGTTTTTGCCAATCGCGTCAACTCGATTACCGGCGCGACCGAGGTTCATGAAGCGTCCTTTGGCAACATACCGGTCCTGGTTAATGGAAAGCTTCAGTTGCCGAACCCCACACCTTTTACTCCGTATATCGGCGCCGGCATTGGGTTTTCGGAAGCGTTTCTGGACGCCCGCCGCATCGCTTACCCGGACGGCGCCGGCGGCACCGTGTTTGTGCGTGGCAGCGACGCGGACACCGTTTTCGCCTGGCAGGCTCTGGCGGGGCTACGTTACGCCATTAATAAACGCATGGGGCTGAGCGTGGAATACCGTTATTTCCGCGCCGATGGCGGAGAATGGCGCGCCGACTTCGCGCCGGGCGCTCCCAGCGACAGAATCCGCTTTGGTCGCACGGAGACTCACGCCGTCAGCCTGGCGTTTGACGTTCATTTTTGATGCCGCCCCGCGTGGCGAGCCGGGCAAGGTGACACACCACCTCCAGTCCGGCCGCCAACATTTTTCGGCTTGCGCGAAGGTGCAAGGCGCACGAGGGTAGCGCTCGGATTTTCGATATGCGAAAGAAGAACGCCACGCGACCAACCGTCTCCATCCTGATGGGCAGCGATTCAGATTGGCCGACGATGAAGGCCGCCGCCGATGCTTGCGCCGAATTCGACATCCCGCATGAAGTCCGCGTCATCTCGGCGCATCGTGCGCCGCGGGACCTGGAGCGCTATGCCACCAACGCGCACCAAAGGGGCACCTGCGTCATCATCGCCGGTGCGGGCGGCGCAGCCCACCTGCCCGGCGTGACGGCCGCTTTCACTCCCTTGCCTGTGATCGGTGTGCCGATCGCGGGTAAAGTCTTGCAGGGGCTGGATTCCCTGCTGTCCATCGTTCAAATGCCGAGCGGGGTTCCCGTCGCGACGGTCGCCATTGGCGGCGCGCGTAATGCGGGCCTGCTGGCGGTCCAGATTCTCGCCGTCGGAAATCCTGCGTTGCAGAAGAAATTCCTCGATTTCAAAACGCGTTTGGCGGAGGAGTCGCGGGCTAAGAATCGGAATCTGGCTCGATAAGGTGAAAGGGAGTGCCTGGGGCGTAGAGTGTGGGGCAATGCCGTGCGGGGTGAAAGAGTTCCCTGGTCACTGACAACCGGCTTACTTGCTCCTCCTCCTCGATAACGGGTAAATCGAAAATCGTAAATCCCGTTAGCCCATTTTCTCCAACGCTCGGTCAATTCTCTGGAGTGCCCTGTCCCTCCCTAGAATGGCCAACAAATGGTAGAGGCTGGGTCCCGCGGTGTTGCCGCAGCAGGCCAGCCGCGTCGGATGCACCAGCACGCCGGCTTTGACACCCAACTCCTGTGCCACAGTCTTAAGAGTAATACCAATGGCATCGGCCTCGAAAGGTTCGAGTTTGGCCAGCGCCTCGCGCAACTTCGCCAGGCGCGGTTTGTTCTCCGCTGTGAAATCGCGCTGCGCGGCCTCGGGGTCGTACTGAATGGCGTCTTTGAAATAGAACCCCGCGTAGGCGGGCAGCTCGCCGAAAAGCTTGAACTTGCCTTTGCAGGTATCGAGGGCCGCCTTGACGTACGAAACCGGGTACTGGTTGGTATCCAGCCCGGCGCGGGCCAGCGCATGAATCGAAAGCTCGTAAAAGCGGTCCTCGTCCATCTCGCGCACATACTCGCCGTTGAGCCAGTTGAGCTTGCTAAGATCGAACCGGGCGTTATGCCGAAGAATCTGCGGCAAATCGAAGAGCTCGACCACCTCGGGCAGCGCCATTTTTTCGCGGTTGTTCTTCGGGGACCAGCCCAGCAAGCAGAGATAATTCACAATCGCCTCGGGCGCATAGCCCTCGTCCAGGTAAGTGGTCAGCGACGCGCCTTTGTCCCGCTTGCTCATCTTGGTACCATCAATGTTCAGGATCAGCGGAATGTGGGCATACTTCGGCGGCTCGACCCCGAACGCCCGGAAGAGCGCGATATGCTTGGCCGTGTTGGTCAGGTGGTCCTCGCCGCGAACCACGTGCGTGATGTTCATCTCCAGGTCATCGAGCACGTTCACCAGATGAAACACCGGCTGGCCGTCCGAGCGCACAATGACGAAATCCGGGTCCGCCTGCTCGCGGTCGGTCAATTCCCGCCGGACATTGCCGACGACCAGGTCCGGAATCAGGATCGGCTCGCGCGTCATCTTGAACTTGATCGCCCCTTCGTGCTCGTAAGCCAACCCGCGGGACAGCAGCGCCTCCACACGTCGCGTATAGTTCTCCTTTCGTTGACTCTGGAAGTACGGACCGTAATTGCCCTTGCCTGGCCCGGTGGCATCACCACTGATGGGCCCCTCATCCCAATCCAGGCCCAGCCAGCGCAATCCGTTAAGAATCACGTTTATCGCTTCCTGCGTGTTGCGCGCCGCATCGGTGTCTTCGATGCGCAGAAGGAACGTGCCGCCGGTGTGCCGGGCATACAGCCAGTTGAACAGCGCCGTGCGGGCGCCGCCAATATGCAGAAACCCGGTCGGACTCGGCGCAAAGCGTACGCGAACTTTCATTTCCTTTGAGTACCTCTAGCGGTGAATGAGGCGCGGAACAAGGGGAAAAGGTTCCTTGAACCACACACCAGAAAAGGATAGGGTTGTGCATGATCGCAACGAGCTATCGCTACATCGTCAAAGCGCCCGGCGTGCGTTCCGGCCATGCCATCGTGGAGGGAACCCGCATCGGGGTGCACGATGTTGTAGCGATGACCAAGACGGGAGCATCCGTGGATGAAGTGGTGGCCAGTTTCCCCAGGTTGACGAGGGCGCAGGTCTATGAATGCCTGGCCTATTATGAAGACCACCGTAAGGAAATTGACCCCTTGATGGCAGAGCAACTTGCACACCTCGACGAGGCATCGAACCTGCGACAGGGCTGATCATCCTGAACCGGAAGCGGACTCGACAAACCGAGTGCAGGCGCATCCTGCAGTTGCTGGCGGACGCCGGCGAACAAGGATTAACCAGGAACATTAATTTCGCCTAGAGCGCCCTCTGCGCTAATGCGAAAGCATCTTCACGAGATATATACATAGCTGGCAAGCAGGAGCTCAGCGACGAGAACCGCGCGTGAAAATCTCTCTCGCGCTTTGACTACCGTAATGAGACAACCTAACTACGACAAGGCGCCCTACGTGGCAGTTCCTCGCGGCGAGGGGGCTTGCGTACAAGGCTGGGAGGCGATTAGCGAACGGTTGCGACGAGTTGTCGCGGCTCGCAATAGGAAGAGGCTCGTTTTGGTTGTCGAGTGTTATACCGGCGTGGATGAGAAGCAGGTGCTAGGCGAACTCAAGGCCAGGCTGGCGCCGGCCCTGGCGGTCCAGGCCAGCCAGGCGATGCTGGCGACCGAGCGCATCGAGCAGGTCGTTCAGCCTTTCCTCGGCGGCAATGACCCGGTATTCGGATTTCTCAGCAGTCTGACGCTCCCGCAGTTTTTCGAACCGACGAAACTGTGGCATTGGCGTGATGCGGTTAAGCGAGTGGCTGAGGGTCTCGTGCTCATCGTCGGCTGCGGGGCGCGGTTAATTGCCGAAGGCGATATTTTGGTTTATGCGGATTTGGCGCGGTGGGAAGCGCAAAATCGTTTTCGTCGCAACGAGACCGGCAATCTCGGTGCAAAGGACAGCAGACTCGCAGCGGGGCTGAAGTACAAGCGGGCCTTCTTTGTCGACTGGCGCGTTTGTGACCGGTGGAAGCAGCCGTTGATTGCCAAATGGGACTTTGTACTCGATACCACCAACCCCCGCGAGCCGAAGCTGGCAGACGGCGAGGTGGTGCGGCGCGGTTTGCGCGAGGCGGTCCGACGCCCGTTTCGCGTGGTCCCATTTTTCGACCCGGCGCCGTGGGGCGGTCAATGGATGAAGGAGGTCTGCGACCTGGACCGCAGCGCCAAGAACTACGGCTGGTGCTTCGATTGCGTGCCCGAGGAAAACAGTCTGTTGCTGGGTTTTGGTGCGATACGCCTGGAGGTGCCGGCCCTTGACCTCGTGTTCGACCAGGCGCGGGCGCTGCTGGGGGATGCAGTTTATGGCCGATTCGGTCACGAGTTTCCGATCCGGTTCGACTTTCTTGACACCATGGAGGGCGGCAACCTCTCGTTCCAGGTCCATCCGTTGACGGAGTATATCCGGCGGAACTTTGGCATGAGTTACACCCAGGACGAGAGTTATTATCTTTTGGATGCCAAACCTGACGGCGTCGTCTTGCTGGGCCTGAAGGACGGCGTCGATTCCGCGTCGATGGCGCGCGACCTGGAAGCGGCGCAGAAGGGCGGCCCGCCTTTTCCCGCCGGGCGTTACGCGAATGCATGGCCGGCGAAGAGACACGATCATTTCCTGATCCCGGCCGGCACGGTGCATTGCTCGGGCCGGAATTCGATGGTGCTGGAAATCAGCGCGACGCCTTACATTTTCACCTTCAAGATGTGGGACTGGGGCCGGCTGGGACTCGATGGCAAACCGCGTCCCATCCATCTGCAGCACGGCCTGGCCAATATCCAATGGGACCGAACCACGCGATGGGTGAAAGAGAACCTGGTGAGGGTGATAGTTCCGCTGGGGCAAGGTGATGGGTGGCGGGAGGAGCGAACCGGACTGCACGAGACCGAGTTCATCGAGACGCGGCGGCACTGGTTCACCAAAGCCGTCCCCCATGATACGAACGGCGGAGTCAATGTGCTGAATTTGGTCCAGGGGGACGAAGCTATTATCGAAAGCCCTGAAAATGTGTTTGAACCGTTTGTGGTTCACTACGCCGAGACATTCATCGTTCCGGCGGCGGTAGGGCCCTACACGATTCGGCCACACGGTGCAGAGATTGGCAGCGAGTGCGCGACGATCAAGGCATTTGTCCGAACCTGATACGGCGTAACCGATTCTCACCCTCTGATCCACCGCAGCATCTCGATAATTTTGGGCGGCTGGCCGGTGCGGAGGATACCGATGCGAAAGATTTTGCCGCTCATCCACAGGACGGCGCCGGTGGTGGCCAGGAGCAGAACCAGCGTGCCGATGAGGTCAATGAGCGGTGGATCAGCGCCCGCGCGGTTCATCATGGTAAAGGGCGTGTAAATTGGGATCCAGGAGAAGACCCGGGCCACGGTGCCGTTGGGGTCGCGCGGAATGTAGGTCATGGTGAGCAACGGAACCATCAGCAGCATTGTCAAAACGCCCATGTAACTTTGCGCCTCTTTGAGCGTGTTGCAGACGCTGCCGAGCGAGAGGATGAGGCCGCCATACAGCAGATAGCCGAGCAGGAAATAAACGGAGAATAGCGGGACCAAATTCGAGGTTTTTAGCACGGTGAGCACATGGCCGGCGATGTCGGACGCGCCGCCGGATTTCCAGCTCAGAACGGCAAAGACGGCGACCATCCACCCTCCGATCATGGTCAGGCCGATGGCGGCGATGCCTGCGAGTTTGCCCATCATAAGCTCGCCGGGCGTCACGCTGGAGAGCAGGACTTCGATGATGCGGTTGGATTTCTCTTCGATGGTGTTGCTGAGAAGCATCTGGTTGATAGCAAAGACCGCCACCCAGAGCAAATAGACGAAAGCGCTGGGGGCCCACTGTTTGACGATATCGGCCGTGTTTACGGCCTCCTGGCCGGTTTCTTTCTTTGGATTGAGACTCACCAGGGGAGCATAAATCTGCTCAACCTGCCGGAGAGCCGCCACGTCGACCCCGCGGGAGAGGTACTCGCCGCGGTGAATTTCATTATTGACGGCCTGCTCAATCTCATGAGGAAGACCCGAGCCTTCCTTGGCCGGGGTCACGTCAGTGGACCAATACTGAATGCCTGCCGGGACCGGCGTGTTCCCCGAGACACTTCCAGCCTCGCCAGTGGGTGCGCCCGAGGCAGGGGCCTTGGGGCTGTTCGGTCGAACGATCTGATTCTGTATATCGCGCGGGATGAGAATCGCTGCATAAAGCCCGGAGGACTGGCCATTCACAACGAGTTGTTTGTCGCCACGCAGATACGGTTTGAGGTCCCGGGCCAGGGTGGCGAGGTCGGTCTTGGAATCGAGTCCCGGGGGCAGAGGGGCGCGAACCAGGTCGCGACGCGGGGCTTTGAATGCCGGGGCGTTGGGTTTGAGCCAGGGCTGAAGACTCTTCAGGAACGGTTCCTGCCCGCCGTTCTTGAGGAAGGCCTTTACGGACTGGGGAGTGTCATCCCCGGTGGCCTGGTCACCGCCTGGCTTGGCGGAGTTCTTTCTGGCATAATCCTTCAGGGCACCGAAGAGTTGCTTTTGGTAGGACGCGTCCAGGGTCTCGCTTAAAACGGCTTCAAAATCGCCGGACTGGTCCACGAGGACAAAGTAGCGAGTCGGGGTGCCTTTTTCGTGGAGAAAGATCGGCACCTGAACGCTGAGAAAGAGGATGGCCGGAAACATGAAAAGGCTGATCCAAAAGCCCTTGGTTTTGGCGCTCTCGGCGTATTCGCGCCAGGCGACTAAGAAGGCGTATTTCATTGGCGAACAACCTCCTTTGTTTCGGGGCCGACCAGGCGCATAAAAACCTCGTGGAGTGTCGGTTCGCTCTGGTTGAAGCTATCCAGGCGGATTCGCTGGGCAAAGCAGGTTTGCAGGATATGCTGGGGGTCGGCGTTTTCGCGCAATTCGAGTTCCCATTGAGTATGGCCGTCGTGGCCGTTGGGGTGGCCGTCGGCGCCGGCCAAGGGCACCAATCGGGCGTCAACGACTTCCTCCAGAGCGCGCAGCGGGCCGATGGGGTCTTCGGTTTGGATGCGCACGCGGCGGGGAATGGTGCGTTTCGCATCCGATATCGTGCCGTCGAAAATCATTTTGCCTTTTGCGATCAGCAGGATCCGGTCACAGAGCCGCTCGGCATGCTGCATGACGTGGGTCGAGAAGAGAACCGTCCGATTGCACCGGACCATGTCGCGGATGATTTCCTCCATGACCTGTTGGTTGAGCGGATCAAGCCCGGAGAAGGGCTCATCCAGAATGACGAACTCGGGGTCGTGCGCCAGCGACGCCAGCATTTGCACCTTTTGTCCCATGCCCTTCGAGAGCGCGTCGGTGGGTTTTTCGGCGAAATCTTTCAGGCCGTACTTTTCGAGCAATTCAAAGGCGCGCCGTTTGGCATCCTTCCTGGTCAGACCTTTCAACGTGGCGAAGTAGGCGATGACTGCCCAGGTCTTCATCTTTTTATAGAGGCCCTTTTCCTCGGGCAGGTAGCCGATGCGCTGGCGCACTTCCAGGGCCGAGCTATGGCCCAGAACGGTGAGCGAGCCGCTGCTCGGCTTGAGGATGTCGAGGATCATTCGGATCGTGGTGGTTTTGCCGGCGCCATTCGGGCCAAGGAAACCGCAGATCGAGCCGGGAAGAAGCGTGAAATTCACGTCGTCGACGGCCTTAAAGTCGCCGAAGAACTTCGTCACGTTTCGAAGCTCAAGCACCGGCGCCGTCGCCGGCGGCTCGATTTCGATTGTATCTTTCGGCATATGTTTCCCAACATGGGGATACTACAGAGCTCTTAAAGTCCCGACGAGGGATTTCGGTTCGGCAGCAACGGGTTTTCGACTGACCGTTCCGCCTCACCCCAACCCTCTCCGTTGGTGGGAGTGGGGGAATCCAAGCCTGGACCGCCGCCGCATTGGGATTCAGACAGGGCATCCATGAGTTCCTCACTGTGTTTGGGGTACTTGATGGTTGGTTGTGGTGCTATCCGGTTTTCGTCACCTGCCGAGCGGGCTGTCCCCATGTGCCCGAATAGACGAACTGCTTCAGCGGCTTGCGCTGCCGTGGCGCCA
>DATMQA010000169.1:0-42947 GCA_035566895.1 Binatia bacterium
GAATCAGCGTCAAAGGCCAGTTGCTCGACTAAAGAGAGGCCGCAGTCCGCCTCGGGCCTGTAGTGAAGACTTTCGGGCGAGATGCGCCAAAAATCAGGGCTTTCTGCAAACTGCCTGGCTGAATTGCGAAAGTCAGGCTAACCCAACCAACACTCAGCGCGGCCGGGAACCAACCCCCGGCCGCGCCCGTTTTTAAAATAGATTATTGGATTACGGCGCGATGGGACAGGATGGTGTGCCATTAATCCACCAATCCTGCGCCGCTGGACCCTCTGACCCCCACCGCCTCGCCCACCGCCTCTTCCAGTACCGCCAGTCCTTCGGCCAGCGCCTCGCGGGGAATGGTCAGCGGCGGAGCGATTTTGACCGTCTGACCCCACGCCCCGACCGGCGCAAATAACAGCAACCCCTTGTGAAAACACCCCTCGATAATCGCATGAGCCAGCTCGGGGTCCGGCTCCTTCCGGCCGGCCTTGACTGTCTGCAGGCCCCCCACCAGCCCGCGCGCCGACACGTGGCCAACCACCGTGGGATATTTCCGCTGGATCTTCTCCAGGCCTTCGAGCAACAGCGTTCCAAGCTGCGCCGCGTTGGCCGTCAGGTTCTCCCTCTGAATCTTTCGCACGCTGGCCAGCGCCGCGGCGCAGCAGACCGGGTTCCCGGTATGCGTGCTGGTCATCGAGCCGGGCGGGAATTGGTCCATCAAGTCGCTCCGCCCAATCACCGCCGAGAGCGGCAGCGAGCTGGTGATGCCTTTGCCGCAGCAGATCAGGTCGGGCTCAACCCCGTAATGCTCGAACGCCCAAAACTTGCCGGTCCGCCCGAAACCGGCCTGGACCTCGTCGAAGATCAGCACCACCTCGTGCTTCCGGCACCAGGCGGCCAGTTCGCGAACGTATTCCACCGGCGCAAAATCAGGCCCGACCCCCTGGTAGGTCTCCATCAGCACTCCCGCGATGCCCTCGGGCCGGAATCTTGCCCGCTCGATGCCCTCCACAAAACTCTCGAACCCGACCTTCTCCTGCCAATACCCGTCGGGAAATGGCACGTTGATGATCGCCGGATCCAGATTCACGATCCAGGACTTTTGCCCCGCCAGGCCCCCGGCCTGCTGCGCCCCGAGCGTGCGCCCATGAAAACCCCGTTCGAAACCAACCAGCCCAATCTTTTGCTTGCCCCCGGCCCGGATGCCCTGCGAACGCGCCAGCTTGAGCGCGCATTCCGTCGCTTCCGAGCCGGTGGTCAGCAGAAAAACCTTGTCCAATCCTTCCGGCGCCAGGCCGGCCAGGCAGGCGGCCAGCTCGGCCCGCTCTTCGCTCGGGAAACAGTAGTTGTGCAGCAGGCCGCTGTTGACCTGCTCGATGATGGCCCGCCGCACCTCCGCCGCCCCGTGCCCGGCGTTGGCCACCAGCACGCCCGAACTCCAGTCCAGCCATCGGTTGCCGTACTTGTCGAATACAAAAATGTCCTCCGCCCGGTCCCATACCAGCGGCGGCTGCCCCCGCATCGATTGCGGTTCGAACCGCCGCAGCGCCTCCAGCGTCGCCACCGACTCGGGGTGTGGCAACGCCGTCGCCACCCGCCGATACCGCGTCTCCACCCGCGGCACCGAACGCGGGACGATGCTGAATTCTTTGCCCATAGCTCGCGTGCGACAATAAAAAGACAGCACAATTAAAGACAGGAAAATGTGCCCCTCCGCCAAATCCTTGCACCATTTAACCCATTTAACCCATCGGTCGCGCCTGCCGGCCTTCCAAATTGACTCGCCATGTTCGTCTGTTAGCCTGCCGCCAATTAACGCCGTGAGAACGCACCGCCCTGCCACTGTCGTCTCGTCCACCAAATCTCACCGCCCGCTGCAACGGTCAGCCCCACTCACTGGCGGGGAGCTAACCGACGCCAAATCAAGCCGGTTGCTTCAGCAAATCCGCCAGCGCACCCGGTCCGCCCCATTCCAGAAATACCTCCAACAACTCCTCGTCGAACTCTGCGCTATCGATACCACCCCCAAACCGGACGTCGCTCTCATGCGCGCGGCCGAAGCCAATTGTTTTCGGATTCTCGAACGCGAGCTCGGCGCCTTGACCTTTCCCGGCGCCCGCCTCCAGCGCCGTCCCATCAATCCCGCCATCCAGGCCCATCCCAGCTATTCTCTCCTCCATTTCACCAGGACCTCGAACCGCCCGGAAGGTCTTACCCCGCAAGAAACCTATGCCGGACGTTCCAACCTCCTCTATTTTGTGCCCGGACAGCGCGGCAACCAGGCCGGGATGTCCGTCGCCCTCAACGCCCATATCGACGTCGTCCCCCCTTATATTCCGCCGGCCGTCAAGCAAGGCGTCGTCTATGGGCGCGGCGCTTGCGATGACAAGGGCCCCGTCGTCAGCTTCGTCGCTGCCCTCCGCGTTTTGGCCGAGGTCATGCCTCCAGCCGGTCTCCAGTGGAACCGGAACCTCCTGGCCATGTTCGTCGTCGATGAGGAAACCGGCGGCAACGGTTCCCTATCCCTCGCCGTGGACCGCGATTTAAAGCAGTCCTATGACGCTATCCTCGTCGGCGAGTGCACCGGGTTGAAAGTCCACCCGGCCAACC
This sequence comes from Binatia bacterium, assembly GCA_035566895.1. Classification (GTDB taxonomy): domain Bacteria; phylum Verrucomicrobiota; class Verrucomicrobiia; order Limisphaerales; family UBA8199; genus DATMQA01. The sequence continues at coordinate 2,596 of DATMQA010000169.1, forward strand.
GCGGCGCCGTATGGTACCGCGCCGAGTTGCAGCCCCCGGCCGGCGCCTCCGCCTTCGAGATGTTTGCCTTCGTCAATGAGCAACTCGAACTGGAAGGCGCCGCCATCCGGGCCGAGAGCCGCCATGTTTTGTTTCCCCAACGTCCGGTCCAGACCTGCCATGGCATCATCGGTCCTTTCGGCGAGCATCCCTCCCGCATTTGCGGCGAGGTCGGTTTCCACATCGCTTTCCAACGCCCTCCGGACCACTCAACCGAGGCGCTCCTGCGCGACTGCCTGGACGCCGGTTTGGCCGGCTACACCTCTCTATACGGTGACAAAACGAAAGTCATTGCTCCCGCCACCGGCAAACCTTTGGTGCGCGTTCACTATGACCTGCGCCGCGCGGGCAATTACTTTACCGTCGCCGTCCACGGCGCCACCGGCCACATGGGTGCCATTCGCGAGCGCGATGGCGCCATCACCAAGATGGCCCATTTGGTCCGCAGCCTCGTCTTCTCCAGGGCAAAACTGGAAGCCGCCGGCGGTCCCCTGCGCCTCGAACTGGGAGACAAACCTTCCCGCCGGCCACCCGCGCCCCTCGCCCTCGAAGGCGGACAGGGCTTCGTCCCCACTCACCGCATCGAAGAAGTAATGGACCGCCTCCGCGCCGCTGCCTGCCGCGGCGCCGGGAATTATCTGCGCCGCATCGCCCGTGCCGAACCCGGCCACGCCGTCGTCAAGGTCACCTATGAAAAATTGCACAATGCCGCCTTTGACGGCGACCCTGATTCGCCTCCCATGCGAAACGCCATCGCCGCCGCCCGCACCTGCGGCCTCTGGAAGGATGACCCCGTCCTGGGCTGGACCGTCTCGTGCGACGCCCGCCTCTTTGCCGGCGAGTACCCGGCTATGCCCGTCCTGACCTTCGGGCCCGGTCAATTGGCTTATGCCCACTCCGATCACGAGCAGATCTCCCTCGAGGAAATTCAGGCCGCCGCCGAGTTCCTCGCGGTTTTCCTGTTGCGGCAGACCGGCACCATGGAAATCCGAAATCCGAAATCCGAACGCCGAAAGAAACCCGAATGAGCGAAATCCAAAATCTTCTATGAAAACCAGGCTTCGCTTGGGGGTCATCGGCGCCGGAGCCGTCGTCCGCGAGATTTACCAATACTTGTTCTTTCGCAGCCGATACTCCGAGTTGCTGGAAATTTGCGCGGTCGCCGACCCCAATGAAGAATACCGCAACTGGTTTGGCGATTTAGCCGGGCTCCCCACCGGGCGCCGCTTTGCCACCCACCAGGACCTCTTGGCCGGCGTCAACCTCGATGCCGTCCAGGTCAACACCCCCGACCACCTCCACTGCGCGCCCGCTGTCGATGCCCTCTCCGCCGGCCTGGACGTCCTCCTCCCCAAACCCACCGCCGCCACCATCTCCGACGCCCATGCCATCCTCCAGGCCGCCGGCAAGTCCGGCCGCTTCTTGGCCGTCGATTTTCACAAACGCCAGGACCCGCGCCTCAAAGAGGCCCAGGCCCGCTTCCAAACCGGCCGTTATGGCACCTTCCAGGCCGCCGTTTTCTACATGCTCGACAAATTACTCGTCGCTGATCCCAATCACACGCCCCGGTTCTTTGCTTCGCCCGATTTCGCGCAGCGCAACTCCCCCGTCTCCTTTTTGACCGTCCACATGGCCGATGCCCTCATGAACATGGTCAACCTCATCCCGGCTCAAGTCCGTGCCATCGGTTACGCCCACAAATTGCCCTCCCTCAAACCCATTGCCGTCCAGGGTTTCGACCTGGTGGATACCGAGCTCCTTTTCCAGACCGGCGCCGTCGCCCATATCCTCACCGGTTGGGCCTTGCCCAACTCCGCCTGGTCCACCACCGTCCAATCCGCCCGCCTCCTCTGTTCCGACGGCTTAATTGATCTGGCTCTCGACATGCCCGGCTTGCGCGAAATCCACGCCGAAGGAATGTCCGAGGTCAACCCCCTCTTTCGGAACTTCGAGAAAGATAACCGCGTCACCGGCTACGGCATCAGCAGCCCGGGCCGGCTCTACGAGCAGATGCTGGCCTTTCGGAACGGGCGCCTTTCGGCTGAAGAACAGCAGGCCGCCCTCAATCCCATGGCCCTTGGGTTCTACGCCACCCTGGTCCTGGAAGCCGCTGAGCAGAGCCTCGCCCAGGGCAGCCAAACCGGCACCGGCGCCACCCTCGGCGGCCCCGTGGACCTGCGCCGTTTGCTCAGCGAACAATTGGGCCCGGCCGTGGCGAAGCAATACCGGTTGGGATGAAAACCAAACGCCTGAGCGCCTGTTTGGAAATTGTAGCCGTCGACGTGAGGAGGCGGAGAGTTGAGCGGTTTCCGGGCAGAATCCGCCTCTTCGCGTCGGCGGCTTCAACGCGGCCCCAATTTTAAGACACGCTCTAAAACACCCAAAACCAGGCACCAGGCGCCAAAAAAGCCTGCGGGATTGCCGTTGTATGCTGGGCCGGCCACCCCTGCCGGCCACCCCTGCCAAAAACTTATGAAAAAAATAAGTCCGGCCACTTGCGCAACCGGAAGTTCCGCATTATAAGTGCCTTGTGCCGAACCAACGCTCAAAAGACAAAACTTACCTGGGCGGTTTCGTGGACCGTAAATTGCACGCGCAAATCATGCGGTTGGCCAACCAGGCCGGCATGGAAGATAACCGCTTCGGATTTGTCACCCGCTTGCTCCAGGAATCACTCAAACGCCGCAAACGCCGCAAGTCTCCGCGACGCCTTCTTCAAGCAGCGTGACGCACATCTCGAACCGGCTGCAGCCGGTTGCCCTGGCCAGGGTCTCCACCTCCGCCAGCATCTTGCCGTCCAGTTCGAACTGAACAAACTCCTCACCGCTATTCTCTGCCGGAGGCACCGAATCATGCTCTCCGGCCCCCGGCTTTGTTCCAGGCTTCGTCGGATATTGCTTGGTGGTCTTGGTACGCACAAACCCCGTTCGTATCATCAATTGTCGAGTATGTAAGGCTAATCTGCCGAAGTAGTCAACCCAATTAACTCAATTAACTCAATTAACCCAATCAACCCAATTAACTCATTTGTCTCAGTTCCGCCACCAGCGCCCCGATCAGCCCGTCCAACTGCCGCCGGCTGTGCTCGCTGGAAACCACGAACCGAAAATAGCCCCCTGCCGGTCCCCCGGGATAATGAATAAACGGTGGATAAATCCCCACCTCCAGCAGCCGGCGCGAAATTCTGGCGGCCGCCCCCGGGCGTTTGGGGACCACGGCCACAATGGGTCCGGGCGCATCAGGCACAGGCAGGCCCGCCGTGCGCAACCCTTGCTTGAGGTAACCGGCATTGTGAGCGAGACGATGCCGCAGGCTCTTGTCAGTTTGCACCAGCTTAACCGCCTGCAACGCGGCGTTCGCCAACGGCAACGGCAACGGTGTGCTGCCCACGAACAGTTGGCTGCGGTTGATGATTTGGCGGCGCAGCGCCGCGGTGGCCAATATCGCCCCGCCATACGCGCCGAAGGCCTTGCTCAGCGTGACCGTCTGGATCACCCGTCGGCGGCTGACCCCGGCATGCTCCACAGAGCCCCGGCCCGTTCGGCCCAGAACCCCGGCGCCATGAGCGTCATCCACCAGCATCACCGCGTCCAGGGGAAGCACTTCCAGGTAAGCTTTCAGTGGTGCGGCTGTGCCATCCCGCGAAAACATGCCATCCGTGAGCAGAATCACCTTGGACCCGGGGCCGCACCGCCGGATGCAGCCCGCCAGCTCCGCCGCGTCGCCATGACCAAAACGCAACAGCGGACAATCCAGCAACCGGGCGGCGTCCGAAAGCGAAGGATGCGATTCCTCATCCAGGAGGGCGTGGGAAAAATTTCCCGCCAGGGTCTGCGCCACGACCAGGTTGGTGAGATAACCTGTGGGGACCAGCAGGGCATCCTCGGCGCGGAAAAACCCGGCCAACTGCCGCTCCAGCTTTCGATACAGCACGTGATTGCCCGTGGTCAGTCGCGAGGCGGCGACATTCAAGCCGTATTGTTTGGCGCCCGCCCAAAGCGCCGTCAGCACCTTCGGATGGCTCGCCAACCGGAAATAATCGCAACCCGAGAAATACGAGAGCTTTCGACCCCGAAAGCGGACGTAAGTGCGCCCGAATTGCTGGAGTGGTTCCGGTTCGGTCATCGCCGCAGAGTAAGGACCGGGCGGTACCCGGGCAATGTGAAAGGCATCCGTAGAAAACCATAACCCTCCCGTAGAGGCCCGTCTTGCCAAGGCGCCCGTTGCCCCTTACTTTCAGCCTGAAAGATGTTTGCAGTTTTATGAAACGACGAGTGATTTACGGCGCAGTGACGGTGACTTTGATCTTCAACCTGCTCATCGGGGCGCGGATTTTCTACCCGGCCCAGGCCGCCGAGAAGGATTCTGCCTACCCGAGCCTGGAATTGTTTTCCTATGTGATGGAGAAAGTGCGGAAGGATTATGTCGATGGCCAGAAACTGACCTACCAGGACCTGGTCTATGGCGCCCTTAAGGGGATGCTCAATACCCTCGACCCGCATAGCGAATTCATGGAGCCGGAGAAGTACAAAGAACTCCAAAATGACACCCAGGGCGCTTTCGGCGGGCTGGGGATTGTCATCTCCATGAAGGACAATTTTGTTACCGTCGTCGCGCCGATGGAAGACAGCCCGGGCTTCAAGGCCGGCATTATGTCCGGCGACCGGATCATTCGGATTGGCAACAAAAACGCCGAAAAAATGAGCCTCCAGGACGCCGTCAAGACCTTGCGGGGCGAGCCCGACACCGAGGTGCGCCTGACCATCTTCCGGCCTTCCTCAAACCAGGTGAAGGAGTTCAACCTCAAGCGCTCGATCATTACCGTTGATATGGTCAAGGACATCAACGGCAAGAAGGAGTTCCCCCTCAGCGACAACCAGATCGGTTATATCCACCTGGTTCAGTTCGGCGAAAAGACCAGCGACGACCTGGAAACCGCCATCAAGACCCTCAAGAAAGAAGGCATGCAGGGTTTGATCCTGGATTTGAGGTGGAATCCGGGCGGGCTGCTCGAGCAGGCCGTCGATGTGTGTGAAAAATTCCTGCCGCGGGGCGAGCTGGTCGTGACGACCGAAGGCCGCAATCCCGCGCAGAGCTCGGTGCGCCGGGCCAACAATCCGCGCGGCGACGAGCTGCACGGCATGCCGGTCGTATTGTTGGTGAACCTGGGCAGCGCCAGCGCCTCTGAAATTGTCGCCGGCTGCCTGCAGGACCATAAACGCGCGTATGTGATGGGAGAGAAGACCTTCGGCAAAGGGTCGGTCCAAAGTATTCTGCCGCTGACTGACGGCTCGGCGTTGCGGTTGACCACCGCCAAATATTATACCCCCAGCCACAAAGTGATTCATGAAGAAGGCATCACCCCCGACAGCATCGTGACCATGACCGATGATGAAGACCGCGACATCCAGCTCCGCCGCGCCCCGGGCGGACTGGAAAGCCTGCCCGATAAGGACCGCGAGCGCGTCGCCAATGCCCGCGACCTGCAACTGGAACGGGCGATGGATTTTCTCAAGGGCATGATCCTCTTCAGCCAACGCGCTCCGCAGACCGAGAAGCAAGTCGCCAAGGGCGAGAAGCTCGAGGTAAAATGAGGTTTTGCGCTGAGGAGTTCCGCCGCCTTCATGCCCCTCCTCGCTTTTGAAACCTCCTGTGATGAAACCAGCGCGGCGGTCGTTCACCAGGGCCGGGTCCGGTCCAATGTGGTTTCGTCGCAGATTCAGCTCCATGCCGAATACGGCGGGGTCGTGCCCGAGCTGGCCGCGCGCGAGCATCTGCGCAATCTGCTGCCGGTGGCCGGAGCGGCTTTGCGCCAGGCCGGGATAACTGCCGGCCAGGTCGAGGCGGTCGCGGCGACGCAAGGCCCGGGCCTGCCTGGTGCGCTTATGGTTGGACTCAAGGCGGCCCAGGGCGTCGCCTTCGTTTTGCGCCGCTCGTTTCTCGGCATCCAGCACCATGAAGCCCATCTTTACTCTCCCTGGATTACGGGCGAGCCGCCGAGCGCGGATTTTTCGAAGTTTGAGCCCAACGTTTCGCTCATCGTCAGCGGCGGCCACACGATGCTCGTCCATGTCGAAGCCGAATTGCGGCACCGTTTGCTGGGTTCGACCGTTGATGACGCGGCCGGTGAATGTTTCGATAAAGCCGGCAAGCTGATGGGACTGCCATATCCAGCCGGACCCGAAATCGATCGCCTGGCCGGGCAGGGGAACCCCGAGGCATACGATTTTCCACGGCCAATGCTCAACGAGATGCACGATGACTTCAGCTTCAGCGGGCTCAAGACTTCCATCCGTTATTTTCTTCGCGATCGTCCGGAACTGCTGGACGACCCGCAGAAACTGCGTGATCTGTGCGCCAGCGTGCAGGCCGCCATCGTCGAGGTCCTGGTGACCAAGACCATCCGCGCGGCGCGCCGTCTCGGCGTTGGCTGCGTCACCGCCTCCGGTGGCGTCACCTGCAACCGGGTGCTGCGCCAGGAATTGGAGGCGGCCTCCCGGAAAGCGGGACTCAACCTGCGCCTGGCGGAACGCGCCCTTTGTACGGACAACGCGGCCATGATCGGCATTTTGGCCGAGCGGAAACTCCAGGCGAATGCTCAGCCCACCGCCTTGGATGCGGACATCCTCCCGGGCTGGGGATTATGCTAAAAAATGGACTCCCGGGCCACGACAAGAACCGTGGCGTCGGCTCCAGCCCCGTTAGGATTCCGGGGAGATGCTTTTTGTTGCAAAAATCTTTTTTTTGGGAACCTTTTCCTGGGTGATGCATCTAACTAGACAAAAGGCCTATTTTGTGTCAAAACCAATTGAAATCACACCAAAGACCACTATGAATAACGCGTATCGGTTCGCCTCCATCCTAACCAACCGCGCCACCACCGCCGTCACGAGAATGGTTCTCGGATTGACGCTGGCAGCGGGAATGGCCACTTCCCTCCACGCCCAAGGCCAGGCCGCCAGCGGAACCATCATTGGCTCCGGCAGCGGGCCGTCGTATAGCTATAGCCTGTCCTTTAGCGATGCCCCCACTGCCACTGCACCCATTGGAACTGTGTGGTATGCCTGGATTCCTTTCGCATTTAATCTGCCTGGGACGCCAACCAGCGCTTCAGCACCAGCCGGATGGACGGCTACCGTCGATGGCAATTCCGTTGTGTATAGTCCCACTTCTGCTGCGAACGATATCCAACCAGGCCAGACGCTATCGGGGTTCGGGTATCAAGCGACGTTCTCGCCGGCGACGTTGGCTTCAACTCCGAACTCGGAGCAATCGGACGCCTATTCGAAGATCGGAACGTTCTCTGGTGCCGACGATGTCTTTACGGTTCAAGCGGTGCCGGAGCCATCCACACTGGCTTTGCTCATCCCGGGAGCGATTGCCTTGGGGCGCATTGTTCGCCGAAAGCTTCGGGCCGCGTGAGGAACATTTTCGATCGAACCGCCAAGAGCCGTCCCTGAATTGACCGCCCAGCCGAAATTGGCTAAAGAACGGGCGTGTCCGACCAACTCGAACCCGAGCACAGGCTCTCCAGCGCAAGCTGCGTGCTTAGCTCCCGGCGTGAGCCAGATAAGCGGTGGTAAAGTTGCGGTCGGTTAAGCGGCGCGTCCGGTCAACGTCCGATTCAGCCAGCAAGTCACGAATGGTTTGGAGCAGAACAGGTAAATCCAGCGGTTTTTCCATCAGGGCATCAATTCCCCTGCGGATGGCTTCTTCGTATTGATTTGGCCAGGCGGTGATGACGACGACCGGCAGCAAAGGATTAAACCGGCTGATTTGTTCAAAGACCTGCCAGCCTTCCTGCTCCGGCAATTTTAAATCCAGCAGGATGAGGTCCGGCTCCCGGGCTCGGGATTTGGCAACCGCCTCAGGTCCTGTGGCGGCCTGGGTGACGGAATACCCTGCTGTTTCCAAGACTCTGGCCACCATCTTGCGGACGGAGTCGTCGTCGTCCGCCAGCAGAATCGTCTTTTTCATCGGTTCAAAAAAATAACCCTGTGGCCGGTCGCGGGCGTGAGCCGAGCCACAGGGAGCGGTGGGTCGCCGCTAAATCATTCGTTGCTGCGGTCAGATTGAGCTTTTGCTCGCGCCAAAAAGTTAACGGTTCCTTCCGCAGACCTCGCCAACGCGCTGCTTTCACGTTCGTCGAAGCAAGATTCGTTTAGCCAGAACCGTGCCAAGGCTGCTTGACTGAAAAAGTCGCCGTTTTGCCCAGAGAATTCGGGTCGGTCCAATCTGGCCGAGCCCTCAAGATGGTCATTCGCTTACCGAACGCGGTAAGTGAGTTACCACCACCGCCCCCATTGCTTTCAAGATTCTTCGCGACGTGTTATGGCATCGGAGCGCGGCCTTTAGGCTGCAGAATCGACGAACTCTGGATTGGGTTTGCGCCGTTCTGCAGCCTAAATGCCGCGCTCCGATGCCGCCGTGGTCATCTCTCCCCTCGGTTGCGCCTTTCCCCTCCGCGTTCATCGCGTCTCTGCGGTTAAATTGGTGCTTTCCCAGCTTCTTGATAACCTTTGAAGGAATACTGATGCAGGTGGCATGAAGCCGTGGGCGATGCCAAGCGGTTCAGCGGTCGGCGGTTGCCATGGTCTTGCGCCCCTCTCTCATTGACACCCCGCTTCCGCGGGGTGTGCGTGCGGTGGAGACAGGAGCCGGAACCGTTTCAACGGTTTTATCCTCACGCCACACCAGCGCTCACGCACCACCACCGCCCCCTTTACTTCCTTTCGCCCGTTTGTCGGCTTGCGGTCCGACCGCCTGTTCATACTCTCATTATGCGCGATGCTCGATTACCAAACCATGAGCGGCGGCATCAAACTGCGGTTGGCGGCTTTCGTGCTGGCAATTGGCGGGATGGTGGCCCTCATCGCTTGGACGGCGCACAGCGCCTGGCAGCGGGGCGGCGCGCTGCGGGAGAAATTGACGGCGGTGCAATTGAAAAGCTTTCAGATTGCCGACCACGTGCAACAAACGATTCTTGAGCTAAACAACCTCGTGCTGCGCTACGGGGTTTATCAGGACACCAACGACTGGGCCCATTTTGAAACCGCCAGCCATCAACTGGATCTTTGGATTGACGAGCAGCGCCCGATTGAGTCCACCGAAAAGGAGAAGCAGATTCACGATCAAATCAATGCGGCCTACGACGATTACATGGCAGCGGCACGGCAAATCGCCGCCAAAGCGCGCGCCCGGCGGCAGCGCACGCCCGACCTCGAAGACTTTGCGGCTTTTGAAAAACAGTCCCAACGGATGCTCAACCTGGGTTTCAAGCTGGCCGGCGCCCATGGTGAATCCATGGATTCCTTTCTGGCGGCCTCGCAACAATCGCTGTCGTACCTGCGCTGGCTGAGCATGACTTCGCTCGCGTTGCTGCTGCTGGCCGGGGGCGGGCTGGCCGCGGTGGTCTATCGCGAATTGCTGGCACCCTTGCGAGTCAAGCTGGTTCAAAGCCAGGCCCTGATGGAGCGCCAGGAAAAGCTGGCCTCGCTGGGCATGTTGGCTGCGGGTGTCGCTCATGAGATTCGCAACCCCCTGACCGCCATCAAGGCCTGGCTTTTTATTCAGCGCAAACAAATGCAGCCCGGCACTGCCGAACAGGCCGACGCCGAGATCATTGCCAACGAAGTCACCCGCCTCGAACACATTGTCAAGGACGTCCTGCTCTTTGCCCGGCCCTCGGAACCACACTTGGCCACGGTTGCGGCCGAGGAGCCTTTGCGTAAAGTTCAAACCCTGCTGACACCGCAACTCGAGAAGATAGGCATCCGCCTCGCCCTGGAAAACTCAGTAAACGCGCAAATCCGGGTTGATTCCCAGCAGATCCAGCAGGTTTTGATCAACCTGATTCAGAATTCAGCGGAGAGTATCGGCCACAGGGGCACGGTGACGTTGCGTGTCCGCACTGGCACCGGGCGGCTGCGGGAGCGCATTTCCGAAGTGGTTATCCTTGAAGTCTGTGATACTGGAAAAGGCATTCCGCCTGACGTGGAGAAGCGACTCTTCGATCCGTTTTTCACCACGAAGGATGCCGGCACCGGCTTGGGCCTGTCAATCGCGGCGCGGATCGTGGAGAAGCACGGCGGCGCCCTGCAGTACCAGACGGCAGTGAACCGCGGGACCACGTTCGGGGTCGTGTTGCCGAGAGTGAATATCAGTTAAAAAAGTGGAAAATCATGACCAATGCCGATTTACCCGGGTGGCGGGAACGATGCGTAAAGTGACCTTTTTCCAATACTCCAAGCGTTTTGGTGGCCGGTTGCTTGCCAGACGTGCCAATTTGAATATAGGAACGGTCTCAATGTACCGCCGAGATGGATACGGTTGGCCAATGTGATACCCGGGCAACTAACAACCACTCATAATTCCCACACCTCGGGCGCATAAGCCGCCGGCCCATCTTGAAGGTTTCTTAAATTCAGCTTTAGCAGAACCTATACTTGTGTAACGCTACTCACTGCTGCAAAAAGCTTATTGACTTCCCGGTCCATAATCTTTAAACCTTCCACCATAGGAAGGGGAGATACCAAGCCTCCCGGAAGTCATGAACGCGGTGGGTCACGCTTTCGTTCATCGGCAACAGACTGAGGTGTTCCACAGCCTGCCTCCTCCCTTGTACTTCAAAACGGCTGGGTGCCGTCCCTCCCTCCCTGCTGTCGTTCCCGATGTTTCCTGTCTCGCAACCTTCAACACGTAACTTGCAATGATCATCCAATCTGAACTATCCCAGAACTCTCAAGCCGCTTTCGCTCCCCCGGCCCAGCGCTCGGACCGCTGTCCATTCGCCGCCGCTCCCGGCGCCCAACTGGACGGCCTGCCTGACGCGACCCTCCTCCAACGCGCCCAAGCCGGTGACGCCGCGGCCCTCGACGCTCTTCTTTCCCGGCGCTTCCCACAATTGCTCCGCTTCACCCACCGTGCCTGCAGCGACCCTGCCGCCGCCGAGGACCTCTGCATCGAGGCCACCCTCAAGGCCATTCAGAACCTGTCTCGCGTTCCGCCGGGACTCGAGTTCCACCTTTGGGCCTTCGGCTTCATCCATAACGAAATCCGGCATTGGAGAAGAAATACTAAGAAAGTTGGTACACCGCTGCCTCCAATTGGCATTACTAATATAGAGAGCATGAGTGTTCCAACCATCGACTACTCCGAGCAGGACCTCAGGGATTTGCTCCGTCTCTTGTGGCAGCAGGCCACGCGGATGCCGCCGCCTGAGCGCCAAACCGCCGCCTTCATGCTCGAGTATTACTCCCGCGAGCAGGAATTCCCGCCCGTCCGAACCATCGCTGATTCAACCCACTGCGGCCAGGGCACCGCCCAGCGCTCCCGCAAATTCGCGTTAGCCCTCTGGCGCCGCACCCTCGCAGCTTTGGGCCTGCATCCAAATGGCACGACAAGAACCTGATCCCTACCCCAAGGAAATATTTTATGAAAACACCCTCATCCATCACGGTACCGCTCACCCTTCTTGTCTTTGCGTTCGCCACTCGCGGCCCTGCCCAACCGGCGCAACAAATTGCCCCTCAGCCCGGGGGCGCTCCACCCCAGCTTCAAGCGTCTTCTCCGCAGGATTACCCCATCATCGAACGCGGCCCAAACCATGCCCTCCGCGAGCGCATCGTCTATGAACCCTCCCCCTCAGGCAAACTCGTCCCCAGGCCGCAGAGGATCATGGAATTGGCCAGCGGGCTCCACTTCCTTGACCCAGAAACCGGCCAGTGGACCGAAAGCGACGACTCCTTCCAAATCACGCCGGAAGGCTACGCGGTCGCCGCCCGCTGCCAGCATAAGCTCATCGTCTCCCCAAGCCTTGACGACGCCAATGGCGTGCTCGACTGCCTCTCACCGGACGGCGCCCGAATCCGTACCGCTCTCATCGGCATCCTGCTCTTTGATCCTGCAAGCGGCAAGACCCTCCAGGTCGCCGCCGTCAAGCCCTGCCCGGGAGTGCAAACCGCCACCAACGAAATCACGTTTCCGGATGCATTCCAAGGACTCAAAGCCAGCGTCCGCATCCGCAACGAACGCGGCCGATATCACCAGGAGGTGCTCCTGAACGAGAAACTCACACCAGCGCAAATCTCGCGTCTCGGGTTCTCTCCAGATTCCGTCCGCATGGAAATCTGGACCGAGTTTCTCGAATCACCGACACCCGCCGTCCAGTCTGTTGTTCTTAACAGTGTGGCCGATCCTGCTCGTCGCGCCGCCATGGTCGATCCCGACACCGTCGATGATTCACTCGATTTCGACGCTCTCAAAATGGCGCGCGGCGTCGCCTTCCTCGAAGGCCAACCCGGGAAGTCCGCCACCGTCTTCAAGCGCTGGCTTGAAGACTCCGGCCGCCGCTTTCTCATCGAAGCCTGCAACTACGCCGAGCTTCAACCGCTTCTCCAGGCTCTGCCCGAATCCACCCTGGCTGGATATACCCCTAAACCTGCCGGAAAAGGCCTCCTGGCCGGGCTTACTCCCCGGTCCGGCTCCTCTGCCCGCCTTGTGTCTGGCAAATCCCGCCGCACCCCGCCCGAACGTTTCGTCTCTTCCTCCCATCCGTCTTACAGCATCGCTAAGCTCGACCCAGCCCGAAACACGACTCCAATCCCCCAGGTCAATTGGGATTATACGATGCTCAGCGGTATCGTGACCGGCTACTGTTTTCAAGGGAATTTTACGTATTACATCAGCGGAAATGTAACGCTCTGGGGGACAAATACATGGGAAGGCGGCTCAGTCATAAAATTTGCCCGCAACGTTGCTCTCAATATTACTCCAGGGGCCTACACTCCGAAAACCGTTTTCACCTCCGCTGCCTACAAACCGGTGATCTTCACCGCAGTCGATGATTCGAGTGTTGGCGAGAACATCGGTTCTGGAAATCCGACCGGTTACTACGCCAGCTCCGCTTTAGCATTCGCTGGCGTGGCGCCGCTCGTGCCGGAGCTGCCGTACGTGCGCTTCGCGTACGCCAAGGTGGGTCTCTCGCTTGGAGCCGTGTCCGCAAATGTCTCCCATGCCCAGTTCATCAATTGCCAGCAGGGCATCAGCGCTGGGGGGTCCACTCTCCATCTCGGTAATGTCCTCTTCGCCAATACTATCACCAATTTCGCACTCGGAGGAGGCGTCACCGCGACCGCCGAAAACGTCAGCTTTAGCGGGAGCTCCTATCTGACCACAGGTCCCGGCACATACGGAGGTAATGTCCTCGCCTTCACCAATTGCATTCTCGCCAACGTCAGCAACCTTTCGGACAGCGGTTGGACCCCCGGCGGCGACTACAACGGATTCTACAACTCCCCCAACTTCGGCTCGACTGTCTTTTCTTCCTCCTCCTGGCCTTTCCAAACCGCCGGCGCCGCTTCCTTCTATCTCGCGCCTGGCTCCCCTTTCCGCTCTGTTGGGGCCACCAATATCGATTCCAGTCTCCTCGTCGAACTCAGAAAATCGACCACCTTCCCTCCCATCGTTTATTCCAACGTCGCCATTTCCGCCGACACAACCTTCACCCCCCAGGCCCAGCGCGAGACCGGCCAACTCGATCTCGGCTACGCATACCCTGCGCTCGATTACATCTTCGGCGCCGTCAACGCCAACGCCAACCTCACCTTCCCAGCCGGCACTGCGGTCGGGTGGTTCTTCGCATCGACCGACCATGGCGTGCACATCGTCGACGGCCATACGGCCACCTTCAGCGGCACTGCCTCCGCGCCCTGTTACTGGGTCCGCCGCAACACCGTCCAGGAGGGCACCTCCGGCGTGGCGGATGGCAGCCAAACTGCCGGCATCACCGGTTCGGCCTGGCCCGACTTCTCCCTGGCCCCGGTCGTTTCGATGCGCTTTACCCGCTGCTCCATTCTCGCCTGTGAAACCACCCATATGCGCGATGACTGGGGCTACCTCATCGTTCACGCCCGCGATTGCGAATTCTGGGGAGGGGGTTGCAACGGCTACTGCAGCCAGCTCAATTACACCAACTGCCTCTTCGACCGTGTCTCGGCCTGGACCTCCTGGGATGGCGCCCCCACCACCAACTGCAGCTTCATCCTCCAGAGCTGCCTCCTGCGCGGGGGCGGCCTCAACCCCGCCCGCACGGGTTCGGATTCCTACGGCAATTACCCTCTTTGGTCCATCCATGATACTGCCTTCGACGCCACCACCATAGGATTCAATGACGCCGCCTCCGGGAACAGCAGATGGACTAAATTCGATTACAACGCCTATCTCATCGGCTCCAATACCACCTCCCCCTCCGGCCTTCACGATCTCGCCGTCACCAATTTCAACTGGCAGACAAGCTGGCTCGGCAGTTACTACCTCCCCACTAACTCGTCGCTCATCAATACGGGGTCGGTTACAGCAGATGTCGTAGGGCTTTACCACTACACCACGCAAACCAACCAAATCAAAGAGACTAATTCAATCGTCGATATTTCTTATCACTACGTCGCCGTGGACGGCAACGGGAACCCTCTCGACTACGATGGCGACGGAATGTCCGATTACCTCGAAGACGCGAATGGTAACGGCACTTTTGATTCCGGTGAGACCGATTGGAAGACCTACAACTCCCCGAATGGCCTGACTACCGGGAATGGTCTGCAGGTCTTTACACCACTCCGAAGCCCGGCCCCTTGAGCAAACCCCTTAACGACTCGGACCTATGAATAACTCGCTTCTACTTACCGTCGCTATCGCCACTCTACCGCTCGCCGTCCCGGAGTCCATGGCCCAAATCAACAGGCAGCCAACAACCTGGCAAAAATGGGTTCAGAACCCGCCGACCGTTCCAGTCTCTGTCTCGATTCCCGTGCTGTATGCGGAAAGCAATAGCATGGTCCAAATCACCCTGGCCGACGGTCTCACCGTGGGCTACGGCAATACTAACGGCTGTTCCGCCCTCACCAACGCGCCGACGCTCTTCGCCAACCTGAATGTCCGCCGTGAGTACCTGCTCACAGTCGTCACGACCAACCTCGCGCAAATAGAAATGGATCTGAGCGTTCGCCCACCCTTGCAGTTGCTGAGTAAGACGGGCTCTGATGCCGTGCCGAAGGCCTACGCAATTCTCATTAACCGCCAGGTTGAGGACATCATCACCGCCAACACGAACTGCACCGCCTACAGTAATTCCTGGATCATTGAAATTCAGGATCAGCAGGGTGCTCGCTGGCTGGTCGATGACCAGAGCAATGATCCTAAACCGGCGCCCGGCGACGCCCGCTTTCTCCAGATGGGACCCGCCAAAAGCCTCCTCACCAACAAGATTTCCATCGAGTGGGGCGTCAGCCTGGGCCGGCTCTACGATGGCCTGGCAGCAGGTCGCCTTCGCTTGAGCGAGTCCGGCCTCAGCCGTGATGCCTGCACCCCCAGCGCGATTTTCTTTGCCGCCGCCTCCACCAATGTCCGTTCCCAGGTCGAACTGGTCGCTGCCAAGACCGACGGCTCCCTGCGCCGGGTCAAGGACTTCCAGACCTTCGTGGATATCATCGATCCGTGGACATTTCTGGTCTCGGACATCGCGGACCTGCCATCGCTCGCCAACCGGCTGAAAACCGAAACCACCGGAGTGTCCCTTTTCGTCTCCAACAATCTGGCACCTGCCACCCAGCAGGCACTCACAAATTACCTGGGCGCAGGTTCCCCTGCCGAACCTCTCCGTTCCCTCCTGGTCCACGACTTCAACACATTGATAGCCGGTCCTTCCATCTACGAAACTGCCCGCTTCACCGGCGTTACCTTGAGCGACGAAACGCAATTCCTCCTGGCGCAGAATCCGCAAGGAAGAGACCTCTTTCGCCTCAATCGGCTGCTCCTCCAGGATGCTTACCCGACGCAATTGGCCAAGCGACCCTTCCAGACCGCGCTCAATTTCTACCTGCCCAGTCAGGTCACCGCCAACACGAACCAGGATGGCGTCTATACCAACATCACTGGCTCCTGCTTCGTCTCCTGGTTGGTGCAGAACCCGTCCCCCACCACGCTTACCAACCTGCTGCTCATCGAATGCCGCAATGGACTTAACCGTACCAATTCACTGGTCTTTAATCCCCAGACTGGCACTGACAACTGGACCCTCACCTGCGGAACTGGCGCGGTGCAGAGAGTCGAAGCTCGCGGGATTTCAATCGTGTGCGGCTCTTCGACCAACAGGTTCGAGACGAACACAATCCACTATGCCGGCAACACCAGCGCTTACAAGTGCATTGAGAATTACCAACTGTTTGACTGGGGCTGGGAACTGGTCCAGACGCGCGTTGATCCAGACGGCGCCAACCTCGTCAGCTCTTTCGGGTTTTATCAGGATAAAGATGACGACCTCACTTACGGCAAACCCAGCACCAACCGCTATCCCGATGGAGACTGGGAAGTTCGCCTCTACAGCCATACTTGGGATCACTATCCAGGCTCTCTTCAGTACGTGCTGCGGCCCTTCAACGGCGAGCCCCAGGACCCGGCCGACGCAACCCCAAATAATTGCGAGGCAGCATACTACACCCCCTGGAGTGACGGCTCAACCTACTCCTCCTGCGTCAACCATTCCGTTAATCATGCTCCTAATGGCTCCTTTTCGCCCGGCCTGCTCTTTACCGAATACGTTGTCGGCGGAACCTTTAATGGCGCTCAATCGGATACGCTACGGGAAGGCAACTGGCGCGTAAACTACAACTGCGGGAGCGAGGGCTTTGGAAACACCGCCCTCCGCGGTTCCGAGGCGCTGGGAAAGGGATTGGCCGGGCACGAATTCTTTTCTGCAGATGGCCAAAGCGCCTGGAAGGCCTTCTATTACCACGGCGGCGTCTTCGACCCGGCGACCCGTACCTTCACCATGGGTGCCGGTAATATCGCCGACGGGCCAGACTGGCGGCAGTCGATTGTCCTTTGGGGCCAGTATAATCCCCAGCAACCAGGCGACATCCTACACGTGGACACCCTCGAGGGACAGCCACTCTGGGACGGGCTCAAGTACTCCGCCTCTGGGGCTGACCTCTGCCCAAACAGAACACAAAAACAAACGACAGTTTTTCAAAACGGCTCCCCAGTTCAAAGTGAAAGCGCGGTCTTCACCGGCTCGGACAGTTCCGGAGACCCGGTCTTTGAGGTTTTCCAGCGCTACGCTTACAAGAATGACTCGCTCGGCCACGCAACCAATATCTCTGTTGTCGATGTCAGCAACCCGACCGTGGTCCGGACCGTGTATGAGGCCAATTACCGCGACCCAAACGCCATGGACGGGGAACTTCTCCGGTGGGAGACAGACGAAACGGGAACTCGCACCGAGTATTCGTATGATTCGCTCAAACGCGTTGTCCAGCTCCGAAAAGTGGGCATCACCAACTCTCTGGCGTCTGTGGCGAGCGTGGTCACCACCACCACCTATGATGCCTACGGACGACAGAACGTGCGCACGGTCGCCGGCGGAACCCTCGCCCTCACGAATAGCTGGTCGTATGATCTTGCCGGGCGTCTTGTCCAGCAAGTCTCGGATACGGGCCTCACCACCAATTATACGTATAGCTTCAGTGGCGCGGGAGCCCAGATCGTTACAACAACCCTCTCCAGCGGCGCAACTATTGTCCGCGAGCAATATATCGACCGCCGGCTCAAATCCCAGACCGGGACCGGGGTCGTCGCCGAATTCCACACCTACGCTACGAACGACGATTCGGAAATCCGTCTCCTCGATACCGCTCACTGGGGGACATCCGACTCGCCCAGGTGGACGGCTACCGGCAACAACATCGTAGGAGTTCAAACCTTCGCTCGGTCCCCCGATTTCGACGGTGTTCATTATGTCGAGCGGCAGACCTGGTACGGCACCTTCGTGGACAAACCCATTCACCTTGCCGTTACCGGCAAGGCATCCGCCACCTACTATATAGATTTCGACGATCGGGTCACCTACGCCTCACAAGGCGACGCCAGTTACTACCTAAGCCGAGCTACCAGGACCTGGAATGCCTACTTTAAAATTGCCGGCCAATGGTTCCGCACCCAAACCAACCTTACCTATCTCACAGACGGTTCCGACACCCCGACAGTCGCCAGCATCCGCTTCGAACGCATGAGTGGCTTCATCTCTCCAAGCACACTCTCGGAAGTCAGCACGTTGGATGCAGACACGAATCTCACAGTGGTCACAACTTACGTGGATCGCTCAGCCAAGAAGGTCACCCAGGTCACAGATACCGCTCAGTCAGCTCTCAACGCCACCAATGTCACCGTCAACGGGCTGCTCATCACCGAAAGCACGACCACCGTGCCGACGCCTACACGCCATTGGTACGACGCCCTTGGCCGTGAAACCTCCGTCACCAGCCCCCTTGGTTTTACCGCCTCCCACGCCTACAACGAGTTCGGCCAGATCACAAACGAAACCGACTTCACCGGCCTTCGCACCACCTATGAATATTACCCCAACGGTTCGACCGGAGCGGGCCAGCTCAAATCCATGAGCCGAAGAGGAAAAGCGACCTATTACAGCTACACCACACGTGGTGAGCTTTATCACACCTGGGGCGATGTGCCGTACCCCGAGGAACGAGTTTACAGCCAGTACGGCGAGTTGGTCGAACTCCACACCTTCCGCTCCGGCAGCGGATGGAACCAGCCAACCTGGCCTGCGAGCCCCGGTTCCTTTGACAAGACCACCTGGACCTACCAGGACGCCTCCGGCCTTCTCCTCTCTAAAACTGACAACAACGGAAAGTCCGTTACATACACCTACGACAAAGGCATGGTCCACACCCGCTCTTGGGCGCGTCTGATCGGCACAGATCCCGTCACACTGACTTATACCTACAACGGTTTCGGTGACCCAGCGGAACTGGACTATAACGACGGCACGCCATCGGTTCAATTCATCAACTACAACCGCGCTGGCCTGCCCAGGCAAATCGTTGACGCCAGTGGAATCAGCACCTTGTCGTATGATCACGCCAGCCGCCTTCTTGCCACTGAATACACCTATGGCCCCTTCGCTGGCATCACTGTCACCAACCACTTCGATGGCATTCACGGCCGCGATTCCCTCGCCGTTCTCGGCCTCTCATCGTCACTCCAAGACAATTATGGATATGACGACTATGGCCGATTGGGCGCCGTCTCATCCGGCAATTACTCTGCCGCGTATGGCTACCTGCAAAACGCGGACCTCCTCCAGACGACCACGTGCGCGAACAACGGTTCACCCGTCTTGACGACCACCCGCTCCTGGGAATACGGCTCTCGATTGTCCAGCATTGCCAATGTCGCCAATGCTACCGTCGTCACCTCCCATGCCTACCTCTATGACGCAATCGGTCGCCGCTTCCAAGCCACCCTCGAAGACGGGTCCATTTGGCGGTATGATTACAACGACCGCGACGAGCTGATCGGAGCCCACCATTACTGGTCCGATTGGTGCCCCGTTGCCGGCCAGCAGTACGGTTATGATTACGACAACATCGGCAACCGCAAAACCGCCACCTCTGGCGGCGATGTCAACGGCTTGAACTTGCGCACGACGAGCTACACCGTCAACGGCCTTAACCAGTACGCCAGCATCTTCACCCCAGGGTACAAGGACATTGCTGGCGTCGCCCTCGCCGGCAACTCTGTGACGGTCAATGGCGGTTCCGCCGACCGCAAAGGTGAATACTTCCATCGCGAAATCAGCATCGCCAACAGCAGCACCCCAGTCTGGCAGGACGTGACAAACTGCTCCGGCGGCATCACGACCAACGGCGGTCTGGCCTTTCCCAAATACAATCAAACTCTCACCTACGATTTTGACGGCAATCTCACCTTCGACGGCATCTGGACTTACGAGTGGGATGCGGAAAACCGCCTCGCCGCCATGTCCATGACCAATGTTGCTTCAATCACCGACTCGAATCGCCTCCGCCTCGAGTTCGCTTACGACTGCCAAAACCGCCGTATCAGCAAAACCGTCAAGCACTGGGATGGCACCTCCGACTTTATCGACCCCGTTACCACAGTGTTCGTTTATGACGGCCGGAACCTGCTCGCCATTCTGCATCCTGACCTCTCATCAGTCACCTCCTTCCTCTGGGGCCAGGACCTCAGCGGCACCATAGACCAGGCTGGCGGTGTCGGCGGTTTGCTCATGGTAACGACCCACACGAGCCCCGCTACAAATTGCTTTACAGCGCAGGACGGTAATGGGAACATTACAGCGCTTATGAGTGCAGCCGATCTCTCCATTGGGGCCAGATACGAATACACGCCCTTCGGCGGAACGGTCCGCCTCACCGGCCCTTTGGCCCGCCAGAACCCGCTGCGTTTCTGCAGCAAATTCCGGGACGATGAAACCGGAGCACTCTATTATGGACAGCGCTACTACAGCCCCGCGCTAGGCCGATGGATTGGGCGCGATTTCCTTGGGGAACGTGCAGGGAATCACCTCTATCGATTTGTGAACAACGCGCCAAATCGTCTCTTTGACCCCGACGGCAACAGCCCAGTTTCCATTCAGACCCTTGCTCTTATTGGTCCACTTGCAGCTTTCGCGGACACCTTGTTCACCATATCCAGCTTCTGCATCCCCGGCTATTTGCCTGGGAGCGCGATAACAACTCCAATTTCGGACGCGTGTCAAGGTGTCGCAGCAGGACTTTGCCTCGGCATGGACAAGGCTCTCGGAGGCCGCCTTCTCCAGAACATAGGCGGTCCCGTGGTCTTCACGGGACTCCTATGGGCCGGACAGCAGATGGGTAGCATTCCCGGGGCGTCACCTTTCATTCAATCGCAATCGTTCGCATGCGCCGTGGTCTCCGGGAGACTCGAAGCTCTTTCAGCGATTGGCGCAGGAGCTATAGCGGCCCTCAAAGGAGGCTCCCCGGCGGCTGGGATCGACTTCGGGCAAGGGGTCGCACAAGTCGGTTACAGCTTTGCCCAGGACCTTAGGAGAGACGATACTACTCAAGGATCCCTGGATGCGGCACTGCTGGGCGCAGCTGTGACAACTGATAATGCGCTTGGACTTAACCTCAACACGACCTGTTTCGCGTTCGATCTGCTCAACCTGGACGCTGCCGCCGCTTTCTCCGACCTGCCCTCTTACCAGGGCATCAATGCTTGGGACATGGCAGACTCGCTGTTGTGGTGAGCGATCCCGACGGCCCCGAACCCGCGAGGTGCTCCGTGAAACGCGTCGCCAAAACCATCTGCACCGTGAATTTCCTCTTGTCGATACTCCTTTTCGGCGGTTACATCGTCCACGGAAT
This sequence comes from Binatia bacterium, assembly GCA_035566895.1. Lineage (GTDB taxonomy): Bacteria > Verrucomicrobiota > Verrucomicrobiia > Limisphaerales > UBA8199 > DATMQA01. The sequence goes on from DATMQA010000169.1 coordinate 23,859, forward strand.
TTCGAATGGACTGGACTTCAACCACGAATTCCTCGGCATTGTCCACGGGAACCACGGGAAAGCCGCGTGGCCTGTCCTGACCTATCTCGAAGTTCAACTTTTCATCGTATTCGTTGTTCAGAGAATCTCCGAGAATCCCGAGACGCTCCGCCGTAGAATAATCTACATACTATCAGGGTTGGTAGGGCTGCTTCTGACCGCTGCGGCAGGCTCAACGCAGGGGAACTATTCGCCCGACTTCCTCCTCGGGGTCTACATCTGGGCGTCGGACATTGCATACGGACTCTTGGGCGGCGGAGAATGTGACCCTTGACGTAAACGGGGTCAGTGGCGCAGATTTCCATATTTGGGGCAATTTGGGGCGCTGATTCTTTGGGAATATGCAACAATATGGAAATCTTCGTCACCACCCAGTACCAGACGGCAGTGAACCGAGGGACGACCTTTGGCGTCGTGTTGCCGCGCGTAAATAGCAGTTAAAAGAGTGGAAAATAGAGGCTCCCGTTCCGCGTCTCACAAAAAAGACACCATAATCCACGCCGCCCGGCGCTGCGTAAGACCCTCTGGCTGCCTCGGAACCAACAGTTCTCCTCATCCTCAGAATTTGCCCGACTGAAATTTTCGAAAAAAGTGCTCAATCGCGACGATCTCGATGCCTTAATATATAGAGGCACGATACTTTTTTCGCTGCTCGTTGCCCCCCGAAAACAACCGTCAACCCAGGGTCGGAAAGGGACCGGTTCTTAGTATCGTTAACTCCGACCAGGCGAACTGATCTCCTGATCATGCCTCCATCTCATACTTGATAGCCTGCGAAGTGGATCATTTCATGCTATCAAATACTTGGCGCCCAATCGCGCCTGCCGCCCGCACCGGCCAAAAACCGGTGACGCGCCGCGCATTGAGAAAGAGGACCCATGTTCTCAACCTGTGTATTGTGCCCGCTCCTCAGCCGGGGGCGTCGCCCCCTTTTTGTCGTCCGCCGGCTCGACCCGGCCACGCTCTTCACCACCTTTGCCACCGTTCCGTCGCTATCCGTCGCTATTCGGAGTTCAAATGAGACCCTCCCGGCGCTTTCCGGAGTTTCGCGGTTACGCGCTTGGCCAACTCGAATCATCAAGTCCAGGTGGAGTCAAGGTTCAGTCAAGGTTCCAGTCAAGGTTCAGTCAAGGTTGAAAACCCCTGAAATCAAGGTGAATCAAGGTAAATCAAGGTTGATATTTTTTTCCAATCAAAGCGCTTCACTCCCCCCTCTCTTTGGGCTGCCTGGGTCCTGGAAGACGAGGGGGGCAACGAGGGGGTCAGAGTATCAGATTTCCATATTTGGAGCAATTTGGGGCGCTGATTCTTTGGGAATATGCAACAATATGGAAATCTGCGCCGCCCTGCACTCCGAGACAGCAGTGAACCGATGGACGACGTTTGGGATCGTGTTGCCGCGTGTAAAAAAGGACACCATAATCCACCCCACCTGGCGCTGCGTAAGGCCCTCTGGCTGCCTCGGAACCAACAGTTCTCCTCATCCTCAGAATTCGCCCGACTGAAATTTTCGACAAAAGTGCCCAATCGCGACGATCAATTTAACACTTCAACGATGCGCGTTGTTAGTGTATCTCCTGGCTGATCATGAGCACGGCCGCCAAAGTCCTGTTGATCGAAGACGATCCAGGCATTGTCATGACCTTGCGACGGCTGCTCACGGAAGAAGGCCACCAGGTCCAGGTTGAAACCCGTGGGGATACCGGTTTGGTCCGCGGGCGCGAAGATGCGGTCGATGTCGTCATCACCGATATGAAGTTGCCCGGTCTTAACGGGTTGGAGTTGGTGCGCGAACTTCACGGCGCGAAGCCCCGCCTGCCCATTATCCTGATGACGGCGCACGGCACGACCGAGACCGCCATCGAGGCGACTAAGTCCGGCGCTTACGATTACCTGCTCAAGCCCTTCGAGATGCCCGAGTTGCTCGATCTGGTCGAGCGGGCGCTGGCCAACCGGCGGCTAATGACCGAGCCCGTCGAATTGGGCGGGCCGGGCGACTCGCGGGACGCGCTGGTCGGCAACAGCCGGTTGATGCAGGCCATCTACAAAGAAATTGGCCGCATTGCTTCCAAGCCCGTCAACGTGCTGGTCCGAGGGGAGACCGGCACCGGCAAGGAACTCATCGCCCGCGCCATTTATCAGCACAGCGACCGCTCCCAGGCACCCTTCATCGCGATCAATTGCGCCGCCATTCCCGAGACGCTATTGGAAAGCGAACTCTTCGGCCACGAACGCGGCGCGTTTACCGGAGCCGAGACGCGCCGCATTGGCCGATTCGAGCAGGCGGACCACGGAACGATCTTCCTGGATGAAATCGGCGATATGACACCGGGCACCCAGATTAAGCTGCTTCGGGTCCTGCAGGAGAAGTCTCTTCAGCGGTTGGGCGGCAAGGAGACTATTCCGGTCGATGTGCGGGTAATCGCGGCGACGCATCGCGATTTGGAAGCCGCCATCCGGCATAAGCAATTTCGTGAGGACCTCTATTATCGGCTGAGTGTGGTGGTTATCCCGTTGCCGCCGCTGCGCGAGCGCCGAGAGGACATCCCGGAGCTGGTGAAGTACTTTCTGCGCAAGTACGGCTCCGAGTTCGGTGTCGAAACTCCTTCGATTCAGGCCGAAGCGTTGGAGTCTCTCCGGGCGCAAAACTGGCCGGGCAACGTGCGCGAGTTGGAGAATAGCGTGCGCAAAGTGCTGCTGCTGGCTCAGGGCTACACCATCAACCTGGACCATGTGGGCGCTGCCCTGACCCGGATAGTTCCGCCGCTGGGCACAGCCGAGCAGACCTTGCGCGAGCAGGTTGATCAATTGCTCGCTGCAGCCCAGCGCGGCGAATTGGACGACGCGCATGCCCGCCTGCTGCTGACGGCTGAGAAGCAGCTTTTCGGCCGCGCCATCGAACTGGCGCACGGCAACCAGGCCAAAGCTGCGCGCTGGGTCGGGGTCTCGCGCCTGACGATGCGCGAAAAGCTGCTCCAGTTCGGCCTGCACCCGCGCGGCATGGGGTGAGAGAGTCATTTACTAACCAGACGCGCCCAGTGATGGTTTGCGATTTGGATTGTGATTGCGGGGGCTTTTGCGGAAAATCATAAATCGTAAGTCCTAAATCACAAACAGATATGAAACGACGCGAATTCCTCAAAACCTCCCTGACTGTTTCCACGCTGGCCGGGCTCAGCAGCGCGCCTTTGGGTGCATCGGCAGCTCAACCCTCCGGCGGGAACCGCGAGTATTATGAATTGCGGACTTACCGCCTGAAGGCCGGAACAAAATCCGAACTTTTGGATGCCTACCTCGAGAAAGCGGCCATCCCCGCCTGGAATCGCCTCGGCCTCAAGCCCGTGGGCGTCTTCTCTCAGCAGGAGCGAACTGGTGCGCCCAAAGGTACTGAGGTCAGGGATGAGAATGCGGTGTTCGTTCTGATTCCGTATCCATCGCTGGAGTCTTTCGCGGGGGTAACCGCGGCGCTGATGGCGGATGCGGAGTTTCATAAGGCAGGAGCGGAGTATCTGCAGACTCCAAAGACGAATCCGGCGTTCGAGCGGATTGATAGCTGGCTGATGCTGGCCTTCGCCGGAATGCCAAGAATCGAGTTGCCGCCCTATTCTCGTGAAAAAAAACCCCGCATGTTCGAAATCCGCACTTACGAAAGCTACAGCGAGGTGAAGGCCTTCAAAAAGGTCGAGATGTTCAACTCGGGTGAGATCGATACGATGCGCGAAGTGGGGTTGGCGCCCGTCTTCTACGGCCAGGCGCTCATCGGTCCCAACCTGCCGCACCTGACTTATATGCTCTCGGCCGAAGACCAGGCCGCCCACGACAAACATTGGGGTGATTTCGGCAAACACCCCGTCTGGAACAAACTCAAAAACGACCACCAGTACGACGAGACGGTTTCCAAAATCGTCAATCGGTTCCTCGTGCCCAAGTCATATTCGCAGATCTAGCGCGGGTGCGAGCGGGTTATCGGTCAGTGGCGGCGGCCGGAGAAGCGGAGCGCGGACTTTCCTGTCCGCAGCAGCTTTCGAACGCCAGCGCACCTCCGGTTTGCTGCTCATCGCGCGCTTAGCCTATTGCTGCGGACAGGAAAGTCCGCGCTCCGATCGCCGTAACTGACCGATTACGCTGGCGGAACGTTGAAAGTTGAAAGTTAACTGCCGCCGCGAAGGCGACTTTGCGGCGTTGGTCTGGCAAATTTACAGCCAACAAAGGAACACCATGAAAGACCTCACACATCCCGGGTGGATTAAGCTTAAAGGTATTCTGTTCCTCCTGGTGGGAATCCTCTCCGCGGTGCTGCTTGTCCTGGAGCACCCGAGTTTCAAAGTCGGACTGCTGTTGACCATCTCAATCTGGTGCTTCTGCCGATTTTATTACTTCGCCTTTTACGTTATCGAACACTACGTCGACCCGAGCTATCGCTTTTCGGGTTTGTGCTCGTTTGCCGGTTATCTCTGGTCGAGGCGTCGCAATACCGATTAGTCAACGTTCGTCGCCGGTCTTGCATTCAAAGGTAACCAGCACAAGCTGTTTCTAATCGGCCGCATGGCCTCTCCGCAAATGTTTCTTAATACAGCCCCGCTTTCACTAAGAAGACTCTCACGCCCCGCCACGCTATATTTTCCTCATGATATTTCGAAGCGAATCGCGGCGATGGCAAATTCCGCCTCTGACGTTCCTTACATATATAGAGCGCTGTGTGTTGCAGCGCCCCACCGGCCTCCAGGTGCTAAATCTGCGGCTGGCTGAACTCACGAAACGAACGAAAATGAAATGAAAACGGAAAACAAAGAAAACTGGGCTGGAAGACAGAGCAAACCAGGAACCAGAACCGCATCTGACCAAATCTGAGTAAATCTGAGTAAATCTGAGTAATTTATTCACTCATATGAAACCGTCCGACAAAAGCCCGGCCGCAATGCCTCCATTCTCGGCTCGATCGCCTGAATCTAACGAATGGTTCCTCCCCCAACCTTCGGCTTTGGGCCGGCGGATTTGCACTACGTTGCACCACGTTGCACTAGTTTGCACTAGTTTGCAGTGATTTTGAATGGCTTATTGGCGCACGGGAGTCTCGGCCCCATCAAGGATTTCAAAGCATTTCAAAGCATTTCAAAGGAATTCAAAGATAAATTTTGCACCCCAGTTCTCTCATGAACAGGTCTGCCCATGTGCCCTGGTGGTAGTAACGAGAGGCGCAGCGCGCCGATTCTCGCCGTGACAAGCCGCTCGCCGACTGATACGTTCCGCGCTGAATTTACACCTATTCCCGTGTAGAGTCCGAATCGAAATATATGCGCTCTGATACGATTAAAAAGGGCTTCGAACCCGCGCCGCACCGCTCACTGTTGCGGGCCACCGGCTCGATTGAATCCGAGGCCGATTGGGACAAGCCGTTCATCGCGATCTGCAACAGTTACACCGATTGCATCCCCGGGCACGCTCATCTGAACGAGGTTGGGATGCTGATCAAGCGCCTGGTTCGAGAAGCCGGCGGGGTGCCGTTCATTTTCAACACGATCGGGGTCGATGACGGCATCGCGATGGGCCATGGCGGCATGAAATACTCGCTGCCCTCGCGCGAGTTGATTGCAGACAGCGTTGGCTGGGGCGTTACCAGAAGCTGGTCAGCAACGCAAGCCAGGGGGGAGTGCTGGTAAGTTGAAAGTTGAAGGTTGAAGGTTGAAAGTTGCAGACGGCGGGTGCATTCCAACCTGCGACTTTTCCGACCCGGTCCACTGACGGATAAAGATCTAAATGAGATTGAAGATGCTTTTGAGGGTGCTTGTGCTGGTTGCGCTCTTTGCCGCCTACTACATTGGCTACAAGAGAGGATTTGCACAGGCCCGCCGAGGAGCAATCATTGTAGGGCGAGACGCCAAGGACATAGCGGGGCTGTCGGGCACAGGCGGCTATTCGAGGGTGTTTGATTCATACCTTACCAAAGCGAACTGGATCCCCAGCGAGACTAAATGATGGCGTGTGTCCGCCGCTTGGTTTTCGACATCCTCGGGGCCTGTGCTAATGTGTGGCATGAATCTGGCGAAGGCATGGACTCATTTGGTGGTTGCCGCTCTGGCAGCGATAGTGCTGAACGGATGCTCGAGAACGGAGCGCCAGGTTTCCGCGGCGAACCACGCCAGCCTTTCGCCTCCTTTGACCAATTCTTTTATGGAAAACTTTCAAAAGCCCCCAGTGGCGGAGCTGAAGCAGAAGCTGAAGCCCATGCAATTCGAAGTCACCCAACATGCGGCGACTGAGCCGGCGTTCAACAACGAATTCTGGGACAATCACAAACCGGGCCTCTACGTCGATATCGTTTCCGGAGAACCACTCTTTAGTTCCCTGGATAAGTTCGATTCGGGCTGCGGTTGGCCCAGTTTCAGCCGTCCGGTTTCGGAGAAGGAAATCATGGAAAAGACGGACCGTTCCTATGGCATGGCGCGCACAGAGGTCCGTTCCAGGACGGCCGACTCGCACCTGGGCCATGTTTTCGATGATGGCCCCGCACCGACTCATCTCCGCTACTGCATCAACTCAGCTTCGCTGCGCTTCGTCCCCCTCGATGAGATGGAGAAGGCCGGTTACGGCACCTATTTGGAGCCTTTTATCAAAGCGGGGCTCTATAAGCCAACGGACAAAGCTGTGGCGAACGCTCCGAAATAGCACGCACGCCCGTCGGGCCTGAGTTGTCGGCCAGAGCGTTTCATGCTTACATCGTTGCATCGTTACAATGTTGCATAGTTACATGGGCTGCGGCGGGTTAGACCAATGTAACCCTGTAACCTTGTAACCCTGTAACTGTTTAACTGTGTAACCATGTAACCATGTAACCGTGTAACCATGTAACCGTGGACTCCCTCAGGAAAGGATCGTCATGCTTATCGTTCACGTCCATGTCCAGGTGAAGCCGGAATCGGTCGAAGCTTTCAAACAGGCCTCGCTCGCCAACGCGCGGGAGAGCATCAAAGAGCCTGGGATCGCGCAGTTCGATATTCTCCAACAGCAGGACGACCCGACCCGATTCGTGCTGGTGGAGGGCTATCGTAGCCTGGAAGCCACGGCGGCACACAAGGAAACCAAACATTACCAGACCTGGCGGGATGCCGTCGCGCCGATGATGGCCGAACCAAGGTCGAGCGTGAAGTTCACTCATGCGCTTTGAGTTCGCCACTGCTACGCGCATCATCTTCGGCCCAGGCACGCTGCGCGAAGTTGGAGCGCTGGCGAAGGAGCATGGCCGCTGCGCCTTGGTCGTGACCGGCCGGAACCCGGACCGTGCCGCGCCTTTGCTGGCCTTGCTGCGCGGCCAGGGATTGGCCGCGGAAACGTTTCCAGTTTGGAATGAACCCGAGCTCGCGACAGTCCAGAAAGGAGTCGAGCAGGCCAGGCAAATCAGAGCCGATTTAGTGCTCGCCTTCGGAGGCGGCAGCGTCATCGATGCCGCCAAAGCCATTGCGGCCATGCTGGCCAACGACGGCGAATTGCTCGACTACCTCGAAGTGATTGGCCGTGGCAAAGCGCTCGCCAACCCTTCCGTCCCGTTCATCGCCATCCCAACTACTGCGGGCACCGGCTCTGAAGTAACCCGCAATGCGGTCCTGGCCGCGCCGGAGCACCGGGTTAAAGTGAGCCTGCGCAGCCCGTTCATGCTGCCGCGCGTTGCCCTGGTCGATCCGGAACTTACCTATGACCTGCCATCGACGATCACGGCGAGCACTGGTCTGGATGCGCTGACCCAGTTGATCGAACCGTACGTCTGTTCCCGAGCGAACCCCATGACCGATGCACTCTGCGTTCAAGGCCTTCAACAGGTGGCCCGCTCCCTGCGCTCGGCCTTTGAAAACGGCCGCAACGCGCCCGCCGCACGCCAGGACATGGCCTTGGCGAGCCTCTACGGCGGTCTAGCCCTGGCGAACGCCGGCCTAGGCGCAGTCCACGGGTTTGCCGGACCGATTGGCGGGATGTTTTCCGCTCCACATGGGGCGGTGTGCGCGGCGTTGCTGCCGCACGTGATGGAGAGCAACCTCCACGCTTTGCGACAGCGGCAGGCCGGCAGCGAAGCGCTGGGGCGTTACGAGGAAGTTGCCCGTTTGTTGACGGGAAAGCCCGGCGCCCAAGCGGATGAAGGCGTAGATTGGGTTCGCCGGTTGGTTGCCGATTTGCAAATCCCCCCACTCGGTACTTATGGCCTCACCCGCGCGCATGTTGCCGAATTGGTGGATAAGGCGGCCAAAGCCAGCAGCATGAAAGCAAATCCCATCGTGCTCACCAACGCGGAATTGGCTGACGTATTGGAGCGGGCGCTCTAGCACGGAACTCAGAGTTGGCGGATGGGAAATCTGCCCTGGTTCCAGAGCCTTTTTTAGCTTGCAGACCCGCCCCGCCCGCTTAATTCTCGCTCCATGCGACAAAATCTGCTTCTCGCCCTTATGGCCGCCGCGCTTCTCAGCCCTGTTGCCCGATTGTCTGCCGCTGAGACTGAATCCGGCTACACGCTCTTGTCCGACGGCAAGACTTTCAACGGCTGGAAAATGGCTGAAGAAAACCAAGGCACCTGGAAAATTGAAGACGGCGCATTCGTCGCGCACGGCCAACGCTGTCACCTGTTTTATGTCGGCGACGCGACGCCTTTCAAAGACTTTCACCTAAAGGTGGATGTGATGACCGAACCAGGCGCCAACGGCGGCATCTATTTCCATACCAAATACCAGGCGCAAGGCTGGCCCAAGGGCGGTTTCGAGTGCCAGGTCAATAATACCCACACCGATTGGGTCAAAACCGGCAGCCTTTATGGTTTGGTGAACATTGCCCAATCCCCGGCTCAGGACCAAAAATGGTGGACGCAGGAAATCGTGGTCCAGGGTAACAAAGTCACCGTCATCGTGGATGGCAAGAAGGTGTTCGAATACAACGAACCGCCCGGCGCCCAGCCGGGCAAAGATTTCGAGCGCAAGCTCAGCGAAGGCACCTTCGCCTTGCAAAGCCACCCCGGCGCCATCGTCCGTTACAAAAACATTCGGGTGAAGCGCCTCTAGGAGGCGGCTATTTCACCAGCGCCAGAATCCTTTTAAACTCCTCGGTGCCGGCCCGCTCCAGCAATTCGAACAGCACCATTTCGGTCGAAACAAGCACCGCCCCGGCGTCTCTCATCCGCTCCAGGCCAAGAGAATGATTTTCCGGTGTCCGCGACGACACTGCGTCCGCCACGACAAAGACCGTCCGGCCACCATCGAGGAGATCGAGGCACGTCTGTAAAACGCATACATGCGTTTCGATGCCGCAGAGGATTGCGTCCGAGATCCTCGCTACCTCAAGGCCAGCCATAAATCCCGCTGCGCCGCACGCGCTGAAAGCGACCTTTTCGATGGGTGCCACTCCGGCCAGGGCCGCCGCCACCTCCGGCACGGTCGCGCCCAAACCCTTGCGATATTGCTCGGTGGCGAAAACCGGCACTTTAAGCACCGCAACGCCTTTGAGCAGCCTCACACTGTTTTGGACCACTCGCTCCTTTTCGAAAATGGCCGGCAAAAGGCGCTCCTGGACATCGACGACGATTACAGCGGCCTTAGCGCGCGTGAGCCGAAGAGATTGCTTTTGCATTTTAGCTCCTCCTCGCCCGCTTCTTCGCAAGCTCTTTCCGGAGCGCCTTCAGCGGCAGCGTGTTAATCACATCCTCCTTCGTCAGCCATCCCTTGCGTGCAATGCCGGCGCCCAGGCGGAGAAACCCTGCGTGCTCGAATCGATGCCCATCGCAGTTAATCACGCATTTGACGCCTTTGCTTTTGGCGTAAGGCCAGAACCGCCAATCCATGTCGAAACGGTACGGACTTGCGTTGAGTTCGATCCACGTGCCGGTCTCGGCGCACGCGTCGATTACGGCATGGTGGTTAATCTTGTAGCCATCGCGCTCCAGCAACAGTCGGCCGGTGAGATGGCCGAGGATGTGGACGTACGGGTTCTGCGCCACGTGGATCAATCGCTTCGTCGTCTCCGCTTCGGACTGGCTGAAGCTTTGATGAATGCTCGCGACCACGACGTCCAACTCCGCCAGCAGCTCATCGGGAAAATCGAGTTTGCCGTCCTTCAGAATATCCACCTCGGTTCCGGTTAACAGCCGGAAATCGGTGCCCTCCACCGTCAGCCGCTCGTTAATTTGAGTGAGCTCCTTGAGTTGCTGCCGTACGCGCGCCTCATCGAGTCCGTTGGCTTGGAAGGATGATTTTGAATGGTCCGTAATCCCCCAGTAAGCCAGCCCCAGCTCGCACATCGCTTTGGCGATTTCCTCGGGGCGCTGATGGCCGTCGCTCCAGGTCGAATGGTTATGCAGGGAGCCTTTGAGGTCCGTCCATTCAACCAAACGCGGCAAAGGACCTTTCTCCGCAAGAGCAATCTCGCCCAGGTCCTCTCGCATCTCGGGCGCGATGAAGTCGAGGCCGAGTTTCTCGAAGATTTCCTCTTCGCTGCGGCAGGCCACCAGCAACTTCGGGTCGCGGGTCTCGGCTTTCGAGCGGAACAGCCCGTATTCGTTGAGCCGCAGGCCCCGGTCAATGGCTCGCTGGCGCATGACGATATTGTGCTCCTTGTTGCCGGTGAAATACATCAAGGCAAACGGAAACTCCGCGTCAGAAACGACTCGCAAATCAGATTGGATGCCCCCTTGGAGGAGCACGCTGGCCTTGGTCTCCCCTTTGGCAATCACGTTCAGAATGCCCGGCTGCCGGGTGAAGAATTCGAGAACTGCCGCCGGGTGCTTCGCGGAGGCCAACAGATCGATGTCGCCAATGATCTCGCGATGCCGCCGCAGACTGCCGGCCGCGCTGCAGCGAATCACGTCCGGGTGCGAACGCAACGAGTCCAGCAGGGCTTCGGCGATGGGCAGCGCGTCGCTGATCAGATGCTTTGCGGCGTAAGCGCGGCGGCGGTTGATGCCTTCGCAAATGTTCGCTTGAGTCTTTTCCCCGAAGCCTTTGAGTTTGGCGACCTTGCCGTCTTTGCAAGCCTGTTCAAGCTGCTCAACTGTCTCGATACCCAGTTCGGCGTGGATCGCCTTGATCTTCTTTGGCCCGAGGCCGGGAATTTCGAGCATCAGCACCAGACCTGGCGGCGTGGCGGCTTTGAGCTCCTCGTAATAGGCCAGCTTGCCGGTGGTGACGAGCTCGCAGATTTTCTTTTGAAGGGATTCGCCGATGCCCTCGATTTCTCCCAGGCGCTCTTCGGCGATTACTTTTTCCAGCGGTTCGCTCAGACCTTCCAAAGCGCGGGCGGCGTTGAGATACGCGCGCGACTTGAACGGGTTCTCCCCTTTCAAATCCAACAACGTGGCAATATTTACCAAAATCTCTGCTACCTGGCCCTTGTCCATGGGCCAAGCTTACCGCATCGGTGGAAAAGCGAAATCGTGAAATTGCGGCTTTGACTGATTGGCGGGAACGGCGGATCTTGAGAAAGGAGACCCTGTGTGCAGTCAAACGCACAGGGCGTTTGCCGTATTGTGCTTTGCGGAATAAGTTCAAATTGGCATACTATTTTTGCAGGATAAACGTGATGAATGGTTGCTATAAGCGGCGGGATCGAGTGGGCGCGGGCCAGGCTCCAATTGGCACAGGCGGTTTCACGCTGATCGAACTTTTGGTCGTAATCGCCATCATCGCGTTACTGGCGGCGCTGTTGCTGCCGGCCTTGTCCAGGGCCAAGGCCAAGGCCTACCGCACGCAATGCCTGAGCAACCTCCATCAACTGTCCATTACCTGGCACCTCTACTCCGATGATAACAATGGGCGTCTGGTTGCCAACGGTTACGGGCCCGAGCACAAACTTTGGGTGGTTGGCCGGGAGCACATCAACCCCGAAGCTTTCGTGAAATCGAGTTACCTCCTGGACCCGCAATACGCGCTCTTCGCGGATTACCTCCGCAACGCGGCAGTTTATAAGTGTCCGGCGGACCGGACCACGATCTCCTTTAACGGCCAAACACAGCCGCGCTTGCGCAACTACGCCTTGAACTCTTACTTTTCGTGGGATTTCCCGGCTGACGACGACGTGAACACCGCCTCCTGTTATACGTTCACGAAGGTGGCGGGTTTTGCGCCCTACGGGGCGGACAAGCTTTACACCTTTGTGGACACCTCGCCGGTGAACATCTGTTATTCGGCCTTCGTGCTCTTCATGGGAAACAACGGCTGGTTCTGGCACCGGCCGACAATCGAACACGACAATTCCGGTACGATCGCTTTTGCGGATGGGCATGTAGATGTGCACCGCTGGCGAGATCCAGACACACTCAAGGCAGCGCGCGACGGCGGCAACGCGGACGGCGCTCATTTCACTTTCGTCAGTCCCAATAATCCGGACTTGCTCTGGCTGCAGGACCACGCCACCGTGCGGAAGTGAAAATGATTCCGGTCGCCCTGACCATCGCCGGCTCGGACAGTGGCGGGGGTGCGGGCCTCCAGGCGGACTTGAAGACTTTCGCGTCTCTGGGCGTGCATGGAACCAGCGTCGTCACTTGCTTAACGGCCCAAACTCCAAGGAGAGTCCGCAGCATTCAGCCGTGCAATGTGCAACTCATGCACCAGCAACTCGAGGCCGTGTTTGAGGAACTCCGGCCGGCCGCCATTAAAACCGGCATGCTTTACTCGGCACCGATTGTGCGGACCGTCACGTCCTTCTTAAACCGGAGACTGAAGCTCCGCGCACCGCCCTTAGTGGTCGATCCCGTCATGATTTCTGCAAGCGGCACGCGACTGCTCAAGCCAGGGGCGATCAAACTGCTATGTGCTGAACTCTTGCCGCTAGCCACCCTTGTTACTCCAAATTTGCACGAGGCAGAAGTCCTGGTCGGGCGCAGTTTGCGTTCGCTCCAAGACCTGCGTGCCGCAGCCCGAGAACTACGCTGGCGTTTCGGCTGCGCGGCCCTGGTCAAAGGCGGTCACCTGCGCGGCCTGAGGGAGGCGGCGGACATTTTCTACGATGGCCGGACCGAACTGCTCCTCGCTGCGCCATTTGTCCGGGGTATCCGCACCCACGGCACAGGTTGCACCTATTCCGCTGCGATTACGGCTTACCTCACGCGCGGCCTTCCCCTGCCCGAAGCCGTCAGCCGGGCCAAAGAATACATCACCCAGGCTATCGCGCAGAGCCAAGCCGCTGCGGGTCATGCGGTACTGAACAGCTTTTGGCGCTGAGGGGCGAAACTGCATACGCCAAACTTTCAAGGCGGGGGAGCAGGTCTCGATACTGTGGCAATTCCCAGAAAGCTGGTTTTGGGTTTTGTTTTTGGTGCCTTTTTCTGGGCTGGCGTTTGGCGTTTAGACCTTCCGCATCAGGTCCCCTCGCCCTTCGCCTTTGGACTCTCAACCTTCCCTTCCAGCAGCCGCCGCGCGCCTCCAATCACGTAATCCCATTGAAACGCCGGGCCCGGGTCAACTTTATCGGTTTGGATATGAAAATGCCCCAGAACGCCCTGATACTTTTCGAGCTCATCACCCGGCAGTTTCTGCAGAATTAGTTTGCCGTTCGCATCCTTCGGGTAATCACATTTAATTTTAGGCAAAACCTTGCAGAGCGTTGCGGTGAGTTTGGCCAAGGCCTGGTATTGCTCCGGCGTGAAATCGTACTGGACAAGTTCCCGCCCCTGAATCGTCCCGCTAATCGGTTCCGGCCGCGCCGGATGTCCGACATAACCTTTGGTGCGAAGACCGCCATCGCCATACTGCGCCGGAATTGTGATGCGAGGCTGACCGCTCGCATCCTTCGAATACCAATCGGCGAGCGGATTTTCTTCCTTGTCCCCGTAGGCCCCCATATTTGCGATCTCGATGCCGACGCTACGGCTGTTCGAGGTGGTGGCGTGCCAGGCGCGTTCTTTCAAATCAAGCGTCTGGTAGATCGTGCCATCGAGGTCGAGCATGAAATGCACGCTGAGGTCCCGGTGGTCCTGCAGAACATTGAAACACTGCCGGCTGATGCCGCAAACGTCGAAATGAATGACAAATTGATCCACGACTCTTTGCAAGGTCGGCAAGTCCCAACCGCCGCCCCGCACCCGCTCGAGTTCGTCGGTGCTTAGCCCGCTCCGGCGCATATTATATCGATTCGGCGACGTCAGGCCCCTGACCTCTGCGTGGGAGGCATCCCAACCCGCCTTCTCCAGCGGGCCGAACCGCCGTTCGACTCGGTACGCATCATACCCGCCCGGGTCCATCCACAGCACCACAGACGTTCCGGTATGGACAAAACGGCCGGCGACCACGATTTCGTCGCCACAGCGAGGCTCCAATGTCCCTACCCGCGGCGCGGTTTTGCAGCCACACAACGCGCTGAGCGCTAGCGTGAGACTCAAGATTTGGACCAGGTGTTGCGGGTGGCGTGGGAGGTTCATAGGTTTTCCGGAGCAAGCACGGCATCATTTCTCCCAGGAAATTGTGCCCGGTCAAGAGACAAAGTGACCGATTTCAATTGACGTCCGTACCAAGACCTTCACTATCAGGAAGTCAGCTTGATGAACGGATTAGCCAAAACTGGAGTTCCCATATGAAATCATCCATCACACGTCGCCGTTTTCTTGAGACCACGTCTTTTGCCGGAGCGGGTTTGTCGCTTAGTCTCCCCCAATTCGCATTCGCCGCCGAAAGCGCGGCCGATAAGCCGGCGAAACTGGGTGGCAAACCGTTGTGTGCCGGTTTCCCCAAATGGCCGGTATTTGATCAAACCGAAGAGAAGGCCCTGCTCGATACCCTCCATAGCGGAGAGTGGTTCCGCGGCGGCGGTGGCGCCGTCAAAGGCTTCGAGGAGGCTTACCAAAAGCTCACAGGGGCAAAGCATTGTTTGGCGACCGCGAGCGGAACGGCGGCCCTCACCACCGTGCTGGGCGCGCTCGACATTGGGCCCGGGGATGAAGTCCTCATCCCGCCCTACACTTTCGTTGCCACCTACAACGTCGTGGTGCTCAATTATGCGCTGCCGGTGTTTGTCGATACCGACCTGGAGAGTTTTCAGATGGATGCTAACAAGGTCGAAGCTGCAATCAGGAAAGAGACCAGGATCATCCTGCCGGTCCATATTGGCGGTTCGCCGGTCAACCTCGACAAGATTCTGGATGTCGGTCAGAAACACGCGATCCCGGTGGTGGAAGATGCCTGCCAGGCGCACCTGGCGGAATGGCGGGGACGCAAGGTCGGCACCTGGGGCCTGGCCGGCTGCTTCAGTTTTCAGGCCAGCAAGAACCTTAACTCCGGCGAAGGCGGAGCGGTCCTCACCAATGACGCCAAGCTCGCGGAGGTTTGTTACAACTTCCATAATCAGGGGCGGGCCCGCCAGGTCAGCGGCTATAACTTCAGTTATTCCGGGACACGCGGGTCCAACCTGCGGCTTTCGGAATTTCAAGGCAACCTGCTGGTCGCACAAATGACCCGGGTCATCGAACAGACTCAGCGCCGGACGGAAAACGCCAATTACCTGACGGAAATGCTCAGCGCGATTCCAGGCATCAAGCCCGCGAAGCTTTACGAGGGCGTCACCCGAAGCGCGTATCATCTCTACATGTTCCGCTATGACAAATCGCAGTTTGCCGGCATGGCACGCTCCAAATTCCTGGACGCGCTCAGTGCCGAGGGTGTGCCGTGCTCCGGTGGGTACAGCGTGATGAACAAGGACGACTACGTGTCAGGTCTCGCGAAAAACAAACATTTCCTCAAGGTTTACGGCGAGCAGCGAATGAAAGATTGGCTCGAGCAAAATCAGAATTGCCCTCAAAACGAGAGGCTTTGCCAGGAAGGCGTTTGGTTTACGCAGAACATGCTGCTGGGCCCGCGCACCCAAATGGAGCAAATCGCCGAAGCCATCCGCCGCATTCAGAAACACGCCACCGAACTGGCGAGGGCCTGAACAAAAACGCAGTTCAAGGTCGTATATGTGGTATAGGCTTTCAGCGGCTGTCATAGGTCTGCTACTGCTCCCTGCTCAAGCAAAGGCTGCTTGGCCCACCTCGCCCCGGCTCACCGCCCGCACCTACAACTCCGGCTTTCCCGAGGCCCACGACACGTACAATGCGATGGGTACCGGGAGCGACGGCAGGATTTATTACGTCCTCAGTTCCGAATCCATCGACGTCGGCGCCCAGATGTATTCCTTCGACCCGGCCACCAGAAAGATTGCGCACCTGGGCGATCTTACCGAAGGCTGCGGCGAAAAAGGCTTGAAAGCGATTCCGCAAGGCAAGAGCCACGTCAACTTCGTTGAAGCCAACGGCAAACTCTATTTCGCTTCCCACGTCGGGGTCTATACCATCATCGATGGAATGGAGAAGATGGGCGTGCCCCCCGAAGGCTACAAACCGTATCCCGGCGGCCATTTGCTGAGCTATGACCTAAAGACCGGCAAAATTGAAAGTCTCGCCCTCGCGCCCGAGCGTGAAGGCGTCCTCGCCATGAACCTGGACGCAAAGCACGGACGGATCTTCGGTTTGACGTGGCCGTCCGGTTTTTTCTTTCGATATAATCTTGCTTCCAAAGAGCTGAAGAACTTCGGCAAAGGCTGCGCCGAGGGCGAAAACGGCAAAGGCGCAGCCTATCGCACTATCTGCCGCTCCATTTGCGTGGACCCGGAAAGCGGTCACGCCTGGTTCACGACATCCGAGGGCGAGATCAAATTCTACAAACCCGAAACTGACACTGTGGAAACTATCCAGGGCGAAGATCTGAAAAAAGACTACTTTGGCCTCTACGACCCGACCTCTCCCGGCCACATGGGCTACAACTGGCGCCAGACCGTTTGGTATCCCAGGGAGAAAATGATTTACGGCGTCCACGGCAACTCCGGTTACCTGTTCCGTTTCGACCCCGGCGCGCCTCGCGTCGAGGTGCTCGAACGTCTCACCTCTGAAATCTCCAAGCGCAGCGGCATGTTCGATCAGTTCAGCTACGGGTACCTCGGGTTCACTCTCGGCCCGGATGGGCATACGCTGCATTACTTGACCGGCGCCCCCATTTACGTGGATGGCAAACGCCTCGCCGGCAAAAGCAGCACTGCGATGGGCGAAGCCAAAGGGTTGGAAGATCTGCACCTCATCACCTACGACATTCCAACAGCCAAATACTCCGACCACGGCGCGATTTTCTATGAGAATGGCCAGCGCCCGCTCTACATCAACTCGATCGCCGTCGGCAAAAACGGCAACGTTTATTTCCTGGCCCGCATCACCGAAGACGGCAAGACCCGCTCCGACCTTGTTGAGGTGCCCAAGACCTGGTGATAGGGATGATGGATGATGAACTGCAACCCAATTGCGCTGCTGGACTCTCGTGTTCATCCCATCATCCACCATCCCCTTTTGCCACTTGCTTCCCCATAGACCCGCGGCATATTTGGTGACCATGAGCACCAACCCAAATCCCTCTGGGCAGAATGATCCCTCCCAGTATAACCGTCGCACTTTTTTGAAGTCCGGCACTGTGGCCGTTGCCGGTCTCTCGCTTGGCGATTATGCATTTGCCTCACCGAAAGCTGAAACGCTCGCTCTCGCCGGGGGAGCAAAAGCGGTCGATTGCTCGGCCGAACAGCTCGCCGCGCTTACCCGCTGGCCGCGCTACAGCGACGTCGAGAAAAAGGCTGTCTGCGACCTGCTCGACAACAACAAGTTTTACGAGGAATTGCCGCTGTTCGAGAACGAGTGGCAAGCCTATACCAAATCGCCTTTCGTCAAGGCGCACATCAACGGCTCCAGCGCGCTCACCAGCATGTATTTCGCGCTCGACCTGCCCGCCGGCAGCGAAATCATGGTCCCGTCTTATACTTTCGTCGCGACCTGCCTGACAATGAGGTTCTTTGGCTGTGTCCCCATTTTCATCGACATCGATCCCAAGACGGCAACATTCGATTTGGAAGACGCCAAACGGAAACTGACACCGCGCACCAGGGCCCTGGTGACGATGCATTCGTGGGGGATGCCTTGCGAGATGGACCGCATTGCCACCTGGGCCAAGGAAAAAGGTCTCATCCTGCTCGAGGACGCCGCGCACGCTCATGGCGCATCCATGCAAGGGAGGAAGATGGGCACGTGGGGCACGATGGGCATTTTCAGTTTCCAGGCTTCCAAAGTGCTGCCCGCGATCGAAGGCGGCATGGGCATGTATCAGACTCGCGAACTATACGAACGTGCCGCGGCTTTCGCCGAATATAACGACCCAGGCAGATTCCCCAAGGAAAGCCCAGTTCACGCCTACGAGGGCACCGGGTTCGGCCAAAAATACCGGATGCACCCGCTGGCCGCCGCCATTGCCCGCCAGCAACTGAAGAAGCTCAATGGCCTTAACGAGCTGGTCGAGAAAAATGTCCGCGCGATGAACGACCCGCTGACCCACCTCGAAGGCATCGCCGAACCGCGCCTGCGCTCCGACCAGAAGCGCGTCTATTACAACGGCAACATGCTGCTGGTCGATTTCAAGAAGATCGGCCTCTCACGCGACGCAGTCATCAAAGCCCTCACCGCGGAAGGCGTCCACGCCCGCTTTTGGGATTATCCCGAACAGCACAAGCTCAAGATCTACTCGGAAGCCAAGTGGTGGCATCATCCGCCGGAGATTCCCGCCTCGATGCCAGGCAACGACTGGATCAATGCCAACCACATCTTCCTCCCGGCTTTCTATGTCGATGTGCCGGAATTGATCGGTCAATACGTGAAGGCCTTCCATAAAGTGTGGTCGCACCGCACCGAGCTGGCGAGCCTGTGACCCGGGCGGAAGTTGCAGGTTGAACGTTGCAAGTTGGCTCCACGGACGGTAGTCAACTTGCAACTGGTTCAAAGTACCTCACTCCGTCGGCACCAGTTTCGGGAAGGTCTTATGTGGTTCCTTCTGGTACCAAAATGCTACGGAAGAAATCGTGTCTTCCTCGGGCAAGTACCGGCCGCCGGTTTGCCAGCCCAGGGCTTGCATGGTCACTTTCAGGTCCTTGTCGAACCGCACCGGGTCCATAATGTGCCAGCGGTACAAACCGAACTTCTGGCCGACCTCATAGATTTTGTCAGGTGGCAGCACTTGCGCCAGGCCG
>DATMQA010000170.1:0-2522 GCA_035566895.1 Binatia bacterium
CCGATTCCGCCGGATGTCGCCGCCCTGATCATGGCCTGTCTGGCCAAAGACCCGGCGCAGCGTCCGTCTAGTGCTCGGGCGGTGGCCGAGTGGATTGGACTGGAAATTACCCCAAAGCCTTCGACGGCGAGCCTGGCCGAAGCGATGTTTCCTGCGACAGACTCCAGCCAGCAGAGCACGGCGGCCGAGCAGGCCGGACCTATTGATTCGGCGCCCACTCCTGGCAGAGCGAAGCCTGCTCTCCTGCTGAGCGGACTTACGGCTCTGCTGGTCCTTGCGGGCGACGGCGCATGGTATGCAGTCCGGCATGGACGGGGGAACGACCCAGCCAACCCGCCTCCGAGAGCCGACACGGCCACTGCTCCCGCCCGCTCCGCCGACTCGACTGCCAACAGTTCGCCTGCGGGCGCTTCGTTCGAACCGGTGAAGGCCCCGGCGGTTGCTTTCAACGGCTCATTGGCGGATACCACCTGGCTGGTGAGTGATTCCGCTGGAGATCGATACTCTTTCCAGTTCGCCGCCAACGGCGCGCTCCGCTATGAAGCGGCTCGGGCCGTCCGACCCAATGGCAAATGGGATTCAGATGGCAACAGCGTGAACCTCGATATTAACAATGGATACGCTACCTTCTCGGGCAAAATCTCGGGCAAAAAAATCACGGGCCAGGCCCGTTCGAAAAACGGCCAGACCTGGACCTGGGAAGCGACTCTGAAGAACTGAGGCGTTGGCCAGCAACGGATAGATCGTTTGAAAGCTCGTAAAACCAATGAACACAAATGAATCGGAAACAGCAAGGGTTCTTCGAGCGAAACACGCAGCTACCCTTTCGCGGCGTCGATTCATTTCCAGACTCGGCGCGACCGCGGTGATGGGCTCGTTGGCCAGCCTGGATATTTCCCGGTTTGCTCATGCGGCCGGCACGGACGGTATTCGACTCGGCTTAATCGGCTGCGGCGGGCGCGGCTCGGGCGCGGTCAGTAACGCGCTCAAAGCCGGCAAGGACGTTCGGCTGGTGGCGATGGCGGATCTCTTCATGGAAAAGATCAACCAGAGCCTGTCAGCGATCACCAAGCCCGCAAATTCGAGCCAAATCGAGGTGCCACCGGCCCGGCGGTTCGTCGGTTTCAATGCGTTCCAGGAATTGTTGGCCTCAGGCGTGGATGGGGTAATGCTGACAACCCCGCCGGGGTTCCGGCCAGCGCATTTTCAAGCCGCAGTCAGCGCCGGAGTGCATTGCTTCCTGGAAAAGCCGGTCGCAGTCGATGCTCCGGGAGTCCGCCAGGTTCGTCTCAGCGCCAACTCAGCCCGCCAACGCGGGCTCTCGGCGATTGTTGGACTTCAGGAACGCTATGACAATTCGTTCCGACAATGCCTCTCCGCGATCTCGGATGGGGCGATTGGAAAAATCACTCGAATGCGGGCGACCATTCACCTCGATGACCTGCCTCGTTACACGCAACGTGCCGTTTTGGAGAGCCAACTGGGTCGTACTCTCACGGAAATGGAGTTCCAGCTCCGCAACTGGTATCCCTTCGTTTGGCTTTCGGGCGATATGATCGTAGAGATGCTCGTGCACCACCTCGATGATTGTGTGTCCGCCATGGGCAAACCACCACAGCAGGCGCGCGGGAAGGCGGAACGCCGTAAACATACTGCCGCCGAGTACGGCGATCTCTCCGATTTCCTTAGCGCCACTTACACGTATCCCGACGGAACTGAACTCCAGGCTGAGATCAGCGGCTTGTCCGGTTCCGACCGACAATGGCAGGCCACCATCGAGGGGGAAAAGGGTATCGCCACCCTCCCCAACAAGATTCTGGATCGCCAGGGTCTGGGCATTTGGAGCTTCTCCGGGCCCAAGAATAACCCCTACGACGAAGAAATGAACCAATGGTGTGCTTCCATCCGCAACCGTAAGGCTCTTAACACCGTCGATAGCGCTGCCGATTCGACGCTGGTTGCCATCATGGGCCGCACGGCCGCGTACACGGGACGCGAAATCACTTGGAAGGAGATTCTTGCCTCCCAGGATGTCTTTTTCCCTCACAACCCCAAATCCTACCAGGAAGACCCGCCGTTCCTGCCGGATAAGTTTGGCGATTACGAATATCCCGCCCGAGGAGCCAAGGCCTGATGTCCGAGCCCGGCCCATGGCAACCAGGCCAAACGGTGGGTGGCCGCCGCTTCACCCTGGTTCGCGCACTTGGCCGGGGCGGCATGGGCGAGGTCTGGCTGGCGCAGGATGAGCGTCTGCACGAATCGGTGGCCTTGAAATTCCTCCCGCCGAAAGCCCTGCTCTAGTCTTCTGAACAAGTGAATGCTTCGCCCCGAATGAAAGGTCTATTTTCATTGAGTTTGGCGTTCATTGAGTTTTCGTGTCGGGGCGGGAACAAAAGGGGACGGCTGCGAGTTCAAAAGGGGACAGGTGATGTGGTGGTTGGAACTGTCCCTTGGTCGAGGGGTTGAGGAGGCCTGAGCGCAGCGAAGGCCGACGAAAGCCCTCGACCAAGGGACAGCGGTTG
>DATMQA010000171.1:0-19507 GCA_035566895.1 Binatia bacterium
CCAGGTCGTCCCAATCCTTGATTCCCTTGGGATTGCCTTTGCGCACCAAAAAAAGAATGGTCGAAGTATAGGGCGAACTGTTGTTCGGCAGACGGTGTTGCCAATCGGCCGGCAACAACCCCCCTCTTTCCGCGATCATGTCGATGTCATAGGCCAGCGCGAGAGTAACGACGTCCGCGTCCAAACCATCGATGACCGCCCGGGCCTGTTTCCCCGACCCGCCGTGCGACTGCTGGACCGTGACCTTGTCGCCCGTCTTTCCCTCCCAGTACTTGGCAAAGGCAGCGTTGAAGTCCCGATACAATTCGCGTGTCGGGTCGTAGGACACGTTCATCAACTTGATGTCTTTCCCAGCCGCTCCGCCAAGTGCAGCCCCAAGCACCATCAGACTTACCATTATCGCTTTCATTCGAGCTCAGTGTTCAACTTCACGTTTCAATTTTTACGTTTTACGTTTCACGCCATCACCCATCACGTTTCACTCCCTCAAAACGCCAACTGCACTCGTGTAAACAGCACGTTTTCATCATGCCGTGTCACGCTCGCCGGGGCTGAGGGGCTCGAACTGACACCCCCGCCGATGAACTTCGTGCGCGAAAAGCTGACGTCTACCCGAACGTTCCGGTTCAAATACCAGTTCACCCCGGCAGACCACTCCCTGGCCGAACGGGCGGACGCCGCCGGGTCCGCGAAGAGTGGGAAGGCCGCTGGGTCGATATCCAACTGGGAGTAGCGCCCCACCAACTGAAAGGCGCCCCAATGCCCTTGCGCCGGCTCGAACGGATGCCGCGGGAGGACCCCGCCTGCAAAAGCGGCATCCTCGCCCGTTAGAACCCAGGAACCGGTGATTTCCCACGCCTTGTTGTCCAGCCGCATTCGGCCGGCCCCGGGCCGGCTTATGTACTGGTCGGAAATCACGTATTCACCCAGCAAACCGAACGGACCATAGTAGTAATAGCCTTGAGGCGAAAGGCGCCAATGGTCGCCGGCGGCTACCACCCCGTTGGTGTAAACAAAGAACTGCTGCAAGCCAACGGTCGCGAACCCGTTTCCGTTGGGCAACCCCGCCGTGTTTGCGGCCTGCATCCCTTCATAGCTTCCCCCTAAACCAAAACCGAACCCTTGCAACTCGGAAACGGACAGCGTCTTAAACGGACGGAAGAAAATGCGCCCCTCGAAAGCTTTATCATCGTCAAAATCCGAAAGGCTCGAATTGCGTGCGTCCCCCACTCCGTTGAACACGCCGGCGGCATAGCTGGCTGTCCCATCGAAGAGTTCCCCGTGCAATTCAAAACCGATATCCCGTACTGGCACCAGGTCAGTCGGTAACGCGCGTTCATTGAAAAGAATGTCCCGGTCGGCCTGCAACTGTTCCAGCCCGATTGGCGCTTTGAACTTGCCCGCCTGGAACTGCACTGCCGGGCTGTAACGGTAATTGAGATAGGCATCAAATATTTGCGGTGTTGGCGCGGTTCCCCCGTTGCCGCCGTTGGCGCTAGTGCCGAAATCCGGCACGAAGAGAAAGTCGAAGTCGCGGAACACCGTTCCTTGCAACGTCGGCCGGGCCCGCCGCAGCAGGAAACCGTCATTCCCCACGGTGCCGCCATCGTTGAAAAACGAGCGGGAATCGACTTGCAGCACACCCCCCAATTGAACGGCGAAGGCTCCGTCAGCTGACGCCAGGGAAAAACCACGCTCACCAAGCGTCAGCTTCGGGACCTCTTTGGCCTTGGCATCGGCGGCTTCCCGATCCAGTTCCCGTTCGCGTTCGAGCGCCTTTACTTTTTGGCCCAGTTCCTCAAGCCGCGTGTTCGCTTTGGTCTCGTTCGTCGGCGCCGCAGGCGTCTGGGCCTGCTCCAGCGTCTTTACCTTCTGCTCCAGCTCATCGATTCGTTTCTGGAGCCGTTGAATGATTTCCAGGGTGTTCGTCTCTTCGACGGCTTTCAGGGTCGGCGCCATCCCTGAAGCCCCAATCAGGACCCCCGCCAGTAACATGCCATACAGTTTCATCCGCTCTTCCTTTCGTTAGCCGTCCGCTTTGGGTCGGTCGGTGCCCGCTATTTAACCTCCAGTTATATCCGGTCGTCGCTAATGGTGCTAAAGAACGTCAGGTTCGCAGTCGTACTAAATTGCTCTGAATAGCCTTGGACGCGGGGACCATACCCTCCACCAGCCAAAACCGCAAAGGTGGGGCACTGGTTCCACAATGACCCAATGCGCATCAAAGCCTGCTCTCGAATGTCCTCATCGAATAATCCCATTCTGCTCAAATCACAAGGATGTTACGCGTATTATACACTATGTCAATAGAGATAATAATGTTTTCCCAAGTTCGCCCATTTTATCGCCCGTTTTAGCAGTTTTCAACCGTTTTTGACGGATTTTATCTTCCCCCTTCTTGATATTCTCACTGTACATTGTAGGTTGTCTGGCGATGAAACTCTCTCTCCGCGGCGAATACGCCTTGCGGGCTTTGCTGGTTCTGGGCCTCAACTACGACAAACCCGTCGTGCGGATGCAGACCATTTCCGAACAACAGAACATTCCTAAACGGTTCCTCGAGCAGATTCTCAATGACCTCAAATCCGTCGGAATCGTCCAGAGCCGGCGCGGCCCTTCCGGCGGCTACCGCTTGGCGCGCCGGCCCCAGGACATCACCCTGGCCTCAGTCGTCCGCCATCTCGAAGGCGCCCTGGCCCCGGTGAGCTGCGTCAGCGAACGCTTCTACGAAAAATGTTCCTGTCCGGATGAATCGCGTTGCGCGATTCGCAGCGTGATGAAAGAAATCCGCGAAGCCGTCGTCAAGATCGCCGAACGCGTCACCGTGGCCGAGCTTTGTGAGCGTTGGCGCAGCCTCCAACACGAACCCTTCAGTCCGCTTGATTTTGTGATCTAAATCTCGGGATGGAACAACGCCGCGGCTTGTTTCGCATCCCGCTCCATCTTGCCGCAGACAAGGTTGCACAGGGAGAAAATCATCGGGTCGGCAATCTCATACCGGACCGAGGTGCCGTTTCGTTGGCGCTTGACCAACCGATGGTCATGGAGAACGGCCAGGTGCTTGCTAACATTTGCCTGCTTCAGACCGCACGCCCCCATCAGGTCGCTGACATTCAGCGGCCCCGCCTGCAGCGCCTGGAGCAGCGCCAGCCGGCTGGACTCTGAAAGCACCGCGAAAAGGCGGGCGACCGCGACGAGCTGGCCGTTCGACAGTTTCTTCTTTTTTGCGGTTGACATATTACTATATGGCAATATTGTAATATAAGAATACAGCACGTTCTGCAACGATGCAAGCGATTATAGCAAATTATTATGACATCAATCTCTCCTCATGACCTCCACCGGAAGCTCGCCGCCGGCGAACGCCTCCATCTCCTGGATGTCCGCACCCCGCGCGAATACGCCGAGGTCCATGTTCCGGGCGCGGTCCTGGAGCCGCTTGACTCCTTGGATCCTTGCCGGCTGGCGCAACAGCTTTCTCCGCCCGCCCCGCTCTACGTCCTCTGCCGGTCGGGGTCGCGAGCCAGGCAAGCCATCGGAAAACTCGAAAAGGCCGGGCCGCGGCCGTGCATCCTTGTGGAAGGGGGGACCCTGAGCTGGGTCCAGGCCGGCTTGCCCGTCGAACGCCAGCCCGTCACCGGAATCAGCCTGGAGCGCCAGGTGAGGATTGCCGCTGGGGCCCTGGTTTTTCTGGGAACTTTGCTGGGGACTTTTTTCCACCGGGGTTTCCTGGCCCTGCCCGCTGTGGTTGGCGGCGGCCTCGTGTTCGCGGGAATCACCGACACCTGCGGCCTGGGCATGATGCTGGCCCGAATGCCTTGGAATCGCCGCGCGGTTCCAGGCACGGACAACTCGTGTGGTTGCTCAACTCAACTCGGATAAAGCAATGAAAAAGCGAATTCTCATCGTTGGCGGAGTGGCCGGTGGCGCTTCTTGCGCCGCGCGCGCTCGACGGTTGGACGAGGAAGCGGAGATCGTCATTTTCGACCGCGGTTCGTATGTGTCGTTCGCCAACTGCGGCTTGCCCTACCACGTGGGGGACGTTATTCGCGACGAAGCCAGCTTGCTGCTGGCGGACGCGGAGCTTTTCCAAAAGCGTTTTAACATCCAGGTGCGGCTCCAAAACGAGGTGGTCGCAATTGCTCGTGAGACTCGCGAAATCGAGGTTCGAGGCCTCCTCTCAGGGAAAATCTCACGCGAAAGGTACGATGCCCTGGTGCTGTCCCCCGGGGCCGCCCCGGTTCGGCCTCCGCTGCCGGGAATCGAGTTGCCTGGTATCTTTGTGCTGCGCACGATTCCCGACAGCAGAAAAATTCGCGATTGGCTCGAGCGAAAGCAAGCGCGCACCGCCGTGGTCGTGGGCGGCGGCTTCATCGGCCTCGAGATGGCCGAGAACCTTGCGAAACGAGGGCTCTGGGTCACGGTGGTGGAAATGCTTAGCCAGGTGTTGCCCCCGTTGGATCCCGAGATCGCCGAACTGATTCAGCAGCGGCTGACGGCCAACGGCGTTAAGCTGGCGCTGGGCGACGGCGTGGCCGGATTCGAGCCCGGAGATGGCCGGGTGATTGTCCGCACCAACTCCGGGGCCCGGCATGAGGGAGATTTGGTTATCCTGGCCATCGGTGTGCGTCCGGAAACCGGCCTGGCCAAAGCCGCGGGGTTGGAAATCGGCGAACGCGGCGGGATTCGCGTTGATGAACAATTGCGGACCTCAGACCGGAACATCTGGGCGGTTGGCGACGCCGTCGAGGTGCGGGATACCATCACCGGGCAGTGGGCGCTTGTGCCGCTGGCGGGGCCGGCGAATCGCCAGGGGCGCATCGCGGCCGATGTGATCTGCGGACGGAACTCCAGCTTCCGCGGGGTGCAAGGGACCGCCATCTGCGGCGTGTTTGGCTGGGCGGTCGCGGCGACCGGAGCGAGTGAGAAGTCGTTACAACGCGCCGGCATTACGGACTACCTCAAAACCTACGTCCATCCACGGCAGCATGCGGGCTACTACCCGGGCGCCAAGCCCATTCATCTGAAACTGCTCTTCCGGAAAAGCGACGGTAGAATTCTTGGGACCCAGGCCGTGGGCGAAGAAGGTGTTGATAAACGGATTGATGTCATCGCCATGGCGATTCAGAAAGAGGGCACCGTCTTCGATCTGGAGGAGGCCGAGCTGTGTTACGCGCCGCAGTTTGGGTCGGCCAAAGACCCCGTCAACCTCGCCGGCATGGCCGCCGCCAATATCTTGCGCGGTGATGCTCCCATTGCCGACTGGCAAACCCTTGGCCGCAACGGCTTTCTCCTGCTCGACGTCCGGGATGTGGATGAATTCGATCAGGGCCATATCCCGGGGGCAAAGAACATCCCGCTCCCCGCGCTGCGGGGACGCTTGACCGAGCTTTCCCTCGACCAGGAAATTCGTCTCTACTGCGGCGTCGGCCAGCGCGCTTATTACGCGAGCCGTGTGCTCCAACAGCGCGGCTTCCGCGTTCGGAATTTGCCCGGGGGCTACCAAACCTATTTGAGTTGCCGTAATGCGGGCCTCCTTCAGCCAATCGAGCCCCTCAACGACAAGCGTGCCGGATGAACGGCCGCCCGGGAACCCGTAACGAAACCCGCAGATCCCCCCATTTTCGCCCCGTCCTCCACCGCAAAATTTGCAAAGGTTTGAGCAATTCCGATCAGAGGGGCTCCTCTTTCCCGGACGTATTAAGAGTGAACCAGAATCGTCTGGCTAACGAACGAAAACAAAGAAAAAGAAAGATCTGAAAATGAATACAATGCGCTCCCACAAAATTATCCGCCTCGCTGGACTGGCCCTGGCCTCGCTGTTACTCGCTGGGTTAACCAGCGGCCTCACTGCCCAGGAGAAATTCACCGGCAAAGGCGCCGCCAGGCTGCTCCTGCCTCCGGCCTCAACTCAATCAGCTTCGGCTGCCCAACCGATGTCCTGCCCCAAGTGCAAGGACGCGTGGGTCGCTCGCAAGGACACGTCGGTCCACGGCGCCATCAAGGCCCCCGCCCTCGTGGTCCAGCATCTGTGCGGCGGCTGTGAAACGACCTTGACCCTCACGGGCAATGGCAAAGCCGCCCATCAGGTCGCCGCCCACTCTTGCACTGCAGGCGGTCCTGCCGGCATGGCCTGCTGCGACACGCAGAGAAGCGTTAATGCCCCTGGCAAAGATAAAAAGCTCTGAGGCTCCAAGTCGCGCGCCCTTAAGCTGACTGACGCGCTCAACCGGACGCCGGGATTAGGCATCAATGCCTCTCCCGGCGTTCGCGCTTTTCCGGAGCCGCCCCCTTGGAGAAGGAAAATAGTGCCCTCGACTTCCAGTCGGGTCTTTAATACCATCCACGCATGCGCTCTCTCTGATGCCAGGATGGGGAGCCGGTACAACTATTGAAACTATGTCTGCCCATAAAACGAAAAAAAGAATTCTTGTCGTGGAGGATGACTCTGCGATTCAGGAACTGTACTGCAATCTCTTGCGCGAGGCCGGTTACGAAGTGGAGGGTGCCGAACACGCCCTGGCCGCCGTCTGTGCGGTCGTGCGCGCCACGCCCGACCTCATTCTGGCCGACATTCGCATGCCCATCATCGACGGCCGGGACCTGGTGCGCGAATTGAAAAGCCATAGCGACTCGCAGCACATCCCCGTCGTTGCCATTACGGGGCATGATTCACCGGAGATGCGCGAGTCGGCGCTCCAGGCCGGTTACGCCGATTACATCACTAAACCCATTGATCCTCGCCGTTTCCCGGAACAAATCGCCGAACTGCTCCGCCGGCACCAGCCGGCCCGGTAGCACCTGCGCCGCTAAACCACTTATTCCGACGCGATCAGTTTTTCCCACAGCCGGTCGCTGAGCAGGACTTTTTGCAGGAAATCGCTTTCGTTCTGGGGAGCCATCGGCGCCAGCGCGGGATTGAGCAGCAGGCGCAACGTAAAGGTCGTGCCTTGGCCTTCCTCGCTCTTGGCGTCGATGCGTCCGCCATGGTGGTGGACGATGAAGTAGCAGGCCATGAGGTGGATGCCGTATTCCATCGGGCTGTCGCTGCGGACCACAAAGGGATCAAACACCAGCCGCAGGGCTTCCTTGGGCAGGCCAGGTCCGTTGTCACTGACCTGAAGCTGGATTTGCTGCTTGTCGGCCTGCGCACTCTCCAGGTTTTTGGCCGAAAACGTGATTCGGCTGCCGGCCGGCAGGCTGGCCACTTCGTCTTTCAAGAGCAGCTCGAACAGCCGGTAGAACTTGGGTTTATCGACATTCAGGGCGGGCAGCGAGTCGGGGATGTTGTTTTCGACCTGGAGTTTTTTGGTGACGAGGGTGTCCTGGAGCCGCTCCAGTGTTTCGGCCACGACTTGGCGCAATTGCACGCGGTCCCGGAATTCGAAGCTCGGGCTTTCCGACGCCGTCCAAAGGTCTTTGAGCATATTGTTGATGCGTCCGACCTGGCCCTGGACATTCTGGTAGTACTCCCGCCAGAAGTCGGGGTTGCGCAGGCCGTCCAGGTCCATCTTTTCCTCTTCCATTTTCGCCGGGGCCAGGTCGAGGAACGTTTTGACCGCGACCAGCGCGTTGCGGATGTGATGGCTGAGCCCCGCGGCCAGCAGGCCAAGGCTCACAATGCGGTCAGCAATCATCATGTTGTGCAACACCGACATTTTCTCTTTCAGCAGGTGGTCCCGCTCGCGCTGCACCATAAAAAACTCCAGGCCGCGTTTGAGCGTGTTTTCCAATTGGGGCGGGTCCCACGGTTTGGTGACGTACTTATAAATGGCGCCGGTGTTCACGGCGGCGATCGCGGCGTCCATGTCCGCATAAGCCGTGGCCAGCACGCGAATGATGCGGGGCCGTACCTGCCGGGCTTTTTCCAGCAGCCAGACGCCTTTCTCGCCCGGCATGCGCTGGTCGGTCATCAGCAGGCCGATGTCGTCTTTATGCTCTTCGAACACCTTGAGACCCTCCTGCGCATTGGTCGCCGTCAGGATACGGAAGTGCTCCTCGAAGGCGCGGGTGAAGTACTTGAGGGATTTCTCTTCGTCATCGACGTAGAGGATGGAGAATTTCTTGTAGTCGTAAAGATTGTCCATGGGGGGTGATGGAGTGGTGGTGGAGTCTTGGAGTGATGCGGCTTATCCGTAGGCAACGTTGCTCTGATTAATATCCCGCTTCCGTCGGCGTGGCCGGCCTGGGCAGGTGCCAATCGCTTCCGCGGTTTCGCGGTTCTGGTTTCTATCGTTTGCTTCCATCATGCTTAAATATCAAATTCCCACGGACCGTAAAGCTCCGTCGGTTCGCCCGACCGATCGCCCCATCGCCCCATGCCCCTCACCCCGCTTCTGCGGCTCCCTTCACCGGGAAGTCCAGCGTGAACTCGCAGAACTTGCCGGGTTCGGTCCGGACCGCGATACGGCCATCGCACTCCTGGATGATCCGGTAACAGATGGCCAGGCCCAGGCCCATGCCTTCGCCAACATCCTTCGTAGTGTAGAAGGGGTCGAAGATTTTGTCGAGATGCTCTGCCCCGATGCCGGTCCCATTGTCGCGGACCACCACGAAGCTACGCCCGTTCTCCACCCGGCCCTCGATCCAGATGGTCGGCTTTTCGTCCGTAAATGTTTTGCCTTTCAACGCGTCCAGCGAGTTTTGCAGCAGGTTGACCAGGACATGGATAAGCTTGTTCTTGTTCGCCCAAACCGTCTGGTGGTCGGCCAGTTTCCTCTCGATCTGCACGTTGTTTTTCCATTCGTTGCTTAGGAAACGCAGTGAAGAGGTCATCACTTCGGCAACTTCCACCTGGTCCCGGCTCTCCGTCTCCGGGTGCGTGAACATGCGAAGGTCCGAAACGATGTTCTTGACCCGTGTGATCCCGTCTTCCACATCCTTGAGCACCTCCTTGTAATCCTCCTGTTGCTCGGGCGCCAGATATTTGCCCTTGTTGCGCAAGGTGAACAGGCCGGTGGTGGCGAAGTTCAGCGGATTGTTGATTTCGTGTATGATCCCCGCGCTCATCCGGCCCAACGAAGCGAGCTTCTCGGTCTGCACGAGTTGGGTTTCGGTTTCTTTGAGCTGCTCGATCGTGGTTTCGAGGACCTGGTTTTGCTTGGACAATTTGCGCTGGTACTCGTGCGATTCCACCAGGTTTTTGAGCCGCACGTGGAGCTCGGTCGTCGAAAACGGTTTGGCCAGGAAATCGCTCGCCCCGGCCGACAGCGCCGCCATCTTGGTCTCTTCGTCCGCGCGGGCCGTCAGCAGCACCACGGGAATGCTCTGCGTCGGGGTGTGCTGCCGGATTTCGCGGCAGGCTTGCAAGCCGTCCTTTTCGGGCATCATCATGTCCAACAGAATTATGTCCGGCTGAAACTGGCTGGCTTTTTCGACCGCTTGCTGGCCATCCACGGCCTCCAGCACACGGTAGTGCCGGCTCAGTTGCGATTTCAGGAACCGCAACATGTCCGGCTCGTCGTCGGCCACCAGGATCGTCGGTTGATTCCCGTTGCGTGAGGTCTCCACCGGGCGCATCGATTCCTGCACCGGCGTCAACGCCGGGAAAAGTTCAGCCCGCCGGTACAGATTGGCCAGCCATTCTTCCGAGGTGACCGTGGTCCCGGTCCCCGCCGAATCCGCGGTTGCTTCGGCCGGCTCTTCAACGACGGGCTTCGGTGCCGGTTCGGCCTTTTGGTACGGCAGCCGCACGGTGAACGTCGTGCCTTTGCCTTCCTGGCTCTCGACGATGACTTTGCCGCCCTGGATTTCGACAAGTTCCTTGACCAGGGCCAGCCCGATACCCACTCCCTGGTATTTGCGTTTCGACGAGCCGTCGGCCTGCCAAAACCGGTCGAAAACGTACGGCAGGTTCTTCTCCGAGATCCCCATCCCCGTATCGGCCACAATCAGCACAAATTCCTCCCCTTGCTTTTCGGCGCGCAATTCAACCCGCCCGCCCGCCGGGGTGAACTTGAGCGCGTTAAACACCAGGTTCAGAAGAATCTTCTCGAGCTTGTCGCGGTCCCCGAGCACCGCGCCGAGGTCAACCCCCACGTGCGTCTCCAGCCGTAGCCGTTTGTCATCCGCCACCTGGCGCGCGGCGCTGGCCAGCCCTTTCACAAACTCGGCCACCTCCAGTGGTTCGTGTTTGACCTCCATCCGGCCGGATTCGAGCCGGACCAGGTCAAGCAGGTCGTTAATCAATTTGAGCAGCCGCATGCCGTTGGAGTGCATCGTGAGGAGCATTTCCTGGGCTTCCTGGTCGAGGGAGCGGTTGAAGCGCCGCACGAGAGTTTCAAGCGGGGCCAGCAAAAGGGTCAGCGGGGTGCGTAATTCATGGCTGATATTGGCAAAAAAGCGGCTTTTGATTTGATCCAGTTCGAGCAGCTTTTGGTTGTTCTCCTGGAGAGTTTTCCGGTTCTTATCCAGTTCAAAACGCAGGGTAAATTCCCGGCGCCGGAGGCGGTTGAAATAGACGTTGCCCGTGACCACGATGACGCCGGTCAGCACGAGGAAATAGAGGTTGTTAAAGAACATCCGCCAGTTTTGGCCCGCCATGGTTTCTCCCGGCGGCAGGCAGGCCAGCAAATACATCAACAGGACGGCCGCGACCGAGATGATGGACTCCCAGGTGGTGGCATGCACCACGACGTTGACCGCCAGGAGGACAAGGTTCAAGCCGGCATAGTAGGGCGAGGACTCTCCCTGGGTCATATAGATCATGATGACGATGCCCGCGGCCGGCACCAGGGCGATGGGTACTCCCAGAAAGCGTTGGTAGCGGCTGAACTTCGAGCCGTGGAGGAATACCAAGACCAAGCCGAGCGCCGAGCAAATGAGCCGCAGCGGAAGGAACTGAGGCAGGGCCTGATCGTGGTAAACGACCAGATCCAGCGAGATGCCCGCCGGCATCAGCAGGACGACCAGCCAGGAGGCGATGCGTCCGGTGCGCGCACGCTCGGCGCGCTCATGCGCCAGCCAGGCGGCGGCGAAATCAGCGGGCTCGTTGACCGGCTCTTTACTCATGGCTCGGTTTCCTGATTTCGATCCAGATATTAACTCCGGAGAGGTCGGAGCAAGCATCGAGCTCCTCGGGCGCCGCCGCCGGCCGCAGCCCGCGCATCCGTTGGGCATCCCGATAAACGAGGTTCCAGTCCAGGATGTGTTCCATGCCGCGGCGGTGAGGATTGGCCGGCGTGACATTGGTAGCAACCAGCAACCCCCCGGGCGCCAGCCGGTTAAAGGCGGCGTCAAGCAACCGCCGGCAGACCTGGTCGGTGAGGTAATCGAACAACCCGGCGCAATAGATGAGGTCGTACTGGGCGGCGGAACTGTTTGGGGAGGAGCGGCTGGACTCCTTGATGATGGCGGCTATGCTCTTCTTGATCGGCCGCACCGTGGGAGCGCTGCCGTTCTTCCGCGCGGCTGATTCCACAGCGCTGCGAGCATATTGCAGGGTTTCCTCATTGAAATCGAGTAGATCGAAGCTGGCTTCGTTTCCCGGTGGCCGGTCCGCCAGGAAACGCTGAACTTCAACCGCAGGGCCGCAACCGAGGCTAAAGACCCGCAGGCCACGCCCAGCCCGCCGGAGGCGAAGGTCCTCGGCCACGAGCTTTTGGACCAGATAATCGATTCGGTTGCGGTGGGAGAGGACGGCGCCCTGATGAAGAAAACAAAAGTTGACTACCTTGGCAAAGAGGGAAGCGCCCTCGAAGGCGTTGCGGAACATCATGTTGACCATCTCATAGTCGCCCGCGTAGCCGAGAGGTTTGGTTACGGTGCGATAGACCCAGGGGGCACAGAGAACCAGGGGATGGAGCTGACGCCGCATGTAGGCCTGGTGGGCAGGAACGGTTTCGGGCTCGAGACTTGCGCCGAGCTCCTCGAAACGGTCAACGAAGCTGGTAAAAACGGAGAGTGCCCGGGGGCCCAGTTCTTGCGACAGCTCCTGCTCGCGGCTGTGGCTGTCGCTCGAAGGCATCGAACGAAGGCCCAACTCGATGTGCTCAAGCCAAAGCCGCAAGTCGTGGAAAAAGCTTTGCAGCTCCGATACGAAGAGCCGGTATTCGCGGCGCACCAGGAAATGCTTTTGCCAGTCGAGGAAGAACCCGTCGAACTCAGCGTGCAGCCGTTCGGGTGAAAGACCGGCGTAAACCAGCTCCGGATTGAACCACGCCTCCTGCAATTGAGCTTCGCACACGAGCGCCACCCCGGAATGGATTAGGTTTGTAACGATGCCTCGGCCGACATAGAGGAGTTGGCCGTTAACGAAGAGCTTCAACTCCTCGAGCACTTCGGACAGCCGCAGGACGGTTGTGGCGGCATAGGTTTCGAAGACAATCTGGTGCTGCGACACACGCAGCAGGCTCCCCCGCATGTCAAGCCCCTGGTTCGCTCGAAAGGTCACCAACGTCTCTTTGCCACCGGCATCGTCCATAGTTCCTTCGTAATCGTAGTATTATCCGGCTCGGTCGTGCGCCGCCCCGCCGACCCACGGCAATTCCTCTGCCGCAAGGCACGGGCTGCCGGGAATGAGCGCGTCCTGATGCTGCCCCCGGAACGCCCAGCCTTGTTTTGCCCGTTGCCCCGAACCCCTCGTCGGCCGGAACGATGCTCTGCCTTCTTGCCCCGTTGCGTTTGGGCGCCGGAGCAGCGTCCGCGCGCGCTTGCCAGGCAGTCGCCTGCAACCTATGAATATCTGAAGTCCGGGAACAGCGATAGTCTTTTCCTCTAAAAGCGCAGGGTCGTCTGCAGGATGAAAACCGTCGCGTTCGGGATGGCCCCCGAACCTCCGGGGTGAAACACGCGTTGAAGGCTCGGCTGGAGCGTCCACCAGGCCGTCAGTTGCGCCTTGTAGCTGACCTCCAACACCGTCTCGTAATCGGCCAGTTGCGGAAATGGCGCTGGCGCTCCGAACCCCAGGGCCGTCGCGTTGGCGTCCCGCTCTGCGCGGCGGATGTAATCGCTCATCTCAAGGTAGGAAGCCCCGAAGGCAAGCGTGTCCCAATCCCGGCTTGGAATAAGCCCTTTATACACCAAACCACCATCAATCCCCAATTGGGCCAGGTTGCGATCTCCGGGTGCCGCCCCGACGCGAAAGAAACCCACCAGCCCCTGTTTGGCCGGGTCGCTTTTATCGTTCTCGCGGAAAAGTTGCTGTTCGGCCAGAAAATAAGCGCCGTAATCGCCATCGTGGTTGCTCACCGGAGAACCCGGAAAGCCCACCGCCGCCAGAAACGCCGAAGTCACACCGTCGTACACATCCACAAAATCTCCAGTGTGATAGAATGCGCAGGCTTTATAGCTGCCTTCCAGTCCGTCATCGTTGGTCCCTTGGTTAAAATGATAGCCCACTTCGAAATAAGCCAGCGCGCCTTCGGCTTCGCTTAAGTTGAAGCGGGTGCCGTGGTAAGTGGTATCGGGAGCGCCACCATAGACGCCGGCCTGCGCATAAAACTGCGGAATCGGCCCCCAGCGCAAAACAGCGCCCGGGGCGGCGTTCGGCGTCGAGGCCAGGCCGTGAAAGCGGGGAGGCAGGCCGGGAATATCGAAAACGTCGAACGCCAGCGTGGGATAGAAGAACGTCTGGTTGATGAGGCTGACCGAGCCAATCGACGTGTACATCTCCGGCACGATGAAATCGCGGTCGATCGACAGTTCCCCAAACTTGAACGCGAACTTGCCGTCCAGGAATTTCTGCTGGTACCACAGTTCCCAAAGACGCAGGGCGTTGGGAAAATCAAGCAGGTTGACCTTGTTGAGATCGCCGACGTAAGCCGGTGTGCCGTTGTTAAAAGTCGAAAAGGGCTTCTCGCCGTTGAGCCACACGGAGCTCGCGTGGAAGGAACCGCCTTCGTAGCCGACCAGCTTTTGGGAGTCCAGGTCCAGGGTGGCCATTAAGGCCCCCTCGTAAACGCCGCCGCGGCGAGCGCCGCCGCTGAGGTTGTCCGGAAACGAACCGCCGTAGAAGAATTCGAAATCGACCCCATGCTGCGAGAGGTCGGTTCGCAACCCGCCCCAATCGCCGAAAAGGTAATCACGTTCGAGGAATTTGCGGAAGGAGGACTTGGCTGGGGCGGAGTCATCCTGGGCCGACGACGTGGAGAGCCCGGAGGCCCCCAACACTAAAACCAGGCCCAGGCACAGTACAGTAGCGTATCGTTGTTTTGTTTTCATAAAGCTTCCGAAAAAACCAACTGACGGCTGAGTGAGCCCGTCACCGACCTGACTGCCTGAGTGAGGCTAGTCAGACTTGCCGTTCTTGGCAGCAGAAATCATGCCTCGCAGAAGCTGTCCGAGCGTGGCGAAATAGCTTCGGGCGATGTCGGCCGACACAAACGCCAGGTACAGCTCGTTGCTCATCATGAGGCTCTTGGAAGCGACGTACATGGGCTTTTCTACGCCGCGGTATTTGGATTTATGGAAGGAAAGGCCCTTGAAATTGTAGATGTCGTTGCCAAAGCGGGCGCTGAGCTGGAAGAAGAGTTTGGCCCCGAAATCGTCGTTGTACTTGCCCAGCTCCAGTTTGACAAAGGGGGCCAAAAGGAGATTGAAAACCTCCCTGCCTTCGGTGCGGAACTTCTCGATGGCCTCCATGTGCACTGCGGTGGCCAGCCGGCCATACCGTTTCTCGTCGCAACGGACGATATTAGCCGAATATCCATAAACCTTCCCGTCCCGATACATCGGGTCGTAGAAGGCGAATCCCGCCGCTTTCCCCTCGCGATCATACGCCACGAATTTCCGCACATCTTCCTCGTGGTCGAATATGGGCCGGCGCGCGTAGAGCCAGATTTCGCGGTCGTTGATTTTTTTGGAGCCAATCCAGCGCGCCGATACTGCGGCCAGGTCATCCTTCTTGAGGGACGCCCCTTCCTCTTCGCGAATGGTCAGGCCCTCGCGTTTGGCTTCGTTCCGGGCGCGCTTGATCAAATCCAGCTCTTTCCAATTCCCCTGCGTGTTGTACGTCTGGATCGCAATCTCCGGCTCGTAACCGATGCAATTGACCTTAAAGCCCATGCCGTGGAGGGCCTCGGCGCAAGCTTCGGTGATAACCCCGAAGGAAGCCCGTGGGTTATCGGCCAGGAAACGCTCGATGAGCCTGGGCCGGTCCGCTACGGCACAGACCGGATCGGAGAGGGTAATGCGCCTGGGCCGGGGAGAAAGGACCGGATGGCGGACGGTGGTGAAAGCGATGTAGCCGGTTTCATCGATGAAGTACTCCATGCCGTCCTGGAGGGTGGCATAAGCGAGGGAAGCGGCCCCGTGCTGCCTGAGGAAGGGCGACAGGAGTTGCCATTTCTCGTGCCGGCCGAGTTGTTTGGCTGCTTCGCCCTCGATGACTTTCGCCGCATTTGTCCGGACGGAGGAGGAGCTCCGGGCGGCCATCGACCCATTGTTTCCGGCCGAGCCGTTGGTTCCCCAGGAGCCGTTTTTCGCCGCCGTGCCGTTGCTTGCCCCGGAGCCATTGTTCCCCGCCGAGCCGTTACCCAGATTTCCCAGCACCCAATCGGCCGTCAATGCAAATACCTTGGCGCGATTGCGGTCCAGGTGGCCGACGTGCCCATTGCCCGGGATGACCTCGAGTTGTTTTTTGCAGGTCAGGGCGTCACAGAGGAGTCGGCCGGTTTCGGGCGGATCGAGCTTGTCGTCTTCTCCCCACAGCACCAGCGTCGGAGCGGTGATGCGGGAGACGCGCGTGAGCGTATCGACAAAGAACGCCTGCTCAGCTCCCGGCAGCGGCAGCGCCATAAACGCTTCCAACGCATGAGGATCAGAAAGCAGCCGCCGGTTGATCTCCGGGTCCGAAGCCATTTTTGGCCCGACCGAAAATTTGGCCAGCGGCACACGAAAATCGCGCTTGGTCAGCCGTCGCTTGAGTTGACCCACTTGGACCAGTGACTTCAGCACGAAACTCTCGATCCTGGGTAGTGAATTGCGCACGGTGGCATCCAGCCCAACCAGCACTTTGAGCCTGGGTTCGACGATACCGGCCTCCAGAACTGCGGTGCCTCCGGAAGAAAGGCCAAAAGCGCCGATGCGGCCGCCGTCGAGCTCCGGACGAGTCAGAACAAAATCAATCGCCCCCTGGATATCCGCCACCCATTGCCGCATATCCACGTAAAAACGTTCTCCGCCACTTTGCCCGTGCCCATGCATGTCGATGGCGAGCGAAGCCAGCGATCGCTCCGCCAGCCGCTCGCACATTTCGAAGTAGTTCTCTTTGAACTCGCCCGCCCCATGGCAGACGATCAGCACCGGGGCCGGACCCCCGGAGGCGGGCAGAAAGAGGGTGCCCGCCATCTCGTCGCCCAGCGACCGAAACCGCACTGACTCTTTAAGCAAGTTCATTGATCGGGAAGAAATCAAGCGTCCTGAGTGCCAACCCGGGACTTTAACCATTCATACCCATATAACGGGTTCAAAGCAGACCTGCGGCCCCGCTTTGCTGTCCAGAACCTGTACATATTCTGTCCACGTACAGCATCACCACTAACGGCAAACCGGCGGTGCCGAAGGCCGGTTATAATCAATTCTGACGGCCACCGGCGGCTTGGCAAGGCTTTTCGCCCCGTCTTCACCAGCGGGGGCGCATCCGGACACTGCCCCCGGAGTGCGCCCGTCCTCTCGCGCCGCAGCAAAGGAATCATATCCGGCTAATGGATTCCCCGCGCAGCCGGCAGACCGCTTTCGGCCAGGTCCTGCTTCCAATCGAAGATACTCACCGCATCCAGTTCCTTCCACTTGTTCCCATTTTTTACCAGGGGTGTGGTGCGCCCAATGTATTCAAGAATGCGGTGTGCTCCGTTCTTTTCCACCACAAAAGTGAGCGGATCCACCAGTCGCGCAATGATAATGCTCGTCGGCTCCATTTTGATCCGGACCACCGGCTGCCCTCGCCACGTAGTTTCGCTTTCCTTCACCAATTTGAACCCCACGGTTTCCTTGCGGGAGAGGACGATGTAGCGGAATTTGGCTGCCAAACCCTTCTCGATCATCTCCCAGTGCGAGACAATGAACGCCGGAACCATATCATCGATCAACGCGTCGTTCTCCATGACCTCGCTGTCGCTGCTCTTCTTTGCCGCTCCACCCTGGCCGATGGTGTACTCAAAATAAATCTTCCAGCGGTCTGGGTTCTTCGGGTCCCGGCGAATCATCGCGCTCCCCTTCTCCCCGATTTGCAGTTCCTCCTCCTCGAAGGAAGCCAATCGCCCCCCCTGATACACAATCCGATCCTTCGCCGCCAGCGAGCCATTGGGATAGGTATAGTCACAGGTTACCTCGACCGCAGTGCCGTT
Organism: Binatia bacterium; assembly: GCA_035566895.1. GTDB lineage: Bacteria > Verrucomicrobiota > Verrucomicrobiia > Limisphaerales > UBA8199 > DATMQA01. Next base: position 17,286 of record DATMQA010000171.1, read on the forward strand.
CCGATTACTCCGCCGCTCGGATTTGAAGAGACATTCCTTCGCCCCGGAGCCCATTGCAAAAATGTTGCCCACCAATAGCTTGGGTTCGGCATAATCAATGGCTCCAGTTTGCGCACCTGCCCTGAAAGAAACTGCGCAAAGGCAAAACGCGGCAGTCCAAAAGAGAACCGTCGGCAACGCCTTCGGCACGAGTGGTTGGTTTATTTGCTTCATAATCTCGAAAAAAGGACCGTTGGTAATTTGAATGGGTCCGGAGCCAGTTCTAAGCAACTTTACTGCCAACCAACGCTTAATTCCATTTTTTAAAGAGCCCTGCCCCAAGCCGACACGACGGCGTCAGGAGAGTCAGACCGCAAACGGCGGCCTAATGAGAGCTCGGGCCGCCTCCTCCTTTTGGCAAAGCATGGGCCGCCTGCCTTTCATTGGCACCAGACGTTTTTTCAACTCCTCTATTGGGACCGGGAATCCACCAAACGCCGAAGATCCCTCTTCATAAGGGCGAGAGGGCTGGGGGTGAGGGGTCGCTTGCTTGCTTTCCTCCGGTTCAGGGAAAGCCCAAACGTTTTCTAACGCGCAGCACCAAGACTACGACCTGCCACGCGTGAGAGAGTTAGCGCGAAATCAGGTTACTTCCGCCGCGGCCGCAGGAAGAGCATGAAGCCCAGCCCCAGCAACGCCAAACTGCCAGGCTCCGGTACCTGAATCAGGTTCAGGTCGTCGAAATAAACACCCTGGTGGTTTCCGCTGAAATCGACATCCAGCGTGAAAGCCTGTATGAAAGCCGTATTGGCTGGCGCGGTCCCGACCCCGGTATCCAGAAATGTCCACACTCCCGGAGTCGTTCCGCCATTAACCTGCCCCGAGGCCAAAGCGTTTCCCGGACTTGTCTCAACCGTGCCCAGGTTGTTGTTGGCGCTATCGAAATAAGTGATTTGCAAAATCCCAAACGCAGGAGAACCCACGAGGGGTGCCGGCGTCATGCCGTAGCCGGTCAACTCGAATTTCATCCCTGGGGCGGCGTTAAACTGCTCGTAGCTTCCAGGAACGCTATTAAAGGCGGCATCCAGCATCGACCAAGTCCCGGAACGGGCGTACGCGCTAGAAAAAGCCGCTCCATTGAACAAATTCCAGCCGCCTGAACCAGGCGGGGTTTGAAGTTCAAAACCTGGATCGATGAGAATGTTCGAAAAACAGGTCGTAGCCGCGCTGAGCGCGAGCGCCGCACATGTTCCATGTCCGATTACTCTGGTGAGCGTTTTCATGCTGATTTCCTTTGTCCGGGCGTTGAGTTGGAGTTGAACCGTCAGTTTTTAATGGTTTTGGGGCTTCATGCCGCTGTCGTCATACGATTTACGCTGAACGTCGTATCTTGTATTACATTTCCAACCCTCTTGTCAATACTTATTTCGCTGGCCTAAAACAGTTTTCTGCTCCAAAGAAGAAAAAATGGAGCGATGAGTGGCTTTGTATCCCAAAGCGACGCAGTGACTTCGCTAAGAAACGGAAACGTTAGATAATCTAAGGGCATAATCAATACGCAGGTGAGGTCATCGGATCGGACCACAAGAGTGTTGAGGATGACCGGTTGCGATCACCGGCGGCTAGCCTGAATCGACTCCTGCGACTCGGTGTGTCACCTCACCCGCGTGAAGGAGCGACGGAGAAACTCTGCGAATAAACCGTGGACCGGCCCACAATAAGAGCGGTAGTTACAAGGGAGCACCTGCGACGCGGCGCTGGCAAAACTGTGTTGGCGAATTCAATTCCGGCGTCGGAAGCAAAGCAAACCCGCCAGACCCAAGCCGAGGACGGCAGCAGTTCCCGGCTCCGGTATCATCATATCGGTGAGAGGTCCCTGGAAGGTTTGCTGGTTGCTGAAGCCTGCATTGCCCGAGCTGTCGCCCGGAACCGTGACGCTCGGGCCGAAGGTTTCGTTCGAACGGTATGCGGTGGTGCTGATCAGCGAACCCTCCACGTAGAAGGTGGCGTCGCCGGCAACCAGGTGGATCTGGCTCAACTGCGCTGCCGTCATCGTGATGCTGTAGCTGGGCGCCAGGTTGTTGCCGCTCTGAGCCTGGCCGAACAAGTAATTCAACGAGTTGTTGCCGCCGGCGACGAGCTCATATACTCCGATGAAGTTGTTCTGGATGGAGATGGCGTAATCGGCGCCGAAACCGGGGGAGAAAATGGCTACGGTGCGCGACCCGTTGCCGCCGTTAAGC
>DATMQA010000172.1:0-4499 GCA_035566895.1 Binatia bacterium
CCTGCTTTCTCGACATATTGTATTCCGAAGCATGTGGGACTATCTGAAACAGGTTTTGGAACTGGCCAAGCCGTACCGGTTCCGTTTCGGGGTGGGGTTGTTCTGTGGTTTTTTGTCGGGCGTGCTGGCCTTCACTTTGCCGGTCTCGCTCAAGCTGGCGGTCGATACGATTTTTTCCGATAAGACTGCCGGCACGTCGCTCTTCGTGGCCGGCGACATCAAGGGTGCTGACGGAACAAAGGATTTGGCGCGGAGGTTGGGCGGCAAGACGGACGCCCTATCCGCTTTCCTGAACGACCAAACCGATGGCGCCGCCCAGCTACTGCTCGCGACCAGCCAGGTTTCCGCCACAAATAAGGCCATGCTGGAACCGGCCTTGCTGCGCACTTTGAACCGGGCCGTTCTGGGCCCGCCCCTCTATGAGGCAGGCCGTTTCCAAACAGTCAGCTTGCGGCCTCAAACCCGCCAACTGCTGGCGAAGAACCCCCAAGGAGAGGAGCTGGTCCGGCTCAACCGCGTGCTGCTGGAAGACGCCTACCCCGGGGATTTGCAGACCGAGAAAGGCGGCGCGCAAAGCCGCCAGACGTTCCAACTCCTGCCGGCTGGCGTTCGCAAGGTCATCGATGGCATTTCGAACCGGTTTCGTCCGAGCGAGCATCCCTCCGTTGGCTGGAAAATATTCGTGATTGCCCTGATTCCTGGCGCGATGTTGGTCCGTGGCCTTTTGGCGTACCTGAACGTCTATCTTCTCTCCTGGGTCAGCATCCGCGCGGCCAACGATCTTCGGGTTAAGCTCTTCGAGCATCTAATGAACCAGCCGATGGGTTTCTTCAGCAAACACAGCACGGGCCTGCTGACTCAGCGCATCGAAGGCGCCATGGCCGTAACCAACACCATTGCCAGCGCCTTCGCCACCATCGTCCGTGACCCGATTTCCATTGTGGTTCTTGTGGTCGCCCTGGTGGCGATGCAGCCGCTCTTGAGCCTGGCGACCCTGGTCCTTTTCCCCATCTGCATCGTGCCGGTGCTCATCTATGGGCGCAAGCTGCGCAAATCCCATGCTGGCCTCTATGCCAAATTTATCAGCGCCAGCAACGTTTTACACGAGTCCTTCACCGGCATCCGGGTCATCAAAAGCTACAACCTGGAAAGCCTGGTCGTGGACCAGTTCCGGCGCGCCGTCCAGATGGCGACCGGCTTTTACATGCGTTCGGTCCGCGCCAGCGAATTGCCTGGCCCGTTAATTGAATTCATCGGCGCCATTGGCGTCGCCATGATCTTTTGCTATTTCGCTTTCGTCTCACCGGGCCAGCCCGGGGGCGGAATGTGGAGCTTTTTTATCGCCGTCTTCAGCCTGTATGCGCCCGTCAAAAGCCTCAGCCGTCTGCAAAGTCAGCTCTCCCTGGCGCGGGCCGGTACCGAGCCGGTCTATCAATTGCTCGCCCTTGAAACCACGCTGCCCGAACCCGTCCAGCCCAAGCCCCTCAACGCCCGCAATGCCCCGATTCGGTTCGAGAATGTCAGTTTCGCCTACGACCAGAAAACTGTCCTCCATGACATCAACCTGACCATTCAACCTGGCCAGCTCGTCGCGTTGGTCGGGCGCACCGGCTCAGGCAAAACCTCGATGGCAAACCTGCTGTTGCGCTTTTATGACCCGCAGCAGGGCGCTGTTCTCATCGGCGATACCGACATCCGCGCCGTCTCCTCGCGCGACCTCCGCGCCAACATCGCCGTGGTGACTCAGGACACCATTCTGTTCAACGACACCATCCGCAGCAACATCGCCCTGGGCCGTCGCGGCGCCACGGGCCCCGAAATCGAACAGGCCGCCGCCTACGCCTACGCCCATGATTTCATCACGGCGGACCAAAAGCTCGGTTATGACACAGTCGTCGGAGAAAAGGGGGTCAACGTCTCTGGCGGTCAGCGGCAGCGCATCGCCATTGCGCGGGCGATTTTGAGAAATGCTCCCATCCTGATCCTGGATGAAGCCACCAACTCGCTGGACCCTGAAGCCGAACAGATCGTTCAAACCGCCCTGGAAAAACTCATGGAAGGCCGAACTACCATTTGTATCGCCCACCGGCTTTCCACCATCCAAAGGGCTAACCTCATCGTGGTGTTGGACCATGGCCGAATTGTTGAGACCGGCACGCACGCGGAGCTGCTCCGAAAGGGCGGCATCTATACTAAGCTCCACGAATTGTCGTTCAGAACCGTCCCCGCCTGATATGGTGACTCCTGAGGTCACGCTCCTTTAGCGCGGGATCGGTAGATACAAACTAACTTTCTGCCTCAGCTCCTTCATCAACTCCAGCGTCATGCACCCGAATTTATCCGGGACTTGCAAACAAATGAGCCGTTTGCCCTTCAGCGCCTCCTTGAACTTGCTCCGCAGCCGTTGCAGGTGCTTCGGCTCCATCACAAAAATCATGTCCGCCCATTCAATATGCTCCCGCGCCACCTTCGTCCTGGCACCGTGCTCCGTCCCCGCCGACTGGACCTCGTAGCCGGTGCACCCATCAAATAAGCGCTCCGCCGTAACGCTCCGCCGCTGGTTGCAACTGCAAATAAACAAAAGTTTCTGCTGCTGATTCCGCTCGGTGTCTAACATGGGATCATCAAACTAGCAAAGCACCACTCCTGACGCATCTCAAAAATTCAACCTGCAAAACGCCGGGCGCATCGATGCTGCCAGCTTAACTGAAAGCTCAGGCTGCGGGTCTCTCCCCTTTAGGATAGGTCTTTCCCATCCGCCGTAGTGGTGCTGGCGAGCCGTGCCCCAACGCCCGCCTTTCCCGGCAGCGTCTTCAAGTCGTCGCCGGCACCGCGGAGAGCTTGGCCAGAATATGTTCCAGGACCTCGCGGCGGCGCTTGAGCATTTCTTTGAACTCGTGCGTGTCCGTGCGAAAGACTTCCACGTCAATTTCGCTGACCGCATGCTGCAGCACCTCGCGGAGGACTTCCAATTCGTCAGAGCTAAATTCTGTATGTTGCATAAGTCCCTCGACCATTCGTTCAGCTTTGTATTGTGCAGGGCAGCCGCTCGCCAGGCGGGAAGCCCCGCGCTGGTTGCGCCCTCATTTTATTATACCACCACTACGGCTTTTTCGCTAAACCTCTATCGATATGGAAACTCAACTGAGGGGTCGAGTCGTGGTGATCACTGGCGCCTCCGGGGGCATTGGCTCGGCCATGGCGGAGCATTTTGCCGCCGAGGGCGCCAGGGTCGTGCTGCATTATCACCGCCGCCGAACCGGCATCCGGGCGCTCCAAAAGGAATTAAAGGGGGCGGAATCGCTTGCCGTGCGCGCCGATCTCAGGCGGGAACCGGAAGCGCGAAGGCTGTTCACCGAGGCGATAAAGCGCTTCGGCCGCGTGGACACCCTGGTCGCCAATGCCGGCTCCTGGGAAACCCGCGATGTTCCGCTTCACCGCATGTCGCTGCGGCAGTGGCGGCAAACTTTGGACGGCGTCCTCACTAACACCTTTCTCACCGTGCGCGAGTTCCTGCGTCTGGTGGCCCGGCAGAAACGTGGCAACGCCGTCCTCATCGCCTCGACCGCCGCGGTCTTCGGCGAAGCCGGCCACGCCGATTATGCGGCCGGCAAAGCGGCCATCGCCTACGGTTTAACCCGCTCGCTAAAGAACGAAATCGCCCGCCTGGCGCCTCATACCCGGAGTTACTGCGGCGGACGGGTTAATTGCATCTGCCCAGGCTGGACGGTAGTGCCGCGCCTGGCTGCTAAATTGAGTGACGCCGGGAATATCAGAAAAGTCACCGCCACCATGGCTCTTCCACAACTGGCCCGGCCCGCAGACATCGCCAACGCGGCGGTGTTTCTCGCCTCAGACGTTTTGGCGCGGCACATCACCGGCCAAACCATGGTGATCGCGGGCGGCATGGAGGGGCGATGGCTTTGGCAGCCGGAAGAAGTGGACCCGGCGGCGGTTTAGAGCCTGCTCAGAGCAAATCCGAAATAAAAACTGCGGAACTACTGTCCATCAAAGTTTGCGCAGCTTGCGCAAATTTCTCGTGCTTTCGCAAAAGTTCCTCAATTAACTCAGTTAACTCCTTTTAACCCATTTAACTCCTTTGGCTATTCACTCGTACCGCAGAGCATCGATGGGGTCGAGCCGGGAGGCTTTGCGGGCGGGATAGAAGCCGAAGAAGATGCCGACCGCCGCGCTCACAAAAAAAGCCGCGACAATCCACAGGGCGGGCGTCATCACCGGCCAATGCTTCCAGGCCTCGATGATCTTCGAAGCGCCGATTCCCGCCCCGATGCCGACTATCCCGCCGATGATGCTGAGGGTAACGGCCTCAGTCAAAAACTGCAGCAGGATGTCGTTGCCCCGGGCGCCAATCGCCATCCGAATGCCGATCTCGCGCGTGCGCTCGGTGACGGAGACAAGCATGATGTTCATGACGCCGATCCCGCCGACGAGGAGGCTGATCGCCGCGATGCCGCCGAGGAGGAGCGTAAAGATGCCGG
>DATMQA010000173.1:0-3067 GCA_035566895.1 Binatia bacterium
CGCCGTCTTTCAGCAGGATCACATTTGCGGGCTTGATATCGCGGTGGATCAGGCTGCGGTCGTGGGCGTACTGCAGCCCGTCGCACACCTGGATGATGATCTCCAGCTTTTCCACCAGGCTCAGCGTACGGTGGTCTGAAATGAGCTTGGAAACCGGCTCGCCTTCCAGGTATTCCATCACCAGGTAGGGATTGCCGTCCTGCTCCCCGCTGTCATACACCGTGACAATGTTCTTGTGGTGGAGATTCCCGGTCGACTTCATCTCCCGCATGAAGAAGCGATCGAACACGCCGCCGCTTTCGGCCTGCCGCAGCATTTTAATCGCAACGGTCCGCCCCAGCGTCGGGTCCTCGGCGCGGAAGACGATACCCATCCCCCCGGTCCCGATGACGTCGATCACTACGTACTTCCCGATCTTTCGTAGCGAGGGCTGAACAGCCATCTACCGCTCCCGAAGAACGAAGAATAAAGACGGAAAGGGCCCTGAAATCAGTTGTTTAAGTCGATGTGAATACCAGGAGGAGCCCGAGCCGGGCGCGGCTGGGGGAAGTTCGCGCTGTACACGGGTGCTCAGATACATTACCACAGGTTGGCTCAGAGGAAATAGTGCTGATCACAGTGATTTCGTTGCAATTTAAGCCCTCGTAATCAGCAGAGATTACCCACCCCAAAAGGCTGGAATTTTTCCCCACCGGAAATCCGCCGGGGTCCGGAGGACTGAGCTGGTGTTAGCGCCCATCTATTCGATAGGGCTCAGGCTTTTTACCGGCTTCTTTGCTCACGGGATTGCTGCCGTTGTTCTTCACTTCGAAATAACTAAGAGGTCTTTTGCCAATGGGTGCACAGCTGCTTCCGCGGGCCGTATCCAGCCATTTGTCAGTGAGGAAACCGCGACCATGCGGTTTGGCTGAACCCCCGCACCTCGAATCGTGTGCCGTTTCAAGAATCTCGCAGGCCAAAACGTCAAGAGTGAATGCTTGCTCGGATCGGTGATCCCTGTCACGGTAAAGCATACATTCAATGGAATTAAAATCGACTCAAGCTGTGCTTGCTCAAAGAGTCGCGGGCAACCCTCCCCCACACTGAACCAGTAATGTGGGTTCCCCCTAAGGCTCACATTTGATGAAGGTGCCGCATGAGCCACTCAAATGTCGTGATGCCTGTTTTGGTTCTCGTTACGATGGCCTTTGCTCTCGCAGATCTCCGCCGCGCCGCCAGGTTTCGCCTGACCTACGGGATCGCCTGGGTCGCTGCAATCGCCATCGCGCTGGGCTGCGGCTTCCTGATCGGGTGATCCGGGAAGCCGCGCTTTCGCAACCCTCTCACGCCTTCCGAAAGTGCTCAAAATTTGCCGAGGCCGGAAAGATGTCAATTCCCCTGTGGAAAACGTTCCTAAACCTATGAAATTAAAGCGGAAATAAATTTCCAAAGTTTGGGGATTAATTCTTCGAAGTTGCTAGTCTGAAGATAAACCAAAAAACACAAGCTCTTTTGTCGCGCCCGTTCTGCAGCGCAGGAACGAACGGGTGCGTACGCGTGTCTTCCGGCTTCGGGCGGCCGCAATCCGGACACCTGCAACAGACTGGGCGGCGCAGGTGCCGGCCCGGGTCAGAAAGAGGAATTTGCATGGCAAATATTCTGGCCAACATCGAAAAGGGAATCGAAATCGGGCCGAGGATGCCCTCAAATGGCTCTCGGGCGCCAACAAGGCACTCAAGGCCGCTCCTTTCGCTTCTTCACTTTTCACTTGGGTTCCCTTTTCAATTCTTCACCCTCTCCAACTAAGGAGCAACACATGAACGCAAGCGCAAACATTTGGAATCACCCTCGCACCTCCGCTGACTGACTGCTCATCGGCGTGGCCAGCATTGGCAGCGTGCTCGGCCAGCAGGGCGTCACCCTGGGCAAGGCTCGAACCGGCACCGTCGTCTCTTTGGCCTCCGGAATCGCCACGATTCTTCTCGGCCTGCTCGCCAAAGACCCGACCCTGCAGCCTGGTGACGCAAAGTCGGGCAACTGAGCAATTGCAAATTGCAATGAAAACTCGTGAGATAGATCACATTCAACACGAAGACGGCGCCAATTAAGCCCTTAACCCGCTTAATTTAATGAACATGGCCGTTTTATTTTTTTGAATTTGACTCCAAACACAAAAAAGGCCGCCCGCTTGCGGGCGGCCTTCCGGGATTCGAAGCTAAGCGTTGGTCCCGCGCGCCTCACCAAGGATGAGCTTGATCGTCATTTCGCGGCGCCCGCGCAGGATCGTCACCGAAATTGTGTCCCCCGCCTGGTGATTGTCCATGATGGCGGAAATGTCCTGCGGGTCGGTCACCGGCTGTCCGTCGATGGCCACGATCAGGTCGCCGCCAATCATAATTGGCGTGTTGCCAAGGTAAGCCTGCTGGTTGCCACCGCGCAGGCCGGCGCGTTCCCCCGCGCCACCGGGAATGACCTTCTGGATCAGGACGCCGGCGTCGGCGGCCAGGCCCATCTGCTCGGCGAGATCCGGACCGATGGGGTAGGAAACGATCCCCAGCGACGGCCGCTTGACGTGGCCGTAGCGGGTCAGGTCGGCGAGCACCGCCTTGGCGGTGTTTATGGGAATCGCAAAGCCGATTCCGGAGCTCTGCTCGGCGCCGTTGGAGGCGATCATGGTGTTGATGCCGATGACTTCGCCGCGTGAGTTCAGGAGGGGGCCGCCGGAGTTGCCGGGATTGATGGCGGCGTCGGTCTGAATGGCATCCTCAATAGGAGCGCCCTCGGCGCCGCGGATGGGACGGATGGCGCTGATGATTCCGCGGGTCATGGTGCCGGCGAGCCCGAAGGGGTTGCCGATGGCGTAGACCTTTTGCCCAACCGAGAGGTCAGTTGAGTCGGCGAGTATGACCGGCTGCAGGTTGGGTGCGTCGATTTGGAGCAGCGCAAGATCGTGGATGCGGTCGGTGCCGATGACCTTGGCGCTGTACTTGTGCTTGTTGCTGAGCTGTACCTCGATGCCGCGGTTGGCGCTCTCGACGACGTGGTAGTTGGTGAGGACGTGGCCGGCCTTGTCGAGGACGAACCCGGA
>DATMQA010000174.1:0-16336 GCA_035566895.1 Binatia bacterium
GGGGGGGGGGGGGGAGAAGCAACACTGCTCGCAACCGTAGATAAACAGATTGTTTAATATGAAACGAATCACCGTCCTGCTGGCTGAAGACCACCATCTCGTCCGGGAAGGCTTTCGGTCATTATTGGAACACGAACAGGATATCGAAGTGGTCGCCGAAGCCGCCACGGGCCGCCAGGCCGTGCAACTCACCCGGAAACTCCGTCCCGCCGTGGTCGTGATGGACATCGCGATGCCGCTCCTTAATGGGTTGGAAGCCACCCGGCAGATTCGCAAAGACTTTCCCGACATCAAGGTGCTCATTCTCTCCGCGCATAGTGATGACGTCTATGTCGAGCAAGTGGCGCTGTTGGGCGCAGCGGGATTTTTGCTCAAACAAACCTCGTCACACATTCTGGCCAATGCCATTCGCGAAGTGCAAAAAGGAACCACCTTCTTCAGCGCCCCCGCTTCCAAACGCCGCCCGGGTTGCGATCCAAAGTCGCTCAAGCGAGGTGGGCCGTCGAAGAAGAAAAGCAACCGCCTCAGTTCGCGCGAGGCGGAGGTGCTCCAACTGATTGCCGAAGGCATGCCCAACAAACAAGTCGCCGCCGAACTGGGCGTGAGCTTCAAAACGGTGGACAAACATCGCCAGCATCTCATGGCGAAGCTGAACATCCATGACGTCGCCGGCCTTACCCGCTACGCCATCAGTGCGGGAATCATCGAGAGCACTGTCCCGGTAACCATTACCTAGGCCCGGGGCGCCGCCGGGATCTTCTCCCTCGCTCCAGGTCCGGCCCGTCGCCACCCCCGCCCGCCTGTCGGGCTGGACTTATGCCTCTCATTAGTTGGGGTAAAGACCCCACGGTAAATCCCCCAATTTCGTCCGCGCGCCTTCCCTGTCTATTCTCGGGGCATGAAACCGAACCCAATCGCACCAATCCTAACTTCGTTTTTGGTCGCTCTGGCCATCCCGCATCGGCTCGCCACTGCCGCTGAAGCGCCCGTCGCCCTGGGAAGCGCGGCCAATTTCGGCGTGCTGGCCGGCTCCACTGTCACCAGCGTCGGTAACACCATCGTCAACAGCGACCTGGGACTCTGGCCAGGCACTTCGGTATCCGGCTTTCCGCCGGGGAAGGTCACCGGGACGATGCATATTACCGATCCGGCCGCGCAGGCAGCACAGGGCGATCTGACGATCGCGTATAACGACGCCGCCGCGCGTTCCACTGCTCCTGTCAGCGTCGCCAACAACATCGGTGGCCAGACCCTGGCCCCGGGCCTCTATAGATCCTCCTCCTCGCTCGCGATCTCCTCCGGCGATTTGACCCTCGACGGACAGGGCAATCCCAATGCCGTCTTCATTTTCCAGATTGCCTCCACCTTGGTCACCACCTCCGGTCGTCAGGTGATCCTCATCGGCGGAGCGCAGTCGGCTAACGTGTTTTGGCAAGTCGGCAGTTCAGCCACCATCGGGACCACCTCTGGCATGAAAGGCAACATCCTGGCTCTAACGTCGATTAGCATACAGACTGGCGCGACACTCGATGGCAGAGCTTTGGCCCAGAATGGTGCAGTGACCCTCGATAACAATGCCATCACTGGGTCCAGTGCCACTGGCGGGGGCGGCGGACCCGTTGCTTCGACCAACGTCTTCGTAACCGCTGTCTCGCCCATCACGCTGAATCCGCAGACCGGCTTGTTCGAGCAGACCGTTGGCTTGGCCAACAACAGTGCCAACACCGTCACGGCCGTCCGGCTGCTGATCCAGGCCCTTCCGGCCGACGTGCAGGTCTATAATGCGAGCGGCAGCACCAACGGCACCCCCTTCGTCCAGTATAATCTTCCCCTCGCTCCGGAAGCGACAGTTCATTTCCTGATCGAGTATTATCGCACCAATCGCCTGGCTATTCCCCAGCCTACCTTCGTAGTTCAGGACACCACTGCCACCTCCGTGACCGCAACCGGCGCGGCCTTCGCGATCGATCGTTTCGTGCAATTGGGCAATCGCTTCCTGATCGAATTTACCGCCATCCCGGGAGGCCGCTACGCCGTGCAGTACAGCAGCGACATGACGAACTGGCTAACGGCCGATCCCATTATCACCGCCCCGGCCAACCGGGTCCAGTGGTACGACGACGGCCCGCCCAAAACTGAAAGCGCGCCCACGAGTACCGCGAGCCGTTTCTACCGGGTCTTTGCACTGCCCTGAGTCTCGCCACCAATCAACTACCGGAGCACTAATATGAATCGAATTACCTTTTCCACGACGCTCGTCCTCGCCGCCGCCGCTCCTTTCGCCATGCACGGCGCGGATTTCCCCGAGAACCCCAACCGCCTGAGCCTCGGTCCGCGCTTTGGCCTGAACTTCAAAGCCGACTTCCGCAACAACGCGCCACCGGTCAATCCAGGGCCTGCGGCCGGCGGCGCCGACCACACCTACAATGACGGTTACGTCCTCCTGGACAGCAGCGGAAACGCGGGCGGCCTCACTTGGAACTGGGGCTACCAAAATGCCTCCCAGGTGGTCGAAGGTACCATGCAGTTCCACGCCATTCAGTCCAGTAGCGCTTCTGGCGCTTCCAGCCGTGCTGGCAGCGAGTTTTTCGACGACCCGCAATACGGAGCCGAACTGACCTACCAACGCGTGTTGGGCGGCTTACCCTTCCTGCCGGACGGCAACTGGGGCCTCGAAGCCGCCTTTGGCTTCACCGATCTCGACCTGCGCGCTAACCGCAGCGCGACCGGGCCGGCCACGGTGACTACCGATACCTATCAGCTTAATGGTGTATTGCCTCCCGGCGCCGGCTACAATGGCACCTTCCAGGGACCGGGCGCCCTGCTCGGCGACACCCCCACCCGCACCACCGCGGCCGACATCGCTACCCTGACGAGCCATCAAAAATTGAGCGGTCAGCTATATAGCATCCGCCTCGGTCCTTTTGCCGAATTCTATTTCACTCACCAATTGAGCCTCGCCGCCAGCGTGGGCCTGACTTTGGCTCCAGCCTCGGTCGATTACGACTTCTCGGAAACCACCACCCTGGCCGGCGGCGGCACGTCTGTGGCCAGCGGCCATTCGTCCAAGACCGACCTGCTCTACGGCCCCTACGTCAGCGCCACGCTCCGCTACGACTTCAACAAACATTGGGGCCTCTATGTTGGCGCTCAATTCCAGAGTCTGACCGACTTGGAGCAAACCATTGGCAGTCGCACCGCCCGGCTCGACCAGGGCGCCACCGTCTATGGAATCGCGGGGGCAAGTGTGAGATTCTAGTTAACGCCGCCGGGATCTTCTCCCTCGCTCCCGGTCCGGCCCGTAGCCACCCCGGCCCGCCTGTCGGGCTGGGCTTATGCCTCTCATTAGTCGGGGAAATACCCCACGGGCAACCCCCGTCATCCGCCGCACGGTTTCCTCGCTTATGATTGCCCTGCTATGAAAGGCAACGGCACCTCGAACGCTGGAGAACCAGCCCGCGCACCACTCCCCTCCGAAACTTATCCCTCCCACCGCGTCCTCGTGGCCGAGGACGACGATTTCATCCGCCAGTTCGACACCGCCGTGTTGCTCCACTCTGGCTACGAGGTGGACGCCGCCGCTGATGGCGCCGCCGCCTGGCAGGCACTCACTACCAACAGCTATGATCTTTTGATCACCGACAACGACATGCCCAAAGTATCAGGCATCGAATTGCTCAAGAAGCTCCGGGCCGCTCGCATGGCTCTGCCGGTCATCATGGCCACCGGAACATCACCCGAGGAGGAATTCACCCGGCAACCCTGGCTCAAACCCGCCGCCACACTGCTCAAGCCCTTTACTCCCGAGGAGATGCTCAGAACGGTGAAAGAAGTCCTGCGCGCCGCCGACAGCCACTGCGCCCAGCCTGAGCCGCTGCCAGGCCGGAGCAATCAGCCATTCTCCGAGGTTGTGCCGCTGAAATGATTTCTTAAGGGAAACCTCAGAGACGCAGCCATGTCCCTTTCGGTTTCATCTGATCGGAATGCGCCGCCGGCAGCAGCCGGGAACCCAGGTCCAATTCCCGTGCGCGCAGCCACGTTCGATACGGCGCTCCCCTCTTTGCGCGAGCAGGCGCGGACGCTACGAGATGAAGTGTTCGGACGCCGCGTCTTTGTGCGCGGGGTCGTCGAGGTGTCAAACCACTGCCGCCAGAATTGCCGTTACTGCGCGATGCGCCGCGACAACCGCGCGCTGAGGCGCTACCGCCTGGCGGCGGAAGAACTGGCCGAGTTGTTGATTCACCGCCGGCCCGCCGCCATCACCGACATCGACATCCAGGCGGGCGAAGACCCCGTGGCCGTCCGTGAGGTCGTATTGCCGCTGGTGCGCGAGCTGCGCCGCCGCACCCCCCAGCTTGGCATCACCCTTTGCCTCGGCACTTTGTCGCTACGAGAATACGACCAGCTCCGCGATGCGGGTGGTGATTACTATGTTTTGAAAATTGAGACCGGCGAGCGTGAGCATTACCATTCCATTGGCGCCCCGGGGACCTTGGCCGAGCGCGTGGCGGCTATTTGCTATCTGGCCGGCAACGGCTGGAAAGTGTCGTCGGGTCTCATCGTCGGTCTCCCCGGACAGACGCGAGCCCAGGTCGAGCAAACGTTGAACCTTCTGACCCTGCTGCCGCTCGCGGGTTGCAGCGTCAGCCCGTTTGTGGCGGGCGGCCAAACGCCATTTGGCGCTGCTCCCAATGGGAACATCGAGCAGGCTCTGAATTGCGTCGCCTGGCTGCGCTTGCGCGGACCGCGTTGGCTCATCCCCGCCGTCAGCGCCATGCGGCTGGTGTCGGAGGACGGCTACGTGCGCGCGTTCAACGCGGGCGCGAATCTGGCCACCATCAATCTGACACCCCGCGCCGTGCGGGCGGATTATCCGATCTACAAACGCGACCGCGTCATCATGGACGAGGAGCGCGTTCTGTCGGCCATTCAAGAGGCCGGCTGCGCTCTCAGCCGCGTCGGCATTGCCGCTCACTTGCGAAACACCCCCGAAAGGGTTCCCCTGAAATGAGTCAGTATCTGCGCATGAGAAACAGAAGGTTCCTCCTGGCGATCCATTGGGCGGAAACCGGCGAGCTGCCTTTAGAAATCAAAGTGATCACTCGCGGGGGGGGCGTTGTCAATGTGTCAACCCCTGGACACCCCCTCGCCGCGAGAAAAGACTTTTCCGGTCCAACGGGCTTGGGACGTTGGGACGGACTTTTTAGCCGCTCACCTCAAGAAAAAAATAAAAGAATTCCGAATCGTAAATTGTAAATCGTAAATCATAAATCCCTTGGGACGGCGCGGGACGGTCCGGGACGCTCGTGGGACGGTTGCAAAAGTGAGAATCGCCCGTGTTTACCGGCCATGGGACGGTGGGACGGCTGTACACCCCCAAGGTACCTCCTATCCCCCCTCATCTTCCTCCTTCTCTTCCTCGTCCCTCGTCCATCAACGGCAATCAAAGCCAATCAACACCAAAATCCCCCTCAGGACATGGAGCCGGCCATCTCCCATCTCCCAGCCGCACTCCGTCCCCGAGTATTCCCGGCCCATCCCGACCAATCCCGACCAATCCCGAGTTCGAAATATTTTTCTTTCAGAGGCCCTGTGTGCTTTGGACCTTGTCCCTTTGGACCCGAGCTCACCGGAAACCATCCGAACTGCTCCGAAGCAATCCGAACTTTAAAATATTCTTCCTCGCTGTTTGGAATTTGATGTTCATTTGGTGTTTGGAGATTGGTGTTTATTTGCAGTCCGACTTCCACTAACTGCGACTAACCGCGACTAACTTCGCCCCCCATCCCCCTTCGGACCTTGGACCTTGGACTTTGGACTGTGGACTGTGGACTGTGGACTGTGGGGCTGTGGTTTGACGTTTACTCGGCGGCATTGCAACTTGCACTACCCCAACCGCCGCACCATGCACTTTGCAGAGTTTCCGCTGAACTCTTTCGGCTGATCATTTCCCATCCGCGCCCACGAAAATTGCCCGGCGTTTTGTTGCTGGCAAGGCAGTTGCAGCTTTTTTGGGCCCGCCGGGAGGCGTGAATCCCGAGCGCCAGCCGGCGCGAAGCTGCAATGGCACACCACACGCTTAAGGCTATCGCACAGAGTCCAAATAGGAATTTACGCAACGAGAACGCACCTTATGAAGAATAAGACATTAATCATCATGCTCCTTTCCGCCGGCGCTTTTGCGGTGGGCTGCAATCAAGAGCAGACCACCTCGGAACAGCTCGACAAGGTCCAGACAGAAACAAAACAAGCCGCCCTGGACATAAAGGATTATACCTTCGCGCAGAAGGCTGAATTCGTCGAAAAGATGCAGGTCCAGTTGGCCGACCTCAATCGGGACCTGGACCAACTCGCCGCCAAGGTCGAAACCTCCAGCGACGCGGTCAAAGCCGAAGCCAAACCCAAGCTCCAGGCGTTGCGCGACCAATCGGGCCAGTTGAACAAGCAGCTTGACGAGGTCAAGAACGCCACTGAGTCCACCTGGGACAGCGTCAAAGGTGGTTTCAGGAAAGCCTATGAATCCTCCAAGGATGGGTTCAACCAGGCGCGTCAATGGGTCGGCAACAAAATCGCGCCTTAAGGCGCAGAGGAGATCTTATGAAAAAAACGAAATGCTCAAAAATCGGATTTATATTCGGCGCTGCGCTCTTAGTGAGCCTGACAGGATGCATCGGCTACGTGGACGACCCGCGTTATGCCAGGGGGTACGCATCCCTACCGCCAGTGTACGTCGAGAGTGGAGTGGTGGTCCAGGACGATTATGTTTATTACCCCGATTACCAGGTTTATTACAGCGGCAGCACCCGCCAATGCGTGTATCTGGAAGGGAGCGCGTGGGTCACACGGCCGGCGCCGCCGGGCATCTCGTTTGACGTGATGTTCGCCTCGCCGTCGGTGAGGTTGGCGTTCCACGACTCCCCGTGGTTTCATCACGCGACGGTTGTCCGGCAGTACCCGAGACATTGGGCCCCGCCGGGCTCAAGTCACAGCAACAGGGAGGGCCGCGATGAAGGCCATGGCGAAAGTAACAGGAGAGGACACGACTAGCATGAACGACAGGAACATTTCCAACATAAGCAGTCAGCTAACCGCAGAAATGCAGAAAGTGAATACCATGAATAGAGCTAAACTCTTGGGCGGCAGATTCGGAATCGTGTTGTGCGGTGCCTTGCTCGGCTACACCGCTCACGGACAACCCTCGGTCTCGGTCGGGGTCAGTGTGCCCCTGCCCTCCGTCGAGGTGGCGCTGCCTGGCGTGCAGATTCGCGCCGAAAGCGACTTTTACGAACCGCTCACCCCCTACGGACGTTGGGAAGTCGTCGGCTCTTACGGCCGCTGCTGGATTCCCGGGCGAGTCGAGGCCGATTGGCGTCCCTATTGCGAGGGTTATTGGCAGCGCACCGACGCCGGGTGGTACTGGGCCAGCGATGAACCGTGGGCCTGGGCCACCTATCACTACGGCCGCTGGGATTTGAGCCCGCGATTTGGCTGGTACTGGGTGCCACAGACGCAATGGGCCCCGGCCTGGGTTTCCTGGCACAGCGGTGGCGGATACGTCGGTTGGGCGCCGTTGTACCCATCCGGCGTCAGAGTCATCTCGCCGCGGGCGTATGTCTTCGTCGAAGAACGGCATTTCATGGAACCGGTTCGCCGTTCCACCCTGGTCGTCAATAACACCACGATCATCAACAAGACCGTGATCATCGAAGCTCCGGCCACTGCCGTCATCGAAAAGGCCAGTGGACGAACGATCCAGGCAGTCCCGGTTCAGGAACTGCGCCACAAGCAGGAAGCCGCGGTCGTTGCGCAGCAACGGTCGCCGGTATCGGCGGGTGAGAAAAGAGCCCCGACGCCCGTTAACAGCCAGGCTGCACCCGGCGAAAAGAAAACCGTGATTGCTCACGTCCCGCCTCAGGCTGACAAGCCAACCGCGTCCACGCGTGACTCCACCGCGCCCGCCCCGAAGATTACCAGAGCGCAGCCCGAGACACGCAAGTCCGTTCCTGCCACTCCGGCCCCGAAGCCTGCGGCCAAGCCCGAGGCCAGGACTGAAAGCACGCATGCCGTCGCGAATAAGGAACCCGTCGCGCCGAAGGCCAATCAGCAACCTGCGCAGCAGGAAAAGGCTGCCAAGCCATCGGACAAGAAAACGCAGCCCTCGGCTGGTGAAAAACCGGCCGCCAGTCCAAGCGCACCGGGCCCGGCCGAGAAAAGCCACGACAACAAATCCAAAGATTAAACAAAACATCAAAAAACCAAAAAACGATCATGATAAAAACATCTGTAATTAACACCCGCGAAACCTTAATCCTCGTGGCGGCCAGCGCCCTGCTGCTCGCCGGCGCGCCCCTGCGCGCCACCGAGACGGACGACCGCATCGAGTCCTCCGCCAAAAAGTCCTATGTGTTCAAACACTACCTCACCGACGATGCCATCAAAACCGAGTCCAAAAATGGCGCTGTCACCTTGACCGGCACGGTGGCCGTAGAATCCCACATCGGGCTGGCCCGGGACACCGTGTCAGGGCTGCCCGGCGTCAAGAGCGTGGATAATCAACTCACCCTCAAAGGGGAAGCCCCCGCTGAGCATTCCGATACCTGGGTCGGGCTGAAAGTGAAAACCGCGCTGCTGTTCCATCGCAACGTGAGAGCAACGAAGACCGACGTGAACGTCAAAGACGGCATCGTCTCGCTGAGTGGCGAGGCCTCCAGCATGGCTCAAAAGGAACTGACCACTGAATACGCCAAAGATGTCGAAGGCGTCAAAGACGTGAAGAACGAAATGACGATAGCCAAGACGGCAGCCAAGCCCGACGAAACCGCGGGCGAGAAGATTGACGACGCGTCCATCACGGCCCAGGTCAAGATGTCCTTGTTGTCTCACCGCTCGACGAGCGCCTTAAAAACCAAGGTCGAAACGACCGACGGCGTGGTCACCTTGACCGGCATTGCCAAAAACGCGGCCGAAAAATCCCTCGTCACCAAGCTTGCGACCGATATCGACGGGGTCAGCAGCGTGGTCAACAACATGACCATTGCTACGACTTTGAGCAAAAATTGAACAATGAATCTCTGTGGGTTGGCGCGGACGCGCCGGCCCGCAGCGGTTCCAAATCAAACTAAGAGGTAAAAACTATGTTATACACAATTGCGGTAATTCTGATCATCCTGTGGCTGCTCGGTCTGGTAACCAGTTACACGATGGGAGGGATAATTCATGTCCTGCTGGTGGTTGCCATTGTCATGGTGCTGGCCAACTTCATTTCCGGGCGCAGAGGGGCGTGAGGCGGAAATGAAAAGCGCAACTCACCTGGCGATAAATCATCGACGGATTGAAAGACTTTATGAGCAAACTCATTTCTCTGGCTCTGCTGGTGGGCGGCATAGTTCTGATCGTCACTGGCATTAACGCCACGAACTCATTCAGTTCGGACGTCTCGAGGTTCTTTTCCGGTTCGCCGACTGATAAGGCGGTATGGATGCTCATTGGAGGCATCCTCGCGGCGGTCGCAGGGCTCGCGACGCTGTTGCGCGGTCCGAAACACGCCTGAGTGCGTAAGTCCGAACCGCGCTGCTCGGAGCCTTACTGGCTTTATGAACTCGGTACTACTACAGTCCAACATGTTCGCAGCCTGCGAGGATTCTTCTCGACGCCGGAGCGCGGACATTCTTGTCCGCAGCAATGCCCGCGCCCGCGAACCGCGCCAGGTATTTCTACGGCTCTCACTGGACCTGCGTTGCTGCGGGCAAAAATGTCCGCGCTCCGGTCGGTTGCGGCCCGGTTGCTCGGCGGAAAGTGCGGTTTAAGTGAAATTGTCCTTCCTCGAATCCATCTCGCTTCGGCGCAAAAAACTCGCGGGCTGGGCGGCCGCGCTGTTTCTGTTCTACACGGTTCTGGGTTTTTTCGCTTTGCCGCCCATCGTGCGGCTGGTCGCGGTGAAGCAGTTGTCGAAACAACTTGACCGGCCAGTCACGATTCGGAAAGTTCGGCTCAATCCCTATACATTCTCCGCTACCATCCGGGGTTTGTTGGTTAAGGACAAGGATGGCGAGCCGCTGGTCTCGTGGGATGAAGCCTACGTGAATTTCCAACTCGTTTCGCTCTTCCGCCACGCTTGGATTTTCAAAGAGGTCAGCTTGTTGCAGCCCTTCGTGCGCGTGCGGGTGAACAAGGATTACACGCTGAATTTCTCGGATATTGTCGATAAATTTTCGCAGGCCGCTGCCTCAAAACCCAGTGAAACCGTCAATCCCCGCCCGTGGAGAATAAAGCGGCTGCGCCTGGCCGGCGGGAGTGTGTCTTTCGCCGACCTGACCCCCCGGGTGCCCTTCCGAAGAACCGTTGGTCCTCTACAGATGACGGTCAGCAATTTCAAAACTGACTCCGACTACCAGAACGTATTTGCGCTTTCCGGGATCTCCGAAGGTGGAGAGCGGTTCGCATGGAAAGGCTCGCTATCCCTCGCTCCGTTCCGCTCCGAAGGCGAGTTTTCGCTGGATGGGTTTGCGCTAACGACCTGCGCGCCGCTCTACCAGGACCTGTTCCGCTTTGAAATCAAAGACGGCGTGCTCAACCTTCATTCCACCTACCGCTATGAAAGCAGCGCCACCACCAATTTTCTGGCGGTGACGAATACGACTTTTGGGCTCAAGTCCCTGCGGATGGTGGAAAAGGACACCGGCCAGGCGGTGGTCGAGGTCTCCAACTTTGTCGTAACGGGTGCCAGCGTGGACGCGATGGGCCGTCAAGCCGAGGCGGACACCATGACAGTGACGGGCGGCCGGTTCGTCCTGCGCCGCAATAAAGACACTTCGGTCAATGCCATCGAATTATTGAAACCAGCCGACTCGGCGCCGGCAGCCCCGGGCGGGATTCTACTACTGCTCCGCGCGATGACCAATCTGGTGGCGATGCTGGTCAACACTACCAATCTCTCAAACGGCACCATCCGCGACCTCAACCTCACCAACTGCGCGCTGCGCCTGGAAGATCTGGTGAACGTGCAACCGGTTCGGCTCGACTTGGAAGATATCGCGGTTGACGGGAAGAATATTTCCAACCGCCCCGGGACGAACATAACTGCTGCGGTTTCGCTGCGCTGGGACACCAACGGCACCGTGCGAGCGGGCATTAAGGCGGCTCTTTCTCCGGCCAGCGCGGAAGTAACGCTGGCATTCGAGCAATTGAATTTGCGTCCGCTGGCCCCCTACCTGGAGCCGCACCTGGATATTTTCGTGTTGGGCAGCAAGCTCGGCCTGGCGGGCACGATGCAGCTGCGCAGCACCAAGGATGCGTTGCCCGAGGTCCGTTTCGACGGAGATGCGCGGCTGGACGGGTTCTCGCTCGCCGAGGGCAGCGCCACCGAAAACCTGCTCCAATGGGATTCGTTGCGGTTGTCCGGTATTGAAGCCAACCTCAATCCGCCGGTGGTCTCGGTGAAGCAAGCGAGTCTGGAGGATGTGTTTGCGCGGTTGATCATCGAGACCAACCGAACGTTCAACCTCCTGAGCGCGTTGCGCCGGGGCGGCACCAATGTGGCGGCCGCACTGCAATCGACGAATGCGGCAGCACCGGCGCGGCCAAAAGTTTCCCTGGCTTCGGTGGTTATCTCCAATGCCAACGTCCATTTCATCGACCGCTCGCTGCGGCCCAATGTGAACATCACTCTCGAGCAACTTGGCGGCACGCTTTCCGGGCTCTCCTCCGATGATCCCCAGCGGGCCGACCTCCATCTGCAAGGCACGGTCGATAAAACCGCGCGGGCCGACATTACCGGGAAGATAAACCCGTGGAATTCAAAGCAGCCGATGGATTTGAAAATTTCGCTTCAAGGTATGGACCTCCTGCCGGAAGACCCCTATTCAGGGAAGTACCTTGGCTACCGGTTGGAGAAAGGCGCATTGAGCGCGCAGCTCACCTATCAGATTACCGAACAAAAACTGAAATCGGAGAACCACCTGACGCTGGACCACCTCACGCTCGGCCGGAAAGTTGAGAGCGCCGATGCCACCAGCCTTCCCGTGCGCCTGGCCATCGCGCTGCTGAAAGACCGCGATGGAAGGATTGCCTTGGAGGTCCCGATCAGCGGCAGCCTGGACGATCCGCAATTTAACCTGGGCAAAGTGGCTTATCTCGCCATTCAGTCGGTGCTGACTAGAGTCGTCACTTCACCGTTTTCAGCTCTGGGCGCGCTCTTCGGGGGAAAAGGCGAGGAACTAAGCTTCCAGGAGTTCCAGCCGGGCTCGACGAATCTCCTGCCCGCCGCCATCGTGAAGTTGGACGCGTTGGCCAACGGCCTCTATGAGCGTCCGGAATTACAGTTGGAGATCGAGGGTAGTGCCGACCTGTTGACCGACCTCGAGGCTTTGCGCCGCGAGAAACTGAACCGACAATTCCCGGTGCAAAAATGGAACGCCGCCGCGAACCTGTTTACGGCCGGAACCAACGCTGCTGCCGCAGAAACCCCTACGCCCCGAATTTCCCGGCAGGCGCTTGCTTTCGACAAAGGGGCCTCCTTGCTCAGGAGCCCGGTGGCCTACTCGTTAACTATTCCCATCGAATCCACGCTCACACAAAACCATCCCGCACAGAGTTACTTGCGAGCATTTGCCGACGACAAAGGCGCAACGGCCCTGATGCTGATCTTCGCGCCTGTGGGGGGTGCCGGAGACCCGGACTCGGAGCGTGAGCTTCTGGAAACGGTGGAAATCTCTCCCGATGCTCTTCCGACCTTGGCGAGCGAGCGCGCCCGAAACGTGAGAGCATACCTGCTTCAAACCAGGAAGGTCGAACCGCAGAGAATCACCGAGTCAGTCCGAGGCGCGGGTTCCAAAGGCAGCCGCGTGTATGTTCGGCTGCAATGATGCGGTGAGCGCCACCCACCTTCCAGCATTCCGTGGACAAGCATCACTTTTCTCACGATCGATAGGGGGAAATACCCCCCGGTCAACCCCTGATTATTCGATTTCATTTTGCTGGTTTACTCTTACGGGGTGAGCACCGTCCACATGAAACCGACCCGCCGTATCAGCCGGCCAATAAAGCCAGGCCCTGCCCGGAAAGTTGTGCTGTTGCACATCTCGCCAGCCGCCTTGCGGACTTCGGAGATTCGTTATCGCCGGCTCTTTGAAGCCGCGCGCGACGGCATTTTAATTCTCGACCCCATCTCCCGCAAAATCACCGACGCCAATCCATTCATGTCGGAACTTTTGGGCTACCCGCGGGAAGAATTGCTCGGCAAGGAGCTTTGGGAAATCGGCCTGCTTAAGGATGAAAAAGCCAGCCGGTCGGCCTTTCGCGAGTTGCAAAAGAATCATTTTATTCGCTATGAGAATCTGCCGCTCCAAAACAAAGCGGGCCAGCGCCACGAAGTCGAGTTTGTCAGCAATCTTTACGACGAGGACGGACGAAAAGTCATCCAGTGCAACATTCGCGACATTACCGAGCGCAAGCAAGGCGAGCGCGCGCTCTCCGCGGCTAATGATAAGATTGCGCGGCATGCCCTCGAGCTGGAGCAAGTGGTCAAGGAACGCACCGGGGAACTCCGCGATACCATCGGCGAACTGGAAGGCTTCTCTTACAGCGTATCGCATGACATGCGCGCGCCGTTGCGGGCCATGCAAAGCTTCGCTCAGTTTCTGGTGGATGAATACGGCAGCAAGCTGGACGAACAAGGAGTCAATTATCTTCACCAGATCATGCGCTCCGCCCTGCGGCTCGACCAACTCATCCAGGATGTCTTGAGCTACACTCGGGTTCTCCATGCAGACTTGCCGCTGGGACCGGTGGATCTGGACCGGCTGGTGCGCGACATCGTTGAGACCTTCCCGAATGGGCAACCGCTCAAACCGCAAATACGAATCAAAGGCACGCTGCCGCACGTCCTGGCTAATGGGGCGCTCTTGGCTCAATGCGTCTCCAACCTGCTGACCAACGGCGCAAAATTTGTTGCGTTTGGGACCACACCGCGCCTGGAGGTTTCGGCGGAACAGAGCGCGGGTGCGTCGGTTCGGGTGTGGTTTAAGGACAACGGCATCGGCATTGCCGCCGAAAATCACGAGCGCATTTTCCGCTTGTTCGAGCGAATTAACACGACCAAGGAGTACGAAGGGACCGGCATTGGGCTGACCATCGTGCGCAAGGCGGCCGAACGCATGAACGGGCAGGTCGGCTTTAAATCGGAGCTGGGCAAAGGCAGCAGCTTCTGGATTCAATTAAGGAAGGCCTAGGGCATGCGAACCATCCTCCAGGTCGAAGACGATCCCAACGATGTTTTCCTGCTGCAACACGCCATGAAGAAAGTGGGCCTGGTGAACCCGGTTCGGGTGGCCACGGATGGACGGCAGGCCATCGACTATTTGAAAGGCGCCGGCAAATTTGCGGACCGTAGGAAATTTCCCCTGCCGTGCCTTGTGCTCCTGGATTTGAAATTGCCATTCGTGATGGGCCTGGAGGTTCTTAAATGGATCCGCCACCGGCCCGGGCCGGCGCTGATCGTGCTGCTCCTGACAGCCTCGGCCGAAGACGCGGATATCGCGACTGCCTACCGTTTGGGCGCCAATGCGTTTCTGACCAAACCGTCCACGGCAGCTAAACTCGAGGACATGGCCAAAGCCATCAAGGACTTCTGGCTGACGCACAACACGTTACCGAAGGAATCGCATGCGAAATCCGCAACTGATGGCCCGGTGCACGCACGCAGGAGAGTTCGCAGCGAAGCCGTTTCGGCCAGTTGATGGGGCAAGCGCAGAAAGCAGAACCACTTCCAAGGAAAGAAATGAAAAAAATCACTGTTTTACTTTGTGACGATCACAACATGATTCGAGAAGGGCTGCGGCTGCTCCTGGAAAAGGAACCGGATATCCAGGTCGTCGGTGAAGCGGCCGACGGCAACCAGGCGGTGGAAAAAGCGAAAGCGCTTCGACCGGATGTGGTCCTGATGGACCTGGCGATGCCGCGGTTGAACGGTTTGGAAGCCACGCGCCAAATTGCGAAGGAAATCCCCTCGATCAAAGTGCTCATCCTTTCAGCTTACAGTGACGATCAGTACATCGGCCACGCGATCGAAGCGGACGCTGCCGGCTATGTGATGAAAGAGACCGTCGGGAATGATTTGTTGCGAGCCATACGCGAAGTGGCCAAAGGAAACGCCTTTTTCAGTCCTTCCATTGCCAAACGCATATTGAAGCAGTGGCAGGGAAAATCGCTCAATGGGCGCGCGGCCGGCGCCAAGACGACCATGTTGACCGGCCGTCAAACGGAAATCCTCCAGTTGGTCGCGGAAGGATATGCCACCAAGCAAATAGCCGGCTTGCTGTCATTAAGCATAAAAACGGTGGAGAAACATCGGCAAGACCTAATGAATGCGCTGAACATTCATAACATTGCGAGTTTGACGCGGTACGCGGTTTCCAGCGGCGTCGTCGAATCCAACCGTTTGCCGAACGGGCCAGAGACCCCCGCGCTGCTCGCCACCGCCAAGTGAACGAATGGCTAAGCGATATGATCGGCTCCTGCTGGAAACCCTGCTTGGCGTGAATCTGGAAGGCAAACAACTGCGCCTGACGCCCAGGCTTCCGGCGACCTGGAGCACGTTCACCGTCCACTACCGGTATCGGCAAACTCCTTATCACATTCGCGTCACGAGGCTCCCGGGGGCGCCGCCTGGTGCCAGCCAACTATCCCTCGACGGTCAGGCGCTCACGGGTAATATGCTCCCCTTGCTGGACGATCATCGTGATCATGTTGTGGAAATGCAGGTCAGTTAAGCACCAGATACTAAGACCCCCTCGCGCACCGAAAGCCAAAATCAAAATAGGCGTAAGCAGGCCCGACGACGCCGTTGTCGTAGCGATACGAGGAGCGGGTGAAGAAGGCGTTGAAGGGGTTCGTGTCCCAGACGCCACCGCGCAGCACACGCTGGCCCGCAGGACCTGCCGGGCCGCGAGAATCGGCCTGCGTTGCGCCTGCATTGCCATACCAGCTTGAGTCGTACCAGTCCCAACACCACTCGAACACATTCCCAGCCATGTCATACAGCCCATACCCGTTGGCCGCAAACGACCCCACCGGGCTCGTGTAGGGAACCCCACCCGTCGCGTAGGCCGGGTGATAGTCTGGCGTCGGGCTGACATCATATGCATAGGAGTTGGTATTCGCGTAGTAGTTCGCCCGGCTGTGGCTGATAGTGTTCGCATCCGACCACGGGAACCGGTGTCCTGCCGCTCCGCCCCGCGCCGCCTTCTCCCACTCCGCCTCCGTCGGCAATCGGTAGCCCGCGAGCCAGTTTAGCCAATTATTCAGCACGTTCGTCTGGCCCGCGCGATACACGTTCGTC
>DATMQA010000175.1:0-25606 GCA_035566895.1 Binatia bacterium
CGCCTTTTCCTCGAGCGGCAATCTGGCCACGTTCGGATTCGGCCGGACAAATCAGGGCAGCGTGGAGCGGGTGGACCTCCAGGTGAATCTGCCTATCGAATCCTTCCAGCAGTGGGCCGTGCGCATTTTCGGCACCACCAACATCAATCCCAATGCCGACCCGATGCACAAAGGGATGACCTATTACCAGCAATACCTCGCCGGCACCGACCCCACCGACCCACAATCCTTGTTCATCCTGACCAACATCCGTCCCGACGCGCAGGGCGGCATTGATGTCTCCTGGCAGAGCGTTACCTACAAATCGTACACCTTGCTCCGCTCGACCGATTTGGGCCAGCCGTTCACCACGCTCCAGACCGGCATCGCCGCCACCGCGCCGACCAACACCTTCTACGATGCCACCGCCACTGGGCCAGGGCCTTACTACTATCGCGCGAAACTCGAACTCCCAAATGTCCCAATTCCCCAGCCACCCTTCCACGTACTCGGCGTCAGTCCTGATCCCCTGGGCGGCATTGACCTCCAGTGGGAGAGCGCCGCCAACAACACCTATTCCGTCTATCGCTCCACCAACCTCTTCCAGGGTTTCATCAACATCCAATCGTGGCTTCCAGCAACCCCTGGCACAAACACCTTCCGCGACACCACCGCCACCGGTCCCGGTCCTTATTTCTACAGGATCAAGGCCGATTGATTCGACCCGGCCGAGACGAAGGAAGTGAAGCTGCTCTTGGAGCCTGCCCTTGCGGCAGCCGTCCCGCCCGGGAAAGCCAACCATGCTTTTTGTCGTCCTAGTGTTCTAGCTAATTGTAGACTTCAAGAAGCTGTTGCCTGACGAAAATGCCTGCCCATGCGCGACGACAAATACCGCCCGGTCAACAATTTCTAAGCCGAGATCGTTCCCGAATGCGCTGTCTCCATTGTGGGATCGCTACGGACTCAGCAGGGAATGGGATAATGTTGTTTTGATCGGCAAAATGGTCTGCGGTGGTACCCAAGGAACCGGGCTATCCTGACGCAGTGTTCCCGACTCGGCTTGTGTTTGCCTTGCTCCCATTTGGTCAGGGTGCTTTTGTCCACACCGAGGAGTTTCTGGCATTCATAGGCCGGCATCTTGAGGTCGAACCGTCGCTTTTTGAATGTGTTCGCCGATATGTCGAGGGTGGTTGGATAGTGGTCGGATTTCCATAAGTAGCTGATATTCTTGGGTTTGCTTTGTGTGAGACTCTGGTGACCAAAAGGCATCGCTGCCAACCGCCAGCGATGCCGGCCTGCTCGGCGGCAACATCAACCCCACACCCGGCGAAATCTTGCTCGCCCATCACGGGGTGTTGTTTCTCGACGAATTGCCCGAGTTCAAACGCAGCGTTCTGGAGACGATGCGCCAGCCCCTGGAAGAGGGCCACGTGACAATTTCAAGGGCGGCAAGCACAATGACCTTTCCCTCACAATTCATGCTGGCGGCGGCTATGAATCCAACGCCAGATGGCAAAATGCCCGCAGAGAGCCGCAGCTCACCCGCGAGATCCAAAATTACCTTGGCCGCATCTCCGCCCATTTCAGGTTCTACCACGGCACGCACCTTGTCCACGCTGGCGTTCAGAGAGATGGATAGTGAGATGGTTTCGGAATTCCGCCTTTGGGCTTCATTCGGCCTTTGGATTTCGGATTCAACTCGCTTGGACCGCGAGTTCCTCTTGCTCTCGTCGAGCCTCAACCGGCAAGACAGAGAGGTGTATCTTTGGATTCCGTTCGGCGTAAAAGTCGCAGCTCCACTGTTCCTGGAAGAGGAGCACCGGTTGGCCGGCAGAATCGAAAGCCAGGCGCGCGCCGGTAGGGAGTTGCGAGTCATCGAGCGGGGAACCATTCTCAGCCACGGCCCAACGCAGAATTTTCCACGGGCCGGGTTCCAGCCGGGATTCGGCGCCGTACTCGGTCTGCATGCGGAATTGCACGACTTCGAATTGCAGCGGGCCCACGGCCCCCAGCAACGGGACACGCTGCGAGGCGTCCTTGAGCAGAAACGATTGCACCACCCCTTCCTGCAAGAGTTGCTCGAGGCCTTCCCGGAACCGTTTAAACTGCGCGGTACTTGGGCTTTGCAGCCAGGCAAAGCACTCGGGCGTGAACCGTGGAATTTCATGGTAAACCAGCGAAGGGTCTTCTGCCAGGGTGTCACCAATGCGAAAATCCGTATGGCCGACCAAACCGACCACGTCGCCCGGGTAAGCTTCGTCGATGGTTTCGCGGTCGCGGCCGAAGAGTTTATGGGAGCTGGACAGCCGCACCTTGCGGCCGGTGCGCGTGTGGGTCACCGTCATGTCGCGCTCGAAACGGCCGGAGCAGATGCGCACAAAGGCCAGCCGGTCGCGGTGTTTCGGGTCCATGTTGGCCTGGATTTTGAAGATGAATCCGGAGAACGCCGGATCCTGCGGAGCGATGATGCGCCCGTCAGCCAGGTGCGGCTGGGGAGCAGGAGCAAGCTCCAGGAAGGCCTCGAGCAAGAGTTGCACGCCGAAATTGTTGACGGCGCTGCCGAAGAACACGGGCGTTAGTTGGCCGGCCAGAACAGCGGAGTGGTCGAAGGCAGCGCCGGCTCCGTCCAGCATGGCTAATTCCTCGACCGTACGCGCGTACACGTCGGGCGCCAATTGCTCCCGCACGGCCGGGTCTGAGAGCCCATGCACGGATACCGGGGCGCGGTACTCGCCGCCCGGCACCCGTTCGAAGAAGTGGACCAGCTTGCCCTGGCGATCAAACACTCCGCGGAAATCGGGGCCGTCGCCCAGCGGCCAATTCACGGGGTAGGCGGCGATGCCCAGCACCCGCTCGAGCTCATCGAGCAGCGCCAGCGGGTCGCGGGCGGGCCGGTCGAGCTTGTTCATAAAGGTGAAGATGGGGATGCCGCGTTGACGGCAGACCTCGAAGAGCTTGCGCGTTTGGGTTTCGATGCCTTTGGCCGCGTCGATCACCATCACCGCGGCATCGACCGCCGTCAGCACCCGGTAGGTGTCCTCGGAGAAGTCCTTGTGGCCAGGGGTATCCAGCAAGTTCACGCAGTAGTCTCGGTATTCGAATTGGAGCACGGTCGAGCTGACCGAAATGCCGCGCTGGCGCTCCAGTTCCATCCAGTCGGACGTGGTAGCGCGTTGGTTTTTGCGGGCCGTCACGGAGCCGGCCAATTGCACCGCGCCGCCATAGAGCAGGAGCTTCTCGGTTAGTGTCGTTTTGCCGGCGTCCGGGTGCGAGATGATCGCAAAGGTGCGCCGGCGTGAAATCTGTTTTTCTATAAGCCGCATAAAAATCGGATTGGTCTTGAAAAAATGTTGAAATCGTTTTGCCGGGAGAGGCGGTTATAAACAGGCCCATCGAGTGGGCGGCGAAGAGCATTGCCCGGCCTGGGAAAAGCGCAGTGGGCCTCTAGGGTGGAGTGGGCGGACAGAAATCCGAAGCGCACCCGGCTAAACTGAGCCGTGCGTGGCGAGACTTGCTGTTTTTCGAAAACGGCACGAGGACCAAGCTACTCCGAGGGAGCACTCCTGTAAAGCCCGGATTTGGATCTGTTTGCATCGCGAACATAATCATCATTAGTCCGACAACTGACAGACGAGAAACTAAAAACCGAGCAGATGTGAACAGCCGGTGAACAACTTCCAACAACTCCTTTTTGACGCCTTCGCCAATAACGGGATGATCGGTAACCATGCCGACCAAAGTTTCGCGCGAAATCGAAGTGCCTTCGCTCCACAGCTCGATGAGTTGGAAAATTCCTGCATCAGAGCCATATCTCTCTCAAGAACATCCAGCGCCTGAAAGTGCTGGCGGTCAGCCCCGATAAGGGCGTACAAACTTTGGCTACCCTGGTCCTGGACATCGCCCGTGTGCATCCGCATAAGCGCCGACGCTGGCGGCACCTGACTGCCCGCAAGCACCGGGACCTGCTGGATCGCGCAGTCGAGGTGCTGGGACCCGATTTTTTCCTCGAAGTGCTCATGGATTACGGCAATACAGGAGGGCCGCTTTGGGACGCTTTAGAGACTCGCCTTTGACTGCGTTCCTGATAGGACGATACTGTCTTCGAGCATGAAGCTGCTGGAGAAATTGGCGCGCTGGTTCAGTGTTCCGGTGCTGACGTCGCAACGGATTTGGTTTGCTTTCTCCGTCGCCGCGGTGGCGGACGCGTTTCAATTGGTGATGGGCCCCCTCGGCTGGGTATTGCTGATCGATGATGTGCTGGATGTGGTCGCCATGTTGTTGATCACATTGGCCCTGGGCTTTCATCCCTTGCTGCTGCCGACCTTTATCATCGAAGCGATTCCCGTGGCGGACATGCTGCCAACCTGGACCGGTTGCACGGCCATGGTCGTCATGCTCCGCAAACGAGCGCAGTCCAAACCGCCGCTGTTGCCGTCGAAAACAATCGAATTGGCGCCGGCCGCTCCGGGCAAGGATTTGCCTGCCAACGGTAGCGCCACACCACCGCCGCTTAAGCACTAGCGCGATTTCGTAGCGCAGATTTCCGAGCTGCGCTACTACCAACCGAACCTCCAATATGTGCTTACAGGAAAAGTGAAAATCAAACCGTCGCATGCAAAAGCTCACGGCGGATGCCGCGCCAGTGCCAGCTCAGGTGATGGTCGCGCAAAGCGCAGACCAGGTGCAGGAGGATGCGACCAAAACGGGATTCAGCGAGGATTGCTTGCATGGTGACCTCCTTACCGGCGCCAGCCGGGCTGAGTAAAATTAACGGAGTGACGGCGGACCCGGCCCAGCCGCAGCCGAGCCGAAAGACTTTTGGGGCTGGCCGTGACGAACCGCAATTTGGGTGTGAAGGCCACCGGCTGCCAGTGACAAGCCAGCCGGATGCGGATGGGCTTGGAAAGCATGAGCAGGATAGGTTTCAAGGGCCGATTCATAACAGGATATGGTTGCGTGTTTGTTTTTCTTCCGGAGCTTTTGGATGCTGCCACCCGCTCCATCGCCGTGCCGCACTCGCGGCAGGGACTTACACCGGGTACATCAACGGGGGAACGAAACTATTACGGGGAAATTAGCGGAAAGTGAGAAACCGCGGCTCCGCGCGCCGCGGGGAGGAGGAACAAAAAGCCTTAGCCACGCAAGGCTGCCACCAAGTGTTTCATTTCCGCTTCGACTTCGCCCGGAGCGGCGACAGTAGGCAGCACCGCCTCGCGCAGCAACTGCCGGTAACGCTGGCGCAAGCGATGCACGTTCACCGCTACCGCACCGGGCGTCATGCCGAGACGCGCCGAGAGTTCCACATAATCGCCAAAGCGGCTGTCATCGGCCAGGAACCCATTCAAGGCCTCGAACAGTTCCGGTTTACCGTTAGACATATATTCCCGGCGAAGCCGCGCGGCCGCATCATCCAGCAGCGTCTGGGCCCAGCGGCGCTCGAAGATTTGCGACGGTGAAAGGCCGGTGGCCAAGTCCGACTGCAAACGGCTTTCGGCCAGCTCGACATCCAGGCTGATGAGATTTTGGCCACCACCTCGCTTGAGCCGGTGGGCGTGCCGGTGTGCGTTGATGAGGAACCGCTTGACCGCGACCAGCAAAAAGGAGCGGAACTTGCCGCGCTGGCGCTCGACCGCGCCCAGGTAATTCTTCTCGATGAGCAGCCGAAAGAATTCCTGGGTCAGGTCCTCGGCATCGTGCGGTTCGCTTACGCTCAGGCGGATGTGGGCGTAGATAGGATACCAGTAAAGGCGGCAAAGATGTTCGAGGGCTTCGCGGGCGCCGGGCGCGTCCTGCTCACGGGCCAGAAGCACCTCCGTCCAGCAAGTGGTCCGGAAGCGGCGGGCTTCCAATCCGGGCATTTCGGAGCTGTCATCGGCGCGGCTCATGCGGTGCGCGCAGTCGAAGTTGCCAGGTTACGCTCCAGTTCCAGGAGCGCCTCGCGGACTGCGGCGGCGGAGGGGTAGCGGTCGGCCGGGTCGCTCTCGCAGGCGGTCAGAACAATTTCGTGCAATTGCAGCAGCGCGTCGGCCTCCCTGCCGGCGTTGAGGTCGCTCGGCAAATCCGGAAAACGTACGCATTCGCAGCCGGTGGCCGCTTCATAAAGCGTTTTGCCCAGCGCGTAAACGTCACCTGCGGCGGTGCCCAGTCCTTCCGGCGCTACATACCCTACCGTGCCGACCTGCGTCGTTTTACCGGCCTCGCCGCCCAGCGTCGTTACCAGGCCAACGTCTGCCAGCTTGGGCTGGCCGTTGACAAAGATGATATTGGCCGGCTTGACGTCACGATGGATGAGTTGGTGCTGGTGCAGGTAGTCAACGGCGGACGCCAGGCTCGCGCCCAGGTGGACGCACTCGCCCACCGGCAAGCGGCCACGGCGGTCCAGTTCGCGCGCCAGGGTCCGGGGCGCATAGCGCTCCGGCTTGATAGCGGCCCCCGAAACTTCATCGTCCGCGGCTTCCATGATGTAATAGAAACAGCCGCGGAGGTCGTTGCGGCCGACGTGCAGAATATGAACCAGCCCGGGGTGCAAGCGTGACAGCGGGGCGAAGGTCTGCATGCCGCGGAACTCGCGCTCGAAAGGCTCGCCGCGCGGGAAATTCTTCCGATACACAATCTTCACCGCATGGAATCCTCCGATCGCGTCGCGCGCGAGCCAGACTTCGCCGTAACCGCCGCGGCCAACGCAACGCAGCAAGGTGTGATCGGGGATGTCTTTGGCCTGAGCTGCGCGAAGGACGAAGCCGAGCACCGACCAGACCAACGCGAAAGGGATTTGCGCTGCCACTGTAATGACCCACGGAAACCATAAGCGCTGTGTCCAGAATAAGGCCAACGAGCCAAGGCCAACCACGACCACACCGGCCGCGGCGCCGGCCAACGCCGGCACTGGCCGCAGCAGCGCCAACCCAAATCCAAACGCCACGCCAAAAACTATGAACAGCCCGCTCTCGGCCACCGGTGGCGGCTCCCTTAACCAGTCCCGCCGCCACAAATTCACAAATGCCGTCGCCTGGATTTCGACTCCGCTGGCCAACTGACCGGTCCACCGCGTGAGCGGCGTTCGATATTCATCCCCGGAGTTACCTCCGCGTGTTGTAATCACACGAGTTCGGCCAACGAAGACAACCTTGTTAGAGAAAATCTCCGGGGCCAGCGTTTCGGGCTGCATTGCCTGCCAGTAGCTGATCTGGCGGAAGGCGCCGGGACCGTAATAGTTGAGCCAGGGCCAGCGGGGAGGTTCAGCCGGTGCTGCCCCGAGCAGCTCCGCCGTTTTCCATCCCAGAGAGGCGCGCTCGGGGAAACTCGCCTGGCGGCGGATTGCTCCGTCGGTATCTTGCGGCAATTCCGCCACGCCCCAAGGCGCGGCAGCCGCCAAACGCGCCGTTGGTTGCAACAATCGCAACCCTCCAGCCTCGCCAGCCTCAAAAGTACGCTGACTGGCTGCGAGCACCACTTTCCCTTTCGCGCGTTCCAGCGCTTGGGCCAGGAGTTCATCCACTTGCGAGTCGGACCACGGCTCCGCGAAAAACACGTCGAACACAACCGCCCGGGCACCCCGCTCAATAAGCGTATCCAGCAACCGCGCATGAAGCGTCCGGTCCCAAAGGTGCTCCGGCGACTGACCCAGCCGGCTGTAGGACTCTTCATCCAGGGCGACAATCATCACCTCAGACACTGGGTCCGCGTGCCGAGCCGCAGACAACGCGTCAAAGCTGAAGGCCTTGAACCACTCGCTGAGCCCGGGTACGACCCCGGCTGCGAGGCCCAGCAAGGCGCAAAGCAAAGCGCTCCACGCAGCGGCTTTACGCAATGTTGTTGGTGTATTTTGTGGTTCCATTGCGTGGCCCGGTCATGGCGGCAAGGAATTGGTATCGACGCCGGTCCGGTAGAAGCGCTGGGAATCGGCCCCGGCGGTCGTGTTGGTGTAGCCGGCCACATAGTCCTGGTTGGTGGCGGGAACCGTCAGCACTGTCTGCCAGGGTGGTGCCGGGGGCGCCAGATTGGTCGAGGACTGCAACGTGACCGCATACCAGTAGGGACCAGCCATCTCGAAGCTGAAGGTGCCGTTAGTCGGATTATACTGTGGCTTACGGATGATCTCACCTACCTGCAGACGGGCCGTGCCGCTGGCACCGCCGACGCCGTCAACTGCGACGTAATAATCCGTTCGCGCCAGCGCCGGAAAACTCAAGCGGCTGCGGCCACCGTAACCGCTGTGGACGTCACACGCAATTTGTACTGGGTTATCGCTCGTGTTTCCGTTCCAGGAATAGACTCCGACCACGGTGCTGAAATCGCTGCCCTCAGTGCTGACGATGGTCGATTCGGCGCGCGGGGAGTAATAGAGCAGCCACATCGAGTGACTGGGTGGCACGCCACATCGGCTGGTTTCCCAGGCCTGGGCGGTCGCTCCGTAAGTGCTGAAGAGCAGCGGCACACCGTGCGAGATTACCGTCGGCGGGGGCGCGAAGAGCCGTTGCGCATTGGTCAGGCTGTCAATAAAATCCGTTGCTTCCTGCCGGGGAATAATCGCGGTTCCCAGGGTCAGCTCGATCTGCAACTGCACCCGGCTGCTGCTGGTGAGTCCGGCGCCGTTGCCCAGCGTCACGTGATAGACGCCAACCTGAGGCCGGCGGATCACCGGCAGAGTCAAGCTGGGATTAATGGCGCCAGGGATCGCGACGTCATTGCGGTACCACTGGTAAAAAAGAGCGCCGCTCGCTCCGACGGAGAACTGAACCGGCGATTGAAAGGGCGCGGTCTGGTTGAGGGGTTGGTTTGTGATCACCGGTGGATTGCCGACGTCGCATCGGGCTGAGAGGCTGTCCACCACGATGCAATCGTTAAGCACCAGCGCGCGGTAATAGCCCGCATCGCTCAGTTGCGCATTAGCGATGATCAGGTCCGGCGTATTGGCTCCCATAACGCGCAGCCCGTTGGCTAAGGGGCTTCCCCGGAACCACCATTGATAAGCCAGTGGCCCGGGCCCCGCGGCGACATGGAACGAAAACGTGCCTCCCGGCGGCACGATCTGGTCCTGAGGCTCCTGGCTAATAAAGGGCGCAGGCGGCACGTGCAAAAAGGCACTGTTGCTCTGGTTGGTGCCAAAGGGATTACTGACCAGCACGTGAACTTCGGACCCGTCATCCGAGGGTTGCACCCCAGCGATGGTCAGGGAGGAGTTAGTCGTGGTGGAGACCACACCATTAGTCGTCTCGGCTCCGTTGATGAACCAGTCGAAACTCAACGGCTGGCTGCCGTCCGCTTCGACGTAAAAGGTAGCATCACTTAGCGGACAGGCGTACTGGTCTTGCGGTTGGACCAGGATTTGAGGTGGAACCTGGCTGGCTGCCGGGCGCGCCAGGAGCAAAACCAACAACACCACGACCGATGAAGCAACGCGGAATTTCGCCAGACTCGCGCGCGCATTCTTCGCGGCTTGCAGGCAGGTTTCCATGCGTTGCGCGAGGTTCATAGGCGGCCGCGGTGACAAGGCCTTTTTACCCGAGTTTTGCGCGAATTACAACTGCTAAATCCTCTGATTAGCCGTGCCATACCCACCTCCCTTCGTTTCCAAACCGCGGTATCGAGGCATGAAAATGCGCAGAAAAAGAGCGCCTCTTTTCCTGGCCTTTTGTGCCTTTTTGTGGCCATGTTAAAAATTGAATTTAAAGCTTACGAGCAAGGTCCGCTGCCGCGGCAATTCGGTATAAAGATTGATCGGGGCCAGGCGGTAATCGCGGCCAGCGAGGTTCAGTCCCGCCACGAGAAACTCGACGCGACGTTGAGCGAAGCGGTAACCGGCAAAGACATTGAACTGCCAGAAGTCCGAGGCCGGAAAACCGGGGTCATGCTGCACGTACCAAAGAGATTGGGCTTCGGCAAAGAAACCGCAGGGATGAGCGTAGCGCGCAGAAAGCTCCAGTTGATGCAGGATACCGCTGTCGTCCTGGACCGCCGAGGGCACCGCAGCCGGGGGCACCTCAACCAGGTCCTGGCGTAACTCGGCTCGACTCACGCGGTACCGTGCGCCCAGCGCCCAATCCCGGCTAATGAGCTGATTGACGTTTGCCGAAATCGATTTCTCCTGGAATCGGAGTTGCTCAGGCGTGCTGGAGCTCGTCGCTCCTGGCGAGAATGGGGTCGAATCAAAGACCCCGACGGTGCGTTCCGCGCAGGAACGCAGCCATTCCGCACCCACGCCGAGATAAGTTCCGGTGGGCAGCCGCCAGGAAAAATCAACATCGCCAGTCTCAAATTTCGCGCCTGCGACCAGGCCGGCAACCGATTCGGGGATCAGGCTGCGAAAGGCCTGGTTGAATCCAGCCACCTGCGTCGGCTCCAACCGGACGCTATTGTCATAATAGAGGCCGCCCAGGGACCGGGTATAGGCTGCACGGAATACGGTGCGAGCTGTGGGCCGCCAAACCACACCCGCCTTGGGCGAGACCTGGTGCCTGTCCTTCTGCTGCTCCGTAACCGGCGGCAGATCGATGTTGGCCGGAAAATAAAGCCAATCGTAACTCACGCCGGCAACCAGCCAGAGCGGCTCGCATAGCTGCCAATTATCATATGCGTAGGCCACTCCCCGCCGCAGATGCGTTTTGACTTGTTCCGTCCCCGTCGGATAGGTCAGGTTGCCGAAGGACGGGGGGTTGTTGGTCAAATCGAACTTTGAATCCGTCTCTCCATCTTGAAAGCGGCCGCCCATAATGAGCGTATGGTTGCCCGCTTCGAGAATCTGCTGCAACTCGAACGAGCCCGCGACAAATTCGGCGTGCTGCCGCTCATTGAATTGGCTGAAGGCCGGGGGCACGCTTCCAAAAATCCCTTGAAAATCCTGCCGGAAGGTCGGGATGAATACGCTCGCATCGTCCAATCGAAAACGGTCGTGCAACAACCCGGCCAGCACCAGCGTGTGCGACCCGGGACTCCAGGCGCGATGATAGCCGGCAAACAGATTCGCCTCCTGCGAGTCTTTGATGCGCAAACCCAAATCGGCTTGCGCCGGGTCGTAATACTGCCGGGTATCTCCCGATTCCAGCTCCGTCACCACGGGTTGGAGCAGCACTGTGTCCTGGGGGCTGAGTTGCACCCGGACCGGAGCCGAGAACGAAAGCAGGGACAGATCATCGTTGGGCCGCTGCCCGTTCCTTGAGGCGTAATACGCATCCAGCGCATAATCGAAATTGTCGAATCGCCCATACTGCACCCCGTGCTGCTGCCAATCTCCGCGGCTGGAGTACTCGGTGCCGGAACTCAGGCCGAAACCCTGGCGCTCAAACAGGCGCGAGTATTCCTGTTGCGAAACGTAAGCGGAAAGCGCGTTGCCGCCGACCGGCGCCAGCAACTGCGCCATGAGGTATTCGCTCAAGGTCACCGTCTCATAACGCAAATTCACCAGGTTCTCGTCGCGCAATTGCGCGTAGCTGTTGGCCAGAAACAGGTGCGCGGAATAGTTCACGTAATCGCTGGTCAAGGCGCTCGAGGCCTCACGCACACCCTGGTCGAACAACCCCGTGTCCTGATAAACTGCCGCCAGGTTCGCCTGGCGCACCGCCTGGTCTTGATCCAACAGCAAGCGCGAGCGATAGACCTGGCGATTACCATTGAGTTCCTCGGAATGCTCTAAATCGCGAACGGCGTCGTTGAGCCGATTCTCCTGCTGGTTGAGCAGCGCCGAATACAGCCAGGCAGTGGGATCGTTCGGGTCGAGCTGCTTCGCCCGATCGAGTTCGCGACCCGCTGACAATTTATTACCGGTTTGGCCAAAAGCCTTCCCGAGGTAGCTGCGCAATAAAGCGCGGTTGGGCTCCAGCGCGGCCGCCATTACCAGGTCGGCCAGGCCCTCGCCCGTCTGCCCCAGGCGGATGCGACATAAACCGCGGCCCAGCCAGGCGTTGCCCAAAGCTCCATCGACCGTGATGGCTTCATCGAAGACTTTCACCGCCAGGCTGATGTGGTCTTGCGCCGCCAGCAAAAAGCCCTTTGCCGCCAGCGCTTGCGGGTTCCGCGGCCCCAACGCGAGCGCCCGTTCCGCCGCCTCCAGTGCGCTCCGGGTCCGGCCGAAACTGAATTCCAATTCCGCCACTCGGGCCCAGCCAAAAGCAAAGGCGGGGTCTCTTGCGACCGCCAGGCGGGCCGCTTTCAAAGCGGCCTCAAGGTCAAAGTGGGATTGGTGATAGTACGATTCCGCCAGCAGCCGTGAGGCGAGCGCTCCCGTCACCGGAAGTTCCGCCGGCTCGGGTGTGGGCACGAATTTTACGGCTGCAATCAATACCTTCAGGGCCGAGGCCAGGCGTAATTCACGTTCTGCGGCTCCGCTCAGAGAACCCAGCAACTCTTCGGCTTGGCCGACCTCCCCGACCGCCAGCAGTAGCGCGCCAAGATAGACCTTTTCTGCGTCTGAGCCTGGCCGACGCGTGGCCGGGTAGGCTGCCAGCGCCGCAAGCACGTCCCCCTGGCGATAGGCCACTAAAGAAGCGCTCAGCGCATTCTGTTCCTCTGCGTTGAGGGACAATTCCTCAATATCCAACACCGCCGGATAATAAAGGCACCATTGGATGACGCTTACGGCTTCCAGGGCGCGGATGCGGTTGGGTGAATGTGCGGGTTGAACCTGGGCCGCTTCACCGCTTTTCAAGTCGGCCTCGCCGAACTGATTTGTCAACGCGACTTCTCCTTCGAGCAGGTTCAACGTGGTGGTGCCGTCCTCGGCCACGGCCAGGTTCAACTCTGTGCCCCGAATCACCGGCGAAGCGGTCGGGGTCCGAAAATAATATTCTCCCGGCTTATCACGGTGAAACAGGTGGAGCAGCCCGCGCGCCAGGGAAAAACCCGGCCGGCGCTCTTCAGGCCTCAGCAACAGCAGATGCGAATTCGGGCCGAGCTCGACAATCGTGAGGTCGGATAACCGGAGCGTGGCGCGGCTGTGCTCGCGCGTCCAAATCTGATCGCCCGGGTTGAGGCGGCGGTAAGGAAGCTGCGTCGAGGCAAGGTCCCGGACGGTTTGCCCGACTCGCGTCACCTCGACCGTGCCCTGGGTGATCATCACCTCGACCCCATTTGTCTGGAGTGATGGACTCCCGGCCTGGGTAGAAAGGACTATGCCAAGCAATAGGAAGACCGACAGTCTCTGCGCCAATGGAAGCCGCTTCGCTGCTTCGCGCGGTGCAAGCATGGTTTTTGGGCCGTGTGGTGCGGTTAACCTAGTCCCGGATTCGAGAAACTCAAGCACTAAACGGAGGTGCGGAACAAGGGTTTAAGACCAGCAATTGAGTTCGTCATTATCGAGCTATTACTGCCTCGAAAAAGGCGGCGGCGCCTTGTTGGGCGCCGCCGCACTCAGCCTGGAACGCGTCCAGGTGTTTCACTTTCATTCAGTGCGCCCCGGGTGGAGGCGGAGGCGGTTGATCGCAAGGCGTCGGCGGATTCACCGGCACGTTCTGGGTCGGGCCGCTCAGATACTTGGTCCCGTCCAGGCATTGATACACCAGATAGGTCGAGGAAGACCACATTCCGCCCAGGCACTCGACGATGTTCACCTGGCCGACCAGGATCGGGCTTTGACAGGTGGAGGCCACGTCTGCCGCCGTAGGGTAAAGCAGCCCGACCGGGCTGGGCACGGCTTGAGCGGCCCCACAGGGCTGGGTGGTTTTGGTGTCCGCGACCCGGAATTTCTGAACCGAGCCATCCGGACAGCGGTAATAGTCATCCTCGACGACGTGCCAAAATCCGTCCGGGTTGCACTCCGAATAAACCTGCTGGACCAGGAGCGTTCCGCCAGGGCATGGATCCTGGAGCACCGCCGC
Source organism: Binatia bacterium (assembly GCA_035566895.1). GTDB lineage: Bacteria > Verrucomicrobiota > Verrucomicrobiia > Limisphaerales > UBA8199 > DATMQA01. The sequence goes on from DATMQA010000175.1 coordinate 13,791, forward strand.
AGTAACCTGGAAAGTGGCCGGCGCAATGACGTTTCCGGACAGGTCGCTGACTCCCATAACCCCCAGAAAGTAATTAGGCCCCGGCATCAGCGGAGAGCCCAGTATCAGCCTGATCGCGTTGGGCCGGACCTGTGCCACGTTTTGAATTTCTATCGGGCCCGAACTGGTGCCCACGAAGTAATTGCCCGGGTTGTTCGCAGTGGAACCGTTTAGCGGCTCGCTAAACGTAAGCGTCACGCTGTTGCCGAAGGCAATCGCGCTTATGGCCGTCAGCATGGGCGGAAGGGCCGGCGCGCAGCGAAGCCGGAAGAAACCAACCGGGCCGCTCATGGGCTCCAGCAAATCGATAAACCCGCCTGTGCCGGAGATGGACTGTAGCGGGGTCCAACCGGACAGCGTGCTGGAGGTTTCAAGGCTATAGTTCAGTCCCTGGACGGAATTGAAGTGCAGTTCGACGGCATTATTGCTGGGGCTGATGGCCAACACCGGCCGCAGATCAATCTCGAATTGCTGGTATTCTGCCATGACCTCGTCGTAGGCATACATGGTGTACTGCAAATCAGCGGCTGGTCCCTGCATGCCGAAGCTGAAACCGCACGCCTGGCTCGGGTCCAAACCCGCTCCCTCGGTCCCAAAGAACATGCCACCCAGAGGGCTGTTCGAGCCATCGGGAGTATTGTACACCGGGAAAGCGGTCCAGGGCACGGAATTGCTCGGCGCTGAAAAAATCGGCGGCGCCGAGGGATCAACGGCGACGTTTTTGGGGAACACCAAAACCTGCTTGATTCGCTGATTGGTCGCCATCACCCCCGGCCCCACCGCGCCGAAGACGCAAGTCGGCACATTCAGTGTGCTTGAGGCGATCGCCCACTTTTGACAACTCGCCGAGGCCTGGACCGTGAACGTGCTCGCTACTTGGGCATTATTCTTAAGGGCAATCCGCTCCCAGGCCGGTTGCGGTTGGAACCATAAATGAAAACCCCTTACCCCCGTCTTAGCATTGAAGGTAAGACCGCCCTGGCCCGGTATTTTCGCGCCACTCGGATCGAGTCCCACCTGCTCAGGGCTGGAAAGGTTATCGTAGCTCAGGTCGCCGGGCAGACCGGTGGAGGTCAGCTTGACGTCCCAGACTTTGGTGAGGCTGGCATTGTAACTATTGCGGCACGCCAGCCAAATCGTTTCCCCCGCGTTGATCGTCACTCCCCGGCCGACATTGCCGGCTGGAAGCCAGCCGTTCCCGCCTCCGGCCGGCGGTTGTTTCTGGGCGTCGTTCTTGTTGTTGGCGACGTAAACCTGCAATTCGGCGTGCAAAGAGCCAGCCAGGCCCAGCATCAGGAATAGGGCGGAAAAACGTTTTTTGTCGATGAGTAACATACGATTGCTTCTTTTTGGGCTATTCAGCCCGGGTTGTTGTTGTCGTTTTTTGGTTTGCCCTGGCGGAATTGGGCTGGCAGCGACCACACGGTGTTTTTCACTGCCGATTTCACCCAATCCCGCCCAAGGCCGCCCCCCGCACAAGCGGGAAGCTTTTGTTTGTTCTCATCTCCTAAATCAACAAGCGCGCCGAACTATTACAGGAAAACGTCCCGCCCGAAGCCACCACCACCGTAAATAACACTACCCCCGGGGTGCGCCCGGTGGGGGCAGTGGCAGGGCAATCACCTTCATGTCTGCTTGACGTTCGTGGCCCCCTGCCCCACTGTCATCGCCCGGATGTGTCTGCGTGCAAGAACCAATAATCGGAGCAGATTGGGGCGGGCCTTCCCCTTTGCGGCGCTGCTCACACTCATTGTCGCCACTCGAACCCAGGCCGAGGCAATAGAGCCGGAAACCACCTCCGGCTGGGTCAAATCCGAGGCCAATCCCGTCCTGGGAGGCGACCTGGGGACTTGTTTCGACGTCGCCGTGTTGCAGGACACGGGCCGGTATCGAATGTGGTTCTCGTGGCGGCCGGCAAAGAGCATTGCCTTGGTCGAAAGCACTGATGGCATCCATTGGAGTGAGGCGCGGCTGGCGCTTGGCCCCAACGCGCAGAGCGATTGGGAATCTGACATCAATCGCCCGGCGATCGTCAAACGCCCGGAGGGCTATCACCTTTGGTTCACCGGTCAGGCGGGCGGCCATTCCCGGATTGGTTACGCCACCAGCGCGGATGGAACCAACTGGGTTCGCGCCAGCCAACAGCCCGTCTTGTCGCCGGACCAACCGTGGGAAAAGGGGGCGGTGATGTGCCCGGACGTCCAGTGGGACGCCGCCACCCGCCTCTTTCGCATGTGGTATTCAGCCGGCGAACAGAACGAGCCGGACGCCATTGGGTATGCGACCAGTCCCGACGGCCGGAGGTGGGAGAAATGGCCGCTCAATCCGATTTTCAAGCCGGACCCGAACAATCTGTGGGAACAACAAAAGGTCACGGCGGGCCAGGTCGTGCGGCACGGCGGTTGGCATTATATGTTCTACATCGGATTTCGCGACGTGGACCACGCGCAGATCGGCGTTGCGCGTTCCCGCGACGGAATTGGCGGCTGGGAACGGCATCCCGGCAATCCGATTATCCGTCCGGGCAAGAACCAATGGGACCACGACGCCTGCTACAAGCCGTTTGCCATTTTCGACCGCGGCCAATGGCTGCTCTGGTATAATGGCCGCCACAACTCGGTGGAGCAAATCGGCCTGGCCATCCATCGCGGTGAAGACCTGGGGTTCTGAGGCGCGAAAGCCGCTGCCAGGAACCGGCCGAAGCAGCTCCGCCGGATACCGCCAAATTTTCAGCTCTCGACGTTCGCCAGTTCCTTGAACGGGTTAAATACCTTCAACCCCGGCCGTCGGAAATCCTTGTCATTGCCTGTCACAATCGTCAGCTCGTGACGGCGAGCAGTCGCGGCGATATAACTGTCCTCGACCGGCATCGACTGGCCGGCTTGTTCAAGCAGAAACCTCTGGTCGGCCCAAACATGCGCCGTAGCCACATTGAAGCTGAGGATTCTGCCCTCGAGGGCTTCGATGCTTCGGCGCAGCCATTGCTGCAATCGTGTCCGGGTGCGGCCTTCTTTCGTTCGGACCCAGTAAGCGATTTGGGCGATCACGATGGTGCTCGTATAGCACGCGTCCTGTTCCTGCTCCAGCCATTCGATCACGGCACGGTTTCCGTGCGTCTTCGCCGGTTGACTCAGCACGTCGGCATCCAACAGCCAGTTCACGGCTTGAGTCGCTTGGGCATTTCCCGGCTGCGCGGGGGAAGATCATCCATCGGGACCGGACATTGCTTCCAAACCTTCAGCCAATTCGGCTTTCGTTTAAGGCGGCGCAGGAGGACGACGTCCTCCTCCGCGTCGAAGCTGGCGTCAAACTGGTCGCCGGGGGCGGCGGGCGCCAGGGCGACAGGGATACTCACGCGGCGTTTGGCATCGAGTGTCACGATCATGGTGGGATTGTCCCACACGGGCGGCAAATTATCAAGATGAAAAGCACTGCCAGGCCGGAGCGTGGTCAAGACATCGGTAACACGCGCTTCCCAGTTACGAATTGCTGGCCACCAGTTCAATCCAAAGCCACAATTGACTGGTACCTATGACGACGCCACACGGAACTCGGTAGCCTGGTGGAAGCCGCATGACCGCGAACCCGATCAAAAAATGGCTGAAAAAAAGGCGGCTCAGAGGTTGCGCACTATCGCTGGTGCTTTCCGGGCTGGCGCTTGGAACGGGGGTGGCGGCACTGTTTCTGATATTTTGTTTCTTCTGGCTCATCTCTCTGGTGGTCGCGCCCATCACCATGGGCCACCAACCTCTGTCCATCGGCTGGCCGCTTGGCATCACCTGTGCCTTTGCGACTTTGCTGTTCATCGACAGCCTGTTTAGCCGGCGGGACGACCTGTCCAACGTGATCTTCTGGCTGGTGCGTGAATCCTTCGGCATCGGTCCGCGTTTGCTGGTTGAGAGTGGCCGATGGGTATGGCGGGCCGTCCGGTATGCGCTGCTGGACGTGGACTCGTGCGCGAAAGTCCTCGCCTGGCTGGCCTCGAAGCGCACCTCAGTCTCGAAGGATGAATTGCTCCGAATGTTCCCGGACCTGGTGTGGTCGAAGCTGAGAGCTCAGCTTGGGCTGGTGGAAGGCGTGCTGTTCTTGAGGGCGGATCTTTCACGCGTGACACTGACGCAGCCGTTGCGGTTGCGGTTGTATCAGTGGGTGCGCCCGGAGCGGCAGCAGCCACAGCCGGAAATTCCTCGCGAGCCGGCTGAGCCAGCTCCGGTCGCCGAACCCGAGAAACTGGGCCCATACGAAATCCTGGGTATCACAGTGGGCGCGTCGCTGGCCGAAATTAAACTGGCCTATCGTGCCCGGGTGAAGGAGTGCCATCCCGACCGGTTTGTCGATCTCGACGCGGATTCGCGGGACATGGCCGAGGAATGGACTAAAGCGCTGAATGCGGCGTATGCGACCGTACTGGCGGAGGCGAGAGAGACGAAAGCGACCAAACGGACGAGGGTCTGAATCACTCGCCAATGACAAATACCTGTTGCACCGTGATGCTCCTGGTGAAGCCCGGCTTAAAAGCTTTGGCGCGGAGGACGGTCGGCTCACTCAATTTAAGCGGCTTCTCGTAGGGCGGGTCGGAAGAGGTCGGCGCGCTGCCGTCGGTGGTGAAATGAATGACAGCCCCCGGTTCGGGGTGGCTCAGGGCGACCTCAATGGGGTCGCGATAATTCCCGCCGGGCCGCGAGAAGGCCGGCGGCGGCAGGACCCGGGGGCCAGGGAGACTTTCGATCCATTGGCGCAGCAAGGTCACGGCCTCGCGGTCGAGTTTTTCATGGGCCAGCGGCGGCATCTTCAGGGCGTCAGTGGCGCTGACGCGCAGGAAGGCGATGGAGCGCCAAATGTCATTGGGAGCGATAATGCGGGCGCGATCGAGGCCTTCATCGAGGAGGACCGGGCCATCGACGAGCTTCTGTTTTTCCAAGGGTGTATCATAGCGGGTATCGAAATCCAGGACGGTGCCGCCGGGCCGGTGGCAGTGAGCGCAGTTGGCGTCGAGATAGGAGCGGGCGCGGTCTTCGAGGGTTCGGGTGGCATCGTTGGCCGGGGCCAGGCGGGCATAGTGAGCCAGGTCAGCCTCGCTTGGTTCAGGACGGAAGAGGCCGACGTGATTCCAGGCGCGGAGCTGGTTATCAGTCGTGCCGTTTGGATAGGTGAAGTCGCGGTTCAACTGGCGCGTTTTGAGACCAAGGACCCCGCCAGCGGTATCCGTGTGGCAGGTGCGGCAATCCTGGCGGCTGGGATAGTACCAGTTTTGCGTACGCGTGCCGGTGGTGGTAGTGATCAGGAGGGTTTCGCTGAGATTGCTGGCCAGGAGGTCGGCGTCAGAGTTATCGGCGCGCCATTTGTAAGTGGCGCCATAAACTTTGCCGGAGGCCTCGCGAACGATGAAGCGGGTTTCGAGCCGGCGTTTGAGGTCGGGACGCTCTTCGTTGGTGGCGATTTCAAAATGTTTCACCAGGACGGTGCCATTCGGGAAATTCCATTCGCCGGTGGGCGAGAAGGTGATTTGAGCGTTGGTGGGGCCGCTGGGAATCGAAATCCAGCGGGACTTCGATGCGCCGTCCGACCAGAAAGCGACGTTGAGGTCGTAGGGGATGAGGCTTTCGGAGGGGATGAGGTCGCGGGTGTTGTTGAACGCGCCGGTCTGGGAGAGAAGCGCTGGAAGCGAGCCGCTGGCGGTTTCGGGCAGGAGCAGGTAGGGCTTCGCTGCCGGGCGGGAAGTCAGGCCATAAGCCTTTGCGGGTTCTCCCGAGGCAGCCTGCGGCAAACAGATTCCCAGCCAGGCGAGCAATCCGAGCCCGCAGCCTGTCCGTATGTCAGCGATCATTGCAGCGTTAAGCCTATCTGAGCGGCCCATCGGCTGCAAGTTGACAGCGCCGGAGCCCGCCCTTGACGCTCCATCAAACAGGCGTACTGTAATTAGTACTCTAATTCCGCATTGACCAGGAGACCCATTATGAATACACCGCGCACGCGTCGTGAATTTCTGACTGAAGTCGGCCGAGGGATGGTGGTTGCCGCCGTGGGCTATGAGGTCGCCACCGACCTTGGACTCGCCTCCGCTCTCGGCGAGGAAACCGCTGAATCTCTTTCCTTCGGCCCGCTCGAACCCCTCGTCTGTCTGATGCAGGAAACCCCGGCCGACCGGCTGCTGCCCGCGCTCGCCGCCCAGCTCCAATCGGGAACCGCGTTGCGCACTTTGACCGCCGCGGCCGCACTCGCCAATGCCCGCACTTTTGGTGGCGAAGATTACGTCGGTTTCCACACGATGATGGCGCTGGCCCCCGCCTTGCACATGGCGCAGGAGCTGCCCGCTGAAATGCAAGCGCTTCCCGTTTTCAAGGTGCTTTATCGTAATACCAACCGCATCCAGGAATTTGGCGGACGAAAAAAGGAAGTCCTGCACCAGGTCAAACCGGCCGCGGAACCCGCCACCGGCTCCGGCAGCGAGGTGCTCCGCGAGGCGGTGCGCCGCAAGGAGGTCGAACAAGCGGAACAAACCTTCGCCCGGCTCGCCCGAGGCACTCCCGACGACGCTTTGAATGACCTGCTGTTCACCGTCCTGGATAACACGGAAGTCCATCGTGTTGTCTTGCCCTATCGCGCGTGGGATTTGCTCGGCCTGATCGGCAAGGAGCAAGCGCATACTTTGCTCCGCCAATCCGTCCGCTATTGCGTCAAAGCCGAATCCTGGCCGCGGCAACCCAGCTCGGAAGACTCGCGCGCCCTTTTGCCCAAACTGCTCGAACAACACAAGCTGCTGGGCCGCTCGCCGGGTGACCGGAAAGCCGAGGACGGTTGGGTTGACCAAATGAGCCAAACGATTTTCAAGTCCTCCCCAAGCCAGGCGGCCGAGGCTGCCGCCGCGGCGCTGGCGGACGATATGTCGCCGGCAGCGCTGGGCGAGGCCATTACCCTGGCCGCCAACCAACTCATCCTCCGTGATATGGGCCGGACCCCTCGTGACGAGGTGACCGGCAAACCGATCGGCAGTGTGCACGGCGACTCGATCGGCGTGCACGCTTGCGACTCGGCCAATGCCTGGCGCAACCTGGCCCTGGTAGCCAATTCGCGGAACTGTTTTGCCAGCCTGATTCTGGGCGCCTACCAGGTGGCCCTGGACCGCACCGCCCGCGGCGGTGACTTCCTCAATTGGCAGCCGCTGCCGCTGGCCCGTCATCTCGGCGAGGTCAAGGCGACCGACGCAGACGGCTTGCGGCGGGAGTTGGAAGAGGCGATTCGGGGGAATCTGCAAGCGAAAGCCAGCGCGGTGGTCCAGCGCTACGGCGAATCGGGGCATCCGCCGCGCCCGCTCTTCGAGCTGATGTTGCGCTACGCGGTCAGCGAAGACGGGGCGCTCCACGCGGAGAAGTTCTACCGCACGGTCTCCGAGGAATTCGCCGCGACTCGGGCCGCGTTCCGCTGGCGTCACCTGGTCGCCCTGGCCCGGGTGACCGCCAGCGAGTTCGGCCGCCCCGCCGCCGGGATTGCCCAGGCGCGCGAGTTGTTGAAAGTGTGAGCCCAAACTCGACGCCGCCGAACTCCAATGCCGCCTCCGCGAAAATCCGCGTTCGGTGCTTACTGACGTCCTGCCCGGCTGTGTTGGAACATTCGTACCGTGTTGGGCAGGACCTTGCTCTTGATTTTCCATACCCGCTTTTTACTTTGCTTTTATGAATTCCTGGACTTTTCGCCCTGATATTGACCGTCCCAATATCAAGGCGAAACTGCCCGAAAACCCCGTCAATATCTTATTATCAGGGCGAAACGCCTTGTGAATGAATGGTTCGGCATAAAGTCATGAAACCGCGTATCACCGTTATTACTCTCGGCGTAGCGGATCTTCCGCGCGCCATCCGGTTCTATCGAGACGGGCTTGGTTTTCCTACCGACGCGACAGACGATGCATCGATAGCAGTTTTTATGACCGGCGGCGTTCGACTGGCGCTCTACCCAAAGAACGCACTGGCGGAAGACATATCGAAGGATGTCAGACTCTCACCGAAAGGATTCGGTGGGATCACGCTAGCTCACAACGTGAGTCGGAAGAAGGAAGTGGCTGAGGTCCTCGCGCTCGCGGAGAAAGCGGGTGCCAAGCTCGTGAAGCCAGCGCAGGACACATTCTGGGGAGGCTACAGCGGTTACTTTGCGGATTTGGATGGATATTATTGGGAAGTCGCATGGGCGCCGATGTGCACTTTCGATCGAACCGGCGCTCTTGTTTTCAAATAGTGAAGAAGGAGCCGTGAGGGGTCAGTTGCACAGATTTCCGGATTTTCCCATTTTTGTGTGGGTCAGCGATGAACCCAGGCCTTTGGCCGCCTTTGGCCTGGGCTGGTATGAACGACGCCTTTGGCGTCTCGATGGCAGCAGCGGCGTTCCGTCATAATGGTGCAGGTGTGCCTTCAAACGCACATTGCACACCAGCCGGCTATCGCCTAAAAAAGTGTCTGCCATGAACCATCACGATCGAGCCTCTTGGATCCGGGGAGTCGATGGCTGTCGAATCTCCATGCCATTCCAAACCTGGCTCACGGACCAAAGCCAAAACGGGAACCTGGAAAAAGCAACCCGCGATGTTTATGAAGACGACCGTTATTTCCAATCATTTCGCTGCGCTGGCCCTGGCGGCAGGCATGACCTCTTCGGCAGATCTGCGCGCTCAACCAGTCACTAACTGCGACCCCACACCCCCCAGCATCGTCGGGTGGTGGAAAGCTCAGGTCAACGCCCTCGACAGCGCCGGCACAAATGGCGGCGTCTTGCAGGGGGGCGTTACCTTCGCTGCGGGTGAAGTCGGCCAGGCCTTCAGTTTTTCGGGCGCGGGCGCCTCGGTGAATATCCCACGCGCGCCGGAACTCGACGTTGGCAACCAGGTCACCGTCGAGTTCTGGATGAAAGCCGACCCCGCCAACGCCATGCAAACCTACCAGGGCCTGGTGACCAGTGACTTCTACGGCATCGAAATCGCCGATGGCGCTTCGCTGGCCCAGACCATGGGCCTCAACTTCTTCATCAGCATCTCCAGCGGCGCATTCTTCCCGCAAACCGCCGACGCCAACGGCGGCGGCGCGCCCGTCTCCGCCGGCCAATGGCACCACGTCGCCGGCACCTATGACGGCGGCCGCCTCCAACTCTATGTTGATGGCTTGCCCACCGGCAACCCTTACTCGTATTCGGGCCCCATCTCGCCGATGCTGTCCAACAGCTTCGTTACCATTGGTTCCGAGGACGGCCGGAAGAACTGCCCAAACTGTGTCAACGCCCGCTACTTCAATGGCCTCATCGACGAAGCCGCCATTTACAATCGCGCCCTGTCGGCCGCCGAGATCGCCGCCATCTACAACGCCGGCAGCGCCGGCAAATGCCCGCTCCCGCAGCAGCCGGTCATTATTGGCCAGCCCTCCAACACCGTCGCCATCGCCGGCAACACCGCCGCATTGAATGTCCTTGCCTCCGGGGTGGCCCCGTTGAGTTACCAGTGGTACTTCGGAACCAGCCCGCTGGCCGGCGCATCCGCCTCAACGCTGACCCTGCCCAATGTTCGGCCCGGCCAGGCCGGCGCCTATTCGGTCATCGTCTCCAATCCTTTCGGCTCGGTTCCCAGCTCCAACGCCTTCCTCAACGTCCTCACCTTCCCCCCAGCCATTTTCCGTCAGCCCGCCAGCACCAATATTTACGTGGGCTCAAATGCCACCTTCAGCGTGGTGGTCACCGGCTCACCCACCATCACCTATCAATGGCAGAAAGATTCCACACCCATCCCGTTCTCCGACAACCCGGTGTATTCCATTCGCAACGCGCAGCCCACCAATTCAGGCTCCTATACCGTTGTCGCCTACAACCCCTACGGCGCCGTCACCAGTGCCCCCGCCATTTTGAATGTGACTCTTCCACCTCCCTGCACCCCGGCTCCTCCCGGCCTGATCAGTTGGTGGCGCGCCGAAAGCAATACCCTGGATAGTTACGACAACCAAAACGGGATAGTTCAGTTCCAGCCCATCCAGTACACCGCCGGTAAGGTCGGTCGCGCGTTCAACTTCTTCCAGGCTTATGTGACGGTCCCCGACTCACCTGCCCTTCGAGTCACCAACGCCTTTTCCATCGAAGCCTGGGTCAATCCCCCGCCACCAACTTCGATCGTTTCCCACACCATCCTGGCCAAATATGAATACCCCAGCCCTCTTTTACCGTTCATCCAGACTCCCACCAACAGCAGTTTCTACCTGGGCACGACCAACTACGGTATCCTCAACCTTACCGTGACTCGAAGTGGTCTGCCCGCTGGCGCCATCAGGCTGCTGAGCCCGGCTCGCATCCCGACCAACCAATGGTCGTTGATCGTCGCTACTTATGACGGCGCCTCGCTGCAACTCTATGTCAACGCGGTGCTCGTCGCTCAAACCAACTACTCCGCCGGCGTGTTCCCTGGCACGTCCGACCTCACCATCGGCGCGCTCCGGGGCCCACAGGATACACCGGCCCTCGGCTGGCTCGGCGCACTTGACGAGATTTCCTTCTATCGCCGCGCCCTCACCCCGGATGAAATCCAGGCCATCTACAACGCGGACGTTTCCGGCAAGTGCCTCATCCCGCCCACCATAACTCAACAGCCCCAAAGCCAGGCCATCCCCCTGGGTGAGGATGTCCTGTTTGCACCTGCCGTCCTGGGCGCCAAACCCCTCGCGTATCAATGGCACTTCAACGGCACCAACCTTCCCAGCGCCACCAACTCGACGCTGCTCCTCGAGAAAGTCCAGTCCAATCGCGTCGGCAATTATTCCGTTCTCATTACCAACTCCGTCGGCTTCAGCCTCAGCTCGAATGCCACCCTGACGCTGCTGCCGCCGCCGGTTTGTACTCCGGCCCCGGCCAACCTGGTAAGTTGGTGGCCCGCCGACGGCTTCGCCTCCGATGTGATTGGCTCAAACAATCCTTCCAGCCTCATCGATATCACCTATCCCACCGGCAAGGTCGGCCGGGCGTTCGCTTTCAATGGCCTCAACAGCCGCATCACTATTCCCAACTCCCCTTCGTTGAACTTTGGCAGCAACGCAGGTTTCTCCATCGAAGGTTGGGTCAAAGTTCTGCCGTCAATCCTTGCTGAACCTTATCTCCTCCCGAACTACGACAATGTGCCCCTCTTCGAAAAGCGGTCTCTATCCGCTGGATTTGCTGGCGATTCGGGTTACTCGCTGTCCCTCTACCGCGGCCGCCTCGCCTTCTGGCTTGGCCCCACCGTGGTCATCCCCCCGGCAGGGTCCGCTGGCTCGATGTTCACTTCAGCCGGTCCGGATTTGCGCGACGGCATGTTCCACCATGTCGCTGTCTCTTTGAGCCGCAGCGTCACCAACGGCGCCAACTTGTACGTGGACGGCCAGCTCGTCCTCAATTTCAACGTTCCCAGCCGCAGCGTCCTCTCCAATTCCGCCTCGCTCTATATCGGCGGTCCCACCATTACTACCACCAATTCCTTTTTCAGCGGCCAGCTCGATGAACTCGCCCTCTATAACCGCGCCCTTTCCCCCGACGAGATCCTCGCCATCCGCCAGGCCGGCGCCGCCGGCAAGTGCAAGGTGCCGCCTTTTATCGTCAGCCAGCCCGCCCACACCAACGTCCCCCCCGGCCATGCCGCCACTTTTACCGTTGTGGCCGGCGGCGGCCCGACGCTTCGATACCAATGGCGCCACGGCATCCAGAACCTCCAGGGCGCCACGGTATCTTCGCTCACCATCAGCAACGTCCAGCCTTTCAATGTCGGCTCGTACTCGGTGCTC
>DATMQA010000176.1:0-13151 GCA_035566895.1 Binatia bacterium
CTTTGGCTTGTTGCTGCTGTCTTCGGTACTTTCTCACATTGGTTCTCCTGGTTGATTGTTTCTTTTACTCAACCGCCCATCCTGTTTGATGGACGGCAGGAGAACCACCTCCAATTCCAACTATCGCCGGGACATCTCCGGTTAGGGCCTGGGCTCCGGTTTTGCGATTTCGGTTTGCAGGAGAGCCGCCAATTCTCTGCCGGCAAGGGCGTGGCCGGCGGCCGTCCAATGCTCGTCGTGAGGATAAAAGTAGCGAGCGAGGGCTTCATTGCCCGCGCGGCAAAAGCCCGGGGTCAGATCGACGAAGGTCAAGCTCTCCTGCTGGCACAACGCCTGAAGCACACTCCTGGCATCGACCGGAGCTGGGGACCGGACATCAGCGGGGCCAGGGACATAGACGACAAAAAGCCGCGTCTCTTGTCGAGCGCAGGTTTGCCGGAGCTGGGCGAGGGCAAAGGCCATGGCCCGTTTGGCGATGTCTGACAAGTGGCCTTCGGGGAAAGCAGACTGCTCCAACCGGGCGACGTGACGCTTCTCTTTCCAGAAATCCGCGGCATAGGCCAGGGAGCAAGCCAGCACGGACTGGCGGAGGAGCCTGCGAGCCGGGCTGATAACCTGCCGGGTAACGGGATAGCCTTGCAGGGTGACATTGGTACCCAGCACCGCTAGCCAAGGCCTTCTGCCGCTGGCGTCGATGTTATCGTAGAAATCATTTTGGAACACCATCAGCAGGAGATAGCGTGGCCGCAGGCCGCGCTTGAGTCTGCCTTGGAGCAGGAGCAGTTCCTGGACGGTTCCATAAGCGTTGACCCCCAGGTTCTGAACGTCAAAGTCCGGTCCAAGTTCGTTTTGGAGCACGTCGGTGAAGACGCTGCCATTCTCCACACCCCACCCCCAAGTGAAGGAGTCGCCGAGGACGGCGATAACGGGGCTATTGGTTTTGGGTTGAACGGTGGCCTGGCGGGCGCGGAACCCACGCGCGTCGTGGCGGACCAGGACATCGAAATCCACCTTGCGAAACCTGGCCTGGAGATTGGGCGAGCCAATCCAGCCTACCTCGGGATCGGACTGGTGGAAGGCGTTGAGGGGATTGACGAAGGTTTTAACCGGGCTAATCAGGCGCAGCGCCAACTCCAGAGCTGCCAGGCAAAATAAAGAGGAGCCGATGGCGAGGACCGAGCGCTTCCACCAAAGCCCTAATGGGCGGCGGGGTAGAGAGGGTTCCGCCACGTGGCCTCCGGACCTCCCGGGTTCTACTTGTGCTCCTTTAAGGCCGACAGGAACTCCTTCATGGCCGGGGAGAGCACTTTATTCTTCTTATATAGAGCGGCTAGCGGGCGGTATAACTCGCCATCGTCGAGGATGACACGTCCGAGGGTTTGCTTGGCGACTTCCTGCTGGACGGTGCTCTCGGGCACGATGGCCACGCCAGCGTCGATTTCCACGGCGCGCTTGACGGTCTCGATGTTGTCGAACTCCATGACGTGCTGCACCTGGACGGAACGGTCTTTGAGGATTTTATCCAGAGCGCGGCGGGTGGGAATGTCCGGCTCAAAGCCGATGAATTTCTGGCCGGAAAGGGCTTTAAGCCTGATGGCTTTATGTTTGGCGAGGGGATGCTGGGGGTGGCAAATCAACACGAGCGGGTCTTTGCGGAGCGGGTAGATTTCCAGTTTGCTGTCGCGGGCGGGGTAGGCGACCAGGCCGAGGTCCACGACGTTGCCGATGACGTCTTCATAGACCTGGTTGGCACGGCGGTATTCGACATGGACGTTGACGGTGGGGTAAGCCTTGAGGAACTTCTTGAGATAAGGCGGCAAATCGTGCAGGCCGATGCTGTAAATGGTGGCGACGCGGATGGTGCCGGAGATGATGTCTTTGATTTCCTGGAGTTTGTTCTGCAGGGCTTCGAAGGTGCGGATGACCTGTTTGCTGTAGTCATAGAGGACCTGGCCTTCGCGGGTGAGGCGGAAGTGTTTTTTGCTGCGTTCGATGAGCAGGGATTTGAACAGGCGCTCGAGCGAACTGATCTGCTGGCTGACGGCCGATTGGGTGACGTGGTTGATCTGCGCTGCCTTGGTGAAACTCTCGGTTTCGGCCAGGTCGCAGAACACTTTGAGACTCTCGATTTGCATAAGAACAAGGAATATCTTGCCTGGCGCAATCAGTCAACTAATGTTTTCGTTGAGAGTTTGTTTCACCTTCAGGAGCAATTCGCGGCTGGTGAAGGGCTTTTGGAGATAAGCGGTCTCTTTCTCCTGGCCAGCGGGCCAGACATAGCCGCTGGTGCAGAGGATGCGCATGGCCGGGGAGAGGCGGCGGATGCGCTCGACGAGTTCGCGGCCGCTCATGGCCGGCATGACCAGGTCGGTAATGACCAGATGCACCTGGGTCTGGTTACGGGTGAGCAAATCGAGGGCCTTCTGGCCACTATTGGCGGTCAGGACGCGGTAGCCATAGGCCGAGAGAATGGTCTGGCCCATGGTGAGGAGCAGTTCCTCATCATCGACGAGCAGGATGGTCTGGTTACCGCCCAGCTTTTCCGTGGGCACACCCTCATCCCGGACGATTTGCTTTTGCGCCGGCAGATAGACGCGGACCGAAGTTCCTGCTTCCGGCTGGCTGGAGATGGCCACTCCGCCTCCGTGATTGGTGACAATGCCATAGACCCAGGCCAAACCCAGCCCGCGATGACTGCCACCCTTGGTGGTGAAAAACGGTTCAAAGACGCGGGGCAAAACCGCGGGCTCAATCCCGCGGCCGTTGTCGTTGATTTCGACGCAGACATAAGCCCCAGCGGCCAGCGGGACGTTTCGGTCCTGTGACGGCTCGGCCAATTCGACGTTGCGGGTTTGGAGGTTGAGCCGGCCGTGGTCGCGCAAGGCTTGCAGCGAGTTTTCCACAATCTTCATGAGCGCCTGCTGCATTTTAGCCTCATCGAATTTCGCGGCGAAGAGCTTGCGCTCCAACTGGACCTTCCACTCAACCGGCTGGGCGCTGGAATTTTTCTGAAAGAATTCGACGGTGCGTTGCACCAACTGGTTGAGGTTGCCAGCGGCCTGCGTCCGCGCCTCCTTTTCCTGACGGCTGAAGGTGCCCAGGTCGTTGGCGATCTCGGCCGCTTTAGCAGCGGATTTCTCCACTTCCAACAGCCAGGTGCGCCAGGGGTGATTGGCTTCCATCTGGCTGAGGACCAGGGAAGTGTGCCCGAGGATGCTGGTCAAAGCGTTATTGAAGTCCAACGCGACGGTTCGGGCGAGTTGCAAAGCGCAGTCCAGCTTTTGTTTGTGAGCCAGATCCGGCTCGCCGGCAGGGGGAGGGGTCAGCGGTGCGGGCGCGGCGCTCTCGGGCAGCCATTGGAGCAGGAAGTACTTTTGTCCATCCCCGGTGAAAGCAGTGAGGCACACCTTTTGCGCCAAAGTCTGGCCACCTTTACCTCGGAACTTCAACATGGCGATGGCCAAGGGAGCGCGCTCCCATTGGGCCAGAAACTGTTCGGCCGAGCCCTGGTTTTCCGGTGACCAGACGGCGGCGAGGTGCGCGGCGGCGCCTTCCAGCGCGACGCCGAAGAGTTTCACGGCGGAAGGATTAGCCCGACAAATCACACCGGCGCCATCCACAAGCAGCGCCGGCCAGCCCGCGGTCTCAAACGGGAAAGGAACATCAGACTTCATCGACAGAAACTTACGGCTGCATGCTGACAAACGAAAGGCAGCTTCTCAACTTGAATCTTGCCAGGGGGCCGCAGATGAGGGACGGCCCGCAGATGACGCAGATAAACGCAGATAGAGGTTTCATCGTCACATCTTTAGATCGGGGCGGGGTCGAGCCTGGCCGGCGTTACCTGGTTGAACCAACGACAGAACGGCTAATCCGGGTCACCTGCCGGCCACGGCGACAAAGGGGGCCGGCAACAATTCGTGGACGGAGAAATGTTTGAGGTTTCTCAGCGAGCGGCTGTCGGCGAGCCACACCCGGGCTTTCGGGGCATACTCGGCCAGCAATTGGCGGCAGGCGCCGCACGGCATGGGTCCACCTGGGGCGCGCGCCACCACGGCCACGGCCACAAATTCTCTTTTACCGCCCGTCAGCGCGTTGAACAGGGCCACGCGCTCGGCACAACAGGTCAGGCCATAGCTGGCGCTTTCGACGTTGGCGCCGGTGATGACTTCGCCCGAGCGCGTCAGCAGGGCGGCGCCGACTTTGAAATGCGAATAAGGTGCGATGGCCCGTCGGCGGGCACCAGCAGCGGCGGCGATGAGCGCATGGGCTGAAGGAAGAGTGGAGGCGCTTGCTCGACCTTGTCGTCGTGCGCGTTCTCGTGATCCCACGGCGGCTCGTTTTAGAGAACGAGGACGAGGATGACGGGCAAGCGGCATTGAGGTGTGTTTACTCTTTTCGGCCATATAAGGTCGCGAAATTTTTCAGCAATCGTGCGGCCAGAGACTTCACCCGTTCGGCGGTGTCGAGGACTTCGGCGTGGGAGAGGTTTTGGCGGCTTCGGCCTGCGGCCAGATTAGTAATGCAGGAGACTGCCGCTACGCGCAAACCGCATTGGCGAGCGACGATAGCCTCCGGCACTGTGCTCATACCCACCGCATCGGCGCCCAGGCGGCCGAAGGCGCGAATTTCCGCAGGGGTCTCGTAGCTTGGGCCGCAGACAGCCAGATAGACGCCGGAGCGCAACTTGGGGCCCGCGGCCCCGGCGGCTCGGTGCAGTAACCGCGCCAGGTCCTTATCATAAGCCCTGGTCAGATCCACAAAACGCTGCAGACCCGGCAGCGACGTTCCCCGCAATGGATTGGTGCCCATGAAATTGATATGGTCGCTCAGAACCATGAAATCGCCGGGGCGGAAGCTGCGGTTGATGCCTCCAGCGGCATTGGTCAGCAATAAATCCCGAATGCCAAACGCAGCCAGGACGCGCACGGCAAAGGTTACCACTGTCATCGGGTGGCCCTCGTAGAAGTGGGCCCGACCGCTCAGCACCATGACCGGCGTGCCGCCCAGCTTGCCGACCAGCAGCTCGCCGGCATGTCCGGCGACCCCGACGGGCGGAAAGCCTGGCAGGCTGTCATAGCTGAGCTTCGCATCGAGCTCCAACTCGCTCAGCACGTGATGGAACCCGCTGCCCAGCACGATGGCCAGCGCAGGGCGAAGGCGGGAGAGCTTTTTCAGCTTCATTGCCGCGGCGTGGGGAGCAGGTGTTTTCATTCTACTGTGGAACCAGGCTAAGCCCGAAAGGTCATGGCGCTAAGTTTAGTAAATCCCGGGAATCGGTTGCACCGGCTTTCGCTCATTGCCTAAAAGGATGGGGCAACTTAATTTAAAGCTGCGACTTTTGTTATGGAACTGACCGCCGACGAACTTCGCCGTTACTCGCGGCATTTGATTCTGCCTGAAATCGGGCTGGAGGGCCAAAAGAAAATTCGGGGTGCCAGCGTGCTGTGCATCGGCGCCGGAGGACTCGGGTCGCCCATCGCGCTGTATCTGGCGGCGGCCGGCATCGGCAAGCTCTGCGTGGTGGATTTTGACACAGTGGAGTACTCGAATCTGCAACGACAGGTCATTCACGGCACCGGGGATGTCGGCCGAACCAAGACGGAATCGGCCAAGGAAACGATCCAGCAGATTAACCCCAACGTGGAAGTCGTCGCTCACAACGTGAGGCTTACCAGCCAGAACGCATTCGATATTCTTCGGCCATACGACATCGTGGTTGATGGGACGGACAATTTCCCGACGCGCTATCTGACCAATGATGCTTGTGTGCTGCTCAAGAAGCCAAACGTGTACGGCTCGATTTTCCGGTTCGAAGGCCAGGCGAGTGTGTTTGCGCCGCACCTTGGCGGTCCGTGTTACCGTTGCCTTTATCCGGAGCCGCCGCCACCGGGACTGGTGCCCAGTTGTGCCGAAGGGGGAGTGTTGGGGGTGTTGCCAGGCATCATCGGGCTTATTCAGGCGACGGAGATACTCAAGCTGGCGGTGGGGATGGGCACGACGCTGTTAAACCGGTTGCTGCTCTTCGATGCCTTGGGGATGAAGTTTCGCGAGCTCAAGCTACGGCGCGATCCCCAATGCCCGGTCTGCGGCGAGCGTCCGAGGATCACCGAATTGATCGATTACGAGATTTTCTGCGGGGTCGGTCCCGCAGGTAAGGATAAAACTATGCATCCCGACGAAGTAAC
This sequence comes from Binatia bacterium, assembly GCA_035566895.1. GTDB lineage: Bacteria > Verrucomicrobiota > Verrucomicrobiia > Limisphaerales > UBA8199 > DATMQA01. The sequence goes on from DATMQA010000176.1 coordinate 6,189, forward strand.
TGTGCAGGAAATGAAACGGGCGCTCGATGACCCGAAACTCGGCATCAAGGTCATCGACGTGCGTGAACCGGATGAGTATCAAATCGCGCATGTAGAAGGCGTGCCGTTGGTGCCGCTGAGCCAATTGCAGCAACGCTTTACGGAGTTGGACCCCGACCAGCAATATTATATCCACTGCAAGATGGGCGGGCGTTCGATGCAGGCAGTCCTGTTTCTGCGCCAGCAGGGGTTTAAGCAGCTTAAGAGTGTCAAAGGCGGTATCACGGCCTGGGCGGAGGAGATTGACCCGAACGTGCCAAAGTACTAACTGAGTGTCCGCTGAAATGTATCCATGTGCGCCTAGCCTTGAGAAACGTTGCCCTTTCCGGATCCAACTGGTTCCCGATACTGTTCACCAATCTCAACTGCGGCCAGGTGTTTCTCCAGGACACCCACGCGACCAACCAGCAACGGTTTTATCGAGCGTTGCGCGGGCCCTGAGGTCTTCGGGGCGAGTTTCCGACAACGGGTTAGTGCTTTGGCCGGAGCAGAATGGCCTTTTTATCGGTGCCCTCGACTTCGACGCTATGGGTTTCGATGTTAGGGTCGTCTTTGAGGGCCTGGTGGATGATGCGGCGATCGAAAGCGTTCAGGGGTTCGAGTTCTACGACATCGCCCCAACGGCGGACTTTTTCGGCGGCTTCTTTGGCTTTTTTGACGAGGGCTTCGCGAGCCTGAGCGCGATAGCCGCTGACATCGACCATGATCTTGGGCGCGGAAGGGTCCTGCTGGAAGAGGAGGCGGTTGGTGATGTATTGGAGGTCGGAGAGGGTTTGGCCCTGGCGGCCGATGAGCCGGCCGGAGTCATCGGTCTTGACATCGAGCAGGACGCCATCCTCCATGTTGTGCTCCTCGACGGTGGCGGTGAAGCCGAGAAGGTCCAGGATTTTTTGGAGCGTGGCTTTAGGTTCAGCGGGCATAGGCTGGTCAAGATTGCTACTAAAAAAGGCGGTTTAAACCACGAAATAAAATAAAAACAGAAAAGAACCACCATTCATTTTTCATGGTTTTCGTACCTTTCATGGTTTCAACTTCCATTTTGAGGTCGATTGATCGCTGGGTCTTTCAGTGCTTCCGAGCTTTTATTTCCTCTTTTTTGGGGGCGGCGTCAATACCGGAGCTTTGCCTGGTGGGTTGGTGTCCTGGATGGTTTTGGTCAGCTTGGTTTGCAAGATGGTCAGGAGGTTGTTGACGGTCCAATAGAGGGTCAGGCCGGCAGAGAAGTTGTAGAGGCCCACGATAAAAATGAGGGGGAGGTAACGCATCATCTTGGCCTGGGCGGGGTCCATGCCGGGCGAGGGAGGCGCCAAATGCGTCTGCCAGAGCATGGTCGCGCCCATAATCAGCGGCAGCAAGTTGAAGGGCAAGCCGACGCCGGGCACGCCGAAAAACGGCAGGAATCCCAAGCCGGGGATGACGAACAAGGTATCCGATTGGGAGAGGTCCTGGACCCACAGGAAGGACGCACCCCGAAGTTCGATAGCGCTGCGAATCATGCTGTAGAAACCAAAGAAGACGGGGATCTGGATAACCATCGGGAGGCAGCCGCTCATGGGGCTGACTTTGTTCTCTTTCCAAAGTTCCATCATCTTGCGCTGCGATTTCATCGGGTCATCTTTGTACTTTTCCTGGAGGGCCTTGACCTGGGGCTGGAGGGCTTGCATGCGCTTGGCCGAACGGGTGCTGGCGGCGGTCAAAGGCCAAAAGACCAGCTTGATGAGCATGGTGATCATGACAATGGCCCAACCGTAGGAAATCCGGAGCATCTCGTGCAGCCAATTCATGCCCAGCAGCAGTGCTTTGGAGACGAAACCGGCCCAACCGAAGTTCATCACCAGGTCGATGTTGTTGTTGAACCGATCGCTAACACGGGCCAGCGTCTGGTATTCCTTTGGGCCAGCGAAGAGGAAGATTTGGCGTTGGACGGTTTGGTTAGTGCCGAGGGTGAGGGCAGGATAGACCATGGCGGCTTCGTACCCTTGCGGAGTGGGGGCGTTGGTGGCCACGAGGCGGGCGTCTTCGCCAGTCGGGCGGGGTAAATCGAGGCGGCGCACCACGACCTTCAGCGCAGGTTGCTGCGGCATCACTGCCAAAGCAAAAAATTGATTGTGCGCGGCGACCCAGACAACGTTGCTTTCGCCGGCGGAGTAATCGGTGGGCGGTATCCGGCGCGAGAAGCAGCCGCCGCTCGGGGAAAAATAGGAGACGGTGCCAACATCCGTCGCTTTGGAGCCATTATACCAGAGCACGCCGACGGCCTGGCCGTTATCGCGAGGCCCCATGGGGGTGGCCGTGCCGATGATCCATTCCTGGGCGGGTAAATTCAGCGGCTTGGTCGAGTGGTTCTCGAGGCGAACGGTCGCCGCAATCAGATAGTTCGTACTGATCTCGAAATCCTTAATGATGGTCAGGCCATTGGTGAGTTGCTTCTCGGCCCGGATCGTGTCTCCGGTTCGCGTCAGTTTGAAGATGCCGTCGCCTTGCACGGGCTCGCCGTCCAACAAAGCCAGAGTCGGAGCCGGTGTGTACATGTTCAGGGTCGCGACCTGATTGGTCCGCGCTTTCTCGAACCGGGTACCAACCGTTTCAGGATAACGGAGCAGTTCGATGAGTTTCAGTCCGCCCCCATAGGAGGTAAATGTATAATGGGCGTTGGCGTTGGTGACCTCGCGCAACTCCTCGGGCACGTTGGTGTTAGCGACTAGCTGCGGTGGGGGCAGGGGCGCCTCGGGCATGGCCGGTGACGCGGCTGACGTGCCGGTCTGGTTGGTGGTGAGTGTCGCAGTGGGGGCGTTGGTCGCGCCGGGGGACAGAGGTTTGGGCGGATACATCTTTGGGACAACCACGAACCATAGGCCCATCAGGAGCAGGCAGAGAACGACGACGATGATTGAAGTACGATCCATGCGATTAGGCAGGTCGGGAGAGTGGAGGAGCCGGATGGCACGACCCGAGGCCAGCCTTAATGGGTGCGGTGTGACGCGTGACGCGTGACGCGTCATACGTGACGCCCAATGGGTCTGTAGTGGCAGGAGCGACGCCGACTTTCTGACGGAGAGCTTCCGATGCGCTTTCCGGTACTGGGTCCTCGCCGCAACCGCCCCAAGGATGGCAACGGCCAAGGCGTTTAAGGGCCAGCCAGCAGCCGGATAGCGCTCCGTGGCGAGTGATGGCTTCGACGGCGTAGGCGGAACAGCTTGGAGTGAAACGGCACTGGCCCAACGGTCCGAAGAGAAAGAGCTTGGCGGGCGAAATCACGCCGCGGTAAAGCCGCGCACCAAGAATCAAAATGTTTTGGGTGGTATTCACATGCACTCGCTCATTTCAACAATCCCGTTTTCCGCAGCGTTGTCAAAAAATCCTTCTCGACCTCGGCAAAGCTTTTGCCGGCAATGGAGGGCCGGGCGACCAGCACCAGGTCCAACGGTTGTGCGAACTCGTGCTGATGCAAGCGAAAGCTTTCGCGCAACAGCCGCCGGGCACGGTTGCGCACGACCGCCCCGCCGATTTTGGCTGACGTGATTACGCCCAGGCGCGACTTGCCGTCGGAGGGCAGCCGCTGCCAGTTGGCGATCAAAGAGCCTGTAGCCAGCCGTTGTCCTTCCCGGCGAACCCGGGCGAAATCCCTGCCCTGCTTGATGCGCGCCGCGCGGCCGAACCTGAGTCGCTGTGGGACTTCGGCCGCCATGCCCCAGGCCTTTATACCGGGGTCAGGCGCTTGCGACCGGTGCGGCGGCGATTGCGCAGGATGCCTCGGCCGCTTTTGGTCGAGTTGCGGCTTAGAAAACCATGCTGCCGTTTGCGGCGCATCTTGGACGGTTGATATTGTCGCTTCATAAGTCACTTGCACCCCGTGCGGCTCCGTCCAGATGGACAGGAAACACCCCGCAGACGGAACGCGAGAGCATACCAGCGAAGGGGGGAGTGTCAAGCAGACGAAAACTAAATCATCCGGGGCAGGCCAATGGCGGTACCCAGGTGAAACCAGTCAGAGGCGCTTCTTGCGGTCGTTTCTTGACGGGTGAGCATTTTGGGAGAAGAGAGCCGGGTGAATCTACACCCCGCCACCAAGCTGGCGCCGCAGCAACTCCAGCGCCTGTTGAGCAGTGACTTGCTTGAAGGTTTCGCGGTCCCAGGGGTTGAAATTGCGCTCGACGATGGTTTCAAACGATCCGGCCAAACCAATAAAAACCGTTCCTATGGGTTTGGCAGTGGTGCCGCCACTGGGGCCGGCGATGCCCGTGACGGATAATGCATAATCGGCCCCGGTCTCTCTCCGCGCGCCTTCGGCCATCTGGCGCGCGACCGGTTCGCTGACCGCGCCATGTTGTGCCAGCGTTTCGGCATGAACCCCGAGGAATTTTTGCTTCGCCTGGTCGCTATAAGTGACCAAGCCCGCCAACAGGACTGCTGAAGCGCCTGGGACATTTGTCAACCGATGGGCGATGCAGCCGCCAGTGCAAGATTCAGCGACGGCAAGTGTCTCCTTCCGCTCGGTCAGGCGGCGGACCGTAATTTCTTCCAATTCCTCGTCTTCCATCCCGAAGAGGTGCTGGCCAAGTTGAGTGCGCACGATTCCTTCCGCTTCCTCTACCTGAGACTGTGCATGCGAACCGCGCGCGGCCAGCCGCACGTCTACCTGGCCCGGCCGAGCGCAGTAGCCGAGCTCCAGCCCGGTCTGAACCAAGCGCTGAAGCGGAGGCCCGACCTTTTCCTCAACGAGCGACTCGCCGATGCCAGTAGCTCGGAGCGTGCGGCAAACAAAACCGGTTTCCGGCGGCAGAACCCGCCGCAGCAGCGGGACAACCGAATCAATGAACATGGGCCGCAATTCGCGGGGTGGTCCGGGCAGCATGATGAGCCAGCTCGCCCTGGGACGAAACTGATTGGGGCGAATCTCCAGTGTCAAGCCGGGTGCGGTTCCGTGCGGGTTTGGCAAAACCAAGGCACCCTCGGGCACCATTGCCTGCACACGCGTCCGCTCGGGCATCAGGCGGTTGCGCATTTCGAAAAAGTGCTTGATGTGCGCGAGCACCGTGGGGTCTTCACGGAGGCTTCTGCCGAGCAGGCGCGCGAGCAGGTCCCGTGTCAGGTCATCGGAGGTTGGTCCCAGACCGCCGGTTGTGATGACCAGGTCGGCGCGGGCGAGCGCTTCGCGAACGGCAGCTTCGATTTCGCCGCCGGTGTCCGCTACGGCAACCTGCCGAGCAACGAGGTAACCCAAATCAGCCAACTGACGACAGAGCCATTGCTGGTGGGTATTGAGGACCCGGCCGAGCATCAGTTCGGTGCCGGTGTTGAGAAGTTCGATGGTCATTGAAAACCAGTCTAGAGTCCGGAGTCCAAAGTCCAAAGTCCAAAGTCCAAAGTCAGTAATCAGTAATATCAGTAATCAGTGGTCAGGCTGCTGGCGCGGAGCAACAAATCCATGGTTTACGTTTCACGTTTGACGTTTTACGGATCACCCACACGTCACCCGCCCGCCACTCGTCCCTTGTCACCCGTCACTCCTGATCCTATACTGCGACCATGGCAGATGCAGGCAGCCCGTGCGCCCGGCAGCGATTCCTGGATTTTCTGGCTCAGAAGAATCTACGGGTGACGGCACAGCGCCGGGCCATAATCGACACGGCTTTCAGCACCCGCCGGCATTTCACCGCCGAAGAACTTTTGGAATGGTCCCGTCGCCGCGATAGGTCCGTCTCTCGCGCTACGGTGTATCGGACACTGCCGCTCCTGACCGAAAGCGGCCTGGTGAGGGAAATGGATTTCGGAAAAGATTCCAAGTTTTACGACCCGAATTACGCCGAGCACCCGCGCCACAATCACATTATTTGCCAGGATTGCGAGAAAATCGTCGAGTTTGAGAGCGAAAAGCTCGATCGGCTTGAAAAGGAAATCAGCCAGCGGCTCGGTTTTTCGGTTAAGGCACAGCGTCTTGAGATTAAGGCGAATTGTGAGGAACTGAAGAAGCTTGGCACGTGCAGGCGGAAGGCGGCAGATTGATGGGGTGGTGGAGTATTGGAGTATTGAAGTATTGGAGTATTGGAGTGGCGGGAGCGGCCATTGCCTTATTTGACAAGCTCTGCTTTATCTCATCGCCGCACTGGCGAAACGGTCTACAAGTCCGCTTTCCCCGCACATGAGCCACCGCGTTGTCAGCGCCGAGGTCCTGCCGACGGATACGCCGGAATTGTTTGCGATTGCGGTGCAAAGGGCGGCAACCCTGCTGCGGGCAGGAGAAGTGGTGGCCGTCCCGACCGAAACGGTCTATGGCCTGGCAGCCAACGCGCTCAACGCCCAGGCCGTTGCTCGGATTTTTGCCGTCAAAGGGCGTCCGGCACATAATCCCATTATTGTTCACGTGGCGAGCGTGGAGATGGCGAAAAGGTGTGTCGCGCAGTGGCCCGCCCAGGCGGAGGAGTTGGCGGGAGCCTTTTGGCCGGGAGCGCTGACGCTGGTGCTGCCGCGCGCGCAAGTAATTCCCGAGGTGGTCACGGCGGGCGGACCGACTGTCGGCGTGCGCTGGCCCAGCCATCCGTTTATTCAGGCTGTGATTCGCGAATGCGGTTTTCCTTTAGCGGCGCCGAGCGCCAACTTGTCCAACCAGGTTTCTACTACAAACGCAAGGCACGTGCGCAAGCAATTGGGCGCAAGGATTGTGCTGATCGTGGATGGCGGCCAATCGCAAATCGGGATCGAGTCAACGGTTTTGGACCTTTCGGTTTTTCCGCCACGGCTGCTGCGCCCTGGCATGATTCACGAGCCAGCATTGCTGGCGGTCACGGGCAAATTGGCTGTTGGCGGAGCTCAACAAGAACAGGTGCTGAAAAGTCCGGGCCTTTTGCAGCGGCATTACTCACCCAGCGCAAGGCTGGTTATTTGGCCGTGGCAGGACGAGAGTGAATTGAGGTTGCGAAGTTT
>DATMQA010000177.1:0-14558 GCA_035566895.1 Binatia bacterium
GATTCCGGCCATTACAAAAAAGTTTAAACAAAATCACCGCCCAGCCGGATTTTCGACCTTCTGATGATCCTTAGTACATCCCTCTCTAGCCCACGCCACCAATCCATCATCCATCATCCATCATCCATCAGCCACCATCCACCGAGTCGTTTCGCGCCGTGCCGTTTTCGTGCGGGCTTTGTCGAATTTGCGATGTGAATTTGTAAAAACCGACCTCGAACAGAAAAATATGAGCATGACCAGGGTCCAGCTTGCCGTCACCGGCCTGTTGCTTGGTGGAGCGGCGATTATCGTGATGTCCCAACACCGGTCGCAAACGGCATTGCGCGACCAAAACGAATTGTTGCGTCAAAAGCTGGCGCAACTGGGTTCGGAGAATGAGAGCCTCTCGGATCGCGGGACACGAATCCCCGGCCTGCGTCTTCCCGCCCCGCCCATGCAGGGCATCGCCACTTCGGATTCCGCGGCAGAACTGTCCGCCACCAATCTCATCGCCTGCCTGGTGCACGGGGGCGAAGTGCCGCCGCTCACCGCGGCGCAAATCAAACGTTATCTGGAGGAGAACCACCGGAGCGCCGCCAGCCTGCTCTCGGCGTATCGAACCTCCAAGGATCCCGCTTTGCTGCAAGAGGCGATGGAGAAATATCCCGGGGACCCCCAGGTGGCTTTCGAGGCCGTATTGAAAAAGGATGCCTCGCCCCCGGAACGGCGCGAGTGGCTGGAAGCCTTCAAGAAAGCGGCGCCGGAAAATCCGCTGCCCGCTTATCTCTCCGCGCTGGAACATTTCAAGTCCGGCCAGACCGACCAGGCGGTGCATGACCTGGGCGCTGCTACGGGCCGGCAAGGATTTGCTGATTACACAGTCGAGCGTATTCAAACCGACGAAGAAGCGTATCGAGCGGCCGGTTACTCGGCAGCCGAGGCAAAAATGGCGGCGACCTGGGGCGTCACGCTCCCCCAACTGGCTGAAATGAACACGCTGGGGAAAAACATGGTTGAGCTTGCGGCCTCCTATCGCCAGGCCGGCGACCAGACCTCCGCGCAGGCGGCGCTGCAAATGGTTATCGGCCTGGGCCAACAATTGGACGCAACCTCGGGAACCTGCGTTCCCCTGGTGACTCGAATGGTCGGCATGGCCGTTGAGCGGACGGCGTTCGACGCGATGGACCCGTCCAGTGCTTACGGCGACGCGACGGTTCAACAACAACTCGACCAACTGGCCCAGCGAAAACATTCCATCCAGGACCTGGTGAAACAGTCAGCTCCTTTCCAGCAGCAAATGACGGCTGAAGACTGGCTCAATTATAACGAGCGCACCGTAAGCTTCGGCGAGGAGAACGCCATCGGCTGGTTGCTCAACAAATACGGCCCAAAATAATTCCGGGAAGAGCAACTCCTGGCCTCGGTGCGGGGACCGAGTGCATCCGCAAGGATGGTAAAATGGAGACATCGAACGGCAAAAGGTCTATAAATGCGCCTGCAATGAAACGATGCCCGCTCCTTGGTCTCCTGGTTTTGTGCGGCGCTGTCTCCGGCTGGGCCGAAGCGACAAATCGGATCAGCGTCGAGGCTCTCCGCCAAGTGCGCCTTCCTGACGTGGCGCTTGAATCGGTTAAGGCAATAGTTCCCGGCGCGCAGAACCGGCCGAAGGGCGCGGCTTACATCGAGGTCAAAGGCATCATTGGCGGCCATATCCACTTTGAGTTGCTGCTGCCGGAGGCATGGAACGAGCGATTGGTAATGGGGGGAGGCGGCGGGTTCGTGGGCACGGTGCAGAACGTCGCTCGCGATTCGGTCAACCAGGGCTATGCCACGGTGGGAACCGACACCGGGCACCAGTCGGAACCGGTTTACCTGGCTGGTTGGGCGCTGGACGATCTCGAAGCGAAAGTAAACTTCGGTTACCTGGCCGTTCACCGCACGGCGGAAGTGGCCAAGGCCCTGGCGCGCAGTTACTACGGCGCCGATGCCCGGCATTCGTATTTTGTTGGCTGCTCGCGCGGCGGCGGCCAGGCGATGATGGAGGCGCAACGTTATCCGCGAGACTTCGATGGCATCGTGGCCGGCGCGCCGGCTTTTAACTGGACCGGGCTTGCCGCGACGATGGTTTCCATTGCCAAGGCGCTTTATCCGGACCCCGCGCATCTCGACCGCACGGTGTTGACCAAGGAAGCGCTGCAGAAACTTCAGGCGGGAATTCTCGAGCAATGCGATGCCCAGGATGGTTTGAAAGACGGCGTCATCCAGGACCCGGCTTCGGTCCATTTCGATTTGTCAAAGGTGGCTGGGCTCACCGGGGAACAGCGCCAGGCCATCGAGGCCATCTACCGCGGCGCCCGCAACGGCAAAGGGACCATTTATCCGGGGTTTGCGCCGCCGGCGGAGTGCGTTCCGGACCAATGGGTCGCGTGGCTGACCGGCCCGGTTCCAGCCTTCGCCAAGGATCATGCCGCCGATCTCACCTTTGCCTTCGGCACTCAAGTCTTCAAGTACCTGGTCTTCAATCAGCCCGATTGGGATTATGCCACTTACGACTTCTCCAACTTCGACCGGGACGCCCGCCTGGCCGCCTCGTTTCTGAACGCCACCAGCCCCGACCTCGACGCGTTCAAGCTTCGGAAGGGCAAGCTGCTCCTCTGGCACGGCTGGGCTGATCCCGCGCTGCCGGCGCAGGGAACCGTTGATTATTATCGCCAGGTCCAGGCTCATGATGGCCGGGCCGGGGACTATTGCCGGCTCTTCATGGTTCCCGGCTGTCTCCACTGCGGCGGTGGTCCAGGGGCTGCTGAAGTGGATTGGCTTTCAGTCATCGTCGATTGGGTCGAGCGTGACAAGGCCCCTGACAAACTCATTGCCTCGAAAAGGGAAAACGGAAAGGTGGTGATGACCCGGCCGCTGTATCCTTACCCCGAGTACGCCGCTTTCAAAGGAAGTGGCGACACCAACAGCGCCGATAGCTTTGAACTGAAGCACTAAGCCGCACATTGTTCGTCCTTTTGGCCTCTGCTTTTCGCATTGCATGATAGACAATCGCATTTGCGATGAGCGAACCGCCACATCCCGAAGTGGTCATCCTGAACGCGGCCCTGGAGCTGGACCCCGCTCAACGGGTGGCCTATCTGGACCAGGCCTGCGCGGGCGATGCGCCTTTGCGTGAACAGGTCCAGACCTTGCTGCGGGCACACACTCAAGCCGGGAATTTCCTCGAGGACTTGCCCTCAGGTCTCGACTTCAACGAAACTATCCGCCCCGAGAGTCCCCTTACCGAACAGCCCGGCGACAAGATTGGCCGTTACAAATTGCTTCAAAAAATCGGCGAGGGCGGTTGCGGCGTCGTGTACATGGCGGAGCAGGAGGAACCGGTCAAACGGCGAGTGGCCCTCAAAATCATCAAACTGGGCATGGATACCAACAGCGTCATCGCCCGGTTCGAAGCGGAGCGACAGGCGCTGGCGCTCATGGACCATCCGAACATCGCCAAGGTGCTGGACGTCGGCGCCACCGGCGCGGGCCGGCCATTCTTCGTCATGGAATTGGTGCGCGGCGTCAAAGTGACCGATTACTGCGACCAGAGCCGTCTTTCCACTCGCGCGCGCCTCGAACTATTTGTTCCCATCTGCCGGGCGATTCAGCACGCGCATCAGAAGGGCATCATCCATCGCGATATCAAACCGTCGAACATCCTCGTGACCGTGAACGACGGCGTGCCGGTGCCCAAGGTCATTGACTTCGGCATCGCCAAGGCGACCCTGGGCCGGCTCACCGACCGCACGCTCTTTACCGCGTTCGAGCAGTTCATCGGCACTCCGGCTTACATGAGCCCGGAGCAGGCGGTGATGACCAGCCTGGATATCGACACCCGCAGCGACATCTACAGTCTCGGGGTGCTGCTCTACGAGCTGCTCACCGGCACCACCCCTTTCAACGCCCAGGAAATGCTCCAATCGGGATTGGATGCCATGCGCCGCACGATTCTGCACCAGGAACCGATGCGTCCCTCGACCCGTTTGGGCACACTCGTGGGCCCCGCCCTCGTGACGGTGGCGCACCAGCAAGGCACCGACCCTCCCAAGCTGCTCCACCTGGTCCGCGGCGACCTGGATTGGGTGGTGATGAAGTGCCTGGAGAAGGACCGGGCCCGCCGTTACGAGACCGCCAACGGCCTGGCGATGGACATCGAGCGCCACCTCCAGGACGAACCCATCTTCGCCCGCCCCCCGAGCAAGCTCTACCGGTTCCAAAAGTTGGTGCGCCGCAACAAAGTCGCCTTCACCGCCGTCAGTGCGGTCGCCGCCGCGCTTCTCATCGGGTTCGCCGGAGTTTTCTGGCAGTGGCAACGAGCCGAGCGGCACGCGAGTGCCGAGTCGAGCCTCCGCCTTCTGGCCGGGGACCAGACACTCAAGGTAAGACTTAATCTCTATGCCGCCGATGTCAGCCTGGCCTCGCAAGCGCTCCAGCGCGGTGATTATGGACTGGCGCGCCGGACGCTGGCGGCGCTGGCTCCCAATGTCGGCGAACCGGACCTGCGCGGTTTCGAATGGCGCTACCTTTGGAACCTTTGCCAGGGCGACCAGCTCGCGACCCTCACCGGACACCAGTGGATCGTGACTTGCACGGCGTTTTCGCAGGACGGCAAGCTGCTGGCCACCGGCAGCCAGGATGGGACCGCAAGAATATGGGAGCCCGCGCAGCGACGACTTGTCGAAACGCTGCCGGCCAGCGGCCATGGAGCCGTGTGGTCGGTGGCTTTTTCGCCAAACGCCGACCTCCTCATGATCGGCGGCCACCGGGAAGTCCAACTCTGGGACACCAGGACCTGGCGAGTCGTCACTAATTTCCCCGGGCAACTGGCGGTATTGTCAAAATCCGGCTCCCTCATGGCCGTCGCCGATTCCAGTCCGTTTTGGTTCGAACCCGCGGGCAAGGTGACTCTGTGGGACTACCGCACCGGCGAATTGCTCAAACAATTCGACCAGCCTGGGCGAAAGCTGGCCCTGTCCCCCGATGGGCGGAGGCTCGCGGTCGCGGACGCAAAAACAGGCGTAACCCTGCGGGATGTGAATACGGGGCAACTGTTGCGGACCCTTCCCACGGACAACTCCGTGTGGTCCCTGGAATTTTCGCCGGACGGCAGCCGCCTGGCGACCGCCGGCTGGTCCAGTGAGGCGCTGGTCTGGAACCTCGCGACCCAACGGCCACCCGAAAAACTGCAGGGCCACTATCTGACGGTTTGGTCCGCCGGTTTCTCGCCCGATGGCGCGACCATAGTCACGACGGGCACGGACCAAACGATTCGGCTGTGGGACACGGCCACCCTTCACCTGAAAAGCATTTTGCGGGGCCACGGCAGTGAAGTTTGGTGTGCGTGCTTCAGTCCCGACGGCGCGCTGCTGGCGTCGGGCGGCAAGGATCGAAATGTTATGTTGTGGTCCGGCAAGCCACCGGCAGCCCGGGGTGAGGTGCGCAACGCCGATCGAACTTGTCCGACTTTCTCGCCGGACGGAAAGTGTATTGCTGCCACAATGATCACCGGCTCCAGGTTCCATTCGTCCGTTTGGAACGCGGAGGACCACACGCTGATCGTGGACTTTCCGGACGACAATGTGATTGGTTTTTCTCCGGATGGAACTCGAGTCATCAGTTGGGATGCTGGCGAGGCGGGCCTGAAGATGACGGCAATAAAGGATCACGCCGGCGCTCGCGTCGCGCTCGGCGGGATTGGGGCGAACACCGGACCTTTCTATCCCTGGGGTTTTTCACCCGGCCAGGAAACATTCTTTGCGATCGATAGGGCCGGTTTGGTCCGGTTCTGGGAGGCTGGCAGCGGCCGGCTGCTGGGATCATGGCAGGGTCCGGTCCCTCCGATTCACTCGGCGACACTTGGGCCAGGGGGCAGGCATTTGGCCATCAGTCTGGAGCGGGAGAAAGTGGTGAGACTGTATGAAAGAGCCACGGGCCATGAAATGCAATTGGCCGGGCACCATGATTTCGCGTGCGGTCTGGCCATCTCGCCGGATGGCGCCACTTTGGCCAGCGGCAGCGTGGACGGAACCATCCGACTCTGGATGGTCGCCACCGGGAAGGAGTTGGCGGTGTTGCCTGGCCACATGCAGGAGGCGACCGATGTCGCGTTCTCGCCCGATGGTCGCACCCTGGCCTCGGTGAGCCAAAAAGAGTCGGTCAAGCTCTGGAATCTGGACACCCAACGAGAGCTTCTTTCGCTGGATTTTCCACAGGCCGGCTGGTTCCTGCAGTTTTCACCCGACGGGAGGCATCTGGCGGTGGCCACGACCGGGAATTCGCTCCGCTTTCTCGATGCACCAGCCCCCGCTTCGATGGAAGCTCAACGCGAGTCCGCTTCGCGGTGATTCCCCCGGTTCCGCGTCCCTCCAACTTTCTTTGCCCTTTCCGGTCCGTAACTGCGCATTACTCATTGAACAACCTGATTTGGACTAAAAGAAAGCATAATCCATGAAACGAGAATACTCATTGGCCAGGCGGGCGGCATGCTGGTTCCTGGCACTCACCGTTTTGGCTGAAGTCTGGACCGCTCATGCCCAGGGCACCGCGTTTACCTACCAGGGCCGCCTGAACGACGGCGCCGGCCCCGCCAACGGCAGCTACGACCTGACCTTCGCGCTGTTTGATAGTGTCGCCGCCGGCACCCAGGCCGGCAGCACAGTCACGAACACGGCGGTGGGAGTGAGCAACGGGTTGTTCGTGGTCGCTTTGGACTTCGGCGCAGGAATCCTCGACGGCACCCCGCGTTGGCTGGAAATCGGCGTGAGCACCAACGGTAGCAACAGCTTCGCCGTCCTCAGCCCCCGCCAGGCCGTGTTGCCCACACCCTATGCGATTTACGCCACCCGCGCAGCCATCGTTGCGGCAGGCTCGGTCGGGTCGAGCCAATTGTCCCCGTTGGTCGGGCCGGTGGACGGCCAGGTTCTCGCTTACAGTGGCGGTTCGTTGCTCTGGACGAATCCCGCTGCGGGATTGCCTGTCTGGCTCCTGAACGGCGCCGATACCTATTACAACGCAGGTAATGTGGCCATCGGCACCAATAGCGCCTTCCCTGGAAATGCACTCACTGTGCAAGGGTCAGCTCTCCTTGTACCGGGAGGAAACGGGGGCGGTTTTATTACATTCCATACACCCAATGCCGAAACCGGCTTTACAATCAACGGCGACGGGCGCAGCCGGGCTGATCTGAGATTTGATGGTTCGACTATCAAATTGCTGGCTGGTCCTGCGCCTGGGCCTCCCTCCGCCGCCGGTGGTATCTCCATCAGTACCAACGGTTTGGTCGGGGTGGGTATCCTTCCAACTATCGGCTCTGGAATCCGACTGGACGTCAACGGGCAAGTTATCCTCAGAACGGGGGGGAACGGTGGCGGGGTTGTCGGGTTTGGCTCCCCCAATTCTGAAACGGGGATGACGATTACTGGCAACAACCGGGCTGACCTCAGATTTAACGGGACGACACTCAAACTAGTCGCTGGTCCCGGAAATTCCATACCGTCTGCAGCTAATGGGGTAGCTATCAACACCTCCGGCAACGTCGGCATTGGCACAGAGTTCCCTTTGTCCAAGCTGGACGTTCGAGGAACGACACGCACTTGTGTGCTCACCATCACGGGCGGCTGCGACTTGGCCGAACCATTCCTCATGAACGCGGGCGACGCGCCCGAGGGGTCGGTGGTAGTGATTGACGACGAACATCCCGGCCAACTCAGACTAAGCGAGCGGGCGTACGACACCCGGGTGGCCGGTATCGTGAGTGGCGCGAACGGCATCAACCCGGGCATCAGCTTGCAGCAGGAAGGCGCACTCGCAGGCGGCCAAAACGTCGCGCTCAGCGGACGCGTCTATGTCCAGGCCGATGCGGCCTTTGGCGCCATCAAACCGGGCGACCTGCTCACTACTTCCGATACGCCGGGCCATGCGATGAAAGCCGCCGACCACACCAAAGCCCAAGGCGCCATTCTGGGCAAGGCCATGAGCTCGCTCAAGGAAGGCAAGGGGATGGTATTGGTTCTCGTCACTTTGCAATAGCAGCGCGACGAAGTTTTATTTCCAGTTTTGTAAGAAAAGTGAACGGTATGAAAACAAAAATGCGGAATCGGATGGTTCGCCCGTCCTTGGTTTTCCTTGCGCTGCTGGCCTGCGGTTTGCTGGTTCCGTGGAGGGCGATCGCCGGGGGAGAGTGGACCAAGCTCAACCAAGGCGCGCCCGGCCCCGTCAACATGATGCTCCTGCTCTCCGATGGTACCGTCATGGCCCAGAACACCGGCGGGAACGCCTGGTACCGGCTTACCCCCAATAACGGCAGTTACATCGATGGCACTTGGACAACTCGCCGGCCGATGACCTCCACGCGCCTGTATTATGCCTCGGCCGTCCTGCGGGATGGGAGAGTTCTGGTCGCGGGTGCAGAGTATGGGAGTGGGTGGAATAATGCCGAGATTTATGATCCCGCCACAGATAACTGGAGTCCATCGACCGTGCCGGCTGGCTTGATCACGCAGAACAACAACCCGCAGCCACCCAAGTTTCAAAATACAGCGGGGTTCACGGATTCGATCTGCAAGATCCTGCCCGATGGCACCGTGATGGTGGCGCCAAACTTTCCCACCACCCCGGGCGGCACCTTAATCTTTAATCCCGGCGCAAATTCCTGGTCAGCGGGCCCGGTCTATTCCGGAGGCCAGAACGAAGCCAGTTGGGTGAAATTGCCTGACAACAGCATTCTGACGATTGACAAAAGTACAGTAAACTCCGAACGGTTTATTCCTGCACTCAACCAATGGACAAATGATGCGAGCGTGCCGGTGGCTTTATATGACTCTATCTCCGAGTTGGGAGCCGCTTTCCTTTTACCGGATGGACGGGCCTTCTTCCTTGGTGGGAACGGCAAAACCGCGCTTTACACTCCTTCGGGCAATTACAGTCCGGGCCAATGGGTGGCGGGTCCGGTTATTCCTGGGGGGTTGGGGTGCAGCGATGCCGCGGCGGCGATGATGGAGCTCAATGGCAAGGTCCTTTGCGCTGTAGGGGCTGTTGGCGTATTCGCCGCGCCGACGAGTTTCTACGAGTATGACTATCTTGACTTGACTGCGGGCCCCACTGGTTCGTTCACCCAGGTAGGTAGTCCCACCGGCGGTTTTACAGATAATGTCAGCCCGTACCAGACAATTATGCTCGTGCTGCCGGACGCGGGCATACTTTACTCCGATTCCACGACCAACCTCTACCGGTACGTTCCCACCGGCTTTCCGCGCATTTCCTCGGTTCCCATTATCAGCAGCATCACTGCGGATGGCAACGGTTCGTATCACCTGACCGGCACCGGACTCAACGGCATTTCCGAAGGCGCGGCCTATGGCGACGATGCCCAGATGGATAGCAATTATCCCCTGGTGCGGGTGAGCGACGGCAGCGGCAACGTTTTCTACCTGCCCACCTTCTTCTGGAGTAGTACCGGGGTGAGAACCGGAAATCAGCTCGTGTCCACCGAGTTTTTTGCCTTCCAGGGACTGAACGCGGGTTTGGCGTATTCCTTGGTGGCGGTTGCCAACGGAATTAGCTCCGACCCAGTCACGTTTTACGGACCGATTTGGGTTGATTTTAACTCGGTAAACCCATTTCAGACCGGCCTTTACGATTTCCCTTACCACACCTTGGGGCAGGCAATCAGCGCTGTTCCGGCCACAGGAACAATCAACATAAAGACTGCGGGCCACACGACGGAAACCATGACCATTTCCAAACCGATGACGATTGTGGCCATAGGCGGCCCGGCTACGATAGGCCAATGAACCATTCGTCATCTAACACAACTTGGGTCGCATGATTATGAAAAAGAGAACTCTAAGTTTTGCGGTGCTTTTGTTGCCGACGCTCGCCCTCTTCGCTCAAACCTACTCGATTGACTGGCATAAGGTCGCCGGCGGCGGGGGCACCAGCAGCAACGGCCAGTACCTCGTCTCCGGCACCATCGGCCAGCACGACGCCGGCGGACCGATGACCGGCGGAACCCTCTCGCTCACGGGCGGTTTCTGGTCGCTGTATGCCCTCCAAACTCCAGGTGCGCCTTTGCTGAAGATATTCCTCACCCCGACCAATACCGCCGTCATCTCCTGGCCCTCACCTTCGTTGGGTTGGAGCCCACAACAGAGCACCGACCTCAACCCCACCAACTGGGTCGCTCCGCCCGAGAGCGTCAACGACGACACCACCAACCGGTTCATCATCGTGAACCCGCCGGCAGGCAATCGCTTTTACCGGCTGGTCAAACCTTGAACCCTTTCGGGTTGTGGCCTTTCGTTCCTGCGCTACCTTGGGGGCGTGGGCGACGTCACACACATCCTGCAGCGCGCCGAACAAGGCGACGCCAGCGCCGCCGGGCAACTGTTGCCCTTGGTTTATGAAGAACTGCGGCGTCTGGCCGCTCACAAAATGGCCAACGAAGTGCCGGGTCAAACTCTCCAACCCACCGCGCTCGTGCACGAGGCCTGGCTGCGGCTCGTCGGTAACCAGAATGTAAAGTGGGATGGTCGCGCTCATTTTTTTGCGGCCGCCGCCGAGGCCATGCGCCGTATCCTCATTGACCGCGCCCGTCGCAAACGAGCCGCGCGCCACGGTGGCGGTCAGCAACGGGTGGATATTCAGGAGATAGACCTGGCCTCTCCGGCCGGTGAGGACCAGCTCCTGGCCGTCAACGACGCGCTCGACAAACTTGCGGGACAGCACAAAGTCGAGGCGGAGTTGGTGAAACTCCGCTACTTCGCCGGCATGACCAATGAAGAAGCCGCGGCCGTCCTCGCCATCTCCCCGCGCACCGCCAAGTACTACTGGACCCACGCCCGCGCCTGGCTTTACCGGGAAATCACCGGACCTGAGAAATGACCGGCAGTTCGAGCAAGCTCGCGCTTTGCGCCGTGTGCCAGATGCGCTGCGTGGCTTTGACGAAGCTTTCGGGCCTGGCGTACATGATGTTGGGCACGAAAGTCTGCGGGTTGCGGTCGTAAAGCGGAAACCAGGTTGATTGGATCTGCACCATGATCCGGTGCCCGGGCAGAAACATGTGGCTCACATTCGGCAAGCGGAGCCGATAGGGCAGCACCTTGCCGGGCTCGATGGGCTGCGGGTTTGCGGGCTCCTGCCGGTAGCGGCCTCGCAGGATGTCGGCCGAGAGCATCTGCTGGTAACCACTGAGTTTTGGCTGGTCCGGGACCTCTTCGGGCCAGACGTCGATCAACTTAACCACCCAATCAGCATCGCTTCCGCTCGTGGACGCCAACAGCCGCGCGATGGGCTCGCCGGCGATCCGCAACGGCTCTTTGAGCGGCTCGGTCTCATAGACCAAAACGTCCGGGCGCGAAGCGGCGTAGCGTTGGTCGTCCACCAGCCATTCACCCCAGGTCGAGTCCAACCCATGGACGGACAGCGTCGGCCGCTCGCGGTACGGCACCGGCTTTGCCGGGTCCGAAACGTATTCATCGTATTCTCCCGCTGACGCTGTTGGCGGTTCGAACGCGAGTCGAGCGCCGGGGAGCAGAAAGAGATTGCGAGAATGTTCCGGGCATCCTTCGGCACACGCGCGCGGCCAGGCGTCGTAGCGATGCCACTGGTCGGCGCCCGTTTCGTACACCAGTACGCGAGGCGTGTTGGGGTTTGGCCCGTCTTTCAAATAATGGTCGAGGAAGGGCTGCATGATTGTGCGCCGGAACCACGCCGCGGTGTCGCCTTCGAAATGAATCTCGCCGATACCGCGGCCTTCGCGTCGTGCCTGGCCGTGGTTCCAGGGTCCGAGCACCAGGTGCACCATCGCGCCGGCGGGGTCCTTGCCGGCCAGCGCTTTGTAGAGAGCCGGGCCGCCGTAAATGTCCTCCTGGTCAAAAAGGCCGCACACGATCAGCATCGGCACCTGGAGCGGCTCTTTGGCCAGCAGTTTGTCCACCGCCTGGTCTTGCCAGAAGGAATCGTAGGCGGGATGCTCCGCGAGGGCGCGCCAGAACCCAAGTTGCTCCAGGCCGCGCGAGGCCGCCATCGCACCGGCGGAGCCCGCTCTCAGGTATTCATCGTACGTGTCGCGATTGCCGGACCACCACTTTTCGTCGCCCTTGCGAGTCGCTTCCTGGTCGTAAACATAATCCAGCGTGCCGTCCTGCCGAAACGCCCCGTTGTGGAACCAGTCGTCCCCGACCCAGCCGTCCACCATCGGTGCGAAGGGCACCGCCACCTTCAGCGCTGGATGCGGACGCACCGTTGACATCACTGTGGTGTAGCCCTCGTAAGACCCGCCGATGGTGCCAACGCGCCCGTTGGATTCCGGCACGTTCTTCACCAGCCAACCGATGGTATCGTACGTATCCGTCGCGTAATCCACCGCGGTAGGGTTGAGCGGACCCTTCAGCGGCCGGGTCATGACATACTCGCCCTCCGACCCATATTTGCCGCGCACATCTTGAAAAACAATGATGTAGCCGGCCGCCACCGCGGTGTCGTCCATCTGCGGGGCAACCACGGCCAGGTGCGGACTGTTGAAGCGCAATGCGCGCTTCGACGCGTTGTACGGTGTGCGGGAGAGCAGCATCGGCGCATTCGTCGCCCCTTTGGGCACGAGGATGAAGGTCTTTAACTTAACGCCATCGCGCATGGCGACCATTTCCTCCCGCTTCACATAGTCGAACGCCTCGGTCCTGGGCTTGAAAGTTTCTGGCGTATCGCTCGGCAAGCTGCCCGCAACCCCAGCGCCCCTTGCGCCGCCGTGCCAAAGCAGGGCGCAGACCGTTGTCAGCGCCGCCCAGGCTGCGAGCCGAGGAAACCTCCGCCATTCAGTTTTGTTAGCTGGTTGTTGCTTGGTCATCTCGCCGAAAGTATCGCCCGGGACGAAAACGAGGCAAGCCGCATCATCAATGTGCGTACGGACGACCGTGCGAAGTCTGTCTGCGCTTCTTCCTCTCCCCGGGGAGGGGAATGCGCGGCGGCGAGCCACTCCTTGTCAGACTATTCGGGCTGTTCGACCTCGCCCGGCAAGCGGCCCGGAAACCCGCTCGTGCCGTAAGTCGACCTAAGCTCGCATCGCAGACAGCTTGTAGGCGCGTGCCCCCACGCGGCGGCACTTTTGTCGTCAGGTATAGCCCCTCTTCGCAGCTCTGTATGCGCTGGTTCACCTCCAAGTGGGCGGCAATGCGCCCGGGGACTCGGGAAATGGGCTGTCGGCTCGAATCCAACTCCGCCATTCTCATCGCGCCCGGGAATTGGTTCCGGTTTCCGGTTCGGCTTCAACGAACCGGATGGCCATTCCAATCAACTCGTCCAGCTCGAACGTCTTCTTTCGGTTCGTTTATGCCGAACTCGACACAACGCAACGGGGTTGGAACAGCGGCATAATCATTGGTGGGCTCGCTCGCGTGAAAACCTGTTAGCCCAAAATCACTGCGGCCCACTCGGGCCGGATAAATCCTGCCCGCATAATTGGACCTCAGACAGCTAAGCTGGCTTGGCCTAATCAGGTCGGGTGTGGCCGCGTTGGCCGCGAGGTACGTATCGTCTCGAATGGACGTTTCGATCATCAGGATTAGTATTGTCGCAGCCAACACTCCCACGACTAAAATCGACACCAGCAATTCAGGGGTTGTAAATGCAAACCAATGGCTCCTATGGAATCTAATCTTCATAGCTTCCCTTCATCTGTGCTCGATCATCTCAGCAACGAGCGTAGGCCCGGGCATCGGCTCTCGGTCCGCAAACGATCCCAGACCCCAAAGGTTATACGCTTGAAACGCCAAAACCGTCGTAATTATTTCTGCGTTTGTTGATCGCTCGCTTGCACGTAGTATGAGGACAACGGAGGCTTCAGGACTACGGAACGACTTGCACGATCTTCACTTTCGGATTCGAGGGATTATACGGAATGAAGTCCCGCAGCTTGACCTGCACGTAGGACCGGCGGTAGGCGCACTCGCTTTGGTGGGCGTAACTCAGCCAGGCCTCCCGCTCGGTGGCGTCGTAGGCCGCGTTCATGAGATTGCCGCCCAGCGAGCCAACGGCTTTTGAGAGCTGGATTACCGCGTCGATGTCGTAGCGGCCATGTGCGTATTGGGAAAAGTGCGCGCGCGCCGTGGGGTCACGCGATTCGGCATGATAAACCAGGTGTTCGAAGACCTGGGGCGCCAACTCGTCCTTGGGATCGTTGTCTTTCCAGATCAGCAGGTCGGGTGCCCAGGCCTTCATCTTAACGGCGGCGGGCACTTTGCCGTCCCCGACCACGAAATGATACTTCTTGATCCGCCGGGTCTGCTGGATCATCTGGACCGCCTGTTCGAGGGTCCGCGCCGAGTAAAGAATGTCGCGGAACATCATCATGAAATGCAGCCCATGCAGGTCGTAGGGCTTGTCGCTGGCGGGCGAATCGCCAATCTCGGTGAGGGTAATGCCTTCGGCGTTGATTCCGGTATGGCAGCCGATGCTGCCGGCAAACGAAGGGTTGAGGTGCGCGATGCCCTCCTTGGGCACGTAGATAACTACACACCGGAAATCCTGCAGATGCGCGG
>DATMQA010000178.1:0-25577 GCA_035566895.1 Binatia bacterium
GCGCGCTCGGCGCCCGCCCGGCCGCCTTCAATACCGTCCGCTATAGCGAGAAGCTGCTCGAAGCCAGCGGCATCACCGTCGAAACGCTCGATCTCTCCGAGGTGCTCGGCTGGATTAAGGCCATCAAGGATGATGACCGCGAGCTCCAGGACAAGCTCTCCTCCATCAAGGGTTACACCAGCGTCAGCGGCATCCCCCCGGCGAGTCTGATGAAAATGGCCAGGCTGGGCGTCGTTATCGATCGCTGGGTCCGGGATAAACAACTCGCCGCGACCGCCATCCAATGCTGGACCGCCCTGGAAGAATTCTACGGCGTGGTCCCTTGCACCTTGATGAGCATGATGTCCAACAGCCTGCTGCCCAGCGCGTGCGAAACCGACATCGCCGGCCTGGTCGGCATGTACATCCTTCAATCCGCCTCCGGCCAGCCTGCCGCGCTGCTCGATTGGAACAATAACTTCGACGGCGATCCCAATAAGGGTGTCGTGTTCCATTGCTCGAACCTCCCCAAAGCGTTTTTTGGCGAGCAGAAAATGGATTACCAGGAAATCATCGCCGGCACTGTCGGCAAAGAAAACACTTACGGCACCATCGTCGGTCGTATCAGCCCGGGCCCGTTCACCTATTGCCGCGTCTCAACCGATGACCTCTGCGGCCGCATGGCCTCCTACGTAGGCGAGGGCCAGTTCACCACCGATAAACTGGATACCTTCGGCGGTTACGGCGTCATTGAAGTGCCCCACTTCCAAAAGCTGCTCCAGTTTATCTGCAAGAACGGCTACGAGCACCACGTCGCCGCCACCAAGGCCCCGGTGGCGGATGCCATCGAGGATGCCCTCACGACATACCTCGGCTGGCAGGTCTATCACCATGAACCGGCCCCTTAGGAAACCCGAAATCCGAAACATATTCCAAAGGCGAGAGCCAAAGGGTTTGAACGCAACGCATCGAATTCCCCTCACCCCGGCCCTCTCCCAAAGGGAGAGGGGGAATCATTGGCAGGGCATCTGCCAACGGGGCGCGCAATCTATTCGCCCAGGACTGGCGAGAGGTCACCCTCTCCCTTTGGGAGAGGGCCGGGGTGAGGGGAATTCCGTCCACTGCCCACGTGAATTCTCACGTTCTACTGCGCTATGAATCCTAAATTCACCCTTGGCCTGGATTACGGCACCAACTCGGTCCGCGCCCTCATGGTCGATGCCGCCAATGGCCGCGAGGTGGCCACCGCGGTTTGGAATTACGCCCATGGCTCTCAAGGCGTCATCCTCTCACGCGATCCGAATCTGGCCCGGCAGCACCCGGCCGATTACGTCACCGGCGCCGAGCTGACCATCCGGAAGGCCCTTGCCTCGGCGAAACGCACGCTCCGCGGCTTTCAACCCAGTCAGCTCATCGGCATCGGCGTCGATACCACTGGCAGCACCCCCCTGCCGGTGGACCGTAATGGCCGGCCGCTGGCCCTGGACCGTCGCTTCGCCAAAGACCCGGCCGCCATGGCCTGGCTCTGGAAAGACCATACCGGCGTAGCCGAAGCCGCGGAAATCACCGCGTTGGCTCGCAAGCTTCGTCCGCAATACCTCGCGAAATGCGGCGGCACCTACTCCAGCGAATGGTTCTTCAGCAAAATCCTGCATTGCCTCCGCACCAGCCCCGGCGTATTTGACGCCGCGCACCTCTGGGTCGAGTGCGCCGATTGGGTCCCGGCGATGCTCACCGGCACCGAGGCGCCGGACAAGCTGACCGTCGGCATCTGCGCCGCCGGCCACAAGGCCATGTACCATGACGACTGGGGTGGCTACCCCGACGCCGAGTTCCTTTCCCAACTCGACCCGAAGATGGGCGAATTGCGCTCGCGTCTGCGGCCAAAGGCTCACACCATCGCCGGCGCGGTGGGCGGCCTGACGCCCGAATGGGCCAAACGCACCGGTCTGCCTGCGGGCATTCCTGTCGCCGTCGGCGCGTTCGACGCGCACCTGGGCGGCGTCGGCTCCGGCATCGGGCCGGGCACGCTCGTCAAAATCATCGGCACCAGCACCTGCGACATGATGGTCGTGCCGCTGTCGGCTAATCTGCCGGACATTCCTGGCCTGTGCGGCATCGTGCCCGGCAGCATCCTGCCGGGCTATCATGGCCTGGAAGCCGGCCAATCCGCCGTCGGCGATATCTTCAATTGGTTCGTCAACTACATCCAGCCGCTCGGCAAAAAAGCGGGCACCCACGAGGCCCTCAGCGCCGCCGCCGCGCGCGTCGCTCCGGGCGAATCCGGCCTGCTGGCGCTGGATTGGAATAACGGCAATCGCACCATCCTGGTGGACCAGCGCCTGACCGGCCTGCTGCTGGGTCAGACTCTCTACACCACCCCCGCGGAAATCTACCGCGCTCTCGTCGAGGCCACCGCTTTCGGCGCGCTCACCATTATCCACCGCTTCGAGGAATACGGCGTTAAAGTCGAACAGATCGTCAACTGCGGCGGCATCGCCGAAAAAAATCCGCTCGTAATGCAAATTTATGCCGATGTAACGGGCCGGCCCATCAAGATTTCGCGCTCGGCCCAGACCTGTGCTTTGGGCGCGGCCATCGCGGGTGCGGTCGTGGCCGGCAGCAAGGCCGGTGGCTACGACAACTACCCCGACGCACAGAAGTCGATGACCGGTTTGAAGTCGCGGGTGTTCGAGCCAAACCCGGCCGCACACGCGGTTTATCGCCGGCTCTACGAACTCTACCGCCAACTGCACGATTCCTTTGGCACACCCCAGCCCAACGCCTTCCTTTACCCGGTCATGAAGGATTTAATCGAGATTCGGAATCAGGCGCGGAAGTAAGCGGAAGATAAACCACGAAATACACGAAATACACGAAAGGACTCAGAAGATGAACCACAGAAAGGACTCAGAATGGAAACAGGTATTGTTTACAAGGAGGAAAGCTACAGAATCATGGGAGCCTGTTTTGAAGTTTATCCCAAATTAGGCTACGAGCGCATTGCCCTCTAATTCTCTTTTCGTGTCTTTCGTACTAATATCCATCAAAGTTTGCGCAGCTTGCACAAATTCCTTGTGCGTTCGCATAAGTGGTGTCCCTCATTTAACTCAGTTAACTCCTTTAACCCATTTAACTCTTTCCTTGCCGCTCGGCCGCGCTGTGTATTTCGTGGTTTAACTCAATGCTCGACCAACTAAAACGGACGGTCTGCGCCGCCAATCTCGATCTGGTTCGCGAAGGTTTGGTCATCCAAACCTGGGGAAATGCGAGCGCCCTCGACGGCGCCAGGCGCCTGATGGTTATCAAACCCTCAGGCGTCCCCTACGCCCAATTGAAACCTCAGCACATGGTCGTGGTCTCGCTCGACACCGGAAAAGTCGTCGAAGGCAAACTCACCCCAAGTTCCGACACTCCCACCCACCTCGTGCTCTACCGCGCTTTCAAAAATATCGCCGGCATTGTCCATACCCATAGCCTGTATGCGACCGCCTGGGCACAGACCTGCCGCGACCTGCCCGCCCTGGGCACCACTCATGCCGACTATTTCCACGGCCCCGTCCCGTGCACCCGGCTCCTCAAACCCAGGGAAATTGAATCCAACTACGAGGCCAAAACCGGGCAAGTCATCGTCGAAACCTTTGCCCGGCGCGACCCCCTTTCCTGTCCCGCCGTTCTGGTGGCCAGCCACGGCCCGTTCGCCTGGGGCAAGACCGTTCAGCAAGCCGTCCACCACGCCGTCGTGCTGGAACACCTGGTGCGTCTGGCCACCGAGACCCTGCGCGTTTTTCCTTCCGTCAAACCCATGCAGCGGGTATTGCTGGATAAGCATTTTTTCCGCAAACACGGCCCGGGCGCCTATTACGGGCAAAAACGTTAACTCGGTTAAAAGGTTAAAACAGTTAAATGAGTTAGAACAAAAACCACCCGTTCCAAAAAACATACTATGCAAACCATCGCTCAATTACTTCGCACACCGTCCTCGCCACTCCGAGGGTCCGCCCCGGCGAACTCATTCAACCCAGTTAACTTTTTGCCCTGGCTTTGCCTCCTGCTCTCCCTCGCCCTCGCCTGGCTGACCGGCTGTGCCTCCAGCCATCCTGCCGTCGGAGGAGTATCGCGCCAGCCGTTCGGCAAGACTTCCGATGGCACGCCCATCGATATCTTTACCTTGCACAACGCCAGCGGCGCCGAGGCTCGCATTTGCAACTACGGCGGCTTGGTCGTCTCGCTCAAAGTCCCCGACCGCAACGGCCAGCCGGGCGACGTCGTGCTCGGCTATGACAAGCTCAACGACTACATCAAGAACAGCCCGTTCTTTGGCGCGCTCATCGGACGCTACGGCAACCGCATTGCCAGAGGCAAATTCACCCTCGATGGCCAGCAATACACCCTGGCCACCAATAACTATCCCAATGCCCTGCATGGCGGCAACAAAGGCTTTGACAAGGTGGTTTGGGAACCAAAGGTCACCACCTTCGCCAGCGCTGAGGGGCCGTCCCTCGAGCTTCGCTACCTCAGCAAGGACGGCGAAGAAGGTTACCCCGGCAACCTTTCCGTGCGCGTGGTTTACACCCTCACCGAGGAAAACGCCCTGAGGGTCGATTATACCGCCACCACCGATAAGGATACCGTCGTCAACCTCACCCAACATTCCTATTTCAACCTCGCCGGCAAAGGCGACATCCTCGGCCACGTCGTCATGATACCCGCTGACAAGTTCACCCCGGTGGACAGCACCCTCATCCCCACCGGCGAATTGCGGCCCGTCGACGGCACCCCCTTCGACTTTCGCTCGCCCACGGCCATCGGCGCCCGCATCAACCAGCCCGATGAACAACTCAAATTCGGCAATGGCTACGACCACAACTGGGTCTTCAACAAAAATGTCGGCGACCTGACCCTCATGGCGCGCGTGTCCGAGCCCACCACCGGACGCGTGATGGAAGTCTGGTCCACCGAACCGGGCCTGCAATTCTACTCGGGCAACTTTCTGGATGGCACGATCAAAGGCAAACGCGGCGTCGTTTATCAGTTCCGCAACGGCTTTTGCATGGAACCGCAGCACTTCCCCGATTCCCCCAATCACCCGGAATTCCCGTCCGTGGTGTTGAAGCCCGGCCTGACTTATCACAACACCATCATCTACAAATTCTCAACCGCGAAATGACCATGGTTATAGGTCCTTAGGTCCTGTAACTCCCCTGAAAACATATCTCCTTTCCTATGAAACCGCATCTTGCCCTCGCCCTTGGTTCACTCGCTCTCGTCGCGGCCCTTTCCGGCTGCGGCCAGAAGGAAACCACTCCCTCCCCGGAAGGCGCGCCTTCCTCCGGTGCCGCTGCGCAAAAGAAACTCAAGCTGGCCTTCGTCTCCAACAACGCCGCCAACTTCTGGACCATCGCCCGGCGCGGCTGCGAGGAAGCCGAAAAGCAATTGGGCAACGTCACCGTGCTCTTTCGCATCCCCTCCACCGGCAGCGCTGCCGAACAGCAGCAAATCCTCGATGATTTGCTCGCCGCCGGCGTCGATGGCATCGCCGTCAGCCCGGTGGACCCGGCCAACGAAACCGAAGCCCTGAACAAGATCGCTGCCCAGGCCCTCCTCATCACCCAGGACAGCGATGCCCCCAACAGCAAGCGCGTTTGCTACCTCGGCACCGACAACATCGCCGCCGGCGTCGAGGCCGGCAAACTCATCAAGGAAGTCCTTCCCAACGGCGGCAAAATCATGGTCTTCGTCGGCAAGATGGACGCCCAGAATGCCAAAGAGCGCTTCGCCGGCATCAAACAGGAATTGCAAGGCTCCAAAGTCGAAATCATCGACGTGCGCACCGACGACACCGATACCGTCCGCGCCCAGAAAAACGCCGAGGACACCCTCGTGAAGTACCCCGATGTCGCCTGCCTGGTCGGCCTCTGGAATTACAATGGCCCGGCGATTCTCAACGCGGTCCGGGACGGCGGCAAGCTCGGCCAGGTAAAAATTGTCTGCTTCGATGAAGAGGCTGAAACTCTCAACGGCGTCGCCCAGGGCCAGATTTACGGCACCGTCGTGCAGCAACCGTTCGAATTCGGCAAGCAGACCATCCAGCGCATGGCCGCCTACCTGCGCGGCGACAAACAGGCCCTGGCCGGCGGCAAACAGATCATCCCGACCATGGAGATTAAGAAAGAAAACGTCGCCGATTTCCAGGTCCGGCTCAAACAACTGCTCGCCAAGTGAAATGGACGCGCCCCTGCTCGACCTGCGCGGAATCTCCAAACGGTTCCCCGGTGTCGTGGCCCTCGAGGACGTGAGTCTTTCGGTCGGGCGCGGGGAAGTTGTCGCGCTCTGCGGCGAAAATGGCGCCGGCAAATCCACGCTCATGAAAATCCTGGGCGGCGTCTATCAACCCGACGCCGGGGAAATTCGCCTCGAAGGCCGGCCCGTCGTCATTCCGGCGGTCAATGACGCTCAGCGCCTCGGCATCGCTTTCATTCACCAGGAGCTCAATGTCCTGGACAACCTGGACGTCGCCGCCAACGTCTTTCTGGGCCGCGAACCCTTCCGCGGCCCGTTCCGGCTCGTGGACCGCAAACGTATCTACGCCGACACCGAACCTTACCTGAAGCGCCTTGGCCTGGAGATCTCCAGCCGGACCCGCCTCGACAAACTCTCCCTCGCGCAGCAGCAAATGGTCGAGATCGCCAAGGCCCTCTCGCTCAACGCCCGCATCCTCATCATGGATGAACCAACCTCCAGCCTCACCCTCTCCGAGACCGACCGCCTCCTGGACCTCGTCGTCGAATTGCGCAAACAGGGCGTCAGCCTCATCTACATTTCCCATCGCCTTGGCGAAGTGGACCGCTGCGCCGACCGGGTCGTCATCCTGCGCGACGGCAAAAATGCCGGCCAGCTAAGCCGCCAGGAAATCAGCCACGACCGCATCGTCGGCCTGATGGTCGGACGCGAGATCAAGAGCTTCTACGTCAAATCCAACGCGGCCAAAACGCCGGGCTACTTCAAAGTGCGGAACCTGCGCTCCAGCCGCTATCCGGCCCGGGCGGTTTCGTTCGACGCCGCTCGAGGCGAGATTCTCGGCTTCGCCGGTTTGGTCGGCGCCGGCCGCTCCGAGCTCGCCAAAGCCATCGTCGGCCTTGACCCCTGCGCGACCGGCGAAATCCTGTTGGCCGGCCAGAAACTGGCGCTGCGCACCTCCCGCCAGGCCATCGAGCACGGTATCTATCTCGTCCCGGAAGACCGGCGCGGCGAAGGCTTGGTCGTCCGCATGTCCGTGCGCGAAAATGTCAGCCTGCCCTGGCTCCGGCGGTTTTCTTCCCTGGGACTGATTCAGCGCGAGCGCGAGCGCCAGGTCGCCGCCGAACAGGTCGCCACGCTCAAGGTCAAAACCCCCAGCACCGAAACGCTCGTCCTCAACCTCAGCGGCGGCAACCAGCAAAAGGTCATCCTGGGCAAATGGCTCTCCCGCGAGCCCAAAATCATGATCCTGGACGAACCGACCCGCGGCATCGATGTCGGCGCCAAGGCCGAAATTTACCGCTTGATGCGCGACCTGGCCGAAAGCGGCAGCGTCGTCCTCATGATCAGCAGCGACATGGAGGAAATCCTCCACGTCAGCGACCGCGTCGCCGTCATGCACGAAGGCGAGATCAGCGGCGTGCTCCAACGCGCCGATTGCACCGAGGCAAATATCATGCAGTTGGCCGTCGGCCGGAAAGTGCCCGCCGCCCTGCCCGCCTTTGCCGAATGAAAAAAGAAGCGGGCATCTCCGTATTGCTCTTCGCGCTTTGCGCCGTCACCGCGTGCTTGAACCCGAAGTTCATCTCCCCCGTCAACCTGACCAACATGGCCAACATCATCGGCCTGTTCGGCATCTTCAGCATCGGCCTGGGACTCATCATTATCACCGGCGGCATCGACCTTTCGGTCGGCTCGATGTTCGCCCTGGGCGGTGTGCTGCTCTCGATCGCCCTCCGGGAATGGCACTGCCCCTGGCCGCTCGCGGCCCTGCTGGTTCTGGTCATCATCATGACCCTCGGCTGGATGCACGGCTGGCTCATTACCCGGATGCGCATCCAGCCCTTCATCGTTACCCTCTGCGGCCTGCTGCTCTATCGCGGCCTGGCCCGCTTCATCGCCGGCGATGCCACCAAGGGCTTTGGCAACTGCGAAGGCTTCGAGCTTCTCCGCGATCTTGCCCGCGGCAAACTGCTCGGCCTGCCCATGCCCTTTATCCTCCTCCTGGTAGTCGCCGTCGTGATGTGGCTCGTGCTCCACCGCTCGGTCTATGGCCGCTACCTGTTCGCTGTCGGACGCAACGAGGAAGCCACCCGCTTTTCCGGCATCAACACGCGCCTCGTCATCGCCAGCACTTACATCGTCGCCGGCCTGCTCACCGGTATCTCGGCCATCCTCTTCGCCTTCTACACCAACTCCGTTTCCCCCTCGACCCACGGCAACTTTTACGAACTCTACGGCATCGCCGCTGCGGTCCTCGGCGGGTGCAGCTTGCGCGGCGGCGAAGGCTCCATCCTCGGCATCGTCATCGGCACGGCCCTCCTGCAAGTGCTGCAAAACCTCGTCAACCTGTTGGGCATCCCCAGCTCGCTCAACTTCGCCGTGATGGGCGCCGTCGTCCTCATCGGGGTGTTGGCCGACCAGCTCTTCCAGCGTCGCGCCGAAAAGAAACTCCTGAAGTCGTAGCCGCCGGCCTAAGTGGTGTCCCTCATTTAACTCAGTTAACTCTTTTAACCCATTTAACTCTTTGGTCGCGGCTCTGCCGGGCCATGTCTTTCGTGAGCTAAGGGAAACCCCTACCCCGCTTAGGTCTCTCCCGCCGTTCACGATTAGGGCGGCCCCCAATTGAGCATTGTGCTTTACCAAGCATAAATTGCTGTCATGCAAACAACATTTGGTCAGCCTTTCGCGAACGGCGCCGGCTCCGGGACACTCCTGGCCGCGCCCGCACGTCCTCAACCCCCCGCCTCGCCCCGGCCGGCCGCGCTCAAACCGACCAACGGAACCGCCAACAGCAGCAAGGGCCTGGTCGATACCCTCGCCCATTCCAAAATCTTCCAGGACTACGAAAAGTCCTTCTCGGAAGCCACCGGCCTGCCCGTCGCCCTGCGGCCGGTCGAATCCTGGCAGCTCCCCCACCATGCCAAGCGAAACGAGAACCGCTTCTGCGCGTTGATGTCAGAGAAGAGCCGCGCCTGCTCGGCCTGTTTGCAGGTCCAGGAGAAGCTTTCCAAGGCCGCCGCCTATCAGCCGTGCACCGTCACGTGCAGCAACGGCTTGAGCGACACCGCCGTGCCCGTCCGCCTGGGCGACCGCCTGGTCGGCTTTTTGCAGACCGGTCAGGTGTTCCGCAAGAAACCCACCGAGAGCCAGTTTCGCCGCACCGCCGAACAAGTGGAAGGCTGGGGCCTGGACGTCTCGCCGGAGAAGCTGAAAGAAGCCTATTTCGGCACCCGGGTGATGTCGGCCAAACAACACGATGCGGTCGTCAAATTGTTGGCAATTTTTGCGCAACACCTGGCAATGCTGAGCAACCAGGTCGTCGTCCAGCAGGAGAATTCCGAACCGCCGATGATCACCAAGGCCAAACAATTCATCGAGGAACACCACACCGAGAACCTCCGCATGGGCCAGGTCGCCAAGGCCGTCTGCACCAGCCCGTTTTACTTCTGCAAAATGTTCAAGGCCAAAACCGGGATTAACTTCACCGATTACCTCTCCCGGGTGCGCGTCGAAAAATCCAAGAACCTGTTGCTCAATCCGAACCTCCGCGTCAGCGAAATCGCCTTTGAAGTCGGTTTCCAATCCCTGACACATTTCAACCGCGTGTTCAAACGGGTGATGGGCCAATCCCCGACCGAATATCGCAGCCAGCTACTGGGGCGCGCCGCCTGAGCGGTAAAGTTTGACCCGTTCGACGGTGCAACTCACGGACCACGGGACCAAAGTCCACGGTCCACGTGTCATGCGACGAAAGTGTCTGACGGCGGACAGAGCCGCCGACAGGCAGGAACGCACCGGAACGAGCGCCAGGATTCCTCCGCACCAACCGCGCCGACCTCGAGATCCACTTCACCAAAGCCATTTTCGGCAGCTTCAACAACGTCTTGAACCTCAGGCTTCGACCATCTGAGCTGGCCGATATTGCCGTCCTCCGGACCACAGTTCGACCTCCAGACTTCCAGCACGCTGGGACCCGCGGCCCACTGGACGGTTGCCTCGGCCAGTCAGGGCGTTTCGATTATCCAAACTAACGGGCAGAACCTCGCAATGTTTATCGGTCCTGAGCCTCAACGCTGCTTCCGGCTGCAGCAAAGTCTGGCCGGCGTCAGTTCCACTTGTTTATGGAACACTATGGATAAGCCAGGCCAGCCGGTCTCTGATGCGTCATTTTGCCAGGGCTAAGAAAAACATAGGCGGTTGATTTTTTCCGGCCCGCGGGCAATCACGCCAACGTCTAATGTTTATAGCTACACGGACTTCAACGCCCCGTTTTACCTGTATCGCTTCTATCGGCTTTTTGCACAATAGTTGGTACGCCCTTCTGTCTTGTGGATTGACGATGCGCGCGTGATTACAACGAAGGAATACTATTATGGTTGCTTTGTGGCTGACGCCCGTTGATGCTTAACCATGAACAGCCTCCAACACCACGGGTTAAAAGAAGCGCACAAACAACTCCACTTACGCATGCAAAGGAGCGGCCTGGCATCCGTTAAGGTTGAGGTCACTCGCAGAGCCGGGAAATTGAAGTTCAATTTTACGGGTTCGGATGCGGAAGTGAAACAGGCCGAGAAGATCCTCGCAGATTGGAATTAATTCGGCGGTTGATCGAGAGAACGTGCCGCGATGCAAAACGCGTCATGCGAGCTTCGCCACGATTGGTGGCGGGTGGCGCGTGGTCTTGCTCGCCCTGGCGGGATTGATTAGCCTGGCGCACACCGCCTCACCCCAAACAGCCTTTTTTGCGGACGGTTACCATGGCGGAGTTTACGGCCATTATCCTGACCGGACCACGCGGTTCATCGTGGATACGTTGGAACAGCACCCACGCTGGCGGATCAACCTCGAGATCGAACCGGAGACCTGGGACCGGGCGAAGGAGAAGGACCGCGAGGCTTATGACCGGTTCAAGGCGCTGTTCGCCGAGCAAACCTCCCGGGGCCGGATTGAGTATGTAAACCCGGCCTATGGCCAATCCTACCTGTGGAACATTTCCGGCGAGAGCGTCATTCGCCAATTCCTCTATGGCATGCGAAAAGTCCGGGAGCATTTTCCTGAAACGGTCTTTTCAACCTATTCGTCGGAAGAACCCTGCTTCACCAGCGCCTTGCCGGGCATATTAAAATCGCTCGGCTTCACGAACGCGGTTTTAAAAAACCCGGACACCTGCTGGGGTGGATACACCAGGGCGTTTGGCGGCGAACTGGTCAACTGGATCGGACCCGACGGAACGAAACTGGTCACGGTGCCCCGATACGCTATCGAGGCCTTGAAGCCGCGCTCGACCTGGCAAACGATCGCGTGGAACAACTCCGCCGAATACCTCAGCGCGGCTCGCCAGGCCGGCATCGCTCACCCGGTGGGTATGTGTCTGCAGGACGCAGGCTGGGAAAATGGTCCCTGGCTGGGCGACAACCCCGACGCCTCGCGCCCAACCGAATATGTAACCTGGCGCAACTATTTCGAGAACGTTGCAACTGGAACCCCGACCCAGGATTGGCGTTTCAGCCAGGAGGATGTGTTAGTGAGCCTGGTCTGGGGTTCGCAAGTTCTCCAAAGGATCGCCCGGCAGGTGCGGTCCGCCGAAAACGAACTGCTCCGGGCCGAGAAGCTGGCGGCGTTGGCAGCGGTTTATCGAGGAACGGCCTGGCCGGCCGCGGAACTCGAGGAGGCCTGGAGAACTCTGCTGCTTGCCCAGCACCACGATTGCTGGATCGTCCCTTACAATGGCGGCGCCGGGAACACCTGGGCGGACAAGGTGGAACGCTGGACTGGGACGGCCAGGACCAACAGCGAAGTTGTCCTCAGTCGCGCCGCGGCCAGCCTGTCGCAAGCCGCCGGCACCGAGGGCCAGCTCTACGTTCGAGTCTTCAACACCACTGGGACACGCCGCCGGGACGTGGCCAGCGTGGTTCTACCGGGCGGTTGGGGTGCCGAGGAACCGCGAGTGCTGGATGCGTCGGGACGTGAGCTGCCTTCCCAAGTCGTGAAACGTCCTGACAGCGACATGCAGGAACTGCTCTTCAAAGCGCAGGTTCCGGCGATGGGCTACACCACCTGCCAGGTCCAAAGGAAGAAGCCGAGCCGCTTTACCGGAGCCTCCGCCCGGCTGCTCAAGGATGGAACCTGCGAACTGGCAACCGACCTTTACCACATCCTGCTCGACCCGGCGAAAGGAGGCACGGTCCGGAGCCTGGTGGTGAAAAGCCTTCCGAGCGCGGAGCGGGAATTGGTCGATGGCGCGAACGCCAGACGGTTCAACGAGTTTCGAGGAAACTTCTGCGAGGCGGGAGGGTTCCTATCGAGCGCCGATGCTCCCGCGGCGTTCCGGATTCTGGAGAGCGGGCCGGTCCGAGCTTGTTTGGAAATCAAGGGTCGAATCGGCCCGCATACTTTCACCGAACTCATCTCTGTCGCTCAGGGTCAGGCGAGAATTGATTTCGACCTGCGTTTGGAGTGGAAAGAGAATCCGGGCATCGGTTCCGGTTACGGCCAAACCGAGCGGTGGCGTTCCGAGGAACCCAAACGCGCCTTCTATGATGACCGGGAGAAACTGTTGGCGTTGTTCCCGTTGAAATTGAAGTCCTCGCGCATCTACAAAAACGCTCCTTATGATGTCACTCGAAGCGAATTGGCCGACACTTTTTTCAACACCTGGGATGGTATAAAGAACAATGTCATCCTGGACTGGGTCGATGCCATCGACGCGGACGGCAGCCGAGGCGTGGCTTTGCTTTCCGACCACACCACCAGTTACACGCATGGCCCTGATTTTCCCCTGGGCCTGACCCTCCAGTATTCAGGCATCGGCTTATGGGGCCGGCGATACAGCCTACGCGGTCCCAGTTCCATTCGATATGCCTTGGTGCCGCATGCGGCGTCATGGGACAAGGCGGCAATTTGGAGCGAGGACGCGCGCTGGAACGAGCCGCTCCTCGCCGTGAACATGGCGACGAAACCCGCCGCCAATGATCTCGAGAAGTCTTTGCTGGATGTCACGGGCACTGGATGGGAAGTGCCGGCCATGTTCCTGGAGAAGGGGAACGTGTTTGTCCGTTTATTCAACGCCCAGGGCGACGAAACGCCACAGCGAATTCGTTTCGGCGGCCGGGCAGAAACGGTGGAGTTGGTGGAGTTGGATGGACGCAGCATCAGCCGGCCGGCGGTCTCCACCGACGCCTCGGGCCGGCGCGTCATCAACCTGGCGATCCCCCGATTCGGAATCCGAACCTTGCGATTTGAACACACCCGACCATGACACACTCGAAACTAAGGCATTCGAGCGAAAATAAACTCGGTTCTGCTATGAGAACACATGATTCGGTCTCTCGCCGCGGGTTTCTGAAAACGGTGACGCTCTGCGGCGCCTCTGCCGCGGTCGGCACCCTCGACCTGTCGTTGACGGCGCTGGCGGCCGGCGACGCCACCAAACCCGGCTGGACCGAGCGCCCGATGCGCTGGGCGCAGCTCACCCTGGTCGAAGATGACCCGGGCAAATTCGACTTGCCATTCTGGCTCGACTATTTCCGGCGCACGCGCTCGGACGCCGCCTGTCTGAGCGCCGGCGGCTGCGTCGCCTATTACCCGACGCAGATACCCTTTCACCATCGCAGCGCCTGGCTCAAAGATTCGGACCCGTTCGGCGCGCTCGTCGCCGGCTGCCGCAAGCTCGGCATGGCGGTCGTCGCCCGCACCGATCCGCATGCGACTTATGACGATGCCCGGGAAGCGCACCCGGACTGGATCGCCGTCGATGCCGATGGCAAACCGCGCCGCCACTGGGCCTCGCCGGAGATGTGGGTGACGTGCGCGCTGGGACCGTACAATTTCGAGTTCATGACGGCGGTCAAGCGGGAGATCATGTCGCGCTACATGGTTGATGGCATCTTCATCAATCGCTGGGACGGCTCGGGCATGTGTTATTGCGAGCATTGCCGGGAAAACTTCAAAACGGCGAGCGGGTTCGACCTGCCCCGCACCAGCAATCCCCGGGACCGGGCGCGGCGCGCCCACCTGCTGTGGCGCCAGCAACGGCTGTTTGATTTGTGGCAGTTGTGGGACGGCGAAATCCGCAAGATTAACCACCACGCCCGGGTGATTCCCAACACGGGCGGCGGCGCGACCAGCTCGCTGGACATGAAAAAAATCGGCGAACTGGCCGACACGCTGTTCGCGGACCGCCAGGCCCGGCACGGACTTACCGTTCCGTGGAGCAATGGGAAGAACGGCAAGGAGTTCCGCGCGACGATGGGGCGCAAGCCGATTGTGGGGATTTTCAGCGTCGGTTTCGAGGAGCCGTACCGCTGGAAGGACTCCGTTCAGAGTGAGGCTGAAATTCGGCTGTGGGTGGCCGATGGCGTCGCCAACGATCTGCGTCCCTGGTTCACCAAATTCTCCGGCACACTCCGCGACAAACGCTGGCTCAAGGTCGTCGAGGATATCTACACGCGGCACCATCGCTGGGAGAAATACCTGCGTAACGACGCCCCGCTGGCGCGGGTGGCCCTGGTTTATTCGCAGCAAACGGCCTGGTTCTGCGACCGCCTGCGCGACCGAGTTGAAGACCCCACACTCGGCTGGTACCAGGCGCTGATAGAAGCGCGCATTCCCTTTGAAATGGTTCACGACCGGCTCCTCGACCCCGCGCATATCGGCCAATTCAAAACGCTGATTCTGCCCAATATCGCCGCCCTGTCCGACGAACAGTGCGCGCAACTGGCCCAATTCGTCGAACGTGGCGGCGGGCTCGTTGCCACCCACGAAACCTCGTTGTACGACGAGTGCGGTGAGCCGCGAAAGGATTTTGGCCTCGCGAGCCTGTTCGGTGTTTCCTTCAAGGGCCAGCCGCCCGGACCAATGCACAACTCGTATTTGCGCCTGGACCATTCGGCGCCGGCGGCTGGCGTCCTGCTCAAAGGACTCGAAGACGCGCCGCGGATCATCAATGGCGTTTGGCGGCTTGAAGTGGAACCGCTGGAGAAATCCCCGGCGACTGCGTTGCTGACCCTGATCCCATCCTATCCCGACTTGCCGATGGAGAAAGTTTATCCCCGCACGACCGAAACCGGCCCCGCGCAAGTCTTTCTCCGCGAGCGTGGCCGCGGGCGGGTGGTTTATTTTCCGTGGGACATCGACCGCACGTTTTGGGAAGTGCTGGCCGTCGAGCATGGCAGACTGCTGGCGAACGCCGTGGCCTGGGCGACGAACGAAGAGCCGCCGGTGACGGTTTCCGGCCAGGGAGTATTGGAGGTGACCGTCTGGCGCCAAAAAGACTCCATGACGGTTCACCTCGTGAACCTCACGAACCCGATGATGATGAAAGGGCCAATGCGCGAACTGCTGCCGGTGGGCGAACAGAAAGTCAGCGTGCGGCTCCCCGCCGGGATGAAAGCAGGAAAAGTCCGGTTGCTGGCGGCTGACCAGGCCCCGCGGCACGTTCACTCCGGCACACACCTGACCGTCACTGTCCCGTCCGTGCTGGACCACGAAGTCGTCGCCATCGATCTGTTCCCCGGAGTCCGGGCCGGCCTTGGAATCCGGCCGCTCAAGCAAACCCCAACCTGAACACTATCCGGTAATCTCATGCGAAGCCCCACCGATTCGGCCGATTCATTCCCTGCTCTTGCGGGTTGCAGGCAGCGCATCATGCCGCTGCTCCTGCTAGCCCTGGGCCTCACCACCACTATTCAAATGGCGGTTGCGGCGCCCGACCTCACCGCCATCCCGGTCCGCGGCAGCCTGGCTCTCAACCAGCCCGTCGCCGTCTATAACAACTGGTCCGCTTATGATGAGCTTTCGGACAACATCGAACTGACCGAAAGCCTGGCCATGAAAGAGGTGGACCAGATCCTCCGCCTCCGCCGCTCCGGCGTGCGCATCGATTATTACGTCATGGACGCTTTTTGGTACTCGACCAATGGCGGCTATCGCGAGTTCCGCCGCCCGCATTGGCCCAATGGCCCCGACCGCTGGCTCAAAGCTTGCCTCGAACACCAGATCAAACCCGGCCTCTGGGTTGCCTCCAATGTCCCTTTTCGGCTCGAGGTCCTGCCCGAATGGCGCTCCTCGATGGATGCCACCGGCTCGGCCATGTGCTTTTTCGACGGCGGTTTTCTGGCCCAGTTTATCGATACCCTCCAGTTCTGGTACGACCGCGGAGTGCGCCTGTTCAAATTCGATTTCGCCAACCTCACCATCGCCACGCCAGCCGCGGCCAAAAGCTTTACCAAAGACGAGATCATCCGCCAGAACGGCGAGGCACTACGAGCGGCGCTGCAGCATTTCAAGCAGAAGAACCCGGAGGTGCTTTTCGCCGCCTTTAATGGTTTCGGCGGCGATACCGAAGGCACCGCGGCCCCCATCCGCCAGACCGTTGACCTGCGCTGGCTCGAAGCCTTTGATTCCCTCTACTGCGGCGACCCGCGGTTCTCGGATGTGCCGGCGATGAACTCCTGGCGCTCGATGGACCTTTATTCCGATCACATGGTGCGCTACTACGAAGCCAACGGCGTGCCCCTGGAGCGAATCGACAATACGGGCTGCATGTTCGGCGTCGCCGGCACGTGTTATCAACGCCGCACCGCCGCCTGGAAAAGCATGCTCCTGCTCGAACACGCTCGCGGCGGCTGGATGAATGTGTATTACGGCAATCTTGAACTGCTCGACGACGCCAAAGCCGAATGGTTCGCCAAGGTCCAAAAGATCTATTTCCTGCTCCAATCCTTCGGCCGAACCTTTCCCTTTGGCGGTCTGCCGGGGAAGGAGGAACCTGGCGGATTCTGTTCCATCGACGCCAGCGGCGCCCTTTACACCGTAGTCAATCCCTCGCAGGCCGTGCGGGTGGTCCGGCTTCCCCAACTGCATCGCCTGCAGCCACCCCTGGCTTCCGGCCGGCTTCAATTCCGCGATGCCGGTTTCCAGCCCCGGTTGTCCCGAGACGAGCTGACCCTCGGCCCCGAGCAACTCGCCGTGGTGGGCTACGGCGAATACGCCAAATCCAAGTACGACCTCGGGATCCAGGAAGACGTCATTATCCCCAAAGAAATTCGTCCCCTCAGCGCGCAGTGCGCACCGGACGGAACCAATGCGGTGCTGGCGACCCTCAACGCTCCCGCCACGGGCGACCTGCGCATCGTCCTGCGCCAGTTTGCGGGCGGCAAGCCCCGGCGATCCTCCGCCGGCGCGCCGCCCAACGGCACGACGCTGGCCAAGCTGCTCAAGATCGAAGTCTCGCAAAACCACCACTCCCGGCCGGTGGTGTGCCAATATGACAAAGCGATCTGGAGCGGCCTCTCCTGGGGCGTCGGTGAAGTCCCCCACCACGAGCTGGACGCCGGCCTCCCCATTACGATCCGCTGCACTTCATCGGAGAAGCAACCGGTGGAATTGCGCCTGGAATTCTATGCCGTGAAGTACGATTGACAGACTACTGCACCAGCACGCGGTAGAACTTTTTTGCTGCGGTTGGCGCCACGGTATAAGGCGACGCGGCATTATTCGTGGCCCACGGCCCGGTGACGTTATTGGCCTCCAGGAGCGTGCCCACCGGCCAGGTCAACCGCACGTTCGCGCCGACTCGCTGGATGGTCAACGTGACGCTTGTGGACGCGTTGTAGAGGCTGAGCACCTGGTCCGGCGTGAACGCGTAATTGAAAACGGCGACTTCGTCGATCAGCCCATTAAAGGTGCGGTTGACATTATTCGCGTCATTGCCAATGTGCGCGTTTCCATCCCACACTGCATTTAAATGCTGGATGGGGTTGTCCACCGAGGACACACCATTGGTGTTGATGACGTAGAGCGTCGCGTTGGTTGGGTTTACCACCAGGGCCACAAATGACCATTGGTTGAAAGGAGGGACCAAACCGGACTGAAAATTATAGGTCGCCGGATCGTCGTTCCAGTTGTAGCCAATTTGGTCGTTATACGAGTAACCGATGCCCGCCGCGATGGTGGTGGCGCCGCGGCTGACGAACACGCCGGGGGTGTATGGGCTTTGGGAACCATTCGGATTGAGCCACAGCGTGAGCGTCGCGGTGTTGGTGTTGAGGTACAAGCTCGGCACCGTCACCCACGATTGGTCGGTGTTGGCCGTGGACTCCAGCGCGTAGTTGTTGGTTTCAAATCCTGGAAAATCGGGCGGCTGCGGACCGGCGATGGCGTAGAAGCCATTGGTGGCGACGCTCCCGTAGGTTCCGGCCAGTCCGCCCGCGTAGTCGTAGGCGGGCGGGTTGGTGGCCGGATTACCGGTTTCGTTCAGGCGCCAGTGGGCGATTGGATTGGCGGCCAGAACGGCGTTTTCATAAGGCGTCCCGCTGGGCTGAGCCAGCGTCAGGGTCGCCGCAGGGGCACTGGTGACGGCGCCGGCACCGGCCGTGTTGGTGACCACCAGCGTGTAGGCGGCGACATCCGCCGGGCCTACATTCGTGATGACCAAATTAGCGGTCAACGCGCCGGAGGTTTTGCCCCCGTTGGTGATGTTGGTGCCGTTCTTCCTCCACTGGTAGGCCAGCGGAGTGCCGATGACCGTCGCGCTGAACCGCGCGGTTCGCCCCGGGTAGAGCACTCGGGAGACTGGTTCAACGACAATCTGTGGCGGGATCGGGTGGACGCTCGTGAGGGTGATGCTGCGGACGTAAAAATCCGTATCGCTATTAGTGGGGTCCGAGAGGGCGTCGTACAGCTCGAACTGGATCCAATCGATCGGCCCGGAGTTTTTCAAGGTTCCAGCATTCGTGTAAGCCATCGCCGGATTATTGAGCGGCGTCAGGGTGAATTGATAATTGTCCGGGCCGGTCAGCGCGAAATCGAGCCGCGCACCCGCGGCGGCGGTATTGGTGTCATAGAGGGCGGAGTAACTATTCCCGGCGCCGTCACCGATCTTCCAGTTACCCACATTGGCATCATAGGGGTAGTAATCGAACATATACAGCGCGGCTCTCTCAACCGACCCCGAGCTGCCGGAATAAACGTTGTTGCTGCCGGAAACGAGCTTGATGGTATAGCCGCGGAAGAAGATGCGATTGGTAGGATTTTCAAAGACCGTGCTGAGCGTCTGGCCGACCTGCAGCGGGGCGAAGCCACGCCCGGCTTCAGCGAGATCGGAGCCGTTCGGTTTGCCATTTGGGTTGAACAGCGTCCAGGACAGCCCCAGGTGATTGAACGGCGATGAGTTGTCCATGCCCTGTTGGATGGCCGAGCCGCTGGTCCCAGTGAAGTCCCAAGGAGAAAAGCCGAACCCTCCGTTTTGCCCCGCGAACCAGCCGCTGGCGTAGGTGGGGTCGGTCGCGGAGTCGGAGGCGATTTGTCCAGAGCAAATTCCTGTCAGTATGGCAGTTGCGCCCGAGACGGCGCATGCCATGACGACGCCGCGCCTAAGCATAATGTACCTTCTCATGGGGGTTGGAAGTATTGAGTTCTTAGTTCATCCGCTCTGTTTCGATCAATGAATGGCTTGGACACGCAGAACGAAGTTCGGCGCCCGTTCGACCAAATCGGTTGCGGACTTCTCTCTCACCTTAGTTCACATCGGGAACGCTGGCAACTTGCCCCCGGTCGCTGCGTTCGCCGGTCGCCCGGACGTTTTGAAGGCACATTGGGAGAGAAAATTTTGAGCAATAGGCCTCTCCCAGCGACCTTGTCACTAGCCGTGGACTGCTTACAAAGACTCCCAGGTTTTACTTTCGCCGACGCAGGAAAACAAGGCCGCCGGCTCCCAACCCGATGAGCGCAAAAGTGGAAGGCTCAGGGATGATCGTCATGCTGCTAATTTCGAAATTGTTGGCCGTATCGTTCGGCCCGCCAGAAGTGCCGTCCCATAACCGGTAGTCAACCCAAGTGATCGGCCCCGCGAGTGTTCCAGACTGGGAGTAAGGGGTGGCCCCATTCAGCGGCGTCAAGGTCAGTGAATAGGTGGTCGCCGAGTTTAGCGTCAGGGCAATTCTCAGGCCGGCCGCGCCGGTGGTGGTGGAAGAGAGACTGGTACCCGTGCCGCCACCCGCATCGTTGACGCTCCAGTTACTTGCGGAGTAGTTGAATACAGAGAGCCGGAGTGCAGCCGCGTTGTTACCAGGAGCATTGTTGTCGGGGCCGCTGGTGAACAACAAATCAAATCCGCGATAAAAATGGAATGCGGTGGGGTTGTTTATGACCGTCTCGAACCTCTGAGTGGGCTGCAACCCGCCCACCTCACTAATGGCGCGCCCGGCATTAGCAAGACCGGTGTTATTGGCATGGGTGAACAGTGTCCACGCTGTTCCGATAGGAGAGGAACTGGTCAGCCCTTGATATGTCCCGGCCGGTGTGGGGTCGGTCCCATTAAAGCTCCAGGCTCCGAAGCCGGACCCGCCGTTTTGCCCGGCTGCCCATCCGCCGCTGTAGGTGGGATTGGTCGCGTAGTCAGCGGCAATCTGAGCCGAGCAGACACTTGGCATTATTGCCGTCGCGGCCGAAACGGCGCACGCGGTGGCCGCGCCACTCATCAGAAAATGGCTTCTCATGGTCTCCTTCCGGCCGGAGGCGGCACTTTGTTCTGTGTTCGGGGTGCTGGGTGAAAAGTGGCTTCTCATGTTGGTACGGCTGGTTGATGGTTTGTTGTGCTATTTGTGCGAATTCTTTACCATAAATTAACCATTTTGGCAATAGCTCAATTGGACTACGTGCAAACCCAAAAAGCGGAAATCAGGCGTAATTGAAGGCTTTGATGAAAGGTTCGAGTCGGGTCATGTACGGATCAAGGTACTTCTGATAATTCCGCCAACGGCCGACCGCCGTCCGGTAAAGGGGCCTTTTCACGTCCGCGTGGGATGGCGACCGGACGCGCTTCGCGCTGGCATGCTCGTAGAATTTCAGGACGTTGTCCTCGAACCCCATGCCCAGAAACCCCAGTACCGACCGAGCCACGGAAGCAAGGTCATCTACCATCTCCTCGTACCGGACATACCTCCACTGATCCCCCATGCGCGGGAGCATCTCGAGCCAGAATCCCATCACATTGGCGTACTGATTCACGGTTCCCTCAATGCTGTGGTAGGAGGAGCTGATCGGCGTGAGCGGCAGGGCCTGCATAAAGCAACTCACGATGACGTCGCGCGGGTCGCGCAGCGCGACGAGGAATTTCGTCTCGGGAAAAACTCGCACCACCATGGGAATCATTAAATTCAACGCCGGGTTCTTATCCAGGAGCAGGCGGCCGCCGATTTTGGCGCGAAGGAGCAGTTCGGCGCAATGGAAGTAGTTTTCACGCGCGTGGCAAAGCAGGCTGGGCGGAACCGAGTCGAGCGCCTGGATGATGCTGGTTCCTTCGGGAAAATCGCGAATGAGAGGCAGGTACGCCTCGTCGTGCATGAGCTTCGTCTCTTCGGCGCTGATCACGTCACTGTGGGCGTCGAGCACCTGCTCGAGGAGGGTTGTGCCGGAGCGTGGATGGCCGCAGAGCAGCGCGATCCGCCGCGGAGGCTGGAGCCTGGCAGCCTCAGCGCGCCAGCGGTCCATGACGGCGGTGGTAATGGTTTGCTCCATTTCCTTGGCGCGGTTTTGCATATGCTGGACTGTGGCAGCGTGCGGCCCCGCATAGGGGCGTAGAATGGCCTTCGCTTCCAACAGCGCGACCATGGCCTCGTCGTATTGGGCCTCGCCGTCCAGGATGCCGGCCAGCTCGTATGCCGCGCGGACGCGCACGTGAACGACGGCCGCGGGATTCGTCAGGAGCTGGCGGAGGAGCGGCTTGGCCTCCTGGAGGTTGCCGCGCAGCCGTGTGAGCATCGCCTCGGCGAGCAGCACGCGCGGGTCCTTGCGATCCATCTGCGCCGCGCGCGCGACCAGCTCGGCAGCTTCGTCTATGCGCTGGTCGCGAAGGTAAAGGTCTGCCAGCGTGATCAGCGAGGCGACGGAGACGCCCTTCTTCTGGCTGGCGCGCGCGAGGTAGGCCACCGCCAGGTCGAGCTCGTCGAGCTCCAAACAAATCCGCCCCGCTTCGCCGAGAGTGTGAGCGCGATCTTTCGAAATTTGCAACGCTTTCTCGACGTAGCCTTCGGCCGCGGGAAAGTCGTAACGCCGCCCATAAGCACGCGCGAGATCGAGCAGCCGGAGCGGGTTGAATGGCTCTTTATGGGCCACCCGCTCAATCAAGCTGATGCCCTTCTGGTAATCCTGCCGTCCCCAGGCCTCGTCGGCTTCCCGGTAGAGTCGCTCAATCGCGGGATTTGGTTGATTCAGGTGTGACCGGCTCATGTCGGTAAAAGCGGTTCTGAATTCTTGGTTTAATTGCCTTTTCAGGGCAAGGACATTGTGCTAGCCTCGTTGCATATCCGTCCGGAAGTTTGCATGACAAGCACAGTGCTCAAGCTTCACCTGGTCGCGATTTTCTGTTTCGTGTACCTGGTCCGGGCTGTTGCCGCTGCAGGTGCCGTTCCGGAGGCGGTAATAACTAATCAGTCCGCTTCATCGGCCGTTGATTCCCGGCCTTCGGTCCTCAGGACCGCAGAGCAGGTTCATTGGTTGACTCGCGAGGAGGCGGCCGGGGGCCGGCAGGTGCTGATCCGCGGTGTGATTACCTGCGCCTTTCCCGGATTCGAAGCGGCGGTGGTCCAGGACGAAACGAGTGGGATTTACATTGACCATTGGAATCCTTCAACCGGGGGGCCGCCCCGGGTCG
Source organism: Binatia bacterium (assembly GCA_035566895.1). GTDB lineage: Bacteria > Verrucomicrobiota > Verrucomicrobiia > Limisphaerales > UBA8199 > DATMQA01. Next base: position 22,877 of record DATMQA010000178.1, read on the forward strand.
GAGAGTTAGTTGAAGTTGAAGGCACGACCGATCCAGGCCAGTTCGCGCCGCGGATTCATGCAGTTCGGATTGCCCTGCTCGGCACCAGGGAGCTGCCACAACCGGTTCATCCCTACTGGGACCAGTTGATCAACGGCAGTCTGGATACCCAGTTCGTGGAGCTGGAGGGGATTGTTACCGCCGCCCGCGCGGACACGGTCACGCTGCTCACGCACGGCGGCAAGATCAATACGCTGGTCCTTGACACAAACGGTGGCACGAACGGCATCGCGTTGAAGCAATATGAAGGTGCGCTCGTGCGGCTGCGGGGTTGCTTATTTGCCTCCTGGGACCCTGCCACTCATCAGGTCAATGTCAGCGAGGTCCGCATGTTTGCTCCGTCGGTGACGGTGGTTGACGCTCCGCTGGCGGATGTCTTTGCCATGACGCCGAAACGGGTGACCGAGCTGCTTCTATTCGATCCCCAGGCCAGCGCGCTCAGACGAGTGAAAGTCGCCGGCCAGATCGTGCATGAGCGCCAGGGGCAATATTATGCGATGGACGGGACCAACGGCTTTCGGTTCCTCCCGAAAGGCAGTGTGAGTCTGGCGGTCGGTGACCTGGTGGAAGTGGTAGGCTTTCCGAGCTTGACGGGGCCGTCGCCCGTGTTGCTGGAGGCTATGGCGCGCAAAATGGGTGAGGCCTCCGTGCCAGGCCCCCGCCCGCTTGATGCAAACGGTTTGTTCCGCGCCGAAAACGACGCCATCCGCGTGCGTGTCGAAGCGGTGCTCTTGAATCTGAGCGGGGATCAGCGGACGCTGGAGTTGCAGGCCGGTTTGCAGCGATTCGTCGCTCACCTGGATGGTGAGGCCGGGCCAGCCGCCATGCCGCCATCCGCTTTGCCGGCCCCGGGGCAGAGTAAAGAAATTGATCTGCCGCCGGGAAGCCGGCTGGAGTTGACGGGCGTTTACGCCGGCAGCGGAGGCAACCGCACCACGGCGACGGAGGTCGCCAATTTCGAGTTGTTGCTGAACTCAGCGGTGGACATCCGGGTCTTGGTGCGGCCCCCGTTTTGGACGCTGTCGCGATTGCTGATTCTGGTAAGCGCGCTGCTGGGCGGCCTGGGTTTGGCCCTGGTTTGGATCCGGCTTCTCCATCACAAGGTTCAACAGCGCACGGCCCAGCTTCAGCGGGAGGTGCATGACCGCGAAAAGGCCGAGCATCAGCGCGCCCTGGCGCAGGAACGCGCCCGCATTGCGCGCGACTTGCACGACGATTTGGGCAGCAGTCTGACTGAGATCAGCATGCTGGCCACCGTCAGCCCCGCGCTGAATTTGCCCCCGGGTGAGGCAACCGAACGCATGGAGACCATCGCCGGAAAATCCCGCACCCTGGTTTACGCCCTGGACGAAATTGTCTGGGCGGTGGACCCGGAGCGCGACACGCTGGCTTCAGTGGCCCGGTACTTGGCGAGCTACGCGGAGGAATATCTCGCGGGGTTGAAGCTGGCGTGCCGCGTGCATATCCCCAATTGGTTTCCCGACCAGGTGGTTTCCGGCGAGGTGCGCCACCATCTCTTTCTCGCCGTGAAGGAGGCGCTCAACAACGCCGTCCGGCACGGCGGCGCCACCGAGATCGGCTTCCGCGTCCGGGTGCTGGAAAACCGGCTTTGGATTTTGATCACCGACAACGGAAGCGGCTTCGATACGTTCGGGGGCTCAAACGGGCATGGCCTGGTGAATCTGCGCAACCGGTTGGAGCAGTTGCACGGTCAGTGCGAACTGGAATCCGCTCCCGGGGCGGGCACGACCGTCTCCCTGCAATTGCCGCTGCCGATCCCGGAATAACTGCCATGAACACCGTCGCCATTGTTGAAGACAACGCCGTGATACGACAGACGTTCTGTCAGTGGATTGATGCCGCGCCCGGGTTCCGGTGTGTGTTCGCCTGCGCGACCGCTGAGGAGGCGCTGGCTGAAATCCCGCGGCTCAAGCCGGACGTTGTGCTCATGGACATTCATTTGCCCGGCCAATCGGGGATCGCCTGCACGGCCCAACTCAAAGAAAAGCTTCCCGACGTTCAAGTCATCATCGTGACCGTGTATCGCAATCACGAGTTGATTTTTCAGGCGTTGCAAGCCGGCGCCTGCGGCTATCTATTGAAGCGATCCAGTCCGGAGGAGCTGCTGAAAGCGATCAGCGAAGTGCGTTCCGGCGGCGCGCCGATGACCAGTGAAATTGCCCGCATGTTGGTGGAGGCCTTTCAGAAGAAACCCGCCACCCTGGTGGCCAGCGACGGACTGACCCAGCGTGAATCCGAGATTCTGGTTTTGCTCTCGGAGGGCCTGAGCAATAAGGAGATCGCCGACCGCGTCAAAATCAGTTACGACACGGTGCGCGCGCACCTGCGGCATATTTACGAAAAACTTCACGTGCGCGGGCGAACCGAGGCGGTCAGGAAATACTTGAAATCTTCGAACCCGGTTAGCACGGGATTAGGCCGTGAGGGAAGCTGATTGGACTTGGTGTCGAGTTAAGCTGCTGGCCCGGGCTTGTGTTCCAGTTGAGCATATTGGGTCCACCGCCGCCGAGCGCATCTCAGTTTCTTGCTGGGTTAAAGGAAGTATGAGGGAACAGGAGGTGCCAACGGTCATTCCGCCAGAATATTTCCAGACACATTAAGGCTTCGTCGCCTCGCTGACTCCAGAACTGGCCTGTGCGCT
>DATMQA010000179.1:0-13055 GCA_035566895.1 Binatia bacterium
CAGCATGACCAACTCCCGCAAATTCTCCTGCGTCCCGTCGGTAAACTCGAGCAGCCGTTCCATATCCACGGGGTCCTGGTCCGATGCGGCCGCGGCAGCAGGTGGGGCGGAGGCCGGAGCTTGGCTTTGCGCGGCGGGCGGAGCAGCGGCGGGCTGGGTTTGAGCGGCGGCGGCGCCCCAGCGCTCGACAATCCCGCGGACGTCTTCCAGACGCACGGGCTTGGCGATGTAATCATCCATGCCGGCCTCGAGGCATTTTTCGCGATCCCCCTTCATGGCGCTGGCGGTCATCGCCACGATGATGATGGGGGATTTGAAAGTGGGGAATTGCCCGGGTTGCTTCTGGCGTTGACGGATAAGGCGGGTGGCGTCCAGCCCGTCCATTTCGGGCATCATGAGGTCCATGAAAATCAAGTCATAGGGATTCCGCTCCAGGGCAGCCAGGGCTTCCAGACCGTTGGCGGCCAGGTCGGCGCGATAGCCCATCTGCTGCAGCAGACGGGAAGCGACTTTCTGGTTGATGACGTTGTCGTCGCACAGCAGGACCCGCAGAGGGAGTCGCCGCGCGAGGGTAGGATCTAGTTTGGCGTGGGTCACGGGGTTTTGGGGCGGAGGGTTGGTCCCGGAGATGACGCGAAGCAGGACCTCGCGCAACTGGACGGGTTTGATGGGCTTGGTCAGGCAGCTCGCAAAGCCGGCGCGAGCGACATCCGGATGATCGGTGTGGATGCCCATGGAGGTCAGCAAGATCAGCGGGAGGGATTGGCGGGCGGGCAATTTGCGGATTTCGCGGGCCAGCATAAGACCGTCGAGCTCCGGCATTTGCATGTCGAGCACGGCCAGGTCGAAAGGTTCGCTGGAGCGCAGCCACTCCAGAGCCTGAGGGGCGTTCTGCGTGCCGCGGGCCTGCATCCCCCATTTGGAGGCTTGGAGCGTCAGAATCCGGCAGTTGGTGGCGTTATCATCAACGACCAGCAGCCGCAAACCGGCCAGTTGCGCCTCCGGCTTGTCCAGCGCCGGGGAGGGCGTTTGAGGAGCGGCTGATAACGGCAAGGTGAAATGGAAAGTAGAGCCCTTTTGAGGCACGCTCTCGACCCACATCTTGCCGTGCATCAGTTCAACCAGGCGCTTGCTGATCGCCAGCCCCAGCCCGGTGCCTCCGAACTGCCGCGTGGTGGACGCATCGGCCTGGCTGAAAGATTTGAACAATCGCGCCAGCCGGTCCACCGGGATCCCGATACCAGTGTCCCGCACCGAGAAGTGCAGGTGCCACAGGTCGCCTTGCTCCGAGTCCGGTTTCGGAGCAGAAAGGATTTTGATCAGCGCGACCACTTCGCCGGAGGGAGTGAATTTAATCGCATTGCTGACCAGGTTGACCAGCACTTGACGAAGCCGTGTCACATCGCCGAGCACTTGTTCCGGGATGCCGTCCTCGACCTGGTAAGCCAAATCGATGTTCTTCTCGGCCGCCTTCGAGGCCAACAGGTCCAGGGTCTCTTCGATGCAGGCACGCAGCCAGAATGGTTGGCTTTCCAGTTCCAGCTTGCCGGATTCGATTTTCGAGAAATCGAGGATGTCGTTGATGATCGTCAGCAAGGATTCGCTCGAGGCGTAGATCGTTTCCACATAGCCGTGCTGCTCGTGACTCAGCGGGGTCTCCAGCAGCAGGCCGGCCATCGCAATAATCCCGTTCATCGGCGTGCGGATTTCGTGGCTCATGTTGGCCAGAAACTCGGCTTTGGCGCGGGCGCCGGCTTCGGCGGCGACACGCGCAGCGAGCAACTCGCGGTTGGTTTGCGTCAATTCATCCTGGAGATGTTTGGCCCGGAGTGCCGCGCTCAGCCGGGCGCGCAGCTCAGCGCTCTCAAAAGGCTTGGTCAGATAATCGACCGCGCCCAGTTCGAACCCGCGCAGCTTATCCGAGGTGCTGTTCCAGGCCGTCAGCACGATGACCGGGATCGACTGAGTCTGCGGACATTCCTTGAGTTGGCGCAGCAGGTCGAACCCATCTCTGCACGGCAAGCCAAGATCAAGCAGGATCAAATCAAAGTGCCTTTCCGTCGCCAGCCTGAACGCGGTAGCCGCATCCGGCGCGCCCTCGAGCGTGATCAGGTCCTGCCGCAGCAGGCCGGCCAAAAGTTCCGGCACCCGCGCATCATCCTCGACCACCAGGATATGGGATCCAGGCTCGCTCATGAGTGGGCAGACACAATACGACTTATCGCAACACTTTTCATCCGAATAGAACCAGTGCTGATGAAGCACATTCAACACCAATTGCGAACCGAACGCCAACAAGAGTTTTGACCCCGCCGCCCTCCTCGGATTAACCCTGCTTTGGCGCCTTTCACCAACCTGTATAGGCCGTGGAAAGCCTTGCCTCCGTGCTCGACCGTGTCTAAAAACAAGACAAATCCCGGTAAAGAAAAGTTGCGGCTGACTTCAGAAACGCTAGAGTTCCCGCATGGTTCACGCTTTGGTCAACCAGGGTCCGGTTGGCGAGGTCTCCCTGTCGCGCGACGCCTATGTCAAGGCATACCGGCTGATGTTGTTGGCGCGCCTTCTGGACGAGAAATTCGCCAGCCTCTACCGCATGGGCAAGATCCATGGCGGCGTTTTCCTCGGTCGGGGCCAGGAGGCAGTCAGCGTCTCCCTGGGGCTGGCGTTGCAAAAAGGCGATGTATTTGCTCCTCTAATCCGGGACACCGCCGGCCGTTTGGCCTTTGGCGAGCCGTTGTTGGATGCGGTCCGAACCTACCTGGGCTCAGCGCTGGGTCCCATGCGCGCGCGCGACGGCAATGTTCATCGCGGCCGCCCCAAGGAGGGGCTCTATCCCATGATCAGCCACTTGGGCGCCATGATCTCGGTCGTCAACGGGGCCCTCCTGGCGCGGCGCTTCAAAGGAACCACCGGAACCGTCGGCGCAACCTGCATTGGAGACGGCGGCACTTCGACCGGCGCATTCCATGAAGGCCTCAACCAGGCTGCCGTCGAGAAACTCCCGCTCGTGCTGCTGGTGGCCAACAACCACTATGCCTATTCGACGCCTAACGAGCGCCAGTTCGCCTGTCGCTCCCTGCTCGACAAGGCGGCCGGTTACGGTCTCGAGGGCGACTCCGTGGACGGAACCGATTTAGTCGATTGCTTGAAGGTGCTCGGGGAGGCGGTGCGCCAGGCTCGGGAAGGCAAAGGCCCGCGCCTTATCGTAGCGCGGCTGTTGCGCTTGTGCGGGCATGGCGAACACGACGACGCCGGCTATGTCGAAGCCACACTCAAATCATCCCCGGTGGGGCGGGACTGCTTGAAAGTCGCCGAGGCTTACGTCGTGGACCAGGGCTGGGCCGACCCGCCGGCCTTGGCGGGGTGGCGCAACGAAGCGGCGCAGACCATCGAGGAAACCGTCGCTAAAGTCCAGCGCGAGCCGGGGCCGGATCCCTATAAAGAAGAGTGGTGCGCCCTGGCCTCGAAACACCTGAGTGAAGGGCACGAAGGCGTTTGAGGGTCACAGAAGTGTTGAAAAGGTTACAAAGAGTTGCATGGTTACATGGTTCGAGGCGCTAAACATAACGATTCAGGAGCAGCAATGAACAGTAGCGTGGAACGATTTCAGACCTTTGAGGATTTGGACGTGTACAAGGCTGCGCGGCAGTTCCGTAAAAAGATGTATGCTGTCGCCCGGTGGCTGCCTGATTACGAGAAGTTCAAGTTGGCCAGCCAAATCCGCGGCGCAGCGGTGTCGCTGACCAACAACATTGCTGAAGGGCATGGGCGCTTTCACTACCTTGATCAAATCCGGTTCATGCTTCAGGCCCGCGGTTCATTGCAGGAACTCGTGGACGACCTCAACGTGTGCGACGATGAGTCGTATATCCCAACCGTAGAAGTTGCGACGTCGAAGAATGAGGGCTGGAGCGTGCTGAGGCTTCTCAATGGCTATCTGCGCTGGCTGCGTGCTCGCAAGCTCGGTCAGGACCTCGAGCTTCGCGAGGATTCCATTCCCTACGGCGACACCGACGACGAGCTCGAGGCTTGGCTCGCCTCGCTCCCCTTGGAACCTGTAACCTTGTAACCTTGTAACCCTGCAACCTTGTAACCCTGCAACCTTGTAACCCTGTAACCTTGTAACCCTGTAACCTTGTGACCCTGTAACTTTGTAACCTTGCAACCTTGCAACCTTGTAACTTTGTAACCTTGCAACCTTGCAACCTTGCAACCTTGTAACTTTGTAACCCTGTAACCCCTGCCCCCCCGCCATGAGCATCACCTACCTCGACGCCATCCGCGAAGCCCAGGCCCGGGCCCTGGCCGAGGACCCGCGCGTCTTTATCTACGGGCAGGACGTCGGCGCCTTTGGCGGCGCTTTCAAAGCCACCAAAAACCTCGCGCGCCAATTTCCCGGCCGGGTCCTCGACTCCCCCATCAGCGAGGATGCGATGCTCGGGTTGGCGGTGGGCGCTGCCATCGAAGGCATGCGGCCCATCATCGAAATGCAGTTCGCCGACTTTTCAACCCCCGGCTTCAATCAAATTGTTAACCAGGCCGCCACCCTTCATTGGCGCACCCGCGTGCCTTGCCCTATTACCATCCGCCTGCCCAGCGGCGGCACCTCCGGCAGCGGCCCCTTTCATAGCCAGAGCATGGAAGCCCTCTACGCTCACTACCCCGGTTTGATCGTCATGACCCCGGCGACCGTCGAGGATGCCTACAGCATGTTGCTCGAAGCCGTGGCGATTGACGACCCGGTGATCTTTTGCGAGCACAAATATCTTTATTACCATCTCAAGGCTGAGCGGCTGCCCACCGAGGCCGTCCCCGTCGGCAAAGCGCGCATTGCCCGCGCCGGGCGGGATATGACCATCGTCGCCTACAGCGCCATGCTCCATGAGGCCCTCGCCGTCGCCGAAGAACTCGCTACCGAAGGCACCGAAATCGAAGTCGTCGATCTGCGCTCCGTCAAACCGCTGGACACCGACACCGTGATGGCCTCAGTGGCGCGCACGGGGCGGTTGCTGTGCGTCGGCGAGGCCTGGCCCTGGGGCGGCGTCACCGCCGAAGTCATCGCCCGTGTGGCCAGCGAGGGCTTTGGCCTGCTCGATGCCCCACCGCAACGGCTCAACGCAAAAGATACCCCCGTTCCCTACCACCCGAACCTATGGGCCGCCCATCGTCCCACGGCCCGCAGCATCGCCGCCGCCGCCCGCCGCCTCCTCCGCTCATGAATTAACCCAGTTAACCCAATCAACCATTTAACCACCCTTGTAACCTTGTAACCTTGTAACTTTGTAACCCTTGTAACCCTGTAACCTTGTAACCTTGTAACTTTGCAACCCTGTAACCCCAATTAACTCAGTTAACTCAATTAACTCAATTAACCATTTAACCACCCTTGTAACTTTGTAACCTTGTAACCTTGTAACTTCGCAACGATGCCCTCCATCCCCATCATCATGCCGCAGCTCGGCGAGTCCATCGCCGAAGCCACCATCATCAATCTTCTCGTCAAAGTCGGCGACCGCGTCCAAACCGACCAGGACATCATCGAAGTCGAGACCAGCAAAGCCACAATGAACGTCGCCGCCCCCTGCACCGGGCGCGTCGAAAAACTCCTCGTCAACCTCAACGAAAGCTACGCCGTCGGCACCGTCCTGGGCTACCTCGAAGCCAGCCAGGAAGACGCCGTCCGCCTCGGCTTGGACGCGCCCGCCCCCGAAACCAACGGCGAGGACACCGAGACCGGCGCCGGGCCTTCCACCCGGACCCCGGCCGAGCCCACCAGGAAACTCGTTCAGCCCACCGTCCGCGGCTTGCCCGTCCCGGCCAATGCTGCCGGCGCCAGCTACATGTCCCCGCGCATGAAAGCACGCATGATCGAGTTGGGCCTCCACGCCGCTGATTTGGCCGGCCTGCCCGGCAGCGGCGCCGCTGGCCGCGTCACCATCAAAGACTTCGAAAAATTCATCGCCAACCTCGAGAAATCCCGCCTCAGCCAGGCCTCCTCCATGCGCGTCGCCGTCGCCGACGCCATGCGCCGGAGTTGGACCCGCCCGATCGCCACCGTCGCCTTGCCCGTTTGTTTCGACCCCCTCCTCAACCACCGCAAGACCTGCTCCGCCAAGCCCGGTCCCGCCCTTTACGCCCTGCGCGCCCTCGCCGTCGCCCTGGCCGAAAACAGCGCCCCGGCCGGCCGCCTCATCGGCAACAAAATCGTCCACCCCTCCTCCATCGACGTCGGCTTCGCCGTTGAAGCCGAAGACGGTGTCCTCGTTCCAGTCCTTCGCCACGCCGACCGCCAACCCCTCAAAGACCTCGTGCCCCGTTACAACGAACTCGTCGAACTGGCCCGCCAGCGCAAGCTGCCCGCCGACGCCACCGGCGGCTCCATCGCCACCGTCACCAACTTCGGCACCTTCGGCCTCACCTGGGCCACCCCCATCCCTCTGCCCGAGCAAACCCTCGTCCTTGGCATGGGCGCCGCCCATCGCGAACCCCATTGGGACGACGCCAAAGCCCAGTTCGTCCCCGTCATGCAAGCCAACGTCACCCTCAGCTTCGACCATCGCGTCCTGGACGGCGGCGCCGCCGGCCGCCTCCTCGCCCGCGTCGCCTCCTTGCTCGCCAGTCCCGAGAGCCTCTAACCAAATAGGGCGATCACCCCATTGTTGAAATCTCAGGTGCCAATTAGCGTGAAAAGGTTCCTTGTAATGGTGGTTAGTTAGGTTCGGGCGGCTCCGAGTGGAGCCGCCTTTTTTTTCACTTCCGGATTCCCTAATCGGCGGCGGGGCGGCGCGGACATTCCTGTCCGCAGCAACGTGTTACGCGCTAAATTGACCGGTGACTGGTCTTCTCTGATTTCCATTGCCGGGTTTTTCCCATCCCGCTACCTTCGGAGCACCGTGTGTTAGGCGCGCCCTGTTGGTGCGCCTTTTTGGTCGTCGCCTGCGTCCGGGCTCAGCGGCCTCCTCTATGGGCCCATCCAAAAAACATGACGCGGGATACAACCGGGATACAACGCGGAAATTGAGTCGTAGCTCGCATTTTGGTCGTGGCGGTACGGGCTGGATTTGGTGCTGGCTCCCCTTACCGCGACGCAATGCGTACAATCTTTTGAGGACTCGAGACGACCGTGGGGAAAAAATCTGAAGCCTTTAACTCCGCGCTTATGGCATGAGGACTGATGCCGAGCAAATGGTCATCAGAAGTAACAAGGAGTGGAACTCCAAAGCATCCAACTTCCCCCAGAATCAAACCGTCGTTGTACTCATCTTCGCTCAAATACCCCTTCTGTATTAATCGCTGAACGAAAACCTTGGTGCATCCGTGCTGGACCGGCTTAAGGTTGAACACAAAAACCCCCCACTCATGGAGAGAGGCAATGGCAGCTTTCGCAGCCTTCTGTTGCTGGGGACCGCCATCCCGAATGAGCAATTCCAACTCAATAAAAGCGGTGGGTGAGAGGCAGAAGGGGCAGTGCTTTTCTCTGACAACGCCCAGGAAGTCTAAAGCGAAATCCCTTTGTTCAGCCAGGTCTATGAGAACATTAACGTCCAGCGCGCACCGCTTGTCTTGCGCCATAAAGTCGGAGGATACCACTCTTGAAGAGTGCAGCACGCTCGCTGTCACTCAAGGCGCTCGCCTTTTTGCGGTTTTCAGCAGCCCATTTACTGCCGTTCGTCTCGACTGGGTAGTTCAGATGCTTCTTGGTGCTCCGTGGCGGCCTGCTCATTCGCGATCGTGTTCGTTTTAGTTTATTTTACCGGCTTTCGCCGCCAGTGCTTTTCATTTTCTGAAAACCACTCCAGCCAATATGGATACAACACCGTGTTGTGTCAATGCAACACAACGCATACTGTTCATTGCGTTGCCCCTGTTATCGAGCATAGGTCTTGCCAAAAACGGGGTATTTCCCGAAAGAAGCCCACCCCCGATGAGCGAGGGTGAGCTCTTAATGACCCAACTTCGGCACGCAAGGCGGCAGCCCTTGGGCCAGCGCATAAGCGTTCTGGCGCGCTTCCGCAGCCGGCTTGACTCCAGTCTCCTGGCCAGCGCACCCACGCACCCAAGCTCAACCCCAGCTCGCTCGGCACCGCTGCCCGGCCTCTGCGTGTCGGTTGCCCATCCGCCCCGCACCCCGGCACCGACTCCGGCCCGGAACGCGCAGCGCAGATTGGTGTTTCGAGCCGAAGTCCTTCGCGCGCGGGCCAGCGGGCGGGCAGGCAGGTGCGCTGCTCCCTGCCGCACGTGCTTTTGCTTGACCATCGGATAAAAGTTTGCTAAGAAACTCCGGATGGTTTTTCAACGGACACGCCCATGCAAACCAACCTATTCCAAAGCGCCATTGCACCGGGCCGAAAACCGATCCAAACTCGCCCGAACCTTGTCCGACAATGCCTCCGGCTGCGCATCTCCGCCTCATGGGTTTTGCTACTGCTATTGATGCCGCCCGCCGTGGCCCAGGCACAATTCACTTTCACGACGAATAATGCCACGATCACCATAACCAAATACACCGGTCCCGGCGGTGCAGTGATCATCCCCAGCATGACCAATGGCTACCCGGTTACTACCATCGGTAGCAATGCGTTTTATACCTGCATCAGTCTCACCAACGTCGCCATCCCCGACAGCGTCACTAACATCGAAAGCTCTGCGTTCTCCTCCTGCCCCAACCTGAATTATATCACGATCCACTACGGCCTCATCAACATCGGGGACTTTGCGTTTTATGAATGCACAAGCCTCACCAACGTCACCATTCCCAATAGCGTTACTGGCATTGGAGGCGCGGTTTTCGAGGGCTGCGCCCGTCTGACCAATGTTAAGATTGGCACCAACGTCACCAGCATCGGGGGTGGTGCGTTTGATCACTGCGTCAGCCTGACCAGCGTCACGATTCCGAACGGCATCACCAGAATTCTGGACGATACGTTCGGTAACTGCTCGAGCCTGACCAACATCACCATTCCCAACGGTGTTATCAGCATTGGGGACGATGCTTTCTCATTCTGCACCAGCCTGGCCGGCCTTACGATCCCCACCAATGTCACCAGAATCGGAACGGATTTGTTCTACGGCTGCTACAGTTTGATCAACATCACGATTCCCGACAGCGTCACCAACATCGCGGACTTTCCGTTCGCTGGCTGCACAAGCCTCATCAAGATTACGATCCCCAACGCCGTTACTTTCATAGGGTTCGAGGCGTTCTATGACTGCACGAACCTAACCGCCGTCACGATAGGCAACGCCGCTGCCTACATCCGAGACTATGCCTTTTCCGACTGCAATAACCTCAGGGCAGTATATTTCGCGGGCGACGCTCCCACTGCTTTTGCGACTTTGTTTTCAGGTGACAACGATGCGACCGTCTACTACTTGCCGGGGACAACCGGTTGGACTAATCCTTGGCAGGATCGTCCGACAGCGTTATGGAAACCGCAAGTGCAGACCGTCGATGGCACCTTTGGCGTGCGCACGAACCAATTCGGGTTCAATATCGCCTGGGCCAGCGGCATGGTGGTTGCGGTCGAAGCCAGCACGAATCTCGCCAGCCCCATTTGGTCTCCGCTGCAAACCAATACTCTCACGAGCGACACGTTTTATTTCAGCGATCCCACCTGGACGAATTATCCCGCACGTTTCTACCGCATCCGCTCGCCATGAGCCGGCAGGCGCGGCTCCGCACCCATTTTTTTCCTAGTAGGTCTCGACCCCAATCGACAAGCCTCCGGCGGCGTGGCAAAATGCATGTGCATGAAAACCGGGCTGGGAAAGCTAAAGACAAACGATTCGGTTCGAATAAACACCGCCGAAATGTGGCTGCGCATGGCCAAACCGAGTCGCGCGCTCCAAGAACTTCAACGCCTGCCTAAAAGCGCCTGGGGGCACACTCGAATTCAGCATCTCGCGTGGCGTGCCGTTAAGGCGATTGCTTCTGCGGAGCAGCCCCCGCAGGTTCAGGTTCCGCGCCGGGTCTGCACGGCGGATACTTGAGGTCGGAGTGAGGATGCCGGGGCGAGCCGCAGCACCAACTCCTCACGCTGCCTCCCAATATCATTCTTTGGATCCTTGGTCGTTGGCTGCAAGTCTCATGACGAATTCTTCACCCTGTTGACCATCAACCCCGGCAAACTTGTCCTCGCCGGAAATTTTAAATCCACACTTCTGCAATACCCGAACCGAAGCGATATTCTGTTTGGCAACATGTGCATACAGCGGGCGCGCCTTCACTTGCACGAGAAACTGTGACAATGCCTCGCTGGCAATGCCCTTGCCCCAATAGTCCTTCCCGAGCCAATAGCCTACTTTCAGTTTACCGGATTCTTCCCAGGCGACGATATTGCCGGCCACTTCTCCCCGGAACAGGATGGTTTTGAGCGTGGCCGTCCCCGCAGGCATGATCTTCCCCCAGTGGGCCATGAACTCGGAGCGGTTACGGGAGGGAAAGGCGGCCATTCGAGTAGCGTCCGGGTCGAGTTGGTGCTCGAAGAAAATGGGAAGATCGCTTTCTTCAACAGCGCGCAATCGGATTTCATTTGTCATGGGTGAGCAGTGCGATCAATAGGCCCGATCAACATTGTTGCCACTGGAAAACCGTGGTAGCCAAATGCCCCCGCAATGTATCCGTGCCGCCTTGGATTAAGCAATACCGCGCCGCCCCGAACCCTGGCCCCAAACTCCGCCGACCACTTGGGCCGAACAGAGCGGGACCGAGCGGCACCTCTGCGCACGGCCAGGTTTAGTCGCGCGCTTCGCCGCCACTTTCGACCTTACCCACTTATTGATCCGGTCGCTTTGCCTTCGTCGTGCACCATTGAGAATGCCTTGTGGACTTATGCTAAGCCCATGACGCGTCACAATCGCCCGGAACGGACTCCCAAGACCCAGACTGCCGGGTCAACCGCACCGCCACGGCCTCCGAAAAAGACGGCACGCGGCATAGAAGACGGACCGCCCGATGGTGTCCCGGTGCCCATACCTGATCCTGTTGCTGTCACAGACCTCGCCGCAGCATTGGAAAAGCGACTGGAGCGGATCTTCGGCGATCTTATCGGCCTCGGGCTGTTTCCTTCAAACGTGAAAAGCTTGATCGACTTTAAAACCGCCTCAAAAATCGTCCGGCAGTATGGATACACGCCGCAAAAAATTGCATAGCTCGGGCGCGCTTCGCCAAAAACCGCTCCCGAACCGGTGCCGCTGCCTGGTCCGTGGCCGTGACAAAATGGCCAAGTGCTGCTAGGATGGCCGCGTGAGAGATTACAGTTTCACCCGATGATCTTTGCCTCCAGCTTTGACGGGGCATTCGCCTTGGTTTTTGTTGTTTCCGTCTTTTTGTGTTTCGTCGGTATTATGAGCCTCATCCCCTCTTCTGTAGGCCATTGGGCAGGGCCAGCGATTGCCGGTCCTATATTCTTGCTCGCCTTCATCATCACCTTTAATGAGCTTTGGGAAGTTTTGGTCTGGAGTGAACCCATCGGAAATCGGTCCCTGCCGAACGCTTGGATTTACCTCGCGCCACTGGTTATCTCCGGATTTTCTCTCGGCCTTTGGCACGTATCGCGAAAACGAGCTGGTAGGTGAAGGCTCAATAACGGCCAAAGTCTATTCCGTTTCGGCCCAGTCCACGCCAAAACCCGGCACACCTCCCGAACCCGTGCCCCTTGCCTTGTCCGTTGCCGGCGGGTTCCGAAGGTCGAGCATTTCAAGATTGAAAATCCTCGATGATTTGCCGACGCGCTGCAGAAATCGCAATCGTTGAGCACCCCCATTTTGCCGGCATTTAATACCGACATTTAATACTTGACGTTTCTCCCGGCCAATAGAGAATGCCACTTATGAGTGGTCCCCAAACACCCCAAAAACTGCTTTCTATAACTGTTCTTTTCGTTTCGGTCGCCACCGTCCCCCTGTTTGCCTTCACGGTTTCTGAAAAATCTGGCGCTGTTTCTGTCGCCGAAAACGTGTCTGGCCAGCAGAACATCGAAACCAGCGCAGGCTCACATGCGCAGGTTGATCTCGGAAAGAGCGTGATCCGGCTCGGTGCGGACAGCACCTTACGTTTGAACGGAAACGACGCGGTAGGTCTTTCGAAGGGAACGTGCCTGTTTGACTTCGTAGGGCGGAACCAGCAATTGCTTTTGGATCACGCCGGCAAACAGGCGACGGTGAAAGGCGGGACGGGCTTTGCACGTATTGCCGAAGGGAAAGCAGGTCAGCCTGAGGTCCTGCTTATTGGTGCGCTCGCGGGCAAGGTCGTGGTGCTCATGAATGGTCAGTCGCACGGGTTGAGTGCTGGTGAATTAATCGCCTTCGACGGGAAAGGTGATTTTGTGACGAGCGGTTTCAACCTCGCCAAGCTGTCCGAAACCGCTTCACTCCTCAAAGATTTTCAATCCCCGCTGCCGGATCATGCGGCGGTTCAACGTGAGGTCAACAAATTCGCGTCTTTGCAGAAGCGCGGTTTCATCCAGTCGCGCACCAGTGGGGACACGCAGCGGCTCCTGGCAAGTCGGTCCGCCTTGCCTCCCGGGACCGAAATTGTGGCACTGGCTGCCCCAAGCTCGTCCAGCATTTCTTCACTCACCGCGTCAGCACCATCGTTGCCTGCGGAGGGGGTAACGCTGGTGATGCCAGCGACATCAGGCCTTACGTGGGGTTGGCTCTCACATTATCAAGGGTCCCCGTATACTTTTAACACGACGTTACCCGTGCCTCCAGTATCAATAGGTATATCGGCAGCCTCCGTGGGCGGCGGGTCACCATCGATCTACAGTTTGCCCGGCTCGGGAGCGCCGTCAACAACCGGAGTAAGTTGGTCTTTGCTATGGGACATGACAATCCAAGGCGGTGGCACCGCTATTATTGGTAAAGATAAGCAACTCGGGTTGGTCGGGCTACAGGTGCCTACACCGCTTCATCCCTAGCAGTCTGTTGAAAAACTGCCAACTTTCCGGTGAAATGTTTTGCGAGGAGTGGTTGGTTTTGAATAGGATAGCGGGTGTTCGGAAATAAAGAAAAAGCGGCGCAGCCGGAGTTTTGGGTAGCCACTGAGCAGCTAC
>DATMQA010000180.1:0-48201 GCA_035566895.1 Binatia bacterium
CAACGTAATTGTCTTCCAATGCACTGCGCCAGTTTCAGGCTTCATTTCCCGGGTTTCAATCTGAAACTGAAAATGGAACCGAAAGAAGTTAAATAAGTTAAATGGGGTAAATGAGTTAAATGGGAACACCATGCCGGTGGACACATCCATTTCGCGGCCTCCCAGTGGACCGCCCATTTAACCTTTTAACTTTTTAACTCATTCAACCATTTGTCTGCCTCGCGCGCCCGTTCAAGGATCACGTTGGCTATTAACGGCTCGGTCCCAACGGCGGACGCATACCACACCAGCTTGCCCTGTTTCTCGTTCGGGTTGCGCCACGTCGGCTGGCCGGTTTGCAATCTTTGTTGAACCAAGCGCTTGGGTTCGCCTAACAAGACCGGGATGTCCTCCCGCACATGCATGCCGTCGCTGATGAAAAATGGCACAACGACGATATTCCGCGTGAGGGCTATTTGATAGCACTCGCCGATGCGGGGTTCCTCTTCCAGAAAAACGCCGTGCACGGCGGCATAAAGCCCCATCGTCCGGAGCAGCTCCACCTGCCGCTCGATGGCAACGCGTGAGTTCTCATTCTCCTCAGTGCCGTGGCCGGCAACGAACAGGGTAATATCCTCAGGTCGGGGCGCGCGCGGAAACGGAAACTGCTCTACGACGCCTCGCGCACGGGCCAATAATACCCCCGTCATGCTGGAATGCGAGCCGACCGGCTGGCAATAGGTCAAGGTCTGTGGCCCGTGAGGCTGCACGCGCACCAAATCGCCCTGGTTGCCAAAGCCCAACTCGCGCGGGATTACCTCGTTGCTGAAATAGCCCTCGCTGATAAAAAGTGGAACCAGGAAAACGCGGCGGGCTCTGATGGCCGGCAACACTTCCACAAGCCGCGGTTTCTGCTTCCAGAAGGCCTCGCGCACGTCCGCAAAGCAGTTCCGCCGGCGCAGTTCAGCAGCATGTTGGAAGACCGGCGCGCCCGACTCGGGGTTCAGCGTCGAACCATGTCCAAACAACACCAGCGCGGCATCAGCAAAGCTTTCCTGGCCCACTCGGAATGCTTAGCCGATGCCCAAACCGGCTGCAAGCTACCTTCTGACGCGTTCCGCGGTTTGTCGTGAAGGCCTCGGCTCCGGCCCTGGCTGCCGTTCATAAGCTCCGGAAAACGCGGACTCCTTGCGGAATGGAGTTGAGACGAAGTCAGGCTTTTGCCCCTTCGGTGGTTGGCACGCAATTCGCTCATTGAACGGTCGTCGGAAATGTCTGTCTCAAAGCTGGAAGATGGTTTTAGGGAAGGTCTTAAAGCTATAGCCGGTGGGCAGGCGTCTTATGTTCGGTAGAGAATTTGTTGGGTCGGCGAAACCCCTTTCGAGCGCTGGGGTATTTAAGGAAATGCGATGGGCAAATATCTCCATTCCCGAAGCGCTTTCCTTTCTACTATCCGGTGAGTGCGCATAAAAATAGACCCCGCCGGTTAATGTTGTTGCCAAAACCAGCGCACGGAAACTAAGATTCATTGACTCGTATGGTTGCCCAAGCCAAACATCACAAAGCCGTCCGGCGCAAGGAGCGCCCGCGCCCCCGCGGCACGAGGCACGCGAAGGCCCACAAGGCGCCCCCGGTGTTGTCCGTGACCCGCCCTCCCGCGATGCCGGAGGAGTTCCCTAAAGACGACGAGGAACCCAAGCCCGAAGACCTCGCCAAAGAGGAAGAAGCCCTTAAGGCGGAAGAGGCGGGGGAAGCCGCAACCCCACCCGAGTCCGAAGAGACCATCGAGGCACGAGGGCGCGAACGCACGTCCTATGACGGGGACACGGCCATCAAACTTTACTTGCGTGAAATCGGCCAGGTGAAGCTGCTGACTCCCCAGCAGGAAATCGAACTTGCCGCCCGGATAAAAAAGGGAGACAAAAAGGCCCGCGAGCAAATGATCAAAGCCAACCTGCGGCTGGTGGTCAAAATCGCGAGGGATTACGAGGGCATCGGCCTGCCGCTGCTGGACCTCATCAGCGAGGGCAACATCGGGTTGATGAAGGCGGTGGAACGCTTCGACCCGGCCAAGGGCGGGAAACTCTCCACTTACGGTTCCTGGTGGATCAAGCAATCTATTAAGCGCGCGCTGGCCAACCAATCCAAAACCATCCGGCTGCCGGTCCATCTGGTGGACAAAATCTCCAAGATGCGCCGCACGGCGATGCGCCTCCAGGAAGAATTGGGGCGGGAACCGACCGATGAAGAGCTGGGCGAAGAACTTGGCATTACGGCTTCGCGGGTGGCTCAAATGCGCATGGCGGCCATCCGGCCCGCGTCCCTTGACGCTCCGATTGGGGATGAGGACTCTAACAATTTCGCGGAGGTCGTGCAGGATGAAAGCGCCGACACGCCTTACGAACAGCTCGAGGAGAAAACCGTCACGCGGATGCTGCAGGAGATGGTCAAAACCCTGGATCCGCGAGAGGCCACCATCTTGCGCGCCCGGTTTGGGCTGGACGGCGGGCCACAAAAAACTCTCGAGGAAGTCGGCCAGAAATTTGGGGTCACGCGCGAGCGAGTCCGCCAAATCCAGAACATTGCGCTGAAAAAACTCCGCAAAATGATCGAGAAGATGGAGACCACCAAGACCTGATGGGTGACACCCGAAACGTGAACGTGAACCCGGGAACCGCTCGCACTTCCGAGAGCCTAGAACCTACCCTTGTTGCCATGACCCAACTCCTGCCGACGCGCACGGATCTCGAACGTGCGATTCGCAATATCCCTGATTTCCCCAAAGCCGGCATTCAGTTCAAAGACATCACGCCCGTCCTGGCCGACGCCCGCCTGTTTTCGGGCTGCATCGATTTGATGACCAACCACTTTAAGCCCGGCATGGTGGATGCCATCGTCGGCATCGATGCGCGCGGTTTCATCTTTGCGGCCGCCGCCGCGGTCAAACTCCACGCTGGATTCGTTCCGGTGCGGAAAAAGGGGAAGCTCCCCTACCAGACCCACGAGCAGGAATATGAATTGGAATATGGCACGGCAACGGTCGCCGTCCACGTGGACGCCTTGAAACCCGGCAGCCGTGTATTGCTGATTGATGATTTGCTGGCAACCGGCGGGACGGCCGCCGCCGCCGCCGCTCTCGTCCAACGGCTGGGGGCCACCATCCTGGAAATCTCTTTCCTCATCGAACTGAGCTTCCTTGGCGGCCGCCAAAAACTGAAGGATTATCCTGTCCGCTCATTGGTGGTGTATTAACTGACTTTTGGGCAGAATGATGGTGGCAGAATGATCATCACAGGGTCCACCCATTCTGCTTTCATCATTCCGCCATAGTCTTTCTGCTATAATGCTGCAAACGCTGGATAGTGGCCTGTTCCGATTCATCAACCAGAGGTTGAGCAATCCCATTTTTGACGGCGTGATGCCGTTCTTGAGCGGGAACCCTTATTTTTTGCCGGCTCTGGTCCTGCTCGGAATGCTGTTGCTGTGGAAGGGCGGCGCGCGCGGGCGGCTCTGCGTTCTGATGCTGGCCCTGATCCTAGCCCTGGGGGATTCCTTCGTCACCAACACAATCAAGCATGCCATTGGCCGGGAACGCCCGTTCCTGGTATTTCCCGAGGCGCATTGTCTGGTCGGCAAAGGCGGCTCCGGCAGCATGCCGTCCTCCCACGCGGCCAATTGGTTCGCGGCAACGTTTGTGGCGTTCATCTATTATCGGCGTAGCTTTTGGTTCATGTTGCCGATGGCCCTGCTGGTCGGTTTTTCCCGAATCTATAACGGCGTGCATTATCCCAGTGACGTGCTGGCCGGGGCCATCCTGGGCGCCGGTTACGCCGCCGCCTTCCTCTGGCTATTCAATTCCGTTTGGCAAGCGGCCGGCCGGAAATGGTTCCCTCTGTGGTGGGAAAACATGCCTTCGTTGTTCGCTCCTCCCGCGCCATCACTCCCCGAGCAAAGCCAGGACGAACTTGCTCCCGAGGAGTTGGCCGTATCCGGCTCAGCCCTTGGAACTTCACGTCTCTTGCGCCAAGCATCACCTGCTCCTTCGCTGCCCCGCGTTCGTGGAATCGCCCCCGCCGGCTTTCAGGCTCCGCATGTCACGCCCGACAGTCATTGGTTGCGGCTCGGTTGGGCTTTAATTGCTGTTCTGCTGCTGGCCCGGCTGATTTATATCGGCAGCGGGACCATTCAACTCCAGGAGGACGAAGCCTATCAATGGCTCTGGTCCAAACACCTGGCCCTGTCGTACTACAGCAAACCGCCGCTGATTGCGTACACCCAATTCCTGGGCACTGCTCTCTGGGGCGACACGGCCTTTGGCGTGCGCTTCTTCTCTCCGATCATCACCGCTATTCTCAGCATCCTGGTTCTCAGGTTTTTTGCCCGGGAGGTCAACGCGCGTGCCGGGTTCTTCCTGTTGCTGATCATCACTGCGACGCCGCTCGCTGCGCTCGGGGCCGTGCTTATGACCGTGGATCCGCTCTCGGTTTTGTTCTGGACTGCGGCGATGTTGACAGGCTGGCGCGCGGTCCAGGAGGATGGAAAAACCCGGGACTGGTTTTGGGTCGGCTTGTGGATGGGTTTAGGCTTTCTGAGCAAGTATACCGAACTGCTCCAGTGGCTATGCTGGGCGGTGTTTTTCGTCCTTTGGCCACCAGCGCGCAAACAACTGCGCCGTCCCGCGCCGTACCTGGCCCTCCTCGTCAACCTGCTCTGCTCCTTTCCGGTCTTGCTCTGGAACTACCAGCATCAATGGGCCACCGTCAGCCATGTTGCAGGGGATGCCGGTGCCGGGACCACCTGGACGCCCACGCTGCGGTTTTTGGGGGAATTCGTCGGCGCCGAGTTCGGTTTGCTCAACCCGATCTTTTTCGCGGCGATGGTTTGGGCCGCAGTGGCCATGTGGCGCCGGGGCCGGCACAACCCGCGGCTGGTTTATTTCTTCAGCATGGGCGCACCGCTGTTCCTGGTTTTCCTGCTTCACGCGCTACGCTCCCGGAATTACCCGAACTGGATTGCCCCTTCGGTGCTCCCTCTGCTAGCTCTTATGGTTGTTTACTGGGACACTCAATTGCGCCTCGGAGCTGCACGGGTCAAAACCTGGCTTACGGCTGGTTTGGTGCTGGGTTTCGCCATGGTGCTGGTGGCGCATAATACCGACGTGATTGGCCGGTTGACCGGGCATTACCTGCCAGTCAGGTTCGACCCGGTGCACCGGGTCCGCGAATGGAGCGAAACGGCCCGGGTGGTAGGCCAAGCTCGGCAAGAGTTGCTCAACGAAGGCAAACCCGTTTTCATCATTGCAGACCATTATGGCCTCGTGGGCCAGATTTCCTTTTACCTTCCCGAAGCGAAGGCAGACGTCCGGAAAAACTCCCTCGTCTATTACCGCACCAGTCTCACACCGGAAAACCAGTTCTACTTCTGGCCCGGCTATCTTTCCCGCAAGGGAGAGAATGCCATTTTCGTCCGCGAACTCAACCGCGCCGAGCCGCAACCGGCGCCACCTCCACCGCAATTGGTCAGCGAGTTTGAATCCGTAACGGATATGGGCGTACGAAATGTCCTCTATCACGGTCAGTTTCTGCTTCGCCCACTGCAGTTCTTTGCCTGCCGCGGACTCAAGTAAGATTAAGTAAGCTATGAGCCCGCAGATAACTCAGATTGATACTGCCTCAGAAACGGCAAAGTCCCCATCTGCGTCAACCTGCGGGCCTTCTCCCTCAATCATGACTTTCCCGGTCTGCCGCTACGACCTGGCAGCGACGCTGACCTCCGGCCAGGCTTTTCGCTGGCGACTCAGCGACGGCGCCTGGGTCGGCGTCATAGGCGCCCATTGGGTACGGCTGCGAATAGAGAATTCCGACTTGATTGCCGAAAGCGCAGTTCCCAGTGCCGATTGGAGTTGGCTCACCGATTATCTGCAACTGGATCTGGATTTGGATGAGGTGCTGCAAACCTTCCCAACCGACGAACCGATGCAAAAGGCCACTAGTGCCTGCCTCGGCTTGCGCCTGCTGCTCCAGGATCCATGGGAATGCCTGGCCTCCTTCATCCTCTCTTCCACCAAGCAGATCGTCCAAATCCGGCAAATCATCGCCCTGCTGTGCGAACGTTATGGCGAACCGCTGCTCGTGCCGCCGGGCCAGGCCCCGCTCTGCTCCTTCCCCTCCCCTGCCCGCCTGGCCTCCGCTACCGAAACCGACCTGCGCGGCTGCAAAATGGGATTCCGCGCGCCGTACCTTCTGGCCACTGCGCAGCAGCTCGCCGAGGGCAGGTTGGACCTGCCCCGCATCAGCCGGCTGCCGGTTGCCGAGGCGCGTGCTGAGCTTATTCAGTTGCCGGGCGTGGGACGGAAGATTGCCGATTGTGTGTTGCTGTTTGCCTATGGTTTCCATTCTTCTTTTCCCGTGGATGTCTGGGTGATGAAGGCCTTGCGACAGCTTTACTTTCCCCACCGCCGGGTCAAGCTGGCGCGCTTGCACCGGTTCGCGGCAACCCATTTCGGGCCCCATGCCGGTTACGCCCAACAATATTTATTTCACTATATGCGCACGCAGAATGAAGGCGGGACGCGTCCGTCCTCACCGCGCCGTGGTTCTGCCAGGAAGTTGCGGCTGCGCGCGGAGGACTGACCCTCCCCCGCCAGCTTCGAAAGTGAAATCCCATGACCACTCTTGAAGTTCTCTTCACCCCTGCTGATTTTGCCGCGCTGAACCAGCGCGACCTAAGCCAGACGATTTGTGTCGTTTTTGATGTGCTGCGGGCAACCAGCACGATGGTTACTGCCTTGAACAACGGCACCGCGGCAATAATCCCGGTGGCGGAGATTTCCGAGGCAGTGGAGCTTCGCCGCCGGCAACCGGAGGTCTTGCTGGCCGGCGAACGCGACGGCGTGCGCATCCCGTCGCACTTAACCGGCGGGCTCGGTTTTGATTTGGGCAATTCACCCCGCGAGTTCACTGCAGAAAAAGTTAGCGGGCGGACCATCGTCATGAGCACCACCAACGGCACCCGCGCCATGCGCGCGTGCACCGGCGCACAACTGATTCTCGCCGGTTCCTTCCTGAACCTTCGAACTACGGCCGGGTTTCTGGAAAAGCTCGGACCTCAGCATTTGCTCCTGGTCTGCAGCGGCACAATCGAGGAAGCCGCCTATGAGGATATCCTCGGGGCCGGCGCGCTTTGCGATTTGCTCTGGACAAGCTATAGCGCTGGCGCGGTGGCGGATTCGGCCTACGCTGCCCGCCGCCTCTTCCGGCTCGAACGAGGTGATTTGCTGGCGGCGCTCTCCGCTTCACGCAACGGTCGCCGGCTGCTGGCTCGACCGGAACTGAGTGAGGATGTGCCGTTTTGTCTCCAGCAGGATTCGGTTGATCTGGTTGCCCAGTTGGACAAAGAAGGCCGGGTCCAGCGTCGAAAGGAATAAAAAGGCCGCCGGCGCTGCCGGCTTTCAAAACAAGCGCGCGTCTCAGCGGCGGCGCAAGTGGCGTGCGAAGAGGGCGACCCCACCTAACAGGCCAAGCGCAAGGGCAGAAGGTTCGGGCACCAAGGTCGCGATTGAGCCAGAGTCGCTCTTGGCAACGAAATCAACGAAAATAGTCGCGACCGCACCTGCAGGAACTGTATTGTTGTCGCGGAAGTAAATTGAATCGATGGTTCTGCTACCTGTGGTTATGGACCCGCTGGCCTGCCCGCCAATGCCCGGGACCGCTGCCCAGGTCGTGCTGTCAATCGTCCATTCATAAAGGTGCCACTGCCCGTCGGCGATAACGCTCTGTTCCCCCGACCAGGACATCGTCGCGCCGGTGTTGGCACCGCTATCCAAGTTGAAGCTGACGTTCCAGCCGCTGCCGCTGCTGTCCGTTTTAACATACAGGCCGATGTTGCCATCCCCGGTCCCCGTGACGTTGAAGCTCACGTTGGCACTGGGCACGCCCCCGTGAGAGGAATCATATGGAGGCCCCCCCGACAACCACCGGACGCGGGAAGTCCCTGCCGTCGCGCTGTGCGTCAACGTAAGTTTCATCGCCCCGGCGCCTTCGAAAGGGTCACCAGCAGTAGTGTCGTAAAGGGAGCTCGAATTCACCGCGTCCAGCCCAGACGTGGTGGAAGAAAAAGTAGGGGTGTACCCGAAGTGACCGGCGCTGGTGTTGAAGTCGTCGAAGATAATACTCCCCCAGGAAACGTTTGAGGCGGCAAGGAGGGTTAGTAGCGCGGTAATTCTTTTCATACGGCCAATTCTGGTTCTCTGGTCATTCAGGAAAACTACGTTCGGGACTGGACTTGAGCATGGGATATTCGATTTCAAAAGTCAAAGTTAATTGCGTGACAACGGTACACATATTCATGTGATGCGTTCGCGCTTCTTCATCAGGCCGCTCTTGCCCGATTCATTTCTGAGTGCCCGGATTCAATGCCTCCATCTGCTGTCTCGCCTCCTCGTAATCCGGTCTCAGCCGCAGCGCCTCCCGGAGATGCGCTACCGCGTCCTCCCTCTTTCCGAGGCGCGCCAGCGCCAAACCGAGATTGAAATGGGCTTCGGGATTGTTCGCGTTCAACTTCAGGGCCTCGGTGTATTGAGGTACGGCCTCGTCAAGCCGGCCCAGTTCCGCCAGCGCATTCCCCAAATTATTGTGCGCCTGCGCATCGATTGGATTGAGCAGCAGCGATTTCTGGTATTCGCTGATGGCCTCGTCGAGTTTATGTTGTGCCGCGAGCGCGTTGCCGAGATTGCTATGCGCGCTGGCATAGTTCGGTTTGAAACGCAAGGCCGCCCGGAAGTGAATAATGGCTTCATCCAGGTTCCCACGCATCGCCAGCGCGATACCGAGATTGTTGTGCGCATCCGCATGCTCGGGATTGTGTTTGAGAACAAATAAGTACTGCTCGATCGCTTCGTTGCCTCTGCCGGTTTCAGAAAACGCGTTGCCCAGATTATTGTGAACCTCCACATTATCAGGCCGGACCTTTAGGGCCTCCTCGTAAAAGCCGAACGCTTCCCCGTATCTCTTCTGACCCGCCAAGGCATAGCCCATATTGTTGAGCGCATCCTCGTATTGCGGATTAATCTCAAGGGATCTGCGGTAGTAACCGATCGCTTCGGCCGACCTCCCTTTCCCGGACAGATAAAACCCAATATTATTATACGCCAGGTAGTTCCTGGGCGTTACCTGGACCGCGCGCAGGAAGAGCGTCTCGCTGTTTCGCCAATAGAGGATCTGCCGCATCGTCAGCGCCGCGCAAAACATCAGCGACAACCCCGCTCCCAGTGCCAGATTCGCGTGACCGGTCCACCTCGGCGCCACCTCGCTGATTCCCCAGGTGATCACGATCAAAATCCCGATCAAGGGCACATACATATAACGGTCCGCCATCGATTGAATTCCCACTTGCACCAGGCCAATGACCGGCACCAGTGTGCCCAAAAACCACAGCCACCCCACCACCAAATAGGGCCGCTGCCGCCCGAGCACCACGACCGCCACGCATATGGCAACCAACAACAGGGTCGCCACCACCACCTCCCACGCCGGCCAATGCCCGGGATGCGGGTAGAGGACCGAAAGGTCCAACGGCCAAAATGTTTTGCCGAGGTACCTTCCGTAGGACACCACCGCATTACCGCCCCGCGCGCCGAGCGACAAGATCGTCGAAACCGCCCCGCCCTTTCTTTGCACCTGAAAAGTGACTGCGCACGAGACCAGACTCAGTATAAGGAAGGGGGCCTTCTCCCACACAAGAGAGAGGAAGGTTTCGACTTTTGATTTTTGATTTTCGAATCCGCAGCGCTGGAGCGGCCAGTAATCGAGCAGCAGCAGAACAAATGGCACCGTCACCAGCATCGGCTTGCTCATGAGGCCGAACGCAAACAAGACAATCGATAGCCAATAATACAACCAGGCGTGATGCGCGGCGGGTTGTCCCTGCTCCATGGGCTGTGGACTGCGCACCGTTGGCTCCCGATCTTTGATCCTGGGCTTTGGACTTTGGTCTTTGGACTTTGGTCTCTGAACCGTGCGTTCTGGCCTTGAGACTGTGGACTGCGCATCATGGACTCTGGACTCCACATACCGCGTATAAGCCCAGAGTGTCAGCAGGAAAAAACACCCACTTAACACATCTTTCCGTTCCGAAACCCACGCCACTGATTCGACGTGCAGCGGATGCAAGCCGAACAGCGCAGCCACGAAAGCGCTACGCCACACGGCTGCCGTCATCCGCCGCAAAACCAGGAACAGCAGCAACGTATTGGCGATATGAAAAGCGACATTGACCAAGTGGTGCCCCCAGGCGTGTTCGCCAAAAAGCTGCCAATCCGTCATGTGCGACAGCCAGGTCAAAGGGTGCCAATTGCTTGCATGCCCGGTCGTAAACGCCCAAATCACATTCGCCAAGCTAAACCCGCCTTGCACGTGAATATTCGCGGTGACGTAGTCCGAATCGTCATAATTGACGAAATCATTCAGGGCGACTGGCCAGTACACCGCCGCCGTGACCAGGACCAACAAAAGACAAATGACCTTGGGAGAACGCATCTTCTCCTCCCAAAATGCCACCTTGGGCGGTGAGCCCGCTTCTCCTTTAGAAAATCGTTGTCCGTGTTCAGCCATGACGCGTCGTTGCGCTGGCACAACTAACCAAAATTACTCGTGGGAGAAATCAAAAAGCTCAGCGAGAGTGTCTCGCACCAGCTATTCGGGAGCAGACCTGACTTTTCGCGCCTCACGTTTCATCCATCACTCCACCACTCTCTCGCCTCACCCAGTCCGCACCCGCAATAAACACATGGTTAATAATTACTTTACTTGGAGGGCTTGACCGCGCACAGTATCGCGAGTGGATGTTATATCGTTGCGCGAGAGGAATTTAGGGGACAAATCTCGCCAACCGCCGCCTGAGCTGTCCTCGCAACATGACCTGTTAACCGCCATCCGGCGGTCGCAGGACTATTTGCTTGGCCTCCAGAAACCCGAGGGCTACTGGGTTGGCGAGCTGATGGTCGATGCCACGCTGGTCGCCGACAAAATCGCCTACCACCATTGGAACGGCAAAATCGACCCGGATTGGCAGCGCAAAGCAGTAAACCAGCTCTTCTCGATGCAGTTGCCCGATGGGGGCTGGAACATCTACTACGGCGGCCCTCCGGAGATCAATGCCACCATCAAGTGCTACCTGGCCCTCAAGTTGGCTGGGGTGGCCGTCACTGACCGGCGCATGCTACGGGCGCGCGAGGTGGCCCTGAATCTCGGCGGGGTCCCCCGAATGAACACTTTCTCCAAGCTTTTCCTGGCACTGCTCGGATTGTTCCCCTGGGAATACGTTCCGACGATTCCATGCGAAGTTGTCCTGATCGGCAAATGGTTTTATGTCAATTTCAATGAGATGAGTTCCTGGAGCCGCTCCATGCTCGTGCCTCTGGCCATCATCAACCATTTCAAACCGACCCGCTACCTCCGGATTAATCTCAACGAACTCTACCCCGAAGGCATCCACGAACGCGATCTGGCACTGGCTCCCGACCCCGAGCGGCTGACCTGGCGCAACTTTTTCCTCTGGCTGGATCGCGTCCACAAGTTTGCCGAGTGGTTCGCCGAGAATGATCTTCATCCTTTCCGCAAACGCGCGCTCAGGAAGGCCGAGCAATGGATGCTCGACCGATTCGAGGGCACCGACGGTTTGGCGGCAATTTTCCCCGGCATGCTCAACTCTCTGATCGCACTGAAGGTGCTGGGCTATCCCGACGATCATCCGCAGGTACTGCGGACCGCAAAGCACTTCAAAGACCTCGAACACGAGACCGAACACAGCGTCCGTATCGAGCCTTGTTTTTCTCCGGTCTGGGACACCGCGATTGTCGCCATTTGCCTGCACGAATCGGGCGTCTCCAGCAGCCATCCTGGGCTCAAGCGCGCCACCGAATGGCTCATGACCAAGGAAATCCGTTTCCGCGGTGACTGGCATTACAAGAACCCCGCCAAAGTCGAACCGAGCGGTTGGGTCTTTGAATTCGAGAACAAATGGAATCCTGACGTCGATGATACCGCAATGGTTCTGCTGGCCTTGCGCAAAGTCCCGACCGATGACCGCCGCAAGCGCGACGAATGTTTCCAACGCGGTCTCAAATGGATGCTCACCTTCCAGTGCAAAGACGGCGGGTGGGCCGCCTTTGACAAAGATTGCACCAAGGGCGTTCTCGAGAAGGTCCCCTTCGCCGATCACAACGCCATGCTCGATCCCGAATGCGCCGACATCACCGCGCGCATTCTGGAATTGCTCGGCTACGAAGGCTGGAGCGTGGACCATCCGCAGGTCCAAAAGGCGCTGCGTTACCTTCGCGAGCATCAGGAGGAAGACGGCTCCTGGTATGGCCGCTGGGGCGTCAACTACATCTATGGCACCTGGCAGGTGTTGCGCGGCCTGCGGGCTTTGAACCTGGACATGACCCAGCCGTGGCTGCTCAAAGCCCGCGATTGGCTCGAAAGCGTCCAGCACGAGGACGGCGGGTGGGGCGAACGCGGCAACACTTATGACGACCCGGTTTTCAAAGGCCAAGGCCCCAGCACGGCCTCTCAAACCGCCTGGGCTCTCATGGGCCTGTGCGCCTTTGATGAACCTGAGCGCCCGAGCGTTCAGCGCGGTATCGAGTATCTGATCCGCACGCAAAACCCGGATGGCTCCTGGACCGAACACGAAACCACCGGCACCGGCTTTCCGAAAGTGTTTTATCTCAAATACGACATGTACCGCAACAGTTGGCCGCTCCTGGCGCTCGCCACTTACCGGAACCTGCTCGAGCGACCCAAGGCAGAAAACGACGTCCCGAACGGAGTGGTGGAGTGAGGAGCGCTGGTTCTCTGAGCTCCAAACCCCAACCTCCAATCCAGTTCGCCACCATCGCACCGCGTTGCGTCAGCCTCAGGCTATTATCTCTCCCGCCTCCCTGGGCGGCGGCGACTTGCTATTGGAATTTGGAGTTTGATGCTTCTCTGGTGCCTGGGGTTTGGAGTTTGGAATTTGCATCACCCCACCACTCGGTCACCCCACCACTCGATCACCGCACTCTGCCATGAGCTGGTTTTACCGCTGCCTGCTCCGGCCGGTTCTCTTCACACAAAACGCCGAGGAGATTCACAACCGCACCATGGCTGCCCTGGGTTGGGCCAGTCGCCATGAACTGGTGGCGGGCGCGCTCGAATCCTTCTTCGGCGGGCCGGAACTGCCAATCGAGGTATTCGGCCTCCGATTCCCCCATCCTGTCGGCTTGGCCGCCGGCATGGATAAATACGCCGAAGCGCTTCCGATTTGGCAGGCGCTTGGCTTCGGCTTCACCGAATTGGGCGCAGTGACGTGGCTTTCCCAACCCGGCAATCCTCCTCCACGAGTTTTTCGGGCAATCAGGGATGAAGCTATCATCAACCGCATGGGCTTCAACAATCCCGGCGCCCAGGCCGTGGCGCAAACCCTTGCCCAATGGCGGGCCCTCGGCCGCTGGCCGCAGCACCCGGTGGGGATGAATCTCGGCAAATCCAAGCTCACGCCATTGGTCCAAGCGCCGCAGGATTACGCCGATTCGCTGCGCGTTTTGCTGCCGCACCTGGATTTCTTTGTCGTCAACGTCAGCTCCCCTAACACGCCGAACTTGCGTCAATTGCAAGACAAAACGGCCCTGGATGAAATCCTGGCAGCGCTCAATGAAGTCCAAAGTCCAAAGTCCAAAGTCCAAAGTCAGCCAAGTGATGGGCAGCGAGGGTCCAGTCGCGATGAGACTCCCGGAGAAACCTTCACGCATGACGCATCACGCATCACTGCCCCTCACTCTCCCGCTCCGAATCCCCTGCTCCCCACTCCCCCTGCCCGCAAGCCCCTGCTGGTCAAAGTCGCGCCCGACCTCTCGTTCGACGCTCTTGACGAAATTCTCCAACTTGTCAGTCCCCGTCAGGTCGCCGGCATCGTCGCTACCAACACCACAATCACGCGTCCGCAGGCCGCTGCTCAGGCCTTGCAACAAATCTATTCCGAGGCGGGTGGGCTGAGCGGGCGTCCTTTGCGCGCGCGCAGCACCGAGGTGGTCCGGCATCTTTACCGCCAAACCAAGGGAACCCTCCCGATTATCGGGGTGGGCGGGATTTTCGACGCTGCCGATGCTTGGGAAAAGATCACCGCCGGGGCGAGCCTGGTCCAGCTATACACTGGTTTGGTTTATGAAGGCCCCGGCCTGGCGAAGGCGATTGTCACGGGCCTGCTCGAGCGGTTGGAGCAAGCGGGCATGACCGCCCTGAGCGAAGCCATCGGAATAGCAGCACGGTAGCACCCGGCTGCTCCTCCCCCAGGCAAGCAAACTAGTGGTCAGTAATCAGTAATCAGAAGGGAAGGTCCCTCCCGGGAGGCAAACCTCATTGTTTAAACTCATTTTTGCCCATTTTAAGTCGATTTTCCTTGCTTGACCATTGCCCCTAAATGCATTATGCACAAGAAGTTGCCCGGATGTTACCTAACCCCATTACGTATGACTCTAACAAAGCGCGACTTGGTAGTTCGCATCAGCGAAGAGACTGAATTGAACCAGCAACACGTGCTGGCGGTCATCCAAAAAACTCTCGATCACATCGCCGAGGCCCTGGCCAAAGGCGAAAAAGTGGAGCTCCGAAACTTCGGGGTGTTTGAGGTCAAAGTGCGCCGCGCCCGTATCGGCCGCAACCCCAATGCTCCTTCCACAGATGTCCCTATCCCCGAGCGGTCCGTGGTAAAATTCAAGCCTGGCAAGGAGATGCGCGCCGAGGTTTTCAAACTGCCGCCGCCAAAAAAAATCATAGCGCCAACCCAGGGGCAGGCCAAACCCGACGGATCGCCATAACCACCGAGTTATGGACCGTCTGCCAGGGTTTCGAGATTTCTATCCTGAACCGCTCCCACAATCCGATCTGTGGAGCGCCGATGCGCGCGAATACATCTTTGAGAAGTGGCGTGCCACCGCCCGGCGGTACGGCTTCCGCCAATATGACGGCCCACCGCTGGAACCTCTGGAACTCTTCACCACTAAGAGCGGCGAGGAAATTGTCGGGCAGCTTTATAATTTCAAAGACAAAGGAGAGCGCGACGTCACCTTGCGCCCCGAGATGACCCCTACGCTGGCCCGCATGATCGCGGCCCACGAGCGCAGCTACAAAAAGCCCGTCAAGTGGTTCGCCATTCCCCAACTCTTTCGGTACGAGCGCCAGCAGAAAGGCCGCCTTCGCGAGCACTTCCAGTTCAACGCTGACATCCTGGGTGAGACCGCTCCGGCTGCCGATGCTGAGCTCATTGCCCTGTTGATTGATTCCCTTCGGGCACTGGGACTCACTGAAGTTGATTTTGTCATTCGTCTTAGCAGCCGGAATGCCTGGCACGACTTCTTTGTTCAACACCAAGGGGACCCAGCCAAAGAAGACGCGTTTTACCAAGTCATCGATAAACTCGAACGGGAAGACCCCCAGACTAATGAACAAAAGCTCACGGCGCTGGGTTTCTCACTCGTCGAGGTGATGGCCCTCATTGAGGAGGGGAAGCCAACGGCCGAACTGGGCAGGATTCTGGAAAATCTCGCCGCGCGCGGGTTGGGCGGTTATGTGAAAGTGGACTATGGCGTCATTCGCGGCCTGGCTTACTACACCGGTATTGTCTTTGAGGCCTTCGACCGGAAAGGCGAACTCCGTGCCATTGCCGGCGGCGGACGCTACGACAACCTGGTCAAGCTGATCAGCGGCGGCAAAGTGGACCTCCCTGCTCTCGGCTTCGGCATGGGCGACGTCGTCCTGCTGGAACTCCTCAAGGCCCGGGGGTTGCTGCCGAAGTTCGATGCGGCGCTGGACGCTTTTTGTCTCATCGAAGATGAGACCCTGCGCAATGACTCATTAAAGCTGATTCAGGACCTTCGCAGCTCCGGGCTGGTGATAGATTATTCGCTGACGCCCGCCAAACCGGACAAGCAATTCAAGCGCGCCCAGGAACTAAGAGCCTCCCACAGCATCAAACTCGAGCGCAACCAGGCAGGTGGCCTCGCTGCCAAAATCAAAGACCTCAAAACACGGGAAGAAAAGACCGTGAAACCCGCGGAGGCGCCAGCAGGGCTGAGGGGCTAGTTATTCGAAACTCCAAATTTCAAACACCAAACTCCAGGAAAACTCCAAATATCAAACTTCAAAGCCCAACGCTTGCCACCCTTTGAAATTTGGAATTTGTTTATTCCTTCGCCGCCGCCGGCTCCCCGGCCGCCTCTGCTTCCGGGGCCTGCCGACCTTCCTTCTCTTTCACGAGCGTCGCGCCCTTGCCCAGGCGCTTGCGCAGGTAGGTCAATTTCGCTCGCCGGGCTCGCCCCTGGCGCTCGACTTCAACCTTGTCCACGCGCGGCGAATGCACTGGAAAAACACGCTCGACCCCTTCCCCGTAGCTGATACGCCGCACGGTGAACATCTCGTTCAATCCGCGCCCGCGGCGGCCAATCACCACCCCGGAAAATATCTGAATGCGCTCTTTGTCGCCTTCGACCACTTTGGTGTGTACGCGCACAGTGTCGCCCACCGCGAAATTCGCGGGCTGTTTACGAAACTGTTCGGATTCAATTTTGTCTAGTAATGCCTGATTCATAAAACGTGTTGTACTGTACCGTGGAGTCGAGCACCAGGGTACCTGGCGCCAAAGGCGCCTTCCAGCCCATCATCCGTTCTTCACAGCAGGTCCGGCCGGCGCTCTTTCGTCCGCTGCCGCGACTGCTCGGCGCGCCATTTGGCGATCTCGGCGTGATTGCCCGAGAGCAGCACTTCCGGAACTTTCATCCCGCGAAACTCGGCCGGCCGGGTATATTGCGGATACTCCAGCAGCCCGTGGCTGAACGATTCTTCTTGCGAGCTTTCGTCGTCGCCCAGCGCCCCAGGCAACAACCGCGTCACCGCATCTATTATGACCATCGCCGGCAAGGCGCCGTTGGTCAGAACATAATCGCCAATCGACAACTCATCGTCGGCCAGTTCCGCCCTGATTCGCTCGTCGAAGCCCTCATAATGTCCCGAGACAAGCAGCAGATCGTCCAACAACGCCAATTCGCGGGCGATGGCCTGGTTAAAGGCTCGCCCCGCGGGCGATAACAGAATGACACGCGTCTTTTCGCGCGCCAGCTTTTCCACAGCTTCAAAGATCGGTTCGGGCTTCAATAACATGCCCGGTCCGCCGCCAAAAGGCCGATCATCGACCGTTCGGTGGCGGTCATGCGCGTAATCGCGCAAATTGTGGATTTCCAAATCCAGCAAACCCGCTCGCCGCGCCCGCATCACGATGCTCTCATCCAGCGGCCCCGCAAACATCGCGGGAAACAGCGTCAGGACGTCGATCTTCATATCCGTAGCGCAGATTTTTAATCTGCTGTATCGCGGATTTCCAATCCGTAAAGCGCCGTTAGCGACCGAACCATCAGCAGGTTAAAAAGCCTGCGATACAGCAGATTAAAAATCTGCGCTACGAGGTCGGCTTACCCCGCCGGCTGCTCTTCGACAATTTCCAACGTGCAGCGCAACCCCTTGCGCGCGCTTCCCGCCAGCAACAGCGACCTAATCGCGTTGATGGTCATCCCCTGGCGCCCAATCACCTTCCCGACATCCTGCGGATGCAGTCTCAACTCATAAACCGTCGTGCCTTCCCGTTCTACCGGAGTTATCGTCACTGCGTCCGGATACTGCACCAGCCCTTTGACCACGTATTCCAGGAAGGCCTGCATAACCAGAACCGAGGTTTACGCTGCTGCGGCGGGGGCCGGCACAGGGGCCGCGGCGGCGGCTTTGCCTGCTTTCTTAATAAAACTGGCGACGGTCTCGCTTGGCTGGGCTCCTTTGCTCAGCCAGTACTTGGCCCGGTCCAGGTCGAGGGTGAAATTGCTACCCTTCTTCAGCGGCTGATAGGTGCCCAATTGCTCGATAAATTTGCCGTCGCGCGGACTGCGCCCGTCGGCCACCACAATGCGGAATACCGGGGCGTTCTTCGCCCCGACCCGCTTCATGCGAATTTTAACTGCCATAAATCGTGTTCGGTTAGGCGGCGGCTGCAACCGTGAGCCGTTCGCCTGAGGCTTACAAAAATGAGCGCAGAGCCTAGTCTTGCCCCTGCCACATTGCAAGCCCTCTTTTCCAAGTATTTTTCGAGCTTTTTCATCTGCAGAACTGCTTGCCTAACCTGGCACTTAATTGTCTCCTCTATCAAACCGAATGCCGACTTTGCGCTTGCCTACCTCCAGTCCGGAAACCCCGGAACTGCCTTTGCTCTTTTCTCCATCTCCCCCACCAGTTGCTCGCCAATCCCTGGCCGACGAACTTATGGCTTTCCGCGAATTTGGCCAGCCAACCCGCCTTCTGACCACGACCGTCCCAAGCGCCAACGGTCCGCCGATCGCCGTGCCAACCTTCGTCAACGAATTCTGGACCGCCAAGCAACGCCAGGCCAATTCCCTCCACGAGGTTTCCTACCGCGCCTGCTTCAAACCTCAACTGCCCCGCTTCCTCATCGAACGCCTCACCGCGCCGGGTGACGTTGTCTATGACCCCTTCATGGGCCGCGGCACGACCCCCATCGAAGCCGCGCTCCTCGGACGAGTGCCCTTTGGGAATGACATCAATCCCCTCAGCATCGTCATGACCCGCCCCCGCTTCAACCCGCCCACCCTGGCGCAAGTCGAACAGCGCCTAGGGGAAATTCCTCTGGATGCTCCAGCCGATACTCCCGAAGACCTGCTCGCGTTTTATCATCCGACCACACTTCGTGCCATTTCCTCGATCAAGCAACATCTGCTGAAGCGCCACCGGGCGGGCACACTCGACACCGTGGACGATTGGGTCGCTTTGGTTTCGTTGAACCGGCTCACCGGTCACTCCAACGGATTCTTCTCGGTCTATACGCTGCCGCCAAACCAGGCGGTCTCGGTAAAATCTCAGCGCAAAATAAACGAGAAGCGGTCCCAGACGCCGCCGCCACGCGATGCGGTCAAACTCATTCTCAAGAAAACCAAGCAGCTCCTCGGCGACGTGGACGGGACCACGCGTGAAACTCTTGCCGCCGTATGCCCGCGGGCACGCCTGCTGAACGCCCCGGCCCACGCGACGCCGCAGCTCCGCTCGAACTCCGTAGCCCTTGTCGTCACGTCGCCCCCATTTCTAAACATCGTGCAGTACGCGACCGATAACTGGCTCCGCTGCTGGTTCCTCGGGATCGACCCCAAGTCCGTCAAGCTCACTGTGCCCATCAAAGTCGTGGATTGGGAAGTGGCGATGAGCAAAGTGTTCCATGAACTATACAGAGTTGTGAAACCTGGGGGGCACGTCGCCTTCGAGGTCGGCGAGGTTCATGGTGGCAGAACCAAACTGGAAGATGTGGTGCTGCCCTGTGGCGCCAAGGCTGGCTTGGAACCAGTCCTCGTGCTCATCAACGACCAGGAATTCACCAAGACCGCCAATTGTTGGGGCATCGACAACATGTCCAAAGGAACTAACACCAACCGCATCGTCCTGTTTCGAAAACCGTGAGCCAACCGACCTTAGGCATGAGCAGGATCGCCGTAGAAGCCTCGTTCCAGTTCTGCTTTGAGCCGGGCAACCTCTTCAGGATCGGTCGAGGCGACCATGCGGTCGGCCAAACGGCGCAGTTGCTTCGGGCTAAGTCGAGTAGCCGGTCTTTTTGTTCGCGATACCTTCGATTTGACGTTTGCTTGTGGCATGGCATCAAAAATATACCCTTACTGGGCCGCCCGCTCAAGCACAATGGCTTTGCAAAACTGAGGCTTTCATTGAGGCGACATGGACGGAGGGGCTGAGGCCACGGCGCTTCCCCATGAGCAGTTGGGAGTTGGCCCCATGTCGAGGACGAGTTTGCCGCCGTTGGCGATGGCGGAGTGCTCGAACCAAGGCTTATCCAGCGGCCGACCGTTTAGTGTGGCGGATTGGATGTAGAGGTTCTTCGGCGAGTTGTGACGGGCGACGATGGTGAAGTCTTTGCCCTTGCCGAGGTGGATGGCCGCCTGGTCGAAGAGGGGGCTGCCGAGGATGTATTCGGGGCGAGCGGGATCGACGGTGTAAAAGCCCAGGGCGCTGAGGACGTACCAGGCGGAGGTGGAACCCTGGTCGTCCATGCCGGGAAAGGCGTAATTAGATTTGTCACTTCCGTACATAAGGCGGAGGATTTTACGAACGGTTTCCTGCGTCTTCCAGGGCGCGCCGGCGTAGTCATAAAAGTAAGGTGTCTGGCAGTCGGGTTGGTTGCCCTGACAGTACTGGCCGAGGAGCCCGGTGACATCGCGCGCGATCCCTTTGGGGTGATACGGCAGGGAGAAGAATTCATCGAGGCGCTGCACAAACTTTTCGCGTCCACCCATCAAACGGATCAAGCCGGCAACGTCGTGCGGGACCAGCCAGGTGGTTTGGCAGGCGGAGGCCTCTTTGTACATGAAGTTGTAGTAGGGCTCGAGGGGGTCGAAGGGTTCGATCCACGAGCCATCCTGTTTGCGGCCATGCATGAACCCGGTGGCGGGGTCGAAAGCGTTCGTATAGTTGTAGGCCCGCGCGAGGAACATGCGGTAATCCATCCTCCTTGCCCAACTTTTTCGCGTAGGTGGCGAGGCAAAAATCATCCCAGCAATACTCGAGGGTCTTGGCGACGCCGGCGTTGCCATTGGCGTAGGGCGGGCTGGGATGCTCCACGACAATGTCATGAACCCACCCCTGCTGCATGTACTCAGCAAGCCTGGGCCTGGGGCCGGCCGGGTCCATCGCGTTTTTCCGGAGGTACTCATAGACGCCCGGCCAGTCAAAGTTGAGGCCGCGTTGCCAATCGCCGAGGTACATCAGGATGGCGTGGTCGCCGTGGAAGGAGGTGTGCATCCAGCCAGTTTCCCGGGCCATATCGAGATGGGAGCTGAGGATATTTTCCTTCACCTCCGGTTCCAGCAATGTCAGGAGCACAATCTGGTTTCGGCCCGTATCCCAAAACGGCACGTTGCCGTAGCGATCATATTCGGCTATGCGCCCCTGGCCGCCGCGGCCGCCGAGCGGTTCGCCTTTCCTGGCGACCAGTCGCGGGCTGGAAAAGACATGGTAGAGGCAGGAGTAAAAGAGCATACGCTCCTTTTCGGTTCCGCCCTTGACCTCGATAGTGTCGAGCTTCCTGCTCCAGGCCGCTTCGGCCTGGAGTTTGATGGCGTCAAAATCCCAACCAGGTTCTTCGTCGGCCAAGCGTTTCTGCGCGGTTTCGAAACTATCGCCCGAGGCGACCTTGAACAGGACCCGTTCGTGCTCGGCCGTCGTAAAGTTGAGATAAGCGCCAGCATACCCTGCGGATTCGGAGCGGGAATCGGGACTGATGGTGTCGCCTCGGCGGACGCCGGCACCGTTAACGGTCGGGTTGTTTTGGCGGAAGGTGCCGAAGGAACTGAAAGGGCGTGAACACTCGAGGATGAAGAACTGGTTGCCGCGCTGCCCGCGTCCGGAGCGGGAGCGTCCGCGGATAGTGCGGTCGCCGACGATTTCGACCAGGGCATCGCCCGGGCCGAGGTCCATCAGTACCCGGGCGCGGTCGCTTTTGGGGAAGGTGAATCGGAACATGCCCGTCCAGCGGGTGACGGTCATTTCGGCTTGGACTTTGTGGTCGGGAAAGAAAACCGAATAATAACCGGGCGTGGCCTTCTCGGTCTGCTTGTCATAGACGGAGGCGTAGCCCCGATCGGGTGGGACGGTCCAGTCGCCCACCAGCGGCATAACCAGCATTCCGGGCACCATGGTGGAGAAGCCGACCATGGTTCGGCGTTGGTAGATATAGGGATAGACGATGCCATGGCCATCGGCGGCGGTGCTGAGGTCTTTGTTAACGGGGCTGAGGCTGGTGATGCCGTGAGGGAGCGCGGCTCCGGGGGAAGTGAACCCGGTGTAGATTTCTTCGCCTGGCGGAGGCGCGTTGCCGATGAGCTGGGGGTCGTCCAGGGGCGCAGTGCCGACGAGGGCATTGACGTAATCGAGGGGATGGCGGGGCTCGGATTGAGCGCCGGGGGCCAAAGCACCCGCGAGGAGAAAACAAAGCAAAACAAACTTCATCGGGGAGTCTGGGCAGAAAGCGTGAGAGAGGCAAGCGGCTGAAACATGAGTGGATCGCTTAGGTTTGTCCTTCCCGGGAATAAAAAAGCCAATCCTAAGCATTTCACTCATGTTTCCCTAACCATTCGAACTCCTTCTTTTCCTCGTTCTTTGACATCTATGGGTTCGGAGTGCGCCCATCTTCCGGGCTCAGCATTAAGCCCGTGCCTTGGGCAGGCACATGGAGTGTCCCGGCAAACTGGCCCGCTAGCGGGTGTTGCTCCGCCCGGGGACGGGACCCGGGGACAGTCGCACTCCCCCGGAGCGGTGGACTTTGGACCTTGCCGGGCGGGAGGGTTTGGACTATTTTCGCGGCAGCTATGGAAGATAATGCACCGCCGCCGTTAAGTATGCCGCCGCCACCGCCCAATTTCCCGCCACCCCCGCCGCCCCCGATGGGGCCGCCGCCGGTGATTGTGGCGCCCAAGCCCTCTCCCGGCCCGCGCCGCGGCCGGGGTTGGATGGTGTTCGCGCTGATCCTGTTCGTGCTGCTGGCGATCAGCATGCTTTATAACCTGGGCAATTTCGCCAGCAACATTTTCCACGGCCGCCCCACCCACTATGCCGGCCACAACGCCGGGCCCAGGTTGGAGGAAACCGAACTTCCCGCCGGGGACCCCGATGCCGCCAACAAGATTGCCGTCATTGAGGTGGAAGGCATCATTACCGGCCGGGCGCTCGACTCGGGCGGCTTCAGCATCGTCGATATCATCCGGGCCCAGTTGAAGCGCGCCGAGGAGGACGACAAGGTCAAAGCCGTGATCCTCAGGGTCGATTCGCCCGGCGGCGAAGTGCTGGCCTCCGACGAGATCAACCGGGCGATTGTGGATTTCCAAAAGAAATCGCCCCGCAAACCGGTCGTGGCGTCGATGGGCGGTCTCGCCGCCTCGGGCGGATATTACGTGTCGGTGCCCTGCCGCTGGATTGTCGCCAACGATTTGACCCTCACGGGCAGCATCGGTGTCATAATCAGCTCATATAATTATCGTGGTCTTATGGATAAGGTAGGCGTGTTGCCCGAAACCTATAAGAGCGGCAAGTTCAAGGACATGCTCAGCGGCTCGCGCGAGCCCAGCGAAATTACGGCGGAGGAAAAGGACATGGTGCAGGGATTGATTAATGAAACCTACAACCGGTTCAAGGCCGTCGTGCAGGCAGGCCGCAACCAGGCCTACGAAAAGAACAAAGAGAACAAGAGCGCCGAGGATAGGGGCCAGGCCCTGGCCGATAATTGGCAGGATTTTGCCGATGGCCGCGTCCTCTCCGGCACCGAAGCCTTCAAGCGCGGGTTTGTCGATCAGTTGGGGAACTTTGAAGTTGCCATCAAGCGGACCAAGAAGCTGGCCGGCATTTCGGAGGCCAGCCTGATCCAGTATCAGCAACGTTATGATCTCTCCGACTTCTTCCGTCTTTTCGGCAAGAGCGACGCCAAGAGCATCAAGGTGGACCTGGGCATGGATGTGCCCAAGCTCCAGGCCGGCCATATGTATTTCCTGTCCCCGGCCTTTCTGCACTGAGGGTGAAAGGGGTCACCGTCATCAAGCACCCGCTGGTGCAGCATAATCTCACCCGGCTGCGCGACCGGCGCACCGGACCCCAGGAATTCCGGCGCGTCCTGAGCGAAGTCGCCGCCCTGATGCTTTACGAGGCGACCCGCTCGTTTGCAGTCCAGCCGGTTGGAGTGACCACCCCGCTGGAGCGGGCGCGCGGCTTTCAATTGCGCCGCGAAGTGGTGCTGGTGCCCGTGTTGCGCGCCGGCCTCGGGATGCTGGATTCGATCCTGCAGTTGCTCCCCCACGCGCGGGTCGGGTTCATCGGGCTCAAACGCGAGGAGACAACCTTGCGCGCAACCTTTTACCACAAAAGCCTGCCGCCGGACCTGCGCCGTTTCGATGTGATTCTCATCGACCCCATGCTGGCGACGGGCGGCAGTGCCGTCGCCGCTATGGATTTGCTGGATGAACTGGGAGCCAAGCACGTCCGGCTGGTCAACCTGGTCGCCGCGCCCGAAGGCATCCGCCGCGTCCGCCGCCACTATCCCGCTCTGCCGATTTTCACCGCGGCGGTGGACAGCAAGCTCAACCACAAAGGCTACATCCTCCCGGGGCTCGGCGATGCCGGCGACCGGCTGTTCGGGGTGTGAACGTGGCGGCGTTCGGAGCGCGGACATTCCTGCCCGCAGCAATGGGTCATGCGCAACCTTGGCCGCAAATCCGGCCCGCGGGTTTATGATTCTGTCCTGCCATGATTCTGTCGGTCCTTTGGTCAGCGCTCGGCCTCGCGAGCAATTCTATCCCGCTACCGCACAAATTGTTCGTTTCAGTTTTGACTTCACTTTTAGGTGGGCGATGCTTATCCTGAAGCTGTGACTGTCGAAACTTTCAAGCAGGAAATCGCCGAAGCGATGAAGGCCTATGAAAAGTATATCATCTGCATCGACAAATCGCCCGAGGACTTTCAGGCCTCACTGGTTTCCCTGCTCCACAAAGCCATCAAGGCCTATGAGAGCCGCGGCCCGCAGCTCCGCCACGGCATCGCCCTCGATAAACAGGTAACGGTCATCCTCAGCCAAAACGATACTCCGCGTCCGCTTTGCGGCATTTACTTCAACCTCCATTCCCCCTACCAAAAGCCGGCTCCCTCCAAAACGGGCAAACCGGTCAAGGAACAAATCAGCGGCAGCAGCGACGAGTAACCGTAGTCCCGTAGTCCCAAACTACTTGTCGCGCACCAAGTCGCCCGCAGCCGCCTCGCCGGTCACTAAATCGGCGACCACGTAGTCGTCGTTTCGAAGGTTCGTCACCTTGACCTCGCCGACTCTGAGGCCGAGCCGAAAAACAGTGAGCTGCTGGTCGATGGCGGGCAGATGGCCTACCGGAAAATTCAGCACCACAAAACGGCCCACCGTATTGAAACTGGCGACTTTGCCC
Source organism: Binatia bacterium (assembly GCA_035566895.1). Lineage (GTDB taxonomy): Bacteria > Verrucomicrobiota > Verrucomicrobiia > Limisphaerales > UBA8199 > DATMQA01. Next base: position 25,046 of record DATMQA010000180.1, read on the forward strand.
GCCAGACCAGTCTCCGGAGTCACGATGAGCTTCTGATTCTTCGGCAATTCGGGAGTGCTCGGCGGCTGCAGATTCGCGGTTGTCCGAACGGCGGTAAGCGCCGGCGTCGTTGGCGTGACTAAATCGGAGAATGCCGGATCGGACTTGCCCCGAGCCGCGGCTGCGCCTGATCTGTGGTGGGCGCACCCACCAGTGGCCAGAGCGCCGATGAGAATGACTGCCATCGAGAATCGCACAGGAACCAATAAACTCTGCCGGCTGGGCCGGGTCAACTCGTAAAGTTCAACGTAGATTAGGCTAGACAAATCCTCCCCCGGGCCGCGTCATTAGTCTGGAAACAATGTCGGCTGACTTTGAGCTCGAGCGCCTCTACGACGACCACGCCCGGGCTTTGTTCGCCTTTCTTTTGAATTTTACCCGGGACCCGGACGACACTCATGATGTCTTGCAGGAAGTCTTCGTCCGGCTCGCCCGCCAGCCGGATTTGCTCCACGCCGCCAAGGACCAGCGGGCCTTTCTCATCCGCCTGGCCCACAACGCCGCCATCGACCTGATGCGCCGCCGCGGCACCCGGAGTAAATACCACGAGCAATTCGGCCTCGACCAGGTTTCCCCCTTTGCCGTGGCCGCCGACCCTGATGAGGCGGCCTTTCGTTCTGAACTGTCCGCCGCGCTCGGCCAATTGCCGCCCGAACAGCGCGCTGTGGTTCACCTCAAACTATGGGAGGGACTCACCTTCGAGCAAATCGCGGAGACGCTGGAGATTCCGGCTAATACCGCGGCCAGCCGCTATCGCTATGGCTTAGACAAATTACGCGCCTTGCTGCGTCCACTCTACGAAGAAATCAAATGAATGGCGAAGACCAGTTTGAAAGACGCCTTCAGCGCCTGCCCCAACGCCCGGTGCCGCACGCGTGGCGTGACGAAATCCTGAGCGCCACCCGCGCCGGAGAAGTTCCTCGTCCTGCTCGTGTTGCCCCTCGCCCTTCGCTGCTATCGAATATTCGCTATCAACTATCAACTTTGCTGTGGCCTCACCCGAAGGCCTGGGGTGGTCTGGCTGCCCTTTGGCTGTTGGTTCTCGGTTTGAATTTCGCCACGCGCGAGTCACCGCAACCGCAGATGGCGCGCCACGCGGAGCGACCGTCCCCGCAGATACGCGAGCTATTGAAGGAGCAGGAGCAATTGTTCGCCGAACTCGTCGGCCCGATTGAAAAATCCGAAGCCGACCGCCCCAAACCGGCTCCGCCCAAACCGCGCAGCCAGCGCCACGAGGAATTCCTGAACGCCTGATTGTATATGGACGCAACACCCCCGAGCATCTGGAAACGGCCCTGGCGCGGACCGGGGAAACTCCTGGCGTGGTTCGCCCTGCTGGTCGCGGCTTGCTTCATCATCCTTTGCGGCATCGGGTTGTTGACCGGCACGGATGTCTGGGGTCCGCAGTGGATGGTTGTTGCCTTGCTGAGTTCCCTGGTGCTGGTCGGACTCGGAACTGCCGGGCTGTGGTTCATTCGCTGGCTTTGTTGCTGGCGAAACTTCCGGCGATTCCTGTTCGTCGGGGCCTGTCTCATCACCCTGGTGGCGCTGGCGTATGCAGAGGAAAACTGGCGCGGCAAACACGCCTGGCAAACGTTTCGCCGAGAGTCGGAGGCTAAAGGGGAGAAGTTCGACCTTGCCGCCTTAGCTCCCCCGCCGGTGCCCGACGAGAAGAACTTCGCGCTGACGCCATTGCTCAAACCTGTTCTGGAGGTTACCTACGAGCAGGGCCGCGTCGTCTGGGGTGACACCAACGGCCTGGCGCGGTTAGAAAAGATTTCCGCTGAGCTTTCTCCCCACCGCGATACCACTGATCGGCTTTCCCACGGTCGCGACACCAACGACCATCTTGTTCTCGGCAGCCTCGAGAAAGGCACTTTCGCGAACATCCCGGCCTGCGCCGAGTTTTATCGAGGCAACACCAACTATCCGCAAGCTGCGGCGACGGCTACGCCGGCGGAAGTGATTTTGGTTGCGCTCGGAAACCTTGATCCCGAGCTCAAGGAGTTGCGCGAAGCTGCTGCCAGCCGCGCGGATTGCCGTTTTCCAATCCCTTACACTTACGAACCCTCGTGGGGTATCCTGCTGCCCCACCTGGCGCGCATGAAAGCTTTGACGCTGCTGCCGCAGGTTCGCGCCACGGCTGAGCTGGAAGCGGGCCGCCCGGCGGACGCGTTTGAGGACCTGAAGCTTGGCCTCCGTTTTTCCGATAGCATTCGTGCCGAACCGATTCTGATCGATCACCTTGTTCGCATTGCCACGCTGGCCATCGATTTGCAAACCGTGCGGGAAGGTCTGTTGCGTCACGCCTGGACGGAGGGGCAGCTTTCGGAACTGGAAAAGTATTTGAGTTCGGTGGACGTGTTGTCGGAATACCAGCTCGCGATGCGCGGTGAACGGGCTTGCAGCACACAGGGTTTGGATTACCTGCGTCGGCAAGGTTTTCGCAGCAACCCGTTCGATTACCTCGCCAACGGAGAGGGCCCGAGCTATTTCGGCCCTGCTTTCAATCCCATGCCCAGCGGCTGGTTTTACCAGAACATGCTGACGATCGCTCGAATGCACCAGGACTTCACGCTGCCCACGGTGGACGAGCGCGCGCATCGCGTGCATCCCGAGATCAGCGAGAACGGAGCTCGCGCGCTCCAGGAGCTACGCACTGGTCCGTACACGATTTTTGCCAAGCTGCTGATGCCCGCCTTGGAAAAGGCCGTCCGTAAATCGGGCCGGATGCAAACCTACGTGGATGCGACCCGCGTGGCTTGCGCCGTGGAGCGATACCGCCTGGCCAACGGCAAGCTTCCCGACACGCTCGCGGCGCTTTCTCCGACGTTCATCGATGCCATTCCCAACGATGTCATTGACGGCAAACCACTCCGCTATCGACCCAATCCTGAAGGCACCTACCTTCTCTATTCCATCGGCTGGAATCAGACTGATGACGGCGGCCAACTCGCTTTGGTAAAGCCGAACCACATGGACGAGGAAGGAAAGCAGGGGGGCAGCGTCGATATCACCAAAGGCGATTGGGTCTGGCAGATGGCAGCCCGGTAACAAGGCAGACATCTGCGTTGTAACCGGCGGGATTCGGGTCACGGGTTTGACGGCTTTGGTGCTTGACTCCTGTTTCCCAATCTGCTAAAATTTTCTCGTGAGCGATGCCCAGGTGCCTCTGCCTGATGAACCGGCTCGTTTGGGGGCGAGCAGCACGTTTCCTTCATTGAAAGATTAGTATCTGGCGCAACATGGCCCTCGCCCAAACCAAAAAACCCGTTTCCAAAATCAAGGTCGCCGTTATGTGGGCCATCTTTTTGGGTTTTACGCTATGCGTGTTTGCGTTTCTTCTGTGGGCGCACAAGGAACAGCCCGCCCGGACCGAGCCTGACTCCGAGCCCCTTCATGGCGTGGTTAACGTTATTTTGGGTGGATTCTTCCTCGTCGCCGGCGTCGTCGCCTACGCCGTTCTGCTGGCCAGCAACTGTTTCACATTTAACTTTCAGCACCCGGTATGGGCCGAAACTAAAGCAAAGCTCTATTTTGCGAACATCGTGGTGCTGACGGCATTCGGGCTGGGGCTCGGCTTCGGAATTTCTCCCTTGATAGGGCCGGCGCTGTCGCGTAGCGGCGTAAGCGGAGAAGTGGCGCTTCTTGGACCGGTGATGGGGGCACTGGTGGTCCTGCAAATCGCGCGCGTTTTCGTTTTGATTTGGGCACCAGTCGAAAGACGCTTAATCAGAAAGAGGCTTCAGGCGCGCGGCATCACCGCCGCCCAACTGGACGCGGCGATGCTGGTGGGCATCTCCGACCCGACGCGGAGCAGCTTCAAGAAGTTTGCCTCAGTCGAAGATGACCTCGGTGCGCTGTGGATTGGCCCGGAGCAACTGGTGTACTGGGGGGACACCCAGCAGTTCGGAGTCACGCGCGAGCAATTGGTCCAGAGCGAACGCAAGGCGGATACCGGAGGTACCTCGATGCTCGGAGGACTGACCCATTTGATCCTGCACGTTAGAAAGCCCGAGGGCAGCGAACAGCAAATCCGGCTGCACACCGAAGGTCATTGGACGATGGCGGCTAAAAGAAGGGCGATGGATCAGCTCGATGCAGGGATCGCCAAGTGGCATGGAAGCGCTGTTCAAAGCCCGCCGCCTCTGCCTGCTAACATGGGTGAACCGCTTTAACTTTTAGCTCATTCAACCCAGCGTTCATTCGGGCGGCACGGCGCGCAGGGCGATGAGTTTTTGCCAATTGGTTTGGCCGAGCAGCACTCCGGCGACGATCAACAACATCGCCAGCCAGAAGGTCGGCGTAATAGGTTCGTGCAGCCAGGCATGGGCCCAGCACATGGTGCTCAGCGGAATCAGGTTGTTGAAGAGCAGCACCTGGCTGGTGGGCCAGTGCCGCAACGCCTGATTCCAAACCGCGAAAGCGAAGACGCCGCCAGCAATGATGCAGTAGGCCTGAATGAGCACGAGGTCACCGCGCCAAACCAGCCCCCGTTTCCAAACTTCCACCGCGGCCAAAGGCAGCAGTAACAACCCCGCCCGCCACATGGTATGGGCGCTGGTCTGAGCGCCGGAAAGATGAGCGCCCAACGCGCGGCATTGCCGGCCGTAGTTGGTCCACAAAACACCTGCCGCCAGCCCGAGCGACTCGCCCAGCCAACTGCCACTGGCCGTTCGCAGCGAGGGCCAGAACAGGATGAACACGCCCGCCAACGCCAGGGCCGCTGCGCCATAGCGCTGGGCAGTGTGCCAACTCCGGGCGGGCGGCCGTTCCCAAAGCAGCGCCCAGACGGGGGAGGCCCCGAGGTAAAGCGCCACATGGGAGGCAGAGGTAAACCGCAAGGCGGAGTTAAAGACGATAATGTAGAGCGCCAGGTTCAGACCGCCGCGCGCCCAAAGTTGCCCTTTGATTTGGCGGGATAGTTGAGCTTGAGGCCCGAGCCAGTTGGTCCACCGCAGAACGCCCAACAGGATAAGACCCGCGCACAGGAACCGCGAACCGCCCGTCCAGATGGGCGGCCAGGTAGCGACCATGAGCTTGGTGCCGGTGTTATTTCCGCCCCAGAGAAAGACGGCCAACACCAGACCCACCGCCAGGAGAGCGTTGGTTCGTTTGGGCGACATGTGCGGCGCGGATTAGAGCGTACTTCGCGCGGCGTGTCAGCCACGGATGGGATGGATGGATAAACGGATTGGTGGATTTGTTGGGTTAATGGATGAATGGAGCAATCGGATGCTGGATGTCCTCATGCTCCCTGTGGTTCACGTTTTACGTTTTACGCTCCACGTTTCATTGGCCAGCCGGCTTTCACCAACCCTTTATATCCACCGATCACCGAGAACACATGCCGGTAACCCATCTTCTGCGCCGTCGCCGCTGTCAACACCGACCGATAGCCCCCTCCACAGTACATGATGAGCTCCCGGTCCACGTCGGGATACATCGCTTCCAAATCCCGTTCCAGGATCCCCTTGCCCAGGTGGACTGCTTCCGCGGCGTGGTCCTTTTCCCATTCGCCATCCTCGCGCACATCCACCAGGACCGCGTGCGGATTGCGCGCCAGACGCTCGCGCGCCTGTTCGACGGTGATCTCCTTTACATAAGGCTTTGCTTCATTGACCAGCTTCAAGAATCCGGGTGAATGTTCCACGGGGAAAAAGTAATTCAGAGTGGAAGAGGGTCAACTTTTTTGTGCAGGTGGAGGAGGAGAAAGAGGACGAGGACGACATACGACTGCTCAGACCCTACGCTTCCCGGCTGGAGCATGTAAGTGGGTGAAGACCTGCGTCGCTCACAAAGCCAAACCCCACATTTTCTCTTTCTCAGGTTTTTACCCTATATGGCACGCACCGGCGGCAGATTAATTTTCTATGCTATACGCAGCGCGTTCAGGCTTATCGAAAAGAAATTGCGTATTTTGATGATCGAAGACGAGGTGCACGACGCCACCCTCGTCGAACACACGCTCAAAGAGGGCGGCTTTGATTTCGCCTTTAAGTGGGTCGATAACGAAGAAGGCTTCTTGCGGGAACTGGAACAGTTCCAGCCCTCGGTGATCCTCTCGGACCACGGTTTGCCCGCCTTTGACGGTTTCACCGCGCTCTCGCTGGCCCAAAAGCAGGCGCCGGAGATTCCCTTCATCTTTGTTACCGGCTCTCTCGGGGAAGAGACGACGATTCAGGCCCTTAAGAGCGGTGCCGCGGATTTCGTCCTTAAGCATCGCCTCAACTCCTTGCCGCCGGCAGTCCATCGCGCGTTGCGCCAGGCCGAATTTCGGCTCCAGCGCAGAAAGGCGGAGGAAGCGCTGCTTTCCAGCGAAGAGCGTTATCGCGGCCTGGTCGAACTCTCACCCGATGCCCTCTACGTCCAAATCGAGGATAAGGTGGTTTTTATCAACTCCGCCGGAGTGAAGCTCTTTGGTGCCAGCCAAGCCGGTGACCTCATCGGAAAGTCCGTCCGCGACCTGGTGCACCCGCATTATTGGAGGACCCTTCAGCGGCGCCTGCGGCGTATGCGCGAGGAGGGAAAACCGGCCGTCTTCATGGAGCAAACCATGCTGCGGCTGGACGGCCGGCCGGTAGATGTGGAAGTGGCCGCCGCGCCCCTGACCTATGGTGGCAAATCGGCCGCACAGGTCATCGTCCATGACATTACTGACCGGAAACGTTCTGAGGAGGAAATCCGGCGGCTGAATGTAAATTTGGAAAAGCGGGTAACGGAACGCACGACCGAACTGGAAGCCGCGAACAAGGAACTAGAGGCTTTCAGCTACTCCGTCTCGCACGACTTGCGCGCCCCCCTTCGCCACATCGAAGGGTTTGTCGAAATCCTCACCGCCACCAAAGGCGCCGGCCTGGACGAAGAGGCGCGCCGCCATTTGGAAACCATCTCTCAATCTGCCAAACAGATGGGCCGATTGATCGACCACCTGCTGGCTTTTTCCTGCACCGCCCGGGCCGAGTTGAAAAAGACCAGGATTGATCTGGCCGAGCTGGTGCAAGCCACCATTCACAACCTGCAGCAGGAAACTCAGCCGCGCGACGTCGAATGGATCATTCATGACCTCCCGGCAGTCGAAGCCGACCATGCCCTGCTTCGCCAGGTTATGCTCAACCTTATCGGCAACGCTCTCAAATACACCCGAACCCGCAAACTCGCCCGCATCGAAATCGGCAGCACGACCAGCCAAAGTGAAGATATCCTCTTCATTCGCGACAACGGGGTCGGGTTTGATATGCGCTATGCCCATAAGCTCTTCGGTGTATTCCAGCGTCTTCATCGAGCCGCCGATTTCGAAGGCACCGGAGTCGGCCTGGCCAATGTGCGGCGCATCATCTTCCGGCACGGCGGACGCGCCTGGGCCGAAGGCGAACTCGACAAAGGAGCCACTTTCTATTTCTCTCTGCCTCGAACTGAACCCGAGCACCAGTCGCAGGAGCCGGCACAATAGGCGACCCCGGCCCAATTCCGAAATCCGAAATCCGAAGGCCGAAGCCCGAACCAAACCGCATCGGTTTGGGCGAGTTTGTGCGTGGAGCTTTTTTGGGATTGCGAGCTCCGGCCTTCTTTCGGGATTCGATCTTCGGATTTGCTTGACCCTGTAGTTCCAACCCGGTTCCCTGTGCCCAGAAGGCACTATGAAAAAACTTAACATCGGCCTGGTTGGCTACGGGTTCATGGGCCGCGCCCATTCCAACGCATTCCGCAAAGCTCCCAATTTCTTCGACCTCGAATTCACACCCGTGCTCAAGGCGGTCTGCGGCCGCGACGAAGCCAAAACCAAAGCCTTCGCGGCCAAATGGGGTTATGAGTCGTGGGAAACGGACTGGCGCAAACTCCTCGCGCGGAAAGACATCGATTTGCTCGACATCGCCTGTCCAAATGACATGCATCGAGAGATCGCCGTTGCCGCCGCTAAAGCCGGCAAGATGTTGTTGTGTGAGAAACCGCTCGCAATGGACGGACCCGAGGGGTTGAAGATGGTCGAGGCGGTGGAAAAAAGCGGCGTGCCGAATATGGTCTGGTACAATTACCGGCGGATTCCGGCGGTCGCTCTGGCCAAGCAACTCATCGACGAGGGCCGTTTGGGCCGTATCTTCCATTACCGCGCCAAGTTTCTCCAGGACTGGACCATCGCCAAAGACTTGCCGCAGGGCGGCGCGGGATTGTGGCGCCTGGACGTCAAAGTCGCCGGCAGCGGTGTGACGGGTGATCTGCTCGCGCATTGCATCGATACCGCGCTCTGGCTCAATGGCGCGATCGAGAAGGTCACCGCGATGACCGAAACGTTCATCAAAGAGCGCAAACATAATCTCACCGGCAAGGTCGAGAAGGTCGGCATCGATGACGCGTGCGCTTTTCTGGCCAGGTTCAAGAACGGCTCGCTGGCGACGTTCGAATCCACCCGTTACGCGCGTGGACACAAAGCCCTTTACACCTTTGAGATCAACGGCGAGCACGCCTCGATTTTTTGGGACCTGCACGATCTCCACCGATTGCACTATTTCGAACACCGGGACGAAGGACGTCTTCGCGGCTGGCGCAGCATTCACGTATCGGATAGCGAGCACCCTTACATGGCCAAATGGTGGGTGCCCGGCCTGCAGATCGGCTACGAACACAGCTTCGTGCACCAATTTGTTGATTTCCTCGAAGGCGTCGCGAAAGGCAAACCCGCGCGTCCCACTTTCCGCGATGCACTCGAAACACAGTACGTGTGCGACGCCGTGCTGAAGTCTGCAAAGAACCAAAGCTGGGAAGAGGTGGAACATTAGCAATAAGATCTCTCCCAACTCCAAAGGCTTTGCCAATTCCGAAAAGCGGCGGGGAGCGCACGCACTCCAAACGCTTCGCGCTTTCCGAAGCACGCACATCGCCACGCGCCAAGCGTTTGGAGTGCGTGCGCTCCCCGCCGCTTTGGTTTTGACGCCACCCCCTGCTCCGCATAGTCTCTGACCCGTAATGCGGGCTTCCGCACAACAACCATAAAAATCAAAGATCACCATCATGAACCCTATTACCTCCTCTGAACTTTCCCGTCGTGAGTTCCTCCGTCAGAGCGCGCTAGGCGCGGCAGGCGCGACCCTCCTCCTCAGTCCCTCACATACAGCGCAGGCAGAGCCCGGCAAGAAAATTCCCCTCGGGCTGCAGCTTTATTCCTTGCGCGACCAGTGCAAGAACGACCTGCCCGGAATGCTCGTTGCCGTCTCGAAGATCGGCTACAAAGGCGTTGAATTCGCCGGGTACCATGGCCATAACGCCAAAGACCTTAGAAAAATGCTCGACGATAACGGGCTCGTAGCTTGCGGCACGCACACTCCCTATGATTCCGTGTTGGGGGATAAGCTCGCCGCAACCGTTGAGTTCAACCGCACGATCGGGAACAAGTTTTTGATCGTTCCCTCGATGTCGGCCCGCTCGAAACAGGAATGGCTCGACAAGGCCAAACTCTTCAACGAACTCTCTGACAAATTGAAGGCGGAGGGCATGTTTGTCGGTTATCATGCCCACTCGCACGATTTTCAGAAATTCGAAGGCGAGACCGCTTGGGACATTTTCTTTGGCAACACGAAACCCGCGGTCATTATGCAACTCGACACCAGCAATTGTTGCGATGGCGGCGCCGACCCGGTGGCAGTGCTCAAGAAATATCCTGGCCGCGTCCGTTCCATCCACATCAAAGCCAACGGCGGCGGCCCTGAAGCGGTCATTGGCGAGGATAAGGTCAATTGGAAAGAAGTCTTTGCCTTCTGCGAAGGTCCCGGGAAAACTGATTGGTACGTGCTCGAACACGAGACGAGCAAAGACCCCCTCGGCACCGTCAAGCGCAGCTACGAGGCGCTTAAACAGTTGGGCAAGGTGTAGCAAACTGGTGCGGCTTGCGGGGTCGGTATGCCAAAGCGCCACGATTGCGACTAGCGAACGGGCGCTTAAGGCAGTTTTTGACGCTGCCGGACTCCCGGACTACTGTTTGCCTTATGTTGCGTTCTGCCCCGTCTGCACCACGCGTGGCTTCCCGGCGTGCGAGCGGCGAAAAGGCGCCCAAACCGGGTGCCTTAGCGTGCGCTAAAGCGTGATCAAGGAATGGCCACCGTGACAGCCGCTTCACCAACGACGGACCCGAATATCGCGGCCGAACAGGCGCTTTTCATCCGTTCGCGCCTGCCATCCGAGGGGCTATTTGCGGGACATGAGTGGCGTGTTTCCCCCACTCCCTTTCCGCTGACCCCCGCCCTGGCAAAGGAATTGGAAAATCTCGGGCGTGTTCTGCTTCAGTTTTATCGCGCAGTAAACCTGCTCTATCGCAAGAGCGTCGAAGGCAGACAGCCCGAATGGGTCGCCCGCTGGCTGGACCAGGGCAAACCCGCCGACCTTATAGCGATGCAACGTTCGGCCACTTTCAAAGCCGATGTTCCGCGGGTTATCCGCCCCGACCTGCTGCTCACCGAACACGGCATCAGCGTCACTGAACTCGATTCTGTGCCCGGTGGCATCGGCCTGACCGCCTGGCTCAACGAGACTTATGCCCAGGCCCATCAGCGCGAAAACGGGAAGCATCAAGAAAGCTCTCCGCTGTTGGGCGGGGAGGACGGGATGCTGCGCGGGTTTGCGAGTATTTTTGCCGAGGCGCCCAACGTTCACATCGTGATCTCTGAGGAGGCTGCGACCTACCGGCCCGAAATGACTTGGCTCGTGAACCAGTTGGGCGACTCCAGATTCGCTGTCCGCAACACACAGTTTACCAACTTTCAGGACGGCGATGCGGTTTATCGGTTCTTCGAACTGTTCGATGTGGCCAATGTGCCGAACGCCAGGGGTATCTTCGAACTGGCGGCGGCCAAGCAGCTTCGACTGACCCCACCGCCGAAACCGCTCTTCGAAGAAAAAATGCTGTTCGCCCTGTTGTGGAACCGCCACCTGCAAGCTTATTGGCGGCAGGAACTGGGCGAGAGCTTCTTCCAACGCATGTTGCGTTTGGCGCCTTATACCTGGATGATCGATCCGGCTCCCCTGCCCCCTCATGCGGCAATCCCGGAGCTGAACCTCACCGACTGGCGTCAACTTCAGACCCTCTCACACAAAGAGCGTGAATTGATCCTGAAAGTCTCCGGCTTCTCCGCCCACGCCTGGGGCGCTCGCGGCGTTTATTTGGGCAGCGACCTCTCCCATGCTGACTGGGCCGCCGCTGTCGAGAAAGCAATCGCCGGCTTTGATCATTCACCCTTCGTGCTGCAGCGTTATCACAAACCGAAGCTGGTCGATGCCGAATGGTTCGACTTCGGCCGCAACCAGGTCGTTCAGATGAAGGGCCGGGTGAGACTCTGTCCTTATTACTTCGTCAGCGGCGAGGGCGATTCCGCACGGGCCCACCTGGGAGGGGTGCTCGCCACCATCTGCCCCGCCGACAAAAAGATCATCCACGGCATGACGGAGGCGATATTTGCGCCGTGCCTCGTAAGCGCGGAGGCTCGCTGACACGCACCGGGCCGGGCCGGTTTCCAGGGTCTGCGTCGTGCTTTGCGAATCAGGCTGATTTTTAGCAAAAACAACTTGCGTCGCTCGAAACATGAGGCATTATTAAAGCCGCACTGGATCGCGGGGTGGAGCAGCCCGGTAGCTCGTCAGGCTCATAACCTGAAGGTCGGTGGTTCAAATCCACCCCCCGCAACCATTCCCTACCGCATGGGCGGCAAGGGTTTACGGCTGTGGGGAATCGCAGCGGACACCAAAACGGACACCAATTTCGGTGCTCCTTCCGTGCTCCGAACTCACTGCCGCGTAATCTTCGACTAAACGCTCACGCGATGGATCTGTTTCCCGGCACCCTTATTCATTATGAAAAACCGGTTCCGGCTCATCCAACGCGGACTGCGCGGGGGGACATTCTACTGCGTCGATTCCGAGACAGGCCGACGGGAAAGCCTCGGCACAAAAGACTCTGACGAGGCCGCCCAAATCGTGCTGGCGAAGAATCAATCCGTGCGCCAGCCAGCCCTCAGCCTGCAAATGGCCAAAGCGTTTCTATCGGCCACCGACGACGCTCTGGCCCAACGCACCTGGCAGCAGGCCATCGACACCCTGGTGGAAGCCAAGCACAACTCGACCAAGGCCCGCTGGCAACGCGCGGTCAAACACGCCGCGTTCGACCGTATCCGCCAGCGCCCGATTATTGAAACGCACGCGGAGCATTTCCTGGCCGTGCTAAAGGCCGGCACCGTCTCGACCAACCAGCACCTGCGCCAGCTCCAGAATTTTGCCCTCGACCTCAATTGGCTGCCACGGCCCATTATCCCGCGCCGGCAATGGCCCAGGATTCGCTACCACGACCGGCGCGCCATCACCCGAAGCGGGCACGAAAAGGTGGTCGCGGCCGATCCCAATGCCGAGCGCCGGCTCTTCTACGAAGTGGCCTGGCACCTCGGGGCAAGCCAGACCGATATCGCTCTCTTGACCGCCGACAATATCGACTGGCCGGCCCGGGTCATTTCCTTCCAGCGGCTCAAAACCCGGCAGCCTTGTATCGTTCACTTCGGCGACAGCCTGGCGGCCGTGCTGGAAAAACTCCCAACTCAAGGCCTGCTGTTCCCCGCCTTTTCGAAGTTGCGCGAAGGACACCGCTCCACCCACTTCAAAAGGGCGTGCAAAAAAGCTGGAGTGCAAGGGGTCACGCTACACTCGTATCGCTACGCGTGGGCGGAGCGTGCGCGCATCGCCGGTTATCCTGAGCGGTTCCCCAACGCGATGATCGCCGCGAACGCTTGAAAGTCCTCGGGCTCGACTCGCAATGCGAACTTGAACATTCCATCCGATTGGAGTCGCCTCAGTTCTTCGTTCTCCTTCCGCAGATCAAAGTTGCCTTTGGCCACCGCCGCAATCTCCCGATGTATACCCGCCACCATCTCTCCGATTTCCCCAGCGCCCGCAAACAACCGGCACGACCGTTTCGACCTCCGGCATTGACCGTCCGGAACTCGGTGCTCGCACATCATGGCCCGCGCCTCGCACTCTGGCCGGCAATCGGGCCCGGCATCACCAGAACCGCCGTCGGACCCGCCGTCAGAGCCAGGCACCTTGCCGCCCGGGCGCTCCCCGCCTTGAGCCGAATGTCCACTGTGCGAAATCCCTCCAGGCTGCTGCGCAACGGTGCAACCCACGTCGTCCATGTCGTCTGCGTCCGCATAACCCGCAACGACCCCGGCACCTAATAATAACACTGCGGCGAATTTCAAAGCGGCCCGCGCCAAAGCAGGTGCTCGACCGCCCCGACCCCCCTCATTCCCCGACTCCCCCAAAAATCGACGGATCACAGCTCGCTCCTCCGCCGTCACTTCCGCCATCGCAGAGTCACCCCCACATTCACAAAGCCGCTCTGCCTCCTCGCCCCCCACGCAAAGTGTTTTCAGCGCCGGACATTCCTGTCCGGCGCTTCGCTCCGCGCCACCATCATCATTCTCCATCGCAACGACCCATTCCCGCAGACCAACCCATTTCCCATTCAAAATCGTCCCGCTCTCTCAGTAACACCCAACTTCAGTTGGGTGTTCTCCGGCTGCTCCGACACCCCAACCGTTTTAACGGTTTCCAGATATCCAACGACCTCAAATGTCCACAACCAGGTCCCGCACCCTCATATTAAGCGCCTTGGCGATCTGGCGCAGCGCCCTCAGTGACACGTCCTCTTCTCCCCGCTCTACCCGCCCAAAATAATTCGGATGCAGATCGGCCCTTTCGGCCAACACCTCCTGTGTAAGCCCTGCGCGCCTCCGTTCTGCACGGATTCTCCCGCCCAAAACCACACGATAATCTGAGGCCGCTGCCACAGCCCGAAACGACACCAGACTTCCGGCCCAGCCTCCACACCGCTAAACGGATGATTTGCAAAAAACTCCTTTTCAGAGGCTCCACCTCAAGGCGCGATGTTTCACCTCCAACGCTCAAAGCCTCCGCTCTCGCGCTCGCACGCTTGCGGCCGCCGCGCTCCAAAGTTCGCAATTTCGGAGAAGCGCTGCTTCGCACATGTTAGGTAGTATAAAGGTCGCCGCCTTTGAACCAAACCACAAGATTATGACGCGGCAACTAAATCACCGTATGAAATCATGTCTTCGACTGCTCTTCCTGGTTCTTGCTCTGGTCCTCGTAAAGGCCGCCCCCGCGCTGGCGGGCCAAAGGAATGCGGCTGTGCTCTTCGCCGGGGACTACCCCGGAGGGGCCGTCTTCGACGACCACTTGTCTCTGTCCAGCTTCCGATTTGCCCAGGCGCTGCTCACCTGGCCCAATTGGCAGCCCGGCCCAAACGCCAGGATTACTTTGCTCCCGGGAAATGCCTCCCCGCAACAGTTCATCGCCGCCATCACCGACTTCGCAGCGGGCGGCGCCAATGAACTGCAAGCCGGCGATTTCATTCTCGTCCTCTACTTCGGCCACGGCGGATACTTCGGCCTGGGTGATCCGACCGCCGAGCGCTACCTTTCCTTTCCGCCGGTTTATCTCTGGTGGCCGGTATTTCCGTTCTATTATGTCCCGGTCGCGGTTCAGCAAGGCATTACCGACAACCAACTTGCCGCCGTCTTCAACTCCTTCAAACCGGGCGTCATGAAGGCCTTTATCAATATCAGTTGCTATTCGGGCGGATTTTGGGGAGTCGATCCCAGCCTCGCCGGCGACCTGGCCCTCGTCCCGAATATGCTCCTGATGGCCTCCAGCATTGAAACCCTGCCGACGATGACCGGCAACCTGCCTCCCTACTATTGGGAACCGACTTACCTCCACAATCTCATCAACAACCTCTACCGTAATGGCCGGCGGAGTCTGACGCTCGCTCAGTGGCACTTTGCCTCCTTTGTGCCGGGGATTGTTACCGGCTTTCGCTTTGATGAACCGGCCGATCCCAACTTCTATGCCCTCCAGGTGACCGCCGACCAGGAAGAAATGCTCTACACGGACAGCCCGCAGTGCATGGATTGCCCGGTGGCGGGCGAGGCCATGAATCTGTCGATCAGCTTCGATCCCACCAACAATACCGTCACGGTTTCCTGGCCCTCAGAATATCTTGGCGCGCAACTCCAGCAGGCCAATGCGTTGTTGCTCACTGGGTCTGCCTGGACCAACGTTGCCAACTCGACCGCGACCAACAGCCTGGTCCTGCCCGTCGCCGGCGTCGCCCGCTTTTTCCGACTGTTCCAGCCCGGAGGCGCGCCGGACCTCGTCCTGACCATGGCCGGCACTCCCAACCCCGTAACCGTCGCCGGCACTTTGACCTACTCGCTGACCGTGAGCAATGCCGGCAACGCCGGCGCCACCAACGTCGTGCTGGTCGATACGCTGCCGGATAATTTGAGATTGGTATCTTCTACCTCGCTCCAAGGCACTCTCAGCAATGGCGTCAGCTCCGTTGACTGGGAACTGGGCATCCTCGGGCCGGGCCAATCGGCCTCGGCCTCGATTGTTGTCCAGCCCACGACCTCCGGCACAGTCAGCAATTCTGCCGTGGTCATGTCCGACACCGCCGAAAGCAATTGGAACAATAACCGCTCGACCGTCTTCAACAACGTCACCGGCACCGCGACGCAATACTCCATCAATATCGCCGCTGGGCCTAACGGCACGGTGACGCCACTTGGGACCGTCACCAAAAACGCCGGCCAGACCCTCTTCCTGGAGTCTTCGCCCGCCACCGGTTATTACGTGGATACCTGGTATGTGGATGGCCTCCCGCAGCAAGTCGGCGGCAGCACGTTTGCTCTCTATAATATCCAGGCCGCCCACAACGTAATGGTCACCTTCCGCGTCGGCGATTACTATCTGGGTTTGCAGTATCTTATCGACAGCTCCGCTGGCCCGAACGGCACGAATTCTCCCGCCGGCACCTTCCCCGTCAGCCCCGGCGCCAACCAGACTTTCAATGCTTCACCCGCTGCCGGCTATGTCGTTGATCGCTGGTACTCCAACGGGACTCCGGTTCAGGTCGGTGGCAGCAGCTTCGCTTTGGCAAACATCCAGGCCCCCGCCAGCGTGCTGGTTACTTTCACTAACGGGGTGGCCAACACTAATGCGGCTTCGTCTATCATTGGCGCCGAGCCGCCCCCGCCGGCTTCGACGCTCCAGGCCTCTGACGCCGGCACGGCCATCAGCCTGACCGAGGGCAATCTGCTCGAGCAATACAGCGGGCCGGTCCTCCGCAGCGCCTTCGGCCCGACCATCGATTTTCGCCTGACCTACAATTCCTACAATGCGGACGGCTCCCGGGCGCAATTGGACACTATGGTAGGCTACGGCTGGACGCATTCCTACAATATCTTCCTCTTCGGCCAGGGCACCAACATGTTCCGCTTTGACGGCATTGGCCGGGTGACCAAGTACCTGCGCCAAATGGATGGAATTACTTACCTGCCCACACCCGGCTATTTCGAAACGTTGGTCAATACCGGCCCCGGCCAATTCACGCTCACCACCAAGGAAAAGACCGTCTTTATTTTCAACACCAACTCGGCCACGCCCTTTATGGTGGGCAACGGCATTTATCGCCTCACCCAAATCACCGACCGCAACCAGAACACCACTACGCTGACCTATTCCGCCGGCAAGCTGACCGCCATCACCGACACTTACGGGCGCAGCCTGGTGCTCGGCAACGACGCCTTCGGCCACCTGACCACCATCACCGATCCCCTTGGCCGCGTCACCGCGCTCCAATACACGAATAACGATACGCAGCTTATCACCATCACCGATCCAGAGACCAACTCCGTCCTTTACGGCTACAACTTGTTCCACCAACTCGAAGCCAAGATCGATAAAAACGGACACCTGTTCGTCTTTTCTTACCAAAACCGCGAACCGGTCAGCATCGCTGACGAAAAAGGCCAACCGCTCTTCTTCCTCTCCAATCCCTCACTTGGCTACGTCAATCCGGTCGCCCTGTCCAATGACTTTTTCCGCGTCTATACGCCTTCCACGACCGTTAAAACCGACGGTCGCGGCAATCCGTGGAATTATTCGTATGACGCCAACGGCTACATGACGTCCGTCAGCGCGCCCGACGGCGCGACGGCCGGCTATAGCTACGACGGCGCGACCTTAATGGTTTCTTCCACCACTGACGCCAATAATCACGTCACGCGTTATCAGTACGATTTGCTCGGCAACCGCACCAATGTCACGGATGCTCTGAGCAACGTCACTTCGTACGCCTATGAAACCATGTTCAGCCAGATGACCAACATGGTTGATCCGAATGGCCGCACCAACATTTATCAATACGACAGCCGGGGCAACCGCACGAACTTCACCGATGCCATCGGCCAAACAGTGAGTTATACCTATGATGGACACGGCAACGTCAAGACTATGCGGGATAAGCGGGGTTACACGACGAGCTACAACTACGACAGCACCGGCAATCGGGCTTATATCACTGACGCGCTGAACAACACCACCACGATGATCAACGACCTTGTCGGCAACCTCGGGCAGCGCGTGGATGCCAACAACCACACGAATACCTACCTGTACGACGGCCTGGATCGTCTGAAGGTGGAAACCGATCCTCTGGGCGCCAGTACCACTACAACGTATGATGGGCTTGGCAACCGCACCACCGTCACCGACCGCAACGGCAATCCGACTTTTTACACCTACGATCACCGCCAGCGATTGACCAGCACCACCGATGCTCTCAGCCAAACCATCAGCTACGCCTACGACGGAAACAACAACCGCACCAACGCTGTCGATCGCGACGGCCACCAGACGGCTTACGCCTACGACGCGCAGAACCGGCTCACCCTGCTCAAGGACGCCTTGGGCCACACGAATTTCACCGCCTACGATCCCGCCGGCAACTCGCTCACGAACATCAACCCGCGCGGTTTCCCGACTGTCTATCAATATGACGCCCTCAACCGGCGCACGACCAGAACTGATCCGGTGATGAACTCTCTGCTTCTTCCGGCAGTAACCGCCTTCCAATACGCCCCGGCTGGGGGCGCTTCCTGCTGCTCGCCGACAATCGGCTCCAGCCTTCTGACCAAACAAACCGACGCCGAAGGCAAGGTCATCTACTACAAATACGACGCGCTGGACCGGCTCACCATCGAAGTGCGCAAAGTGGGTGACACCTCGGATGTCATCAGTGGAAGCGACGCTGTAACCTATTATGCTTACGATCCAAACGATAACCGCACCTCCGTGACCAACACCATCGGCAACGTCACCCTTTACCAGTACGACCCGCTCAATCGCCAAACCAACACCATTAACGCCGCCGGCGATGTCGCCAGCACCACCTACGACGGCGTGGGCAACGTGATTGCCGCCACAGCCCCGAACGGCAACACCAGCACAAACACTTACGACGCGCGCGACCGGCTCACTCGAATAGCCGACAAAATCGGCCTCGTCGCGAGTTACACCTACGACCCGGTCGGCAACTGCCTGACCCGAATCGATGGCAACACCAACACGACGACGAGCGTCTATGACGCTCTCTATCGGCTCAAAACCAGCACGGATCCTCTGAGCAAGACCAGCATCTACCAGTACGATGCTGTCGGTAACTTGACATCCACGGTAGATCGCAACGGCAACTCCAACGCCTACGTTTATGACGCCATCAACCGCCGCACCAATACGATTGATTCGCTCCGGCACACTAACACGACGGTTTTTGATGCCGCGAACAATGTCCAGGCCGTGACAGACGCCAACGGCAACTCAACATTTTATGCCTACGACGGCCTCAATCGCCGCACGGCCGAGACGTATCCTGACGGCCACCCCCCGCGCACTTTCACTTACGATGGCGTCGGCAATATCCTCACCCGCAGCAGCCAGGACGGTGTAATCACCCTCTACAATTATGACGACCTTTACCGCCTGACCAACCGCGCATACTCCAACGGCGATCCCTCGGACCAATCCACTTACGACCTCGCCGGCCGGATGCTCACCGCGGGAAAGACCAACTGGCTAACTGGCACGAACTGGCTGTTGACTTTTGCCTACGATGGCGCCGACCGCCTCACCAATACCGCCCAGAACGCACAGACCATCAGTTACGCCTACAACATCCCCGCTCGCACGCGGACTCTCACCTACCCTGGCGGCCGCGCCATCACCGAGACCACAGACTTCCGCGGCCGCCTGAGCCGGATTGATGACTCCGGCTCAGCCACGCCCATTGCCCAATACACCTATGATCAGGCCGACCGCGTCCTCACTCGCGCTTGCAGCAGTGGCGCAATCTCGACCTATGCCTACAACGGAAACGACTGGATCACAAACCTTGTCCACGTCGCATTTAGTACGAATCTCATTGCCGCGTTCGGCTATGCCTACGATAACGAGGGCAACAGGTTGTCTGAGAGCAACTTGGCATTCCCAGCGAACTCGGAGCGCTACCTCTACGACCCCGTCTATCGGCTCACCAATTACGTCAGAGGCTTATGCACCAACAGCTACAGCCTCGATCCCGAGGGGAATTGGAACAGCGCGACCATCTGCGGCGTGACGACCCCGCGCACTCACAATGCCGCCAACGAGATCCTCAGCATCGGAACCAACAACCTTCTGTATGACGCCAAGGGGAACCTCCAGGATGACAAGACTTACGCGTACCTCTACGACGCGGAAAACCGCCTCACTTTGGTCTCAAATGAATTGACCATGACCATCCTGGGCGAATATTCCTATGACGCCCTGGGGCGTCGCGTCATCAAGCTAGCGGCCAGCCAAATACCGACCGTCCAGAGGCGTTACTACTACGACGGCCCCCGCATTATCGAGGAGCAAGACGCGGGAGGCGGCACTCAGGCCACGTACGCCTTTGGCGGCGGCATCGACGAAGTGCTGTCGATGACCCGCAACGAGACAACCAATTACTTTTATCAGAATGCTCTCGGTTCGACCGTTGCCGCGACCTCCAACAACACCGCCGTCGTCTCCGAACGTTACTCTTATGACGCCTACGGATTGGCCCATATTACCGACGCCACGGGCGCGACCGAGCGCACTAACGCCTGGGGCACGCCACACAGCGGAATCCTGAATACATACCTCTTTACCGGGAGGCAGCTCGACGAGGAAGACGGGTTGTATTATTACCGGGCGCGGTTTTTCGATCCAGGCAAGGGACGATTCCTCGCCAGGGATCCCCTCGGTTATGTTGACGGTCTGAATTTGTACGAGTATGCGGGCGGCGGACCTACCAAACGCATGGATCCATTCGGCCTCGACTACGAGATTCCTGGGCCTGAGCAAGCCGGTAAGGAGGGGGCGACAAAAGTGTGGAAGGTCAAGGACTTCGCGGAGTTCATGGATAAGAAAAACCCTCTGAACGTTGTCGATTCTGCTAGCGTGACCAAACTTCCGGAAGCTGTGCAAAAGCAGTTCAAGGGCAAGGAATACGGTAAAATGTCCTCGGAGTATGTGGACGGGTACCGACTAGGGCTGGGTTGCGTAGGCCTCACGTCTATCTACCAAATGTCAGCCGCGGATTGGGCCGCAAGCGGACAGCCGTGGCCGGAAGGGGCCAAAGACGTAGAATGCTTCCCGACTCTAGACGGCGCTAAGGCCAAGACTTGTGGCAAGGGCCAGGAGCTATTCATCTTTGAGAAGCAAGGCGAGTTTTTAGCTAGGCGGGACGAGAAGGGGGAAATCGCCAAGAATAAGAAGGGGGAGGTCCTGGAGCGCATCAAGCTGGACAAGGGCAAGCTGTGGTACGAATCCGCTGGGAACAAGCCAGTGGAATTGACGAGACAGGAGGATATCAAGGCGAGCATCCTGATGGACCATCGCAACAAATACAACTATGTCATTTATTTCTATCGTGGAAAGAACCAGACCTGCGCCTGGATGAATCTCAACAGCGACACCGCGAGGGCGAAAGAGGTGGACCAGGAGGTGAGTGTTGGAGCCAATCCCCCTGCGTTTGCTGCGTACCCGGATTCCATATTTTGTTCCCAGTGCAGGCCAAAGAAATAAGACCCGTTGTTCGGCTAGTCAAGATGAGCGCCAGAAAAGACTTGATGGGGCCAGGGGCTATGGCGGGGCGCGCGCGTGCCGAGATTATGAGCCGAGATACCCTAGTACGACAAGTGCGTGAGCAAAACTGGCCAATGACTCGGTCAACGGCGCAGAAATCAGGGCTGTAATTAATCGCCGTATTTAAAAAACCAAAGACAAGGAACAAGTTAGCGATGACAATTATGAATCACGTTGCAACTACCAATCAAATTCCGTCTCCACTTGCGGGCGAAGCGCCCGCGCCGTCATTCAGAGCGATTGTGAAAGGCGCGGTTATGACCGGCATTTTGTTTTTGTGCTCGCTGTCGGCCCTTGGCGACGGAGAGAAAGAGATTCTGTCAGTGTGTTTCTACACCGCAGCCGCTGACAAACGATGCGACTACGTAGCATGGGAAAAGATGGTGAAACTCTTCAACGACAACCTGGCTAACGCGAAGCAATTCAACCTCTATGCAGATACCTGCTACTCGGGAAGAGTGATTGATCTCCAAGGGGCTGCCAAGAGCAAACTGAGCATGGCGTTCGTGATTGGTACGGCGAGCAAAACCAGTCAAATCATGGAGCAGGGCTGGTGTAGCAAGGACAAGGATCCCGGGCGGTTACCCAAGCTCGACACCAACGGTGATCCGGTTAACAACAGATATTACTATAGCTATACGGCCTATGTCGCCAAGAAGCTGCGGGCAGCGGCGGCCGTCCCTGGGGTCAAGGCGCTGCATGACGCGGCGACGGGTGACGTCAAGGCAGACAAGGACCTCAGCCAAGAACCTCAGTTTCTCTCGGGCAACGGCGCCGACGAGACTTGGAAGCTTAACAGTGGCGGTCAAAACTATGGACTGGTGTTCGGCGGCTCCCTAAGACGCCTTTACCCGGACCTGCTGGACCAAACCTACCTGGCGATGTTGGATCTAAAGCTAACGAGCTTGAAATTCTACGCATCTGATTTAGCAGCCAAAACCTACAACAAAGTCGTGATCAGCGGGAGCGGGACGGTCGCAAATTTTGAGGCGGCGCTGGGCGAGATCAAGAACGCCATGAAGGACAGAGCGAACACGGATGAGGTCACGTTGATGCTCCTGGCACACGGGGCAAAGGTGGAGGCCAACGCCTTGAGCCGTTTGGATGCGGTTCCAGGCACGCCAAAGCAAGGGGTTCTGATGGCTCAGGGTACAAACGGCCAGCCCTTCACCTTAGACATTCCGATGGATGCCGACGCTTGGACTGCCTTGAAGCAGGGCGTCGTTCAGGACGATCCAACGTTGGCAAGTGGAGCCCCGCCTTCCTTTTTCCTGGCTGTCTCAGCGGCCTCGTTGAGCAGCCCCTTTATGGTGACGGTCGGCGGGTATCCCCTTGGCCTTTTTTCCCTTCCCTCAAATTCCACGGGAGCGTTACTCCAGGTGACAATCACGAACACTTTTGTGCAGGATTTAATTCTGGCGCACGACGGGGAGACGAATCTAACTCTAGAGTTTGATATGGCTCCCGGTGATTCCATGACATTAGCGCTCGATGATGACGTTCTATTCGACCCGAACTACACACCGGCAATGTATGGCACTGGGCTGGCGCTGACCGTCACCAAAGTCAGTGAACAGGTTGCGCTTGAGATCCAACCACAGGGCAGTACGGTCGGCCTGAGCTGGGCCGATGAGGTGGAAGGTTTCCGCCTTCAGCAAAGCGACAGCCTTAACTCAGGGGTTTGGCAGTTCGTCCCGCTGTCAGGAACCAATAGTGCGGTGGTCCCAACAGGCCCAAGCGGGCAGATTTTCCGTCTTATAAAGCCCTGACGAGTGGTAAGGTGGGCAATCCCAAGACCCCAAAAAGCAAGAACCTAACCATGCGAAAATTCTAGCCAAAGATATTTGAAATTTTTCAGTTCCAGTCAGAAACCCGGCACCGTTTGAAATATCTGAGAGATAATTTTACCAGATTTTTGGCCTTAGAATCTAATGAGAGCCCGTCCCCAAGAGTGAAGAGATTTGTTATTGTTGGTCGCGGTGAGTGTTGGGTCATTGGGAAAAGGGACGGATTTAGCAGTTAAACGAAAAATCGTGGCCTTATGATGGGTTCTGCTGCCTACTTACTGGCCCTGG
>DATMQA010000181.1:0-14866 GCA_035566895.1 Binatia bacterium
ATGGACCTATCCAACGCACAAGCCGCCCGTGCGGCCAGCACCGCCACTGGTTCCAATTGGTTTTGGGGAACGACACATTCTCGACAGGTCGCGTTCATGCACGGATTCTACACCCCCCTGCAAGAAACTGGGTTGCGCCCGCTCCGCTACTTCCTCCAATTCCCTCGTTGCCCTGCGGACCAAATTCGCTTATTTTAAGCACTGACACTTTATTTGAGGAAGTTTGAGTCTCATGAAAGAGCGCAATGTAGAAGTACAGAAGCAACCGGGCGCGGACGACCCAACGGCAGCGGCCGAGCCGTTGCTGCCGGTGGAACCCGCCATCCTCACCCCCGGGCAATTGGAAGAGTTGAAGGTGCGCGCGGCCAAAGCCGACGACCATTGGGAACGGCTGCTGCGAACCACCGCCGATTTCGATAATTATAAAAAGCGCGCCGCCCGCGAGAAACAGGACGCCATCAGGTTCGCCAACGAAAACCTCCTCCAGAAACTCATTCCGGTGCTGGATGCCTTTGACATGGCCCGCTCCGCGACCCAGAATAACCAGGCCGATTCGGTCCAACCCCTGCAAGCGGGGATTAACATGGTCTTCCAACAACTCAAAGGCGCCCTGGCCGAGGCCGGCCTCGAAGAGGTCGATGCCGCCGGCAAACCCTTTGATCCCAACCTGCACGAAGCCGTCTCTCAAAAAGAAACAGACGAGGTACCCGAAGGCCAGGTGGTCCAGCAGCTACGCAAAGGATACAAGCTCCGGGAGCGGCTGTTGCGCCCGGCCGGCGTGATCGTCGCCAAACCCCCTGCCCAGTGAGCGCCCGCATGACCAAACGAGATTATTATGAAGTCCTTGGGGTGGAAAAAGGCGCAGGGGAAGAGGAAATCAAAAAAGCCTACCGGAAAATGGCGGTGAAATATCACCCGGACAAGAACCCGGGCGATAAAGCGGCCGAAGAAAAATTCAAGGAACTGGGCGAGGCCTACGAGGTGCTGTGCGACCCGCAAAAGCGCGCCGCCTATGATCAATACGGCCACGCGGCCTTTGATCGCCGCGCCGGCGGCTTCGGCCGCGCCGGCGGCTTCCATGATCCCTTCGAGGTTTTCCGCGAGGTTTTTGGCGGCGGCAGCATCTTCGAGGACCTGTTCGGCGGCGCCCAACGCGATCCCAGCGGGCCCCAGCGCGGGGACGACCTCCGCTACGACCTCGAGCTTACCTTCGAGGAGTCCGCCCGTGGATCCGAGAAGGAAATCACTGTCACCAAGCCGGACCGCTGCGAAGTTTGCCAGGGAACCGGCGCCGAGGCCGGCTCCCGCGCGCGCGCCTGCCCCACTTGCGGCGGACGCGGCCAGGTCATCAGCTCGCGCGGCATATTCAGCATCGCCCAGGCCTGTCCTCAATGCCAGGGCGCCGGGCGCATCCTCGACCATCCCTGCAAAACCTGTCACGGCCAGGGGCGCCGCGACCGCACCTCAAAAATAGCCTTGCGCATCCCGGCGGGAGTGGACACCGGGTCGCGGCTCCGTTCCAGCGGCAACGGCGAAGCCGGCTGGCGCGGGGGGCCCTCCGGCGACCTTTACGTCGTCATCCACGTCAAGGCACACGAAATTTTTCAGCGGGATGGCGACGATTTGCTGTGCGAAGTGCCGGTCAATTTTGTCCAGGCCGCGCTGGGAGCCGAAATTGACGTGCCTACCCTGGACGGCAGGAATGCCATCAAAATCCCTGCCGGCACCCAGCCCGGGACGATGTTCCGGCTCAAAGGCAAAGGGATCAAAAACATCCAGGGGTATGGTCATGGCGATTTGCACGTGCGCGTCAACGTCGAAGTGCCGACGCACCTGTCGGCCGACCAAAAAACCAAGCTCGAGGAATTCGCCCAGCTCTGCAACGGCAAGGAAAGTCCCTTGAGCCAGAGCTTCTTCGAGAAAGCCAGGAAACTGTTCAAGTGACGCGTAAAACGTGAAACGTGACGCGTGAAACGTGAAACGGGGCCCATCCCCCAACATCCATCATCCATCATCCCACCACTCCATGCCCGGCCACCGCTTCTATCTTCCGCCGGAGGCATGCCGGGACAATACTCTGTCCCTCACCGGTCGTGAAGCCCACCACGCTCTTCGCGTGCTGCGGGTTCAGCGCGGCGAGCAGGTGGTTGTGCTGGACGGCGCGGGCCTGGAGTGCCGCTGCGAAGTTCAGGACTGTGGGCGCAACGCCGTCGCGTTGAAAGTGGTAGAGAAACGTTCGACCGTGCCGCTGCCCTGCCAACTCACGCTGCTGCAGGCGCTGCCCAAGGGAAAGCTCATCGAATCGATCATCCAAAAAGCAACCGAGCTGGGCGTTCACCGCATCGTTCCGCTGCTTGCCGAACGGGTGGTCGCACATATCGAAGACGAAGCGGCCGAAGAAAAGAGTGAGAAATGGCAGTTAGTCGCGATCGAAGCAATCAAACAATGCGGCTCGGCCTGGCTGCCCCGGGTCGAAGCGCCGGTCACACCACAGGAATATCTGGCTCGCCAGGAGAATTTCGACCTGGCCCTCGTTGGCTCGCTGCAACCCGGCAGCAAGCATCCGCGAGAATACTTTCAGCGGTTTCAGCACGAACAAGGGCGCAGACCCGGGTCGGTTGCGGTCTGGATTGGCCCGGAGGGCGACTTTTCCCCGGCCGAATTGCGGATGATTGAAGCCGCCGGGGCGCTGCCCATCACGCTGGGCCGGCTGGTCCTGCGCACCGAAACCGCGGCGATCTATTGCCTCTCGATTCTCAATTACGAGCTGCAGGCGGGAGAGATGGCAGAATGATTAAGGCAGAACCATTTCGGTGAGGCGCGATGCGTGAAACGTGAATGTGAGGCGCGATAGTGGTCGCTGTTTGCCATAGCTATGCCTGCGTCGGTTTTAATGGGCTTCATAAGGCAAGCTCAAATCTGTGCACACAAAATTGAATCCACATCATTCAAGAGTTACCTTGATCCAGAAACAAAGTGGATTATGAATACGCCGATCGGCCTCGAGCAGTGCCTGACCTTCATCAACTGTCAAATGCAGCCGCCCACCTGGCCGCACACGCACCGGAATGGCGAGCCGCGGCGGGCCATTACCATTTCGCGCCAGGCGGGCGCCGGCGGCCATGCGGTGGCCGCGAAACTAGTCGAAATCCTCCAGGCGCAGGCGCAGGCGGGAGCGTGTCCCTGGACCGTCTTTGACCGGAACCTGGTCGAGAAGGTCCTCGAAGACCATCACCTGCCCAAACGGCTGGCAAGGTTCATGCCGGAAGACCGCATCTCCGAAATCTCCGATACGATGGACGAATTGTTCGGGCTGCATCCCCCCTCCTGGATCCTGGTGCGCCAAATGGCCGACACGATCCTGCGCCTGGCCGAACTTGGGCATGTCATTCTGATCGGACGCGGTGCTAACGTGATTACTTCCCGGCTCGGTTATGTCTTCCACGTTCGACTTGTTGGTTCGCTGGAAAAACGGGTCCGGCATCTTCAAGAACTCCAGCATCTTACCCCCAAGGCCGCGTTCGAACTGGCCGAGCGAGAAGATCTCGGCCGCAAGCGGTACCTCAAGAAGTATTTCAACAAAGAAATCAACGATCCCTTGCTCTACCACCTGGTCATCAACACGGACCTGGTGCCGCACGACGAAGCTGCGCAGATGATCACCGAAGCCGTAATGGCCAAGCCCGTGCCGGCGCTGGCGCGGGTCTGAAAACCCCCCATCGCCTCGGGGATGGCAAAGGCGAAGGCCAACGGCGGGCGTTGACAACCAGGCGTCGCAGGGTAGCATTATCCCGGTTCCGTCTGGCGCGTTCGTCTATCGGTTAGGACACGGCCCTCTCAAGGCTGAAAGACGGGTTCGATTCCCGTACGCGCTACCAATGATCCAAAATGCGCCCGTTCCAAATCATTTTCAACCCGACCAGCGCGGCTGAATTGGCCCGCATGCCCAAGGAGTTGCAGCTCCAAATCCTGGGCGAGTTCCGCGGCCTGCCGCAGCAGGTGATGCACACCGAGCTGGACCAGTTCGGCAAGCTCGAACGCGCCGGCCGTATCCTGCACCGGTTCCGGGTCGGGGACTACCGCGTCTATTTCGAGCGGCACGAGCTGGGTCTGCTGGTGCATCGGATCCTCAATCGCCACACGCTGAAGGACTTTTTGTTCCGCTCCGGTCTGAAGATGCAGGAAGACGAGGCGCTGCAGCAGAATCCCAAATTCTGGGAGCTGATCGAGAACGCGAAAACCGCCGCGGCAAAGAACTGACGCTACCGCACTCCGGCAAATCGGTCAGGAGCAAACAAACTCAGATCAAACGGAGGCGTTTGCCCCGACAGCAACATAGCGGCGATTTCACCGATCACCGGGGAGAACTTGAATCCATGGCCGGAACACGGACTGGCAATTAACACCTGCGGATGGTTCGGGTGACGCCCCAGAACGAAATGTTCGTCAGGAGTATTGGTATAGAGGCATACGGCCGTGGATTTCAGAGCGCCATCGGAACCGGGCAGGAAGCGGACCAACAGGTCTCGCACGGCGGTGACTTCGGAAGCTCCCGCCTCACGTCGGACGGAATCCGGTGTGGTGATTTCGCCCTGATGATGAAGGGCAGCCTTGATTCCGTCGCCCAGGTCGGGGAAACCGTAGAAGAAGTGCCGCGGCTCGTACTCGCAGATGTAAATTGGACAATAGCGCGGCTGAAATAGTTCCCGGCGCAGCGCAGGTTCAAACCAGCAAAGCACCTGACGTTCGACCGTGAGCGGCAGATTCAGACCGGGTTCAAGAGAACTCATCCAAGCTCCGGCCGAGAGCAGAAGTGTTTGCCCCTGATAGATGCCGGTGGCCGTAAAGACGCGGACTCCATTCGGCTGCGGTTCCCACTTCAGGACTGGCTCGTCAAACCGGAGCGTCGCGCTATTCCCCACCGCCAGCTTGAGGTGGGCATCGACCGCCAACTCGGGAAAAAGAATCCCGGCGCGTGGCTCCCAAACAGCGACGATTTCTTCGGCCGGCCGGAAGGCAGGAAACCTGCCACGCAACTCCGAAGCGGACAGAATCTGATGCGGGAGTTTGTGCTGTTCAGCGCTCCGCCTGGCGCCGGTAATGAGCTGGCCGTCAGGCGATCCGAGCCTCAGGCCGCCTGTTTGCAAAAAAAGTGGGCGCCCGGAGGCGGCTTCGAGCTCCGCCCAAAGTTCGTACGAGCGTTGGACGAGCGGTACGTAAAGGGGATGTTCGAAGTAGGCCTCACGAATGATCCGGGTCAGCCCGTGCGAGGAACCGAGCGTGTGCGGCGGCTTGAAACGGTCCAGGCCCAGCACGCGTTTACCGGCCTTGGCCAGGTGATACGTCGCGGCGCTGCCCATGGCGCCCAACCCGACGATAATTACGTCATAGCCCGTTGGCATGGCCTCACGCCCGAGCCGAGCGCTCAGACGAATTTACCAGGGTTGAGGATGCCGTTGGGGTCCAACGCCTTCTTCACCGTGGCATGCAGCTCGCGGACCTCTTTCGAAGCGGCCAGCGGCCACCACGCTTGTTTAGCCAGGCCAATACCGTGTTCGCCGGAGATGGCTCCCTTCCAGGCCAGCACTTGGCGGAATAATTCGTCCAGCGCCGCATCCGCCCGGCGAGCGGCATGGGGTTCTTTGTAATCCACCATCACATTGACGTGGATGTTGCCGTCCCCCGCGTGGCCGAAGCAGGCTACCGCCAGTCCGTGTTTCTTTTGCAGCCGGACCGCGAACGCGAACAGGTCTTCGAGCCGCCCGCGCGGCACCACGATATCTTCGTTGAGCTTGGTCAAGCCGGTGTCGCGCAGGGCGTAGGAAAACTCACGCCGGATTTGCCAAACCGCTTCGCAAGCGCGCCGGCCGAGGCCGCGCTGCACAAACAGAGGATGCTGGCGGCGGATGATGCGTTCGAGCTGGCGGGTCTCGGCGCGGACGGAGCGCGCTTGACCATCCAACTCGACGATCAGGTGAGCACGGCAGCCGCGGAGGCGCTCACTCCTGGTGCGGTTGTAGGCCGCGGCAAGCGTGAAGGCATCGGCCAATTCAAGCGCGGTCGGCAGGAACCCGGCCTCCAGGATGGCGTGTAGCGAGCGGATGGCGGCCCGCATCGAGCCAAAACCAACGGCCAAACAGGCGCGATAGGGCGGCAGCGGGAGCAGCTTCAAGGTCGCCTCGGTGACGACCCCCAGGAGCCCTTCGGAGCCAACAAACAGCCGGTGGAGTTCAAAACCCGTTTTGTTCTTATGCGTCCGTCCGCCCAGTCGCAGCACCGTCCCGTTCGCAAGAACCACTTCCAGTCCCAGCACGTAGTCGCGAGTGACGCCATATTTGAGACAGCGCGGTCCACCGGCGTTGGTCGCGATATTGCCGCCGATGAAGCTTTCCTTCCGGCTGGCAGGGTCAGGCGGATAAAACAAGCCGCGCTGCTCAACCTGGTCCTGGATTTTTTGGGTATTGGCGCCCGCCTCGACAACGGCGACAAAGTCATCGGAATTGATTTCCTTGATGCGGTTCATGCGGGCCAGCGACAGGACGATGCCGCCGCGCACGGGCACGCAACCGCCGACATAGCCGTGCCCAGCGCCGCGGGCGGTAACGGGGATACGGTGGCGATTGGCAAAGCGAAGCACCGTCGAGACAGAGCGGGCGCTTCGCGGCAAGGCAACGGCCTCCGGCAAGTGGCTCGCAAACCATTTATCGCCCGCATGGGCAGCCAGGACGGCGGGATCGAGGCTGAGTTCCCCAGGAGGGAGGAGCTTCTTTAATTGGAAGAGAGCAGCGGGCATCGGACCGGAAATGTTCGAACAGTTCTAACCGGCAACGGTTCACGCCGGCGCCGGTTGTTTGAGGTCGGCAAAAATAATGACGCCCGCACCGGTTTGGAGCAGGCTCTGGACCTGAGCATCGACCTGCTGGCCGACGAACTCCTGCGCGTGGTTGACCACCACCATGGTTCCGTCAGGGAGGTAGCCGACGCCCTGGCCCTTGTCTTTGCCCTCCCGGACGATGCGCAACGAAACGACCTCGCCCGGCAGCAGGACGGTCCGCATCGATTTGGCCAGGTCGTGGAGATTGACGTACTTGACGGATTGGAGCTCGGCGATTTTGCCGAGATTATAATCGTTGGTAAAAAGCTTGGCTCCCAGATTACGGGCCAGTCGTACGAGCTTGGTATCGACTTCTTTTTCATCGGGGAAATCGCCATCATGAATTTTGACCTCGTTGAGGGTATTGCGCTGGATCCGGTTGAGCATCTCGAGCCCGCGGCGCCCACGGGCGCGCTTGATCGGGTCGTTGGAATCGGCGACCTGCTGCAACTCTTTCAAGACGAAGCGAGGGACAATGATCAAGCCTTCGAGGAAATTGGCCTCGAGCAGGTCGGCGATGCGGCCGTCGATAATCGTGCTGGTATCCAGCAGCAGGAAATTATCGGGCCGGTTCTGGGGAGCGAAGCGGACGTAGGGGATGATGAGGGAGAAATCCTCCTTGTTGCTGCGCATGGCCAGGACGATGCCGATGTAACTGAAACCAAGAAACAGGCCAAGGCGAATAAGCCAGCGATGGACTTCATCGGCTTTGTCGAACAGTCCGGAGCGATCCACCAGCAGGGCGACGACGCTGCCGAGAATGAGGCCGAAAGTGGTAGCGGAGAAAGCACGCAGCGAAAAGCCCTTTAACATTTCGTCGATGGCAATCAAGAGCCAGGCGAAACCAAACCCCATGACCATGCCCAAAACGCCGCTGTAGGGCACTTTGACAAAATCCTCGTGGACCTGGCTGACGGCATAGCCAGCCGTGGTGCAGAGGGAAAGGAAGAGGATGCGGATTACCCAAAGCGGAGACATGAGGGGAGCGGGGTGGGGGTTATGGGGTGGTGGAATGATGCGTGATGCGTGATGCGTGAAACGTGAAGGCGCGATGTTTAAACGGTGCCGTGGCCACGGTTTTCCAGCCCGTCAATACTCCAAAACTCCAGAATTCCAAAAGGTCATTCATTTCAATTTCACGTTTCACGTTTTACGTTTCGCGAGCTAATCATGGCGGTTTTTTGGGCTGGTGATGATCAGCGCCGGCGCGGGCGAAGCATTGGTCCGGGGCGGTTTGTGGCGCCAGAGAATGCCCCAGAGGCCCAGGCGATTGAGGTTGCTGCTGGTGATGCTCAAGTTACTGGTGATTTGCGACAGGTTGGCCGCGAGCTGTTGATCGCTCAGCAAGCTGCCAACCGAACCTTTGCCGGCTCGCACATCATCCAGCACAGATTTGAGGGTTTCGCTGGAGGATTCAACGTTTTTCAAAGCCGTGTGCAAGGTGGGGGCGTTGGTGGCGACCAGGTTGGTGAGGCCGCCGGCCATCAGGTTAAGCTCGCCCGAGAAGAACGCCAGGTTGCTGACTGCGACGGAAACAGCCGGACTGTTGGAGCTCAGCAGACCGTTGACGTTGTCGATAGTGACCAAGGTGTGGGCCGAGAGCACGCGCAGCGTGGCCACCGTCTCGGTGACATTGGTAAGGGTGCGCTCGTTGAGCAGGAGGTAATTGACATTCGTGATGGTTTGGTCGAGGCGCGCCACGGTACCCTCGATGCGATCGATCAGGCCGCGGGACGAGGCAACGAACTCCAGGATGTTGAACGGCGCATCGGCTTCCGCCTCCTCGTTGTCCCGGAACAGCGGCTCCTTGTTTTGGGTGGGGATGACGGCGACGAACTGGTCGCCCAGGAACCCGGAAGTCTGGATCTCAAAGTGAGCGTCTTTATGGATTTCGTACTTGCTGTAGATTTTGAGGATGATCAACACATTAGTGCCGGCGCGGGGAAGGACGATGTCGGAGACGGTGCCGATCTGGACGCCGGCCATCAGAACGCCGGCGCGTACTTTCAAGCCGCCGACATCCGGAGCGCGAAGGAAAATCGTGTAAGTAGGGCGGAAGAAAGTCAGGCCTTTGCTGAACGCCAGCAACAGCCCAGCCAGCAGCACCAGGCCCATAAAGACGAACAAACCGACTTTCCATTCCACACGCGTTTTACTCATAGGTCGTTGCCTGTTTTCACGCCAGTTGTTGTTTCACATCCGAAACCCCTTCGACAAACTGCTTCACGACGGGGTCTTCCGATTGGAAGATTTCGTCCGCCGTGCCGGTGACGTAAATTTTC
Organism: Binatia bacterium; assembly: GCA_035566895.1. Lineage (GTDB taxonomy): Bacteria > Verrucomicrobiota > Verrucomicrobiia > Limisphaerales > UBA8199 > DATMQA01. The sequence continues at coordinate 9,157 of DATMQA010000181.1, forward strand.
TTATCGTGCAGCATCAGAATCCGCTGACCGATCCGCCGGGCGCTGCGCATGTCGTGCGTGACAACCACCGACGTGACGTCCAACCGGTCCCGCACCCGCAGGATCAGCTTGTCGATGCTGTCCGAGACGATCGGGTCAAGTCCCGTCGTGGGTTCGTCATAAAGCACGATTTCCGGCTGATAGACAATGGCGCGGGCCAGGCCGACGCGCTTTCTCATTCCGCCGGAGAGTTCCGAGGGGCTTTTGTCCTCGGTACCTGGCAATTCGACCATTTCCAACACGGCGGCGACCTTCCGAGCGATTTCAGTTTCCGGCAGCGACCGTTCGCGGCGCAACGCGAAGGCGATATTTTCGGCTACGGTCATCGAATCAAAGAGCGCGGCCCCTTGGAACAACATGCCGAACTTATGGCGAACGCGCAGGAGTTGCCGCTCGTTGAGAGGAACAATGTTTTCGCCCTCGATCAACACCTCGCCGGCATCGGGTTTGAGCAGGGCAATCAAGTGCTTGAGCAACACACTCTTGCCGCCGCCGCTTCGGCCAATAATCACCACCGACTCGCCCTTTTCAATTCGAAAGCTCACCCCGTCCAGCACCTTCTGCTCGCCGAAGCTCTTCTCCAGGTTGCGGACCTCGATCATAGGGTGTGGAGGATTTTGCCCAGCACCAGAGTGAGAAAGAAATTCGAGATGAGGATGGTGATGGAGGAATAGACCACCGCCTCGGTCGTGGCCCGGCCCACTCCTTCGGCGCCTTCACCGCAAAACATGCCCTTGTAACATCCAATAATGGCGACGATGCCACCGAAGAAAAGCGCTTTGATCAACCCGATGAAGACATCGGAGGTCCCGGTGTACTTGAGCATGTTGTACCACAAATACGTTGGGTCGATGCCCAGCAAATAGACGCCCACGACATAACCGGCCCCGATGCCGACGGTGATCGACTCAGCGGTCAGCAGCGGCAGCGCCGCATGAAGCGCCAGCAGTCTCGGGACGACCAGGTAGTCCACCGGGTGGGTGGCCAAGGTGCGCAGGGCATCGATTTGTTCGGTTACTTTCATAGTGCCCAGTTCAGCGGCGATGGCAGCGCCGACGCGCCCAGCCACCATTAATCCCGTCAACACCGGGCCCAACTCGCTGCACATCGACACACTGACCACCGCCAGCGTCGCGGTGTCCATTTTGACCTTGTGAAACTGGAAATAAGTTTGGGCGCCCAGGACCATCCCGGTGAAAGCCCCGGTAATGAGCACCACCGACTGCGATTTGACGCCGACAAAATAGACCTGGTAAACCAGGTCGCGCCAGGAAACTTTGAAGGTAAACAGCGAGGCAATGGCATCCCTGACCAGCAAGGTGAGCTGGCCCAACCCTTCCAACCATTCGGAAATCCACTTTCCCCAGAAATTCATCAACCCGGGGACATTAGCAGAGGGGGCGGGGCTTGGCTAGGGTTCTCATGCCAGGAAGGTGCACGGACGGTGCGGAGATTTCGAGCCCGGAACCCCAAAGGATAATGGGTGGGTAGATGGTTCGCTCGATTAAGGCTCAGCGACTTGCCAAGGCATGTCCCCGTGAATCCAAGAACTCAATATTTTATTAATCCGACGAGCCAGCTAGTTGTGCTCAGGTCGAGGCAGCACCAACTGCCCGCGGTAGAAGTAATCGCAGCCACGGCCGGCAGCGGCCTGAAGCAAAGCCGGGTCGATCTCGACACGAGCCTTCAACTCGAATCTGCCTAAATTGATGGAGTCCAACACGACAAAGGCCCGGTCACCATCGAATTCCATATCGAGTTCAATAAAGTTGCTCTTGCTGGGCGCCTTGCTCCTTAGCTTATACATCTTCGCGCGCATGTCTTGAATCGGGGTGTGCTGATTCGCAGGCGATCATGTAGGAAAATCAGGACCGGCAGTCACGCTGAAAATGACCGAGTGCCCCCCACATGTACATGTGAACACGAATCGCAATTTGCTCGCAGTCTTAATCGTGATCGATCAGACAAGAGGATTCCGAGCAAGGTTACGATTAAAATCAAGTTCAAGCTCAAGATTAAGAACCAATAATCAGAAGTAATCCAAATAGCGGTTCCTCCTTTAATCTATTAATCCAAAAAAGCTTGTCCCCGAGCGCCAAAACCTGTTACACCCCCGGCATTGATGAATGGTCATGCCTCAAAACCCGACCCCAGCGAGCCAAAGCTGGTCAAGCTCTACATGGACCTGACCGGGACGACCGAATCCCACGCCCGCAGCGTGTTCATGCATGTCTGCACGGCCAACGGGGGAAACGGCGCCCCGTCTGACGGTATTGTTGGCCGGTCAGTAACCGTCGAGGAAGCTTCCGAGAGTGCGCCTTCACCGCGTTTCTCCCAGAGCGCGGGGGTGGTGGCGGTGCTGGGCTGGCTGGCGCTGGGAACGCCTCTGGCCTCCGCGGCGCAGCTACCCTCGCAACCGCTGTCACTGGCCGACGCGGTCAACGTGGCGCTCAAACAGAATCCCAATCTGCTCAAGGCGCAGAAGGACCTGGAGGCCGCCCAGGGCATCGTTATTCAAACCCGCGCCATCACCATTCCCAAGGTAACCGTCGCCGGGAGTTTCTCGGCAGTCGAACGGTCCGACATTGATATTCTGCAAGTCCCCGGTTTCGGCCTCACCTTCGGCAATGACAAGAACTGGGTGTCGCAGATTAAGCTCGTGCAATCCCTTTATGAAGGTGGCCGGCTGCTTTCGTCATTGCGCGTCGCGCGGCTGACCAAGGAGCAATCGGTGTTGAACTACCGGACGACGGTAGCGGACACCGTGCTGGCGGTCGAGATTGCCTACTTCGACGTGCTGCTGGCGATCCAGCAGATCACGGTTCAGGAGGCGTCGGTCGAATTGCTGACGCGCGAACTGAGCGATACGACGAAGCGGTTCGACGCCGGCACGGTTCCCCGTTTCAATGTGCTCCGGGCGGAAGTCGAGCTGGCTAATGCGCGCCCAAAATTGATTCGCGCCCGCAACAGCCTGCGGATTTCCAAAAACAATTTGGCCAACCTGCTCGGCTTCAATCTGCCCAAGGAAAGCCTGGAGGACATCCCCCTGACGTTGTCCGGCAAGCTGGAAGCTGAACCTTTTGACATGGCACTGCCGCGCGCGATTTCCCTGGCGCTGGAACGACGCACGGAACTCGGCGCCTTGCGCAAGGCCGAGGCGCTGCGGAAAGAAGACATCGTCAACGCCAAAGCCGGTTACCGCCCGAGCCTCCAGGCCTTTGCGGGATATGACATCCACAACTCGGTGCTCCGCTCGGACCTCACTTACGAAGACCATGGCTGGATCGCCGGTGGACAATTGACGTGGAACCTGTTCGACGGCTTGCGGACCCAGGGCAAAGTCAAAGAGGCCACCGCTAATTTTGAACGCGCCGGCGTCGAACTCGACGATACGGCCCGACGCATCGAATTGGACGTCCGCACGGCGCATTCAAACTTTATCGAAGCGCGCGAGGTCCTCGAATCGCAAAAGAAAGTCGTGGAAGAAGCCGAGGAGGCGCTGCGGCTGGCGCGGGCGCGAAGTGAAGCCGGGACTGGGACGCAACTGGATGTTTTGAGCGCCCAAACCGCACTGACCGAGGCGCGCACAACCCAGATTCAGGCGCTGCACGATTACGAGGCGGCGCGGGCGCGGCTGGAAAGGGCGGTTGGGGGATCTGCGCCGGCGACAGGCCAGCAGCCGTAAGGCACACAAAAGAATCAGCCGAAAGAGAACACAAAGAATGAAAGGTCGCTTTTCCTGGTGATATTTTGGGGCTGCCGTTACTTGGTGACCAAATCGTCGGACGTGTACATCCGCCGATCGGGTCCGGCCGAACGGACCTCCATTTCCGAGCCGGAGAGCTGGTGGAAAAAGTACGGGGTACCCCAAGGATCAATTAATTCACCCTGACCGTTGACGCGATTGCCGTCCGCTTTGAGGAAGTTGATGTGCTTTGGATTGTCGCCGGCCAGCGCGCGAGTGATTTCGGGATTGGTGCCGACGGGGTTGCCGCCGAACATATCGCCAAATTGGCGGATGGTCCGGCGCATGTTTTCCAGGACGGTGGCGGGCGGGAGATTGGTGGGTAGGTCGCCGGGCGAAGCGGGTATCGCGAAGGCGGCGACCGGAGCTGCCGTGTGAGTGGTAGGGGCACCTGGCACCGGCGGTGCGGCAGTGGCTTGGGGCAGACTCGAGTTCGGGCTGCCGGGTTGTGAAGCAACTGGCGCCGCCGGCGGACCGTCAGAGTTTTTGGTTCCAGCAGCCTCGGTGGGGTCGGAGCGCTCTCCTGCGGGCAACTTGCCGGGCGACCTGGAGAACAGATAGACCGCAATGGCCGCGCCAGCAACGATGAGCAAAATAATGGGCAGCCGTTTTGTCACAATTGACCGAAGGATTCAAATGAACCCGAGGTTCGTGGACGAGAAACGGCCGAGGTTGGGAAAGACGGTGGTAAGGTTGCCGGTATCGACGCCGAACCAGGTGGCCAGGGTGGCGAAGTACTGATCGACGGCGAGGGTGGGAATCCAGCGGCCGGTGTTGGTGTCGTCGGGGCCGTTGACAGCGAGGGTGGGGAATTTGCCATAGGTGCGGTTGCCCTTGACGGCGCCGCCCAAGATGAGGTGGTGGCTGCCCCAGCCGTGGTCGCTGCCCTGGCCGTTGCTGGGGAAAGTGCGGCTGAAATCGCTGGCGGTGAAGGCGGTAACGCGCTGGGCGAAGGTGGGATCGTTATGGGTGGGGAGGGCGCCGATTTGGCTCATGGCGGCCTGAAAGGCATTCAAGCACTGGCTCAACTCGGCCAGGAGGTTGGCGTGGGCGCCCTGGTAGGGGACAGGGACACCGCCGCTAACGGTGGTTTGGCCGGTGTGAAGGTCATAGCCGCCGACGGTGCAGAAGAAGATTTGGCGTTTCATGCCGAAGCCGCCCGAGGCGGTGGGGCGAGAGCCAGCTTCGATGAGGCGGGCGATCATTTTGAGCTGAGGTCCGAGGCCGGAGTTGAATTTTGTGCCGCTGGTAGGAGTGGTGACCTGGAAGGGGCTTGAACCCGGGAAAGGAGTGGTCCAGAACTGTTGGGAGCCGGAAGGGTCAGCGGTGGCGAGGATGGCGGAATTGAGGACGCTGGTGGTATTGATGGTATGGGCAGCGACATTGGCATAGGCCTGAGCCTGCATGTTGGTATAGGGCAAGCCGAGGATGTTGGTAAGAGCATTGAGGCGGGCGCCGGAGACGCCGCTGAGGGAGATGGCGCCGGAAGTAGAAACGGAGTATTGGGCGATGGAGTTGCCGACTTCGAAGGTGTTGGCGCCGGCCAGCGTGACGGTGAGAGAGATGGGAGCGCCGGGCTGGACGGCGGCCAGGAGGTCGGCGCAACGCCCGCCCCAGCCGGTCTGGGGGGGCTGGTCGGGAATGGAGGTCTGCCATTGGGTGACCTGGTCGGCGTGAGAAAAGAGCTGGGGTGGCTTGGGGTAGGAGCCGGATTGGTATTGGGCGCGGGTGGTGGGATAGACGAGGGTGCCGGTATTGAACAGGATAGCCAGGGTGCCAGCGCCGAAGAGGTTGACCAGTTCGGGGCAAGCGGGGTGGAGGCCGTAAGTATGTCCGTCAGGGTTGGCGGATAAAATGGGCAGGACGTTGAAGGGCGCGCCGGAGAGAGGCAAGGCGAGGATGGGGGTGCGAATGGCGGCGTAATTG
>DATMQA010000182.1:0-108406 GCA_035566895.1 Binatia bacterium
AACAGTGGATAGCGCCGGAGATCGCGCAAAAAGACGCTGGCCAGCACTCCGCCCATAAACGCAATGCAACCGGCATCGAGCCAAAGCCAGCGCCACGGAAAACCATCCGGATGCAGCACCGGCGTGATGTTGAAGCTCAAGTCTGCGTATTGCATCAACCCAACCCATAAGCAGAGGGGCAGCATGAACCTGAAGACGAGCTTCACGTCGATACGCAACAGCGTCAGGAACGGCACCAAAAAGTGGCCAAACACCAGCAGCAGCCCAATCGCGAACCACTGCCCTTTTGGCGCAGCACGTACCAGAAGGTTTCTTCGGGGATGTTGCCGTTCCAAATGACGAAATACTGTCCAAAATGGATGTAGGCGGAGAAGAAGCAGCATGCCACCGAAAGAGACAATCGATTCGGCCTCTTTCAGGCACGCTTCTGCCTCCGTCCACTGCTAGGCTCTCAATAGATACTCTGTCAGGCCGAGCAGTCCCATCGCGATGAACTCGCTCTCGCCCGTCTTCCGCAAAGCCACCAGTGCCGAACGGAGCTGGATTTCAGCCTCTTGGCCTCCCCGTGACTCGAGGTGGCGTGTGTTCCGCATGAGGAGTAAGGTTCTTTTTATGACCGCGAATCAATCCACCGGCTTGAATTTCTGGAGGGCGGGGTGCAGATCCTTGGGCGGCGCGCTTTCGTTGGCGGGCCAGATCACCTCGGCGACGTAAATCGCCCCGTCCTTATCAACGCAGATCCCGTGAGGCGCGAAGAAGTTCCCAGGTTTCCAGCCTTCAGGTCCCCCCAAGTTCGCCAGTTCGACCCCCGCCGGGTCAAAAACACGGACCCGCGCCCAGGGTCCTGTGCCGTCCGGAGTGAACAGTACGTTATCCACGTATAGCCTGTGGCCGAGTTCCGTAACGTAAACCTTGCCCTGATGGATGCAGATGGCGGACGGCCGACAGATGTTGGTCCATATCGATTTGAGGTTGCCCTCGACATCGAACACCTGGATGCGCTCATTCTCACGGTCCGCCACATAGACGTTGTCATTGTCGTCCACAGCTATGCCATCAGGCAGATTGAACTGGCCGGGGCCGGTTCCGGGCTCGCCCCAGGATTTGATGAGCTTGCCATCGGCTGAAAACCGATGGACGCGGGCGTTCCCGTAACCGTCCGAGACGAAGATGTCCCCTGACTTCGAAGTCGCCACTTTGGTGGGAACGTTGAAGGGACCCGCCCCCCGCTTGACGGTCTTGAAATTGCCTTTCACGCTGCCGGAATCGGACGGCACGCCTTTGACGCCCAGCGTCATGAGCAGTTTGCCGTCGGTGGTGAATTTCAAGACGACGTGGTTCTTGGTGTCATCACAGAACACATTGTCATGAGAATCGATATAAATGCCGTGCGGTCCGGCAATCATTCCTTTGCCCCAGCCGTAGAGGAACTTGCCATCGGGATTGAACACCAAAATGGGTGTCTCACCACGGACAATAGTGAAGACGTTGTTTTTAGAATCCACAGCCACGTCCGCGATGTTGTTCATGGGCATTCCATAATCTTGCGGCACAAACACGTAGTGACCGGGATTGCTGCGGGCCGTTCGCACGGCTGGCTTTAGCTCTTGGTTCCAGATTTTCTTTATCGTTTCCTCCTGGGAATAGCCGACCGGACAGGCCGGGCTCTTGGTGTTGGCAAAGTAAGTGCGTAGCGTTTGGTTGGGACAGGAGATCATCCGGGTCACCGGCATTTGGAGGTGCCCGTTCGGGTCGGTTTCCTTAATCCAGTTGTAGGCATATTGCAGCCACTGGTTCCTGTATGCCTCCGGTTGGAGAGCCAACCACGATATTTCATCCCAACCCCAAACAAAGATGGTCGTGTTGTCGGCAACATTTGGAGTTCGGGACCGGCCAAAATTGTCGAACTCAACCAGAAACGGCAAACTCTCGCAACGCCATCCGCTTGGGGCGGTGCAGCCCTTGCTCCGCTGGAAGAGGGCATCGAGGTGGTTCACCTCGAGAACGGCCTCATAGGGTTTTCCCGGGACGGCTTTGATACGCAAAGGAAACGAGTTGAAATCCAGGAGGCTGACTCCATCCCTTACCATGCCCCCACTCGGGACATGGCCATCCATCAGGACCAGATGGCGGCGCGCATGTGTTTTCGCATAAGCGCGCACTTTTGCCAGGAACTCCGAGTATATCTTCAGGTCTCGATCTTCCGCGCCGATGAGTCCGACCTGCCCCAGGTGGAAGGCTTCACATCCGACATTGATGTAAGAGACCGCGAGATAGTAGAACCAAAGCCGGGTTTCGAGATTATTGATAATCGGCACCCCGCCCCTTCCGCCGGGACGGTTGGAGCGTCCGCCCTGTCTCTTGATTATGGCATCACAGGAGAATGTCCGATCCTCAACGGGCAGGCCAAAATCAGTAAACACCCAGGCGGGAATCTTCAAGTTGTTGATGTCGGCGCTCACCTGCTCGAAGAGGCATCCCTGGAAGACCACCTCCGGATCAAACGCATGAACCGTATCCACCATCTTTTTAGCGTATGCGAAAAAGGCGGGATCGTTCAACCAGCTCTCCTGGCCCCACCGGTATATGGAACGGCCAATGAACTTAGCCCCGATGTTTCGGATAAGGCGGATGTCGTCGTCTTTGTAAGGAAACTCGTAGCCCTCGGGTTTTCCTGGCACCAGGAAGTATCCCATGGTCACTGAGCGATCCAGATAGTTCTCCAGCGTCTGGCGGGAAATGGTTCCGTCAAAATAGTAGGGGCTATTCTGGTCAAAAGCCGGTTGGGTCGAATCGGCGGGCGGCTTTGGCGAGGCATCCACCGCGGCCTGGGAAGGAGCCGCGGACAAGGCTAGTGCGGCTGCGCTCACGGAGATCAAGAGCAGCCGCCAAGCACCCGGGTTTACGGCCCTGGCGGAAGAACGGGAGAAGGTCGTTGTGATTCTCATATCGATCATCGAGTGAGTCATGTATTTCGTATGCCAGCCAAGTGGTTCAGCGGATCGCCAGCGATAGCGTTTGGGTCAGGTTGTCGGACGCGCTGCCGATGAGAATCTCATACGCGCCCGGTTCAACCGCATAGCTCTTCGTTGCGGTGTCCCAAAAGCGAAAACGCTCGACGGGAATCTCCAGTAACACCGGAACCGTCTTTCCCGCCGGAACGTTGACGCGGGTGAAGGCGCACAAGGTCAGGCGCGCCTGTGGCTGCGACGGCTTCACGTGTCGGAAATAAACCTGCACAACTGCATCGCCATCGCGCTGCCCGGAGTTCTTCACATCGACTGCAAGCCTTACTGAATCAGACCGGTCCACCTTGGCGCTGCCGAGCTTCGCGCCGGTCAAGGCGAACTTCGTGTAACTGAGTCCATGGCCAAACGCATAAAGTGGTTTACCCGTGAAATAGCGATAGGTGCGATGGCTCATTCGGTAATCCTCAAAGGGAGGCAGGTCGCCGGTGGACCGGTAGAACGTCACCGGGAGCCGGCCGGCGGGATTCGCGTCGCCAAAGAGCGTCTCCGCCACCGCCTGCCCGCCCTGACCTCCCGGATACCAGGCCTGCAAAATGGCCGGCAGATGCTCGGCGGCCCAAACCATTGCCACGGCGCTGCCGCTGCAATTAACGAAGACCACCGGCTTGCCAGTGGCGTGAAGGGCCTTGAGCAAAGCGCCCTGCACGGCAGGCAGCGCAATATCCGTGCGGTCGCCGCCTCCAAAACCCAGATAATCGACCGGCATCTCCTCGCCTTCAAGCTGCGGGTTGAGGCCGCCAACGTATATGACCACATCTGCGGAGGCCGCAGCCCGCGTAGCCCCGGCAAAAGCTGCCGGCGATGGGATTGCTGGCGCATCCTTCCGCACCGCCAGCGGGGAGCCGGGGTCGTAAATCACCTCGATGCCCGGGCCCGCCGTCGCTTTGATGCCCTCAAGGATGGTCACCGGTTTGGAGGGGGTCCCGCTATAATTGCCCAGCAACATATCCACTGAGCAGGCGTTGGTGCCAATGACGGCGAGGCGCTTGAGCCGGGCACGATTGAGCGGCAGCACCCCGTTGTTCTTCAACAGCACCACGGATTCGCGCGCCGCACGCAAGGCCAGCGCGTGATGTTCGCCGGTGTCGTTGGCCCCGAACGGAATCCGCGCATAGGCAACTTGCTCCGGCGGATCAAACAAGCCGAGGCGGAACCGCGAGGCGAGCAGGCGGCCCAGCGCCACGTCCATCTCCGCCTCGGTGATCAGTCCCTGGCGCACTGCTTTGGGGAGCGTGCTGTAATCGTCCCCGCAACACATATCACAGCCCGCTTTCACGGCGCGGGCGGAACCTTCTTCATCGGTAGGCACCCGCTTGTGGTTGGCGAAGATATCGAAGATGGCGCCGCAGTCAGAAACGATATGGCCCCGAAAGCCCCACTGCTTCCGGAGCAGGTCCGATAGCAACAACGTGCTGGAGCAGGCCGGCTCGCCATAGACGCTATTGTAGGCCCCCATCACCGACCAGACTTTACCTTCGCGCACCGCCGCTTCAAAGTGCGGCAGATACGTTTCGTAGAAATCGCGCTCGGGCACAACGGCGTCGAAGGTATGCCGTGTCGATTCGGGGCCGCTGTGAACCGCAAAGTGCTTCGCGCAGGCCATGGCTTTGGCATACTTCGGATCGTCACCCTGCAAACCGGTAATGAACGCGACCGCCATCCGGGCGGTCAGGAATGGATCTTCACCGTAAGTTTCCTGCCCCCGACCCCAGCGGGGATCGCGGAAGATGTTCATATTCGGCGTCCAGAAGGTCAGCCCGAAGTATTTGGCGCTGTCGCCCTTGTGGGTGCGGGTATACTCATGATGCTTGGCGCGGGCCTCGGTGCTGATGGTGTCCGCCACGTCATGCAGCAGGGGCGCGTCCCAAGTCGCCGCGAGGCCGATCGCCTGCGGAAACACGGTTGCCACGCCGGAGCGGGCGACGCCGTGCAGGCATTCGTTCCAATAATTGTATGCCGGAAGACCCAGACGCGGAATTGCCGGGGCGGTGTTGCGCATCTGGGACGCCTTCTCGGCGAGCGACATGCGTTTAACCAGATCCCTGACGCGCACTTCCAAAGGCCGGCTGGGATCGTTCCACAACACCGGGCCTTCGACGACGGGCGGGGCCAGCGAAGCCGGGTCAACCCCGGTAATGAGATCCGCCACCTTCATATAAGCGACGGTCGCGCCATTGGCATCCCTCACCTCAAAAGAACACAACTTTGCCAAGCCGAGCTTTGCCACAAACCGGACCGTCAGCGGGCCGTGGGCCGCGTCGCCGGCAAAATCGATATCGCCGCGGATCCGCAGGGCTTTATCCATTCCACCAGCCGCCACGAAGAGGTCGAGGTTGGTGGCCAAGGCCTTATCGCCGCAGAGAATGTCGAACGAACGCTGGCCTGGCCGTTCAAATTCGAGTTCCGCCAGACCGATCTCGACGGTGTATTTGCCGGGTTTGAGCTCCGGCACCGAGCAGGAGAAATCAGCGCCCTTGATCTCGTCCTTAAAGGCCACTTCGTTGCCGGCGGCGCCCGCGATCAGGAATGTGTCAAAGGGGCGATGCTCGAACTGGCCGGTAACGACTACCTTGTTATTGCAGGCGCACGAGACTTCCTCGGCAGCGAAAGAGGAAAGGCATAGGAGAAAAGCCGCCGCCCCGGTGGAGAGGAGGCCGAGAGTGAGCAGGGAGGAAGGATACACGACTTGGTTCACTTGGGTTCAACTTGATATTTGTGATTGGCAGCGGCGGCGAAGGTCAGGCACTCGCCGTTGCTGCGGTCAATCTGCACCGGCACCGGCTCGGTCTTGCCTGTTTCATGGAGCACGACGGACTTGCCAGGCCAAGGGCTCATCAGCTTGCACGACAGATCGCGCCGGGCTTGAATCTCGAGGTAGTAAACTCCACCTGCGTTTCTGGCGGCGGAGACCAGGAAGCCACCGCGCGCCTGGAAGTTGTGGAAGGCCAGTTCAGCATTGGGCGACACGGCGGGGAATAAGTGTATGCGCCCACTCCGGCTGTTAAGCATCGATTCGGGATCGAGCCCGCCACCACCGCCAAACATGCTGTCACCGCCGCCGCCACGCCGGCTGCCTGCGCCGTTAGAGGAGATGCCGAGCAGCATTAGCGTGCCCGACACGTTACCGACGGGCAGATTCTGCACCGTCCGAGCCATCAGGTCTTTCAATTCCTGCGGCGAATCCAGGTTTATTTCGTCCGCCAGGAGGGTCGGATACGCCACGGCGATGAAGGGGTGGTCACGCGAGAGACCCCGCGGTTCAACATCCGGCATTGCCGAGAAAACCGTGCCCACCGGTTTCTTCCAGGTCGGATAAGGCGCCAATTGACCGGCAACATCGCGCCAGAGCTTGCGCAGGTCCGCATCCACGCCTAGCAATTCGGCCGCATCGGCGGCCCGCGTCAGAGCCCAGCGGAACATGCATAAGGAACTGATCACATCCTTGTTACGGGAAAACTCCGGGTAGATGCCCCAGTGCTCTTCCTGCATCGAAGGAATAATGTGGTAATAGTTGTCAGTTCCCTTCTTCGCGTAGGCCGCGTAGAAGAGGGCCATTTCTTTCATCGCGGGATAGCATTGAGTCCGCAGGAAATTGATATCCCCGCCGTAGTCCCATTCATCCCAAGCCGGGAGCAGAATCTCGGCCATAGTGCCCAGGCACAATTCGAGGGTCATAGTCGTATGGACGTACTTGTCGGGCTTGACCGGCGGGCAGTAGCCGTGCGTGATACACATGCCCGGCATATTGAAGCGGTCCCGCGCATTTTGCCGCCCGCCGGGTAGCCAGTGCTGTACAATCTGCAGCCACATGTCTTCGCTGTCACCCCAGTTGCGGACATAGCGGGAGGTCGGGAAGACCTCGTTATAGCACGGAGCGCCGTCAAAGTCCTGGATATCCCGCTCCGGCAAGGCGTACGAAGCGCTGCATTCAAGCTGGCGCATGTCCGTTTTGGTGCCGCCGCCATGGCTGTCTGTCCAACTCTGTTGATAAAGGGCGCGAACATTCTCGGTGCAGGCGGTGCCGGAGCTGCCCTGGAAGATGCGGCCATTCTCGCGTTTATCATAGAAGGCATTCCACCAGGTCGTGTTTTCCTGCACGGCACCGTCAAAACCGGCCTTTTCGGCATCGGCCAGCCGTTTCCTGGCCTCGGCTACCAGGTCCGGCCCATCCATCGTAGTGACGACCGTAACGAAGGCTTCGAGCTTGCCATCGGTTCCCGCTTTGAACGTGGCGGTGGCGGCAGCGCCGGGCGCCTCAGCGACGGAAGGCCGTGGTACACCAAACCAGTCCCATGGCATCGGCGGATTGGGCGCTGGCGTACCCAAGTGGAGCTGGTTCGTGACGGCCTCGATTTTCATCTCACCCTGCCCCTTGATCACGCCCATGAGCACGTATTCGAACCCTTGTGGAAACGTTTTCTCCGCAGGCATCTTCTGACGAATCCAGAAGTATCGCCCATCTTGGCCGCTGGTCGGAGCCTCAATGGGACCGTTGAAGGCCTTATCCTTCTCCGCCGCCGGCTTGGTGTATTTGCCATCCGGAGTCATGTAATCCAAATGGGAAGTGTCGCGATGCCGGTAGAGCCGCAGCCAGACCGGCGTGTCGATGCCGGAGAGGTTACCGCGTATGGCATAGACGTCTTTCGCCATTTCGAGCACATATTGCAGGTCCGCCTTTGCATCGCCTTTCGTCTCCTGCAAGCTCGTGACACCATTGGCGCAGCTTTGGGAGATGCGCGGAGCCGTCGCCCCTTCCAGTGGATCAATGCCCAATATGATCTGTCCCACCGGCTTGAGGCACGGAAAGGCATAGCGCATCGGATAGCGATAGGGATCCACCGAGCCGCCTTCTTTACTGAGCCAGCCCAGGTCGAAAGGCCGCAATGAATTACCCGGCCTCTTGGAAATCTCCGGATACACATCCTCGAGCAACAAGCGGTTCAGCCGCCGCAGTTCGCTCCCTTGGGGGTTTCGTTGGCGCAAGCTTTCTGTGTCGGGCCGTAGCCGAATATTGGCAAACAGCTTCGCGTCGTAAAGTGGCGCGCCGCTAATCGCAATGTTGAATCCGGCCGTCAAGTTCGTCAGCAATTCGCGCCCCAGTCGATAGTTGGTCCTGTTGGCTTCAAATGCCGCCAGCGACGCCTTCGATTTATCGTCCAGGCGCGCCACCACAGATGCCGATAACGGATCCCCCTTGTTCGCCAGTTTATCCGCCAGGGGCGTCAACTCGACAAGGTCCGGCAGGTCGAATGTTACCGAGTCAGTCTCCTTCACGCCGATATAGTCTTTATTGGCCGGTGAGAAGGCGCCTTCCGTGATCTCCTGCAACGTGGGCGCCTGGAATTCGTGGAGGCGCCGGTCCCACACGTTGTTTTTGTTTATGCTAATGGTGATCCGATTGGGCGGCCCCCACATGACGGTGTGCATTTTCAGATTGTTGATGCTCATCGCTGAGCGGCCCGGATCGGTGGGATTCAACGTGCCCTGCACGAGCGTTGTTTGCGCGGCCTCGCGCAGCAAGATTTCCCGTTCCCAGGGGAGGGGGTGCTGAGCGGCCGTGGCAAGGGTCGGGCCGGCCGCGCACGCGGCCACCGCCAATACCGTCTTGAGATGATTCATGACCAGATCTATTGGGTGGCTTTGGCCCCATCGGCGGGCGGTGCCTGTGGCGTCGAGTCTTTCTGCGGTTCGGCCGTGGCCGGTTCTGATTTGAGCCCCACACTGTTGACCGTAATGACGGCGTAAGCGTGTTTTTCGCCCACCTTTGCTGAGGCATCCACGAAACGCATTTTCGGCATCGGCTGATCCGGAGTATCGTGATACGTCATCGATTGGAATAATGGCCGTCCGAATTTGCCCACCGGCTTCTCCGGCACTTGAGCCAACTCTTTTCCATCGCGCATGACGATGAAACCGCCGATGCCGCTTTCGAAATCCGCTTCCGCGTCCCAACTGATTTCTCTTCCCTGATCTCCCGCTTGGGTCACGCGCACGTCGAAAGGCGCAGGCGGCGGCGTAGTGTCGCCCACGGCGCCGGTTTTGACGTATTCCATCCAAGCCTTGGCGACCGCTTCGTTGGGCAGCCACACGGACTCCTCAGGCTTTCCGGCGTACTCAGCCGCCGGAACGGCGGTATCACCACCCAGCGGCGCCAGCCATGCCTGGCTCATGTCCACCGGTTTGAGTGTTTGGTCTTTGCTCCACTTGTCCGGCAGCCGCTTCGCCAGACAGGCGTCGAGGAACGGGATCGCGAAATAGCGGCTGTCGCCGCATTCGTGGCCGGTCCGCGGGTCAGGCGCGAAGCCGGCCGGTGCGCCCTGATTTCGGTAAACCCGGTAGGTGGTCTGCAGGAGTTGGGTCAATCCCTTCTCCTTGACGCCGGTGCTGCACATCCGGGGAATGCCGTAACTGGAGGCCGGAATTTCGAACGGCGGGTACATGGCGGGCCGGTTGGTCCACACAAACCCGCAACCGGAACGGTAGTAAACCGCCACGACGCGTTCGGGATGAAGTGTGCTCATGACATCCGCCCACCCGGCACCGGCCGAATGGCCCCACACGGCCCAGGGAACGGTCGCCAACTCCGGATGACCGCTCTTAGTCGCGAATTCGTCCAGGGCCTTCAAGAAGGCTTTGTCCGAACCCAGGCGCGGGTCAAACCAGTAGTCCGAGCCTGCGGGTCCGAGGTCTCCATCGTTTAGCACGTGGTAGGCGGGACCGAGCAACACACAATCCCACTTCTTCGCCAAAGCCTGCCAATGCAAGTCGTAGGCGGCAGTGGAGCCCTCTTTGGACGCCGTCATCCCCGCGCCGTGCTGATGGACGATGATGCCGCGGCAGGTCTTCACGCCGTCAGGTATCCAGAGCGTGTAGGTGACGGCGATTCTCAATTCGCCCTCGACGGTCGATGCCGGATAATCGACCTTCAGATATCGTCCGGCTCCCCGCAGCATCCCGGTGCAACCAAGGACGGCGGCAATGAACAAGGTGAGCGCCTTGCGACCGGGAGCCGGGCCGGCGCATGCCATCGCCCGGAGAGGCCTTCTGCCTGAGGCAAGGAATCCATTGGGATAGTCGGCCGGATGCTTCCCGAGATGGGGTGTGTGGCTGGTAGTCCAGTCGTTTTTCAAAGCAGAGTTTTCTTCACGGCGGGCATGGGCTCCATGCCGCAACGCGCCAGCGGTTGTCACACTGCGAAAGAGGTCACCTCTCTTCATAGGGGGCGCTCGGAGAGCGTGCGGTTCATTGGTTCAGTCTCGTCAGGGTTCTGGCCCTTTTGATTCTGTCGTTGTGTTCACGTTTACCCCGCGGCGCTGCGCTCGATGCCAAAGCCACGGCGGATGGTGGCGGTGTCTGCCAAGTAGTGTATTGGGTTCCCTCACCAGAGCCATCCCCAAATGTGGGGAGGCCGTCGGGCAGTCCCCGGGATTGCCAAAACCAGGATCGCACCTGAACGTGGCCGGTCTCGCCAGTGTTTCAAACATCACTGTGGGCGTGGTCATAGATTCATTACGTTCCAGACTGCCACTCAAAATCAAGCAATAGCGGGGGACAGACGTGCGGCCTTTAGCTGAAAACTAATTTAGTGGTTCACACCCCCCCGCCTCCCATTGGGTCTCGGCAGCTAGCTCCCGGGTCATTAGCCAATCAGCCAATTGGATGCGATGCCGCTCGCGCTCCAGCAGCGAGGGAGTGCTGCCCGGCGGAATCCTGCCCGCGCGAGATTTCGCTCATAAAGAATGTCTCTGGTAAACAACCAAGGGCTTACCAGAGCCGCACGCGATAAAATCGCGGTGAGTTGGTGGCAGCCGAGTCCATCAGTGTTTGCAAACCGCCA
Organism: Binatia bacterium; assembly: GCA_035566895.1. Classification (GTDB taxonomy): domain Bacteria; phylum Verrucomicrobiota; class Verrucomicrobiia; order Limisphaerales; family UBA8199; genus DATMQA01. The sequence continues at coordinate 10,867 of DATMQA010000182.1, forward strand.
TTGCCTCGCACCATGGTGGTTGAAGTCCAGGTCGTGGCCTTTAACGAGGTCGTATATTCCAGCACGTAGTTTTTCCCCGGATAAGTCGATAGGACCAGGCTGAACTGGTTGCCGGCATGGCATGCGCGCATGAGTTTGGGCTGGCATAGGCCAACCAGGAAAACGCTGTGCGCTTCGCCGGCAGCCATGGCCGCGATATTGAAGAGGTTGGTCGGGTAATTGCATTGCCCATCCCAGTTGTTGCCCCAGGCGGCCACCGACGCGTCGGCTTTGATGGCCAGGCTGTGTTTGCCGCCGCCCACCACGGCCACGGCATTGGTCAGGTTTGCCGGCGCCTGGCATTGGCCTTCGGAATTGTCGCCCCAGGCCACCACGGTCCCGTTGCTTCGGACGGCCAGGCTGTGGTATTCGCCCGCCCCGATAGCCTGCACGCCGTTGAGATTCGGCGGCACCATCGATTCCCCGGCGAAGTTGCCGTTGGCATCAGAGTTATCGCCCCAGGCCACGACCGTGCCATCCGCCCGCAGTGCCAGGCTGTGGTTGCCACTGGCGGCAATCGCCACGACATTTTTGAGCCCGACCGGCACCGCGGTTTGCCCATAGTTGTTGTCCCCCCAGGCCCCGACCGTGCCGTCCTCCTGCAGTGCTAGGCTGTGCCAGAAGCCCCCCGCCACGGCCACGACATTGGACAGGCCTGCCGGTGTGGCGCATTGATGATAATCGTTGGCACCCCAAGCCGCGACCGAACGATCGGCCCGCAGCGCCAGGCTGTGGTAGCCCCCGCCGGCAACCTGAACCACATCGGCTAGGCCTTTGGGAGGATTGCATTGTCCGTCGTAGTTTTCGCCCCACGCGAGAACGGTGCCATCCCCGAGCAGAACCAGAGTGTGGTACGCGCCGGCGGCAATGGCCACCGGATTGGTCGCGATAAGGCACGGTTCGGCCTGGCCCAGGGCATTATCGCCGCGCAGGATCAAGGGAATGACCGTCAGGGAAGCGTTGGCGCTGTTGGTGGCGCCATAAGGATTGGCAACCCGCACCGAATAAACGCCCGCATCGGTACCGTTCGGAGCAGGAAGGGTGAACCCATTCGAGGTGGCTCCGGGAATATCGTTGCCATTCCAGCGCCATTGATAAGCCAACCGGGGAGTGCCGCCTGCCAGCACTGAGAAGGTCACCGGGTTGCCGGCAGTGGTCAGTTGGCTTACCGGGTCGGTGATAATAAACGGTAAGGTAGGGCCGGTCTTATAACTGACCTGATCAACGAAGCCGGCATCCAGCCCGGCGCTTTGCGAGACGTCCTTGGTGTACGCCCACACCAGCGTCTGGGGACCGCCGGGCAAAAGCAAGCTGACCTGTTTCCACCCCGTCTCACCCGAAATTTCGGCGGTCAGGTTGGTGGTCCCACCGCCGTAGCTCAAAAAGCTCAGCCGATCCGCGTTGGTTTGGGAGGAGACTTTCCACCAAAAGGAGAGTGTGCCCGGACCGTTGGTCGTGGTGGTCAGGCTCGTTTGCTGGCCGTCTCCGATGAAATAGCTGCGGCCGGAAGCGACGCCGTCGTGGGAAACGTTCGCCTGTCCGAACCACGGACGGCCGCTGTCCGTGGCCCAGGCGAGATTGCTGTTGTTGAGCGCCATAGGCAACGTCAACGTCGGGAAGACATGGATCAACACCGACCTCGACAGGTACCCGACGCCCTTGTCGTCCACCGCGCGCAGCGTGAACGCGTAATCTCCTCCCGGCGTGCCGGCGGGCACGGTGACTGCCAGATTGAAGTCCCGCGTGTCCCCGGAGCACGTCTGGCCATAGGCACTCGGAACGGTGGCCAGCCAGGAACTGAAAGCCGTTGGTTCCGCCACCACTTGCAGGCTGCTTACGCAAGTAATCGTCAGGCTGTTGGTGATCTCGTGCATGAGATCGTTGATCAGGGTGCTGTTGGTGCTCTGGAACGCCTTGCCTCCGGTTCTTCCGGTCCAGTTGGTCCAATAATTAAAATAATAGTCGGTGAAAGCACCGCTGCTCACGCGAGCCGCGAGCAGGACCACATGGTTCGAGGCCATTGCGGCCAGCACCGTTTGTAGGTCCAGGTCGTCGCTGGTTCCCAGGACGCCGTCGCGACCCGGATCTCCGCCGGTGGTAAAGACATTCGTGCCGGTGCCGGCAATTCCCTCGTTCAGATTGCAGTCATGCGGCACTGCATCCCCGAAATTGACCACGACCTTTTTCGCCCCCGTCCGCCACATCACGTTGGGGTCGGTGTAGCTCTCATAAAGGGCGCGCGTGTAGGCCTCGGGAAAGTCAGACCCGCCTCCGAGGCTCAAACGATTAATCGCCCCGGAAACCGCGGTTGTGTTGGACGTCATCCCCTGGCTCAACAGGTAGGGGTAATCCCCGGGCTCGCCGTACGGGATCAGGCCGAAACCATCAACATAGTTCGAATAACCACAGGAGCCGTACACGCCGGGGTAATCCATGAACGACGCCACCCCGTAATGAAAATCCACCCCCGTGGCCTCCAGCGAATCCATGAGGCTAACCGCGTTCGCCTTCGCCGTATTGATTACGCCATACATGCTCGAGGTGCAGTCAAATGAAAACAAAACGTCCGCCGTCGGTGGAAGCGCCGCCAGTGTCACGCTCACGCTGGCGTTGGCTGATTGGCCGGGGTAAAGCGTCGCTTCGATATCGGCAGCCATCAAATGGCCCCCGGCCAGGACGGCGCCCCCAACCCCAAGGCCCACGACGAGGCTGGCCGAGCCAAGAAGGTTGACGACGAGTTTGCGGATCGCCCTTGGCGAGCCGTTGTGGGAAAGTTGGGCCTTTAGCATAATAGTTGCCTTCCGAACGCACCTGGGAGAGCCACCCTCTCCGCCTGCGTGCCACTATTTAAGCCCCCGATACCGTCAAGAGACAAGTACTATTTTTCATGCAAAATATGCGTACGTGTCAGTAATACTTATCTTAAGTATAAGTGTCGAATCGCTTGTTCTCCCTCCCTTGGAAATTCAAACGCGACCCTCAAGCCCGCGCCCAACATTTCCGCTCCCGGATGCTTCCGATAAACAGTCGAGAAGGCTTCGACCACTGCTCTTACTACTTAGCATCGGCAAAAGCCCTCCGTTCCCTCCGTTTTCTCCTGTTCTTCCTGAATTTCCGCCCCAGCAGTTAAGGGATTTCCCGCATCCGGTAGACGCGGAAGTTGATCCCCGGCGCGGCATTGGTCACATCCAGCGAAAAGATGCTATTGGTCGCCAGCGGAGTCCAGTTGCTCAGATCGGAGGAATAGTCAATCACATACGTCGCGCCGAAGGTCGCGCTGGCGTGGAATTTGAACGCATTGCCCGTAAGCATCTGCGGCTTGGAGAGCTGCATCACCGGCGGCGGTGTGAAATCAATCTGATCGTTCCAGCGGGCGATGTAACCCGAATCGCTCAAGCCGGCGGTTTCGAAGATGCCGCCCACAAACAGATCGTTGCCCCACGCTGCCAGCGCGCTGACCCGCGGGCTGCTCTCGTCGTTGCCGGCGCCGCTGCCGAGGGCTTGCCATTGGGCGCCGTCCCACCGGGCGATCGCGCGGGTAATCACGCTGCCGCCGGCGTTGGTAATCGTCCCGCCGGCATAGAGATACCCGCCGATCTTGGCCAGCGCCCGCACCGACGCCGTGCCATTGGCAAACATTCCCTGGCCCAGCGTGGACCAGGTCGCTCCATCCCACTGGGCGATGCCCCGCGCCGTAGCGCCGCCCGCCGTCGTGAAGGTGCCCCCGACATACAGCACCGAGCCGTCGAACAGCAGCGCACTGACGCTATTGTTGAGGCCATTGCCTGTCCCGGTGCCAAGTGAATACCAGAAGCTGCCATCCCAGGCCGCAATGCGGTTGGCCGTCACCCCGTCCATGTTGGTAAACGAACCCGCCGCGTAAACCAGTCCGTTGCCGGCCACGCAGATCGCGCTGACCGTCCCGTTGCCATTGACCCCTGAGTTCAGCGGCAGCCACCCGTTAACCGCGTCCCAGCTCGCAATGTGGTTGACCGTGTAGTACCCACCCGGAGCATAATACGCGTTGGTAAACGCGCCCCCGACATACACCTCAGTGTCGCTGGCGTCGATCGCGAAGACCGATGCATCGACACCATAACCCAGCGGCGACCAGTTCGCGCCATCCCACACCGCGACGTCGTCCACCGTCTGCCCTCCCGCAATCGCAAAATCTCCACCGACATACACCCCGTCGGACCGCGCTTTGATCGCGCGCACCGCCGGAGTGAACCCGGCAAACGAACCGCTCACGCCGTCACCCAGCGCGTTCCAGTTGGTCCCATCCCAGCGCGCGATGCGCGAGGCCACCGTCGTGCCGGCCGCGGCAAAGAAGCCCCCCATATACAGCCCGTCGCTCCCCAGCCCGAGCGCCTGCACAAAAAAATGCGTGCCCTGCGCCGGCTTGCCCGTAATCCCATACCAGTTCGTGCCATCGAAACGCACGATATGGTCCCCGATGGTATTGCTGGCCAGGTTGAACGTGCCCGCAAAATAAATCGAGCCGGAGTTGGAAACCGCCCGGATGCCCGAGCCGTTGATTCCGCCCAGGTTGTACCACGCGTTGCCGTCCCACTTGGCCACTTGCGCCGCCGCGATGCCACCGGCATTGGTAAAGTTGCCGCTGGCATATAGGTCCGAACCGAGGAACGCCAGCGCGTCCACCGGTGTGCTGCCCGATGGGCCCTTAAGACCCGCCCCCAGCGCGGACCACGTGGTGCCATTCCATTTGGCAATGTTCAGCGCTGCAACGCCGCCCGCGCTCGCGAATTTTCCGCCGGCGTACAGGTCGGTGCCCAGGAACTGGAACGATGAGACAGCGTCTCCCACCGCGCCGCCAACGCCGCCACCGATTTGGGACCACGAGGCCCCATTCCAAACCGCCAGATTCGTGGCGGCCGTAGTCCCGGCGTTGGTAAACGAGCCGCCTATATAAATCTGGCCATTACGCAAGGCGATGGCCCCGACGACTGAGTTCAGGGCGTTGTAATAGCCGATGCCGCCCCCAATCGACGACCAGTTCGTGCCATTCCATTTGGCGAAGTTCGTGTTGAACACGCCGCCCACATTGGTGAAGCTGCCTCCGACATACAGGTTTGTCCCGTCGGTCGTCAGGCATAACACCGCCCCTTTGAATCCGCCCACCCCGGACCAGTTGGCGCCGTCCCATTTGGCCAGCCCAACCGCCGGCACCCCGGCCACCCCAAGGAAAACGCCGCCGACATACACGTTGCCATTCAGAAACGCGTAGTCCTCCACCACGGTAGTGCCTCCGTTGACTTGGCCCAGAATGCTCCAGTTGGTGCCGTCGAAAACGCTGATGAAAGCATTCGTATCGACCAGCCCGGCGTTCAGGTTGTAGCCGCCGGTGTAGAGCAAGTTGCCATTGAACCGCAGCGAAAAGTTTCGAGACGCGGTGCCGGGCATGTTGAATTGCCGGTCCCAATGCCCGTCGCCCGGAACGCCCCGGGCACCAAGGCCCAGCCCAAAGCTCAAACCAAAAACCAGCAGCGCTTTGGCGGAAGCGAAAAGGGATTGAACGACTGCCAACTTGGACCAGAAGAAGCGGTGATGGTGACCCATGACCTGTAAGTTAAATCACAGACTACGCCCAATGTCAATCTTCAATTCAACTCGATCGCGACCAAACTCTACCAAAATTTAACAAGTGCCTTCGCCTCGGGTCTTCTTTGCCGCGCTCCTTTATCATTCCACTAGGTTACTTCGTGCATTAACAAAACCTAATTCGTTCGCACCCCCTTAAAAAGTAGCCTTCAACCTCGCGACTGGCACTGTACCCGCTGTCTCATTCTTTGGTCGCTTATGCGTACCAGTGCCGACATAGTCAAATCTCGGCTGCGATTCCCATCCCTGGGAAACAGCCGGCCCGCTTACTGCCGTCAGGCCTGTCCGTGCTTCGTCGCACAACCCGTTCCCGTTCTTTCACCGTTTCACCGTTTCAGCGTTTAAATCTATGACTACTCCTCCACCTCAACTCCTCGCGAACCCCCAGGCTCTCCTGAACCTCAAACGCGCTCTCCTCATTGAATTCCTTCAGTGCTTTAAGGACCTGCTGGACGCTAAATATCTTCCCCTCCTCAGCGCGGACCTCCCGCCCGCCGATTTCTCCGTCCTATTGTCAGGCCTCTTGGCCTCCCCCGAAATGCTCCCCGCACCGATGCGCGAAGCCCTCGCCGCCATCCACGACCTCGCTGCCCCGGAAAATCGCGCCCGCCTTGAGTTCACCCGCTTACACGCACCCATCGCTCTCGGCATCGACCCCCAGGCCGCTCCCTTCCAGCAGGCCCTCCACCTCTGGCTCAACAAACCTTTCCAATTGCCACCGCCAGCCGGCGCGCCGCCGGCTTGTCCTCCCTCGGACGACAGGGCAGGGGAGAGCACGCCATTGCCCGTTGAGCCACCCAATGGCAACGGGCAGACCACCACTCTGCATTCCCGACTCCCCACTCTGCACTCAGATGCCGCCCCGCCTTCCCTCGACCTCCGTCTCCGCGTCCTTTTCTTTGAACTCGAACCCCGTCTCTTCAACGAGTTCATTCGCTGTTTCCAACTCGATTTGTACGAGCGATACCCGGACCTTCCTCGGCCTTGCCTCGGAAATGAGGCTTTCACCGACGCTGTCTCCCCGTTGATTACCGATCCCGCTTGCCTCCTGCCTCGCATGCACGCTGCCCTCCTCGCCATCCAGGAACTCGCCGCCCCCCAAAATCGCCAGCTTCTCCTCGGCCTCCTGGCCCAAAACTCCATTCCTGTCCCTCCAGAAACCCTGCCCGAACACCTCGCCCTCGAGTACTGGCTCCGCTGCCCATTTTCCTTCGGCCAGCTCGACCGCCTCCGCGCCCAGCTCCCCGCCGAATTCCTCAACCTGTCACCCGCCAGCCCCAACGGCCAGAACGGAGAATCCACTCCCCACTCTGCACTCTGCAATTTGCACTCAAATGCCCCCGGCGACCTCGCCGCTATCGCCCGGTTCCCCCGTAATAAAATCAGCCGCCTCCCGGCTGACGTCCGCGAGTCCATCAACCAGATGCTCCGCCAGCGCATCCCCTATCCTCAAATCATCGAAAAACTCGGCGACCACGGCCAAGACTTGAACAAAAACAATCTCTCCCGCTGGAAGAAAACCGGCTACCTTGTCTGGCTCGCCGAACAACAACGCCGCGAAGACGCCCACGCCCAGCTCCAGCTCCTCTTCGACCTCCTCCGCGAAAAAGACAATGGCAAAATCCACGAAGCCACCCAGCAAATGGCCGCCTTGCGCATCAGCCAAGTCCTCGCCGCCTTCGACCCTGCCACTCTCAGCCAGGCCTTCCAGCAAAACCCTCAGGCCTTCGTCCGCCTTATCCAAACCCTCCCCAGCCTCAGCCGCGGCGGCATGGACTGCGAACGCCTTCTCGTCGAATTCGCCGAGCGCAAAGCCTCCTTGGAAAAAGAAGAGAACCCCAAAAAACGCGGCATTTCCCGGCGCACACAAAAGTACATGGAGCAGAAACTTAACCTCATGTGAACCTCGCTCTCCCAATCCCGCGAAATCTCACGAAATACCACGAAAGTAACGCGAAATACCACGAAGGCCTCACAAAATACCGCGAAATCTCATTAAATACCGCTAAATACCGCTATGTACCGTTAGAAACCACCCCTCAGAACCAGTCAGGTCCGCCCGCGAAATTCGTCCATCAATCGCAGGATGCCTTCCCGCAGCTCGAACAATTCCTTGCGCGCCTCCGCCACCATCGTCTCCGGCAGAAGTTGCTTCGGCACCACCCCTTCCAATCCGGCCTGAGATTTGTGCAGATGATCGAGCGCGCGTTTCAAATACGCGACCGTGAATGCGGCGTCGGGAAAATCTGCCCCGCGGGCGATGCTGTTCAACGCTCCGGCCAGCTTGGCGCCCGTCGTTTGGAATTCGAAAATGAACTGTTCCAAATCCTGGTCGGCGGATTTATCCAGCCCCAATGCGTCCGCTTGATGCCAGAACCTCATCGCGCTCTCGAAGCACCGATGTTGCAGCGGATGGCGCAGCTCGCCGCTCTCCGTGCGAATCCAATCGATGCCTTCGCGGTGCGGGTCGGGCTCGGGCGGCGGCTCGTTTGCGGCCGCTTCGCAGATCGCATTCATCTCCTCGACGGAGATCCGGTCATCCCCGTAATCGTCGTCGTCCTCGGCGCGGTTCCAGCCCATCTCCTGCGCGATCTTCTCCTCCGCTTCGTCGGAATCGCCGTATTTATCCAGAAGCTCCATGTACTTGTCTGTGCGCGCGTCGCACTCCTTCGCGAACTTCTCGTAATCGTGCTCATCCCATTTTTCCTCCGGGTCCTTCTGCCCGCGCTGATGCTGCTCGATCGCGTCGGTGAGCTTGCCCATGAAATCATCCATGCCCGCGGCCGCTTGTTTGGCCCGCTCCGCGTCTTCCTCCGGTGTCATCCGCCATTCGGGCGCCGAGATCGTCAGCTCATAATCCGCGCTCTCGATCACCACGCGCCCATTCGCCTCGCTGAACCATTCCAGGTAAAGACTGTTGGCCATGTGCTCCGGCGGTTTCTCCTTTCGGTGCATCATGTCGAGCGCCTCTGGCAGCGGAATGTCAAAGACGCGCACCTTTCGCGACGCCGTCAGGTCCCCAATGCTGCCCCGCTGCAGCGGAGCGAGCGATTCGAGATGCGGATGCGGGATTCGTTTCTGCGGATTGTTAAACGTCAGCAGGCAGCCGGCCAGGTCAGGCCATGCGTTGCCCTTCAGTTCGAGCACCACGGCCTCAGCGCTGCCTTCGACCCAGATTTTGCCCCGCACAATTCCCTTCGCGCGGTTATCGATCTCGCCGCGCACCACGCTTTCATGAATGCGAAACGCCATGCGGAGATATAATGCACAGACCGGGCCCCGGAGACAACATTTTGGTAACGAGGTTTTTCAATCTCCAGCCTCTTCGGCGGTGATGTGCGGATCGACTGGAGTTTCGCTCACTTCAACCGCGTCGTGTGGTCCTGCAGCCAGGCCACGTCCGCATTGCCGGGAGTTTGCGAAAAAATGCTGAAGAGCGGATTGGCGCCGATCGTCAGCGGCGGCGTCGTGCGCGAGTCGAGCCATCGTTTGAGTTCCGAATGGCCGTCCGCAAAGGAAAAGCCGCACGCGAAATGGTGGTACATGCCGGGATAGTCGCCGTCGAACCCGTACTGCGTCGGATCGGTGGGCGAGTACCCCGCCATGTAGGTCATAAAATTCCCCCAGTTCACACTGTCCTCGCGCATGTCCAGAAAGACAAAGATTTTCGACGGCGGGTCGATCTCCGAAAGCTTGGCATAAACGTGGAAGGGGTCTGCCCAGGGCCAGCCACCGTCCGTCCCATCGAACCCGCCCACATAGAGATTCATCGACATCGAGCGGATGCGCGGTTTGGGCTCCCCGTTCACGGTCAGGAACGACCTGTCGGCAGGGCATTTGTAGATGGCGGCGTTTTGCGACGTGTACGGCCAGAGCGGGCGTTGGGCCATGTCGTAGTTCACATCCCAGTTGCCCTGGTTGTTCGGATCGAAATCCATGTGCGTCAACGTCCACGCATACTTGTCCAGCACGACGTGCTGAGGAAAGCCCCAGTCATCCGGGTAATCGCTGGCATAGACCAGCACGTCGCTGTTGTCGTCGGCGTACATGCGCCAGGCCAGGGCCAGTTGCCGATGATTGCTCATGCACTGCAGGCCTTGGGCCTTGAGCTTCCCCTTGTTCAGCGAGGGCAGCAGCAGCGCCGCCAGAATCCCTATGATCGCGATGACCACCAGCAATTCGATGAGTGTAAAGGCCCGCTCCGGGCAGCGGGTACCCTGACGATTATCTCTTGGCCTGCGTTTCATTTCGCCACCGCGCGCTCTTCCAGCGCCACCGCTGCTCTTCCCAAGGCTTGTCCAGGCTCGGAATTCCCCTCGGGAGACATAGATACAGCTAAGCGAGCCGCACCCTCCTGTCAATCCATTTCATCTCCCTTCCATTTGACACCCAGCCGAAACGGAGCCAATCATGTCGCTCAGATGAATTCTAAATTATCCGAAGAGGAAGCCGTTCGGGAAATCGTGCGGACGGGTTACCGCCAAATCGCTCAAACCGGCAGCCTGCGCCGGCAAACCGGTAGTTGTTGTGGCGGCTCCTCGTGCGCCGATTCGGAAAAGTTGGCGGCCTCCATCGGCTATTCGCCCGCCGAACTGGCGGCGCTGCCCGAGGGCGCGAACATGGGTTTGTCCTGCGGCAACCCGAATGCCCTGGCCGCGCTCAAACCCGGCGAAGTCGTGCTCGACCTCGGCAGCGGCGGCGGGTTCGACGTGTTCATCGCTGGGCGCAAGGTCGGGAAAGGCGGGCTGGCCATCGGCATCGATATGACGCCTGAGATGCTGGCCAAGGCGCGCAAGAACATCGAAAGCTATCGGCGGAGCAGCGGGTTGGACAACGTTGAGTTCCGCCTGGGTGAAATTGAGCACTTGCCGGTGGCGGATGGGAGCGTGGATGCGGTGATTTCGAATTGTGTGATCAATTTGTCGCCCGACAAAGCGCAGGTGTGGCGGGACATGGCGCGGGTGCTGAAACCGGGCGGTCGTGTGGCGGTTTCGGACCTGGCGCTGCTCAAGCCGTTGCCGGCAGTCATCGCGGAGATGGTGGAAGCGCTGGTGGGGTGTGTTGCCGGAGCGGTGCTGGTCTCGGAAACCAGGCGGATGGCGGAAGCGGCCGGCCTGGTGGACATCACGCTGAAGCCAAAATCTACTTATGTCGATGGAATGATGGATTGGCAGGACCCGCTCTATCAGAAGCTGGTCGCCAACCTTCCCCCGGGGACCAAACCGGGCGATTACATCACCAGCCTTGAAATCACCGCACGCAAACGGGGATGACGGGTCGTTGGGTGAAGGAGTGATGGAGTAGAGGAGTGCTCCTGTGTCGACGAAACTCCTGCGCGAGGTCTCGTCACGATGGCTACATAGTGTATAATATGCCATCACCTTGAATGTGTTGCACGCCATGAACTTGCTTCGCCCCCTTTTCAGCGTTTCAGCATTTCAGCATTTCGGTTTTCAGCGTTTGCTGTTGTGCGTCCTCCTCGCCGGGTCGCACGCTCTGCACGCTCAGACTGCCAGCACCACCTGGAGTGTCGGCGTTTTGGACCGAATCCTGGCGGCGGTCCCGCCCGGCCAAAACCTGGCGCAGGTCGGCGATATGCAGATTCGCGTGTCGAACCTGCGAACGTGGCGCAACCAGTTGACCGCCCAGCCCACCCCCCAGGCCGCCTTTGACGGCACGGCTCCACTGTGGACCGCTGGAAATGTGTATTACACCTTCGACGGGTCGGTGTCGGCCGCGCACCAGAAGGCGTTCCTGGACGGTGCCAACGAATGGGCCACCTTCGCCAATCTACACCTGGTTCCCCGCACCTCACAGTCCAACTACGTCACCATTCAGGAAATTGCCTTCCTCGAGGGCGGGCAGTCAGCCGTCGGCATGGTGGGCGGCCAGCAGTTCCTTTCGATCGGCCCGACCTCGTGGAACCGCCCGACGGTTTGCCATGAGTTCGGGCACACGCTCGGGCTGGTGCACGAACATCAGCGCTCGGACCGCGATTCGTTTGTGGTCATTCTCACCAACAACATCGCGCCGGGGGAGGAAGGCAATTTCGTGCTGCTGCCCAACTCGCGCAACCAGGGGCCTTACGACTTCCTGTGCGTCATGCATTACTCGCGCAACTCCCTATCGGCGACCAATACGCTCGACACGGTTGAGCCGCTGCCGGCCTACAGCCAGTTCCTCGACGTCATGGGGCAGCAGTTTGACCCGGTCCTCAGCGCCGAGGACCGCGCGGGCATGGCGACAAATTACGGCGTGGGACTGCCCGTCACCGGCGTCGTCACCAATACGCAGGACAGCGGCCCCGGCAGCCTCCGCGCCGCACTCTATTTTGCCTTCGACCATCCGGGCGCCACCGTGACTTTCAACATTCCCACCAATGACCCCGGTTTCAGCAACCAGGTCTTCACCATCCAACCCACCGACCGTTTCCCCAGCCTTGTCCGGGCGACCACGCTCAACGGCACCACCCAAACCAATCTCAACCCCAACGGCCCCGCCATTCAGCTCAACGGCGCGCTGGCCCAGCCCCCGAGCGTCTTTCCCAATGGCCTGCGCCTCGGTGGCACCAACTGCTCCGTCCGCGGCCTGATCCTCAATGGCTTCCCGCTTTCCGGCATCCTGATTGACGGCACCAACGCCACGGGCAACACTGTCAGCGGCTGTTATCTCGGCGTGGATGCCTCGGGAACAGTCGCAGTGACCAACCGGTTTCCACCAATCACCATCGACAACGGCGCCAGCCGCAATACCGTCGGCGGCACCAACGCCTCCGCGCGCAACATTATTTCGGGCAGCGCTTTCCAGGGCCTGGTCATTCGCGACCCGGGCACTCGCGCCAACGTCGTCGAGGGTAATTATATCGGGTTGAATGCGAGTGGCACCGCGGCGCTGTCGAACACGTGGTCCGGCGTGGCCATTTTCAATGGCGCCCAATCCAACCTTATCGGCGGAACGCTACCGGGCACGCGAAACATCATTTCAGGCAACGGACTCCAGGGGATCGTCATTGCCGACACCAACAGCGACGGCAACGTCATTCAAAACAACTACATCGGCCTCAATCCGGCTGGAACGGCGGCCATTACCAACGGCGGAACCGGCATCGATATTTACAACGGCCCGCATGGGACGTTGATCGGCGGAACCGGCGCCGGCGCCGGCAATGTCATCTCGGGAAACCAGAACCCCGGGATTTATATCCACGCGCCGGGCACGCTCGGAACCATCATCCAGGGAAACCTCATCGGCTTGAGCGCGGCGGGCACGAACGCGATTCCGAACAGCGCCGCCGGGGTCCAGATTTCCGAGGGCGCGGTGTCCAACCTCGTCGGCGGAACGCTGCCGCGCACGGGCAACGTGATTGCCGGCAACGGCTTGCAGGGGCTCTTGCTCGGCAGCAGCGGCAATGTCGTCCAGGGCAACTACGTCGGCGTCAACGCCGCCGGCACCCTCGCCATTTCCAACGGCTGGTCCGGGGTGGATCTCGCCGCGGGCGCGCAGGCCAACCTCATCGGCGGCACTGTCCCGGGCACCGGTAATCTCATCTCCGGCAACGGCCTCCAGGGTGTCCTGCTCCAGGACCCCGGCACCCGCGGCAATATCGTTCAGGGCAATTATATTGGCGTAAACTTTGGCGGCACCAGCGCCATTCCCAACGGCTGGTCCGGGGTGGACATTTATAACGGCCCCCAAGGAAATCTGATCGGCGGCACAACCGCCGCCGCGGCCAACCTCATTTCCGGCAACGGAAACTATGGCGTCGTGCTCTCCGTTCCCGGCACCGCAGGCAATTTGGTCCAGGGCAATTACATCGGCTTGAACGCGAGTGGCAACGCCGCCCTGCCCAATGCCTTTGCCGGCGTTGGCCTCTTCAACGGCGCCCAATCCAATCTCATCGGCGGAATCCTGCCGGGCACGCGCAACCTCATCTCCGGTAACACCGGCCAGGGTGTCGCCATTGGCGACCCAACCACCACTGACAATCTCATCCAGGGCAACTATATCGGCCTGGACGTTTCCGGGACGGCCGCCGTTCCCAACCACGGATATGCCGGCGTCGATATTTTCAATTCGGCGCAGGGCAACGTTATCGGGGGCGGAATCGGCGCGCGCAATATTGTCTCCGGTAATAGCGGCAACGGCATTTCACTCAGCGGGAACGCAGCCGCCCATATCATCCAGGGCAACACTATTGGCTTGAACGCTTCCAGTACCGCGGCGCTCGGCAACGGCTCGGCGGGCATTACTCTGTTTGGCGGCGCCGTCTCCAACCAAATCGGCGGCACCGGCCTGGGCGCGGCCAATTTCATTGCCAACAGCGTCTCCGACGGCGTGCGGATGTTCGCTGCCACCACCACCAATAACACCGTGCGCGGCAATGCCATCTTCGCGAACGGCGGCGCCGGCATCGCCCTCAATACAAGCGCCAACAATTTCCTCCTGCCGCCCAGCCTGACCTCCGCGTTCCTGGTAACCAACACTGCCGTGTCAGGCCGCTTGACCAATTCGCCGAGCACCACCTTTCACCTGGATTTTTACGCCAATCCACCGCCCTTAAGCGCCGCCCAGGCGCGCACCTGGCTTGGCGCGCGCGACGTCGCGACCAGCGCCGGGGGCACCGCGACTTTCTCCGCGAGCCTCGGCGCTGTTGTGCCCGCCGGCCAAATCATCACCGCCACCGCCACCGACCCGGCTGGCAACACCTCGCCGCTCTCCGCCGGGGTCGCCGTCGCTGCCACCGACAGCGTCGGCGACGGCATCCCCAACGCGTGGCGCGCCATCTATTTCGGCGGCAGCGGTAACACCACCAACAGTCAGTCTTGCGCCTCCTGCGACCCGGACCACGACGGCATGAGCAATCTGCAGGAATTCCTTTCCGGGACCAACCCGACCAACGCCGCCAGCGCCTTGCGCATCACCGCCATCAACCGGGCCGGAGCGGACATGACCGTGAGCTTCAACTCCGTGACCGGCATCGTGTATCGAATCGAAACCAGGACTGACCTTGGTTTGGGAGTGTGGTCCGTGTTGGCGGATGAAATATTGGGCACCGGCGCTGTGCTGCCAATCACCCAGCCCGGCGCCGCCGCTCTCCCCCGCCAATTTTATCGCGTTGGCGCCGAACCGTGAGCGCCTCGGCCTCAAAACATGTTGGCCCAGCGGCGACACGGACCGCCAGTTCGCTGCCTCGATCTCCAGCAATCCGTCCAGGCCACTTTGCCTCAATGCCTCCGCTGGTCACTATGAAGAATTCACGTTTTACGTTTTACGTTTCACGTTAGGATTTGTTGGCGTTCTTCAAGAAGGGAGAAAACAAATCAATCGGCACCGGCAGGAACGTCGTGGTGTTGTGTTCGCTGGATATCTCGCGCATGGTCTGGAGGAAGCGCAATTGAAGCGCAATCGGCTCTTTGCTGATCATGGCGGCCGCCTGGACCATTTTCTCGGCGGCCTGGAATTCGCCTTCGGCATTGACGATCTTCGCCCGCCGTTCCCGCTCGGCCTCTGCCTGCTTGGCCATCGCGCGCTTCATGCTGTCCGGCAGCGCCACGTCCTTCACCTCGACGGCGGTGACTTTGACGCCCCACGGCTCGGTTTGGCGGTCGATGATTTCCTGCAATTTTTGGTTGATCTGGTCCCGCTGCGACAGCAGGTCGTCCAACGGCGCCTGGCCCAGAACGCTCCGCAACGTCGTCTGCGCTATCAACGAGGTCGCCTTCCAAAAATTCTCCACCTTCACTACCGCCGCAATCGGATCAATCACCCGGAAATACACCACCGCATCCACCGTCGCCGGCACGTTGTCGCGAGTCATAATTTCCTGCTTGGATACGTCGATGGTGACGACGCGCAGGTCCATCTTCACGAGCTTATCCACGACGGGGATGAGCAGGATCAGCCCTGGCCCTTTGGCCCCCAACAGTTTGCCCAGCCGGAAAATGACACCGCGCTCGTATTCCCGCAGGATGCGAATCGCGGTCGGCAAAATGAATGCGGCGACGACGAAGAGGACGACCAGGACGGGGATGATTTTGGCCAGGATGCTGAATTGTTCCATAATTCCTTTCTAGTTCGTTTACTCTGCTACATGGCCGCAACGTCGTACGGCCACACCGTTCCCACGCGGCGGCTTGGCCCCATGTAACGTTGTAACCATGTAACCTTGTAACAAAGTCATGTTAGGGGTTATCGGTTTATCTCTTGGGTTTCACCTTCAAAGTGAGGCCGTCGATGGCGGCAATCTCCACGACCTGGCCGGGCTCGATCGGCACGTCGCTGATGGCGTTCCAGTATTCGCCTTCAACGAAGACTTTGCCGCCGCTGGAATCGATCCGGGCTGCGGCTGGGGCGACTTTGCCCAACATCGTTTCCTTGCCGGCGCGGACCGGCAGCATCTGGGCACGCAGGCTCGCTCCAACGACAAAGAGGAAAAACAGCGCCAACAGGCCGGTGGCAGGGATGATATAGGCCAGGGAGAGATGGAACGCGGGCTCGGCCCGGCTGAAAAGCATCAGCGCACCCAGGAAAAAAGCCAGGATGCCACCAAAGGTCAGGACGCCATGAGACGGAGCGAAGAGGTCGGCGATGAAGAGCACCAGCGCCACGAACAGCAACGCCAGGCCGGCCACACTGATGGGCAGAATCGCCCCCAAATAAAGCGCCAGGATAAGCGCAATCGCACCTGCCACGCCCGGCAGAATCGCGCCAGGAGTGTTGAGTTCGGCGATGATGCCAAACGTCGCAATCAACATCAGGATCAGCATCACTTCAGGCCGGGCGAAAGCCTGAAAAAGCCTTTCGCGCAACGCCATGGGGATTTCGACAATGTTGGCGCCGGCAGTTTTGAGGGTCTTGCCATCGCGGTCGCGCCCATCGATTTGCTGGAGCAGGTCGGGCAGGTCTTTCGCAATCACGTCGATGACCCTCAGATCAAGCGCCTTCGTGGCGGTCACCGATTCACTCTGGAGGACCGCGGCCCGGGCCCACTCGACATTGCGCCCGCGCCTTTCCGCGATGGACTCGATGTAGCTGCTGGCGTAGCTCTCAAGTTTCTGCTTCATGACGCTGTTGGTGGATTCCTCGTTGCCGCCGCCTCCCATGCCGGCCGAAACGGGGTGGGCGGCTCCGATCGTGGTGTCGGGTGCCATGGCGGCGATGTCGGCGGCCATGGTGATGAAGCAGCCGGCGCTGGCGGCGTTGGCCCCGGCCGGGGCCACGTAAACGACGATTGGAACGGAGGAGGCGTAAAATTTCTGGACGATTTCTTTGGTGGAATCAAGCAGGCCGCCCGGCGTGTCGAGTTGGACGATCAGGCAGACGTCGCTGCGGGCACCCGCCACGTCGATGGCCCGGCTGATGTAGCCGGCGGTGGCGGGCCCGATGGCACCATTGATCTTGATCAGCCCGGCATCTGCCGCCGGCAAGCTGCAAACCGGCCCGCATGCCAGGGTGGTCATCAGAATGGCCAATCCGAGCCTCATATTATCCTCACTGGAAATCAGAATATCAAATACGCGGGCCAACGCAATAACGAATCGGCTGGCCCTGTTACCATCACCTCGTCACCCGTGGTGCTTTCGCTTGACGGACGTGACCTAACTCCAATACGTTCGGCCCGGATATCAAATCACACACGCTTTCATTTCAAATCAAGAATCAAAATTCAAAACTCGAAAATCCGCTATGCGCCAACCATCCCTTGACTTTCTTCGGACCCTCGTCAACACCCCCAGCCCCGTCGGCCATGAAAAGCGCGGTCAGCGAGTCTGGCTGGACTACGCCAAACAGTTTGCTGACGAGACTTTTTCCGATGCCTACGGCAACTGCGTCGCCGTGCTTAACAAAGGCGGCTCGCCCCGGTTGATGCTTGCCGGCCACGCCGACGAAATCGCCATGGCCGTCAACTATATCAGTGATGAGGGGTTCATTTATGTCCGCAAGATGGGTGGCGTCGATGCGGCGATTACCAAAGCCCAGCGCGTTGTCATCCACACTCGCAATGGCCCTGTCAAAGGTGTCGTCGGCAACGTCGCTCCACATCTCATGCGGGAGGAGAAAGAGCCCAAGCCGCCGAAGATCCACGACCTGTTCATCGACGTCGGCGTGAGCAGCCGCAAGGACGCCCAACAGCTTGTCCAGATCGGCGACCCAATCACCCTCGCGGACGAATTTGATTTGCTGCGCAACGACCTGGCCGTCGCCCGCGCCTTCGATAACCGTATCGGGACGTTCTCCGTCGCCGAAGCCCTGCGGCTGTTGAAAGAGTCCAAAGGCAAACTCCAGGCCGAGGTCTGCGCCGTCTCCAACGTCCAGGAGGAAGCCGGTCTGCTCGGCGCCCGCCAGATCGCCTACTCGCTCAAACCCGACGTGGCCCTGGTGGTGGATGTGACCCACGCAACCGATTATCCGACGGTCAACAAGTCGCAACATGGTGACATCAAGGTGGGTAAAGGCCCGGCGATCACCCATGGCGGCTGCAACCATTCGGAAGTCGTGGCGCGCCTGGAACAAATCGCCAAAGCCAAAAAAATTCCGCTCCAACACGAAGCAATGTCCTCGACCAGCGGCACCGATACCGATGTGATCTTTTGGACGCGCGGCGGGATCGCCAGCGCGTTAATCAGCCTCCCGAACCGTTACATGCATTCTCCCGTGGAAGTCGTCAGCCTGAATGACCTTGAGAAAATTCCCGAGTTGCTGGCCGGGTTTGCTGCGTCGCTTAAAGAAGGCGAAGAGTTTAAGGTGAAAATCTGAGAGCACGCTCCACAGGGAAGGGCGCATCACCCAATTGACTCAATCAACTCAGTTAACTCAGTTAACTTAGTTAACCCTTTTAACTTTGTTCCGCCCTGACATCCTCCGGCCTGACCTCGAGGCACTCATCCTGGTCTTCCCAAATCACGGCCGGATAGAACTCCAACAAGCAGGGGGCAAACTGGCTGCCGGCCTGGACTAGCAAGCGTTCAGCCTCGGCCGCGGCCTCATCGCAGGCATGGTCGTAGTCTTCAGTGCTCTGGCGCTGTTCCTCCTCCCAATGAGCTACTGCATGGACCGGACTGTACTGCGTGGCCCAGGCTTTCAGCTCTCCTTGCAGACCTGCCGGAATTTCTTCAAAGGGCACCAGCGTCTCGCTGCAATGCTGGCAAATCAACCCCGTCTCGTGCACGTCGCGCGTCAGCAGCGGCAGCATCGGTGCGCGGCAGCAAGGCGCTTCCGGATAAGCCGCCGGAGCGCTGGTCAGCCGTTGGAGCCAAATCTGCCGTTCATGTCCTAGTTGTGCTGCCAGTCGGTAGGCCCCAACCAACGGATGCGACAGCCGCCAGGCCTTCCCGGCAAACTGCCCCAGCGTCTGGGCCATCCATCGCGCCAGGGTCATATCGTCGAATTCGCGGAAGACCAGACTGTACTCTTTCCAGAGCAAATCCAGCGGTGACTCTGCATTCGTCGCCATGGCCGCAAGTGTTGCCCCACCCGCGGGGATTGTCGAGCGGAGACCACAAACTTAACGATAGACACCACCAGTCCGCGCGGTAATCTCAGTCTCGCAGAGCAGAATGAAGACCTGACACCTCGGTTATGAAATCAAAAAAACTTCTCTTCTTCTTGACCCTGGCCGCCGCGCCGTTGGCCCTTGCGGCTACCTTGCCGATGAAAGAGCCGCGCTTGACCGAGGAGCAGGCCCGCGAACAACTTGCCTCTTTCGCCAAAACCTGGCACACACGCGCCGAATGGGAAAACCGTGCCAAAAACATCCGCGAATCCATCCTCCGCGAAGCCAACCTCACGCCCTTGCCATCTCGCTGCGACCTGAACCCCATCATCTGGGGCAAGCGCACCTGCAAAGGCTACACCGTTGAGAATGTCGCCTTCGAAAGCTTGCCTGGCTTTTTCGTCACCGGCAATCTCTACCGGCCCGCTGAAGGCAAAGGACCGTTCGCCGGCGTCCTCTGTCCTCATGGCCATCTGGTCCGCAATCGCATGCTCCCCGCCACTCAAACCCGTTGCGCCGTGCTCGCCCGCATGGGCGCCGTGGTCTTTGCCTATGATATGGTCGGCTATGGTGACTCGACTCAAGTAAAACACGACGACCCCAACGTGCTCACCCTGCAGCTCTGGGACAGCATCCGCGCGCTGGATTTCCTTGCCTCGCTGCCAGGGGTCGATGCCAAACGCCTGGGGTGCACCGGCGAATCTGGCGGCGGCACCCAAACGTTTCACCTCGCTGCGGTCGATGACCGCCTGGCTGTCAGCGTCCCGGTGGTCATGGTCTCAGCTCATTACTTTGGCGGATGCAAATGCGAGAGCGGGCTGCCGATTCACCACAGTGACCGGCACGACACCGATAACGTGGAGATTGCCGCTCTGTTTGCTCCCAAATCGATGCTCGTCGTTTCTGATGGGAAGGACTGGACCAGGAACGTGCCGCAAGTCGAATTTCCTTATATCCAGAGCGTCTATCGGCTCTATCATGCTGCCGACAAAGTTGAGAATGCGCACTTTGCCGATGAAGGCCACGACTACGGTCCCTCCAAGCGTCAGGCCATGTACAAATTCATGGCGAAACACTTAGGTCTGAATCTGAGAGCCGTCACTACTCCCGAAGGCCAGTTCGACGAAGCGGAGACCACCCTGGATGGAGCCTCCCTGGAGGCCTTCAACTCCGACCATCCCCGTCCGGCCTCTGCCCTGGCGGATGGTGCTGCCGTGGCCCAGGCGCTGGCGAAAGCCAAAAGTCGTTAGTGGAGTCGATGAATCCCTGGCTGTTCGAATCGTCTCGAAACCGTAAGCTCGCAGGATGAACCAGGCCGGAAAAAAAATCCTCATCATCGATGACGACGAGGAGGTTCGGTCTGTCCTCACTCGTTTGCTGGTCAAGTGTCGCTTTGAGGCGCTGGCCGCCGCCGATGGCCAGGAGGGGTTGGACTTGGCGAGACGCACAACCCCGGATCTTATTCTATGCGATCTGGAAATGCCTGCTTTGGACGGTTATCAGGTCCTTGCCGCCCTGCGCAGCGCTCCGGCTCTCGCCTCGGTCCCGGTGATCTTTCTCACCGGCCGCTCCGCCGCTGCCCAGATCCGGTTCGGCATGAACCTGGGCGCCGATGATTATTTGACCAAACCCGCCAAAGCGCAGGACCTGTTGCAGGCGATCCAGGCGCGGCTCAAACTGGCTCGCGTGCGGCAGCACCCTGCTGGTGCCGCCGTCCCGGCCCCCTCCCGGGCGAAACTGGAGGAGACCGTTCTCGTCAAGACCCGCACCGAAAAGCGCCTGATAAAAATCCGCGAAATCATCCGGGTGGCCGCCGACGGCGAATACTCCTGGATTTTTTGGGAGACCGGCAAGGGCGCCCTGCTTCGCAAATCGCTGAAACAATGGTTGGCGGAGCTGCCGGCCGACCAGTTTATCCGCGTGCATCGGGGCGCTATTGTCAACCTGGAGCACCTGGAGCGAGTCGAGCGGCTGTCGGACGGCCGTATTCAAATCCATTTGCGCGATACGCCTGAGCCTATCCCTGTCAGCACCCGTCTGGCGCCTTCGCTGAATCGGAAACTCAAGCAACTGCAAACGACCCCGAACCCCGGACTCAGTAAATAGCGCCATGCGCTTGTGAGCCGGGTTTCGTCTGGCTCCATTAGCCGCGACAGTATCCAACCTTGAGACTTCGGATTTAGAATTCATTTCGGACTTCGAATCTCCCAACCTGCGTTTACTGCAAAATTCCCCGCGCTGCCTGCCCCTCCATTTCCTGGACCCAGGCGCACAAGACCTGCTGGTCTCAGCCTTGTTTTCTTGGGTACAAATGAAAGACGATTCGACCCACAGGCTGACCACTCCGACGCGGGTGCTGATTCTCACGGCATTCTACTTTGCCGGCGGGCTCGTGGGCAAACAGGCCGCCTTTCTTTCCGGCAGCATCGCACTTGTCTGGCCGCCGGCCGGCATTGCGTTGGCCGCCATTCTTCTGTTCGGGGTCCGGTTTTGGCCGGGGGTTGCCCTTGGCGCCGTCCTGTTCTCTTTCACCGAAGGGGTCCCGCTGGGTTTCTTCACCCTGGGCACCGCCATCGGCAATACCGTCGGTGCGCTGGTCTGTGCGCTGCTGCTCCGGCGACTGGTGGATTTTAAGAACGCCCTCGAACGCACCCGCGACGTCACCAGCTACGTTCTCCTGGCCTGTGTACTGGGCACTTCTGTCAATGCCCTGTTCAACGTCGTCAGCCTGGCCTACGCCGGGACCGTAACCTGGTCTGAATTGTTCCCGACTGTCCTTGAGTGGTGGGTGCCAAATGCCCTGGCTGCACTGGTAGTGGCGCCGGTGATCATCACTTGGGCCACACCCTCTGCCATCCGGTGGAATATCCGGTTGCTGGTTGAAGCGGCCCTTTGTGGCACCGGTTTGGTCGTCACGACGCTGATCTCCTTCAACTCGTGGTTCGTTTATGGCGTTCAGAATTATCCTTTGGCCTATCTGCCTTATCCTTTCCTGGTGTGGAATGCCTTGCGCTTCGGCCAGCGTGGTGCCACCACCGGCACCCTCGTTGTCTCGGTGCTCGCTATCACCTCCCTGGTTCAGGGCCGTGGCCCATTCTTTATGGGCGCCGAGCGCGAGAGCCTCATGCTTATTGGCAGCTATATCTGCATCCTGGCAGTCACCAACATGTTGCTGGCCGCCGCCGCCGCCGAGCGACGCCAGGCCGAACGCGCCGTTGCCGAAAGCGAAAAGCGCTACCGTGCCGTCGTCGAGGACCAAACCGATCTGATTTGCCGCTTCACTCCTGAGGGCGAACTGACGTTCGTCAACGCCGCCTATTGCCGCTTCCGCGGCAGCTCCCGAGAACAACTCCTGGGCACCAACTTCTTTGAAACCCTCAATACCAACGACCGCAGCATTCCGTTGAGCTACTTCAACGATTTGCCCCAGGAACAGCCGCTGGCCTGTTTTGACCATCGTGTCACCGGGCCGGACGGCGACGTCTCCTGGCAGCAATACTCCGTCCGCCGCCTCTTTTTCCAGCCGGGCGATACCCGCGAGTTCCAGGCTGTCATCCAGGACATCACTCACCGAAAGCGCGCTGAGGAAGCCCTCCAGCAGGCCAAACGCGCCGCCGAGGCCGCCAATCGCGCCAAGAGCCAATTTCTGGCCAACATGAGCCACGAGCTGCGCACGCCGCTCAACGCTATTATCGGGTTCTCGGAGGTGCTCTCCGATCAAACGTTTGGTCCGCTCAATCCGCGCCAGCTCAAATACGCCGGCAATATCCTCAGCAGTGGATGTCATCTGCTCCAGCTCATTAATGACATTCTCGACCTCTCCAAAGTCGAGGCTGGGCGGCTCGAACTGAGCCACACTAGGTTCAAAGTCGGCCCCGCTCTCCAGAATGTTCAGGCCATCGTCAAAACCCTCGCCTACAAGAAAAAGATCGGTCTGGAGTTGGAAAGCATGTCCGCTCCGCCGGCTATTCTTGCGGATGAGGCCAAGTTCAAACAAATCATGTACAACCTCCTGAGCAACGCCGTTAAGTTCACGCCCGAGGGCGGACGGGTCACCGTGAGCGCTACTTCAAAAACCGAGGGTGAGGTCGAGTGCCTGCAAGTAGCTGTGGCCGATACCGGCATCGGGATCAAAGCCGAAGACCAGCAGCGCATCTTTATCGAGTTCGAGCAAGTTGATTCCTCCTACGGCCGGCAGCAACAGGGCACCGGCCTCGGTTTGGCTCTTACCAAGCGCCTGGTCGAAATGCACGGTGGTCGGATTTGGGTCCAAAGCGAAGGCCTCGAAGGCAAAGGCAGCACCTTTACGTTCGTTATCCCTGTGGCAAACCCGATGACAAAAGACCTTGGCACCGAACCGCGCACGCCTGCGGCTCATGAGGTGCCCGCTGCGGCGGTGTGCGTATGAACGGCAGCGTTCTCATCATCGAAGATAACCAGCTCAACCTCGAGCTGGCGGCCGATTTGTTGGAAGCCAGTCACTTCCGTGTCTGGCAGGCACGCACTGCCGAAGAGGGCCTGGGGCTCGCGCGCGAACTGAAGCCCGACCTTATCCTTATGGACCTGAGCCTGCCCGGGATGGACGGCCGGGTCGCCACGCGCGCGCTTAAGTCCAATCCCTCCACCCGCCATCTCAAGGTTATCGCCTTGACCGCCCACGCTATGAAAGGTGACGAAGACTCGGCTCTGCGCGCCGGCTGCGACGGCTATCTCACCAAACCCATCAACACCCGTGCTTTCCCGCGGCAAATCGCTGACTTCATTTCCAAGTGGCAACCGCGCGAGCCGCGCCAACACACGGTTGAAACCCGATGAACGAATTCACCTTCCACCATTCACCATTCACGTTCCATTTTTGGTTCGTACTCTAACTCCAAAGTCTATGACTCGAGCACCTGTCCAACTCCCAATCCCACCCCTCCGCCGCTTCGGCTCCATTCTCATCGTCGATGACGAAGAGCCCAATCGCCTCCTGCTGCGTGACCTCCTGGAGGCCCAGGGCTACGCCACCTCTGAAGCCTCCAATGGCGCCGAGGCACTGGAATCTGTCGCCCAGCGTCTGCCCGATCTCATCTTGCTCGACATCATGATGCCCGGTGTAAATGGCTACGAAGTCTGCCAGCGCTTGAAACAGAACGGCCGCACCGCCCACATCCCTGTCCTCATGGTCACCGCCTTCTCAGAACGCAAAGAGCGGTTGCTCGGCATGCAGGCGGGAGCCAATGATTTTCTTAACAAACCCGTTGATATTCAGGACGTCGTCCTCCGAGTCAGGAATGCCCTCTGCCTCAAGGGCCTTTATGAGCAGCTTAAAGCCGAGCGGGAGAAATCCGAGCAACTCCTCCTCAATATCCTCCCCAAACCCATCGCCGAGCGTATGAAAAACGGTGAAGTCAATATTGCCGATTACCACCCCGAAGCGACCGTGCTGTTCGCCGACCTGGCCGGTTTCACTGCCCTGTCCGCCCTCATCCAGCCGGAGCAGATTGTCTCTATGCTTAACGAGATCTTCTCTGAGTTTGATCTGCTGGTCGAACAGTTGCAGTTGGAAAAAATCAAAACCGTCGGCGACGCCTACATGGTCGCGGGCGGGATTCACTCGAACCGCCTCGACCACACCGAAGCTGTCGCGGAACTGGCCCTCCAGATTCAGCAAGCCATGGTCCGTTTTAACCAGCAATACAACACCTCCATTCGCATGCGCATCGGCATCAGCACGGGCTCCGTCGTTTCCGGTGTCATTGGACGCAGAAAATTCGCCTACGACCTTTGGGGACCGACCGTCAATCTCGCGTGTCAACTGCAGACCGCCGGTTCCCCCGGCAGCGTCCAGGTGGATCAGGCCACTTACGAGCGCCTGCAAAACCGGTTCCGGTTCTCCGGCCCGCGCATCGTCGAGCTCAAAAACGAAAACCGCGTTACCATTCGTACCCTGGCTCCCTATTCCAGCCGGCCCCTGCCCGGCTCCGGATATCCACGCCTCGAAACCGTTGCCGGCTAAAACGCCCAAGATAGGTGCTTGTGGCGCCCCCAAATCCAGGGCCGCTCGAATACTACGTGGCTATGCGCTGTCTAAGGTTGCGGGTATATTAATGCGTAATCTTGGATTATGAAACTGCGCACTTTAACCTTAATGTTGACTGCTTCCGCTCTGGTTCTGGCTGGCTGCGAGACCCCTTATGGCACCCCTGATCGCACCGGCACCGGAGCTTTGGCCGGTGGCGGAATCGGCGCCCTCTCGGGTGCCGCCATTGGCAGTGCCAGCGGGCACGCCGGCGCGGGTGCCTTGATCGGCGGCGCGATTGGTGCGGTGACCGGCGGCCTCATCGGGCACTCGATGGACATGGAGGAGCAGGAGCGGCTCCGTGCACAAGCCCCGCAAACCTACGTGCGTGTCGAGCAAGGCCAGCCGTTGAGCCTGCCGGATGTCAAGGCGCTGGCCCAGGCCAGGGTCAGCGACGACGTTATCATCAGCCAGATTCGCAATTCTCGCACCGTCTACCATCTCAGCGCTGCGGACATCATTGATTTACAGAATGCCGGCCTCAGCCAGCAGGTTATTAACTTCATGATCAACACGCCGAGTCTCTACGGACCTGGAGGCGCACCCGCCGAGGTAGTCACTCAACCTCCTCCGCCCCCACCCAGTGAAACGATAGTAGTTGCGCCCGGTCCGGGCTACGTGTGGGCCCCCGGCGAATGGGTATGGAATGGTGGTTGGGTGTGGGTAGGTGGCCACTGGGTTCTGCCGCCCCGTCCGCAGGCCGTGTGGGTCGTGGGCTATTGGGGTCACGGTCCTCATGGATGGCACCATTACCCAGGACATTGGCGGTGACGCCCTCGTCACTTCACCAATCGCAGCGTCAGGGGATAATGGTAACAGCCGCCATCGGATGCCCGGACCGCGGCAATGATCGCCAGGACCAGCGAGCCGATCCCAATGACAAACAGCATTGGAATTCCGATCAGGATAAACGCCAAGGGGATACAACACAGGATATAAAGATACACGGAAATGTGAAAATTCAGCGCTTCCTTGGCATTGACGGCAACGTATTCCGACTCATGCCGCATCGCCAGGTAAACCACCAGCGGGAGGACCAGCCCGACGCCAAACAACATCGAGAGGTGACTCAACATGCTCCATATCTTGTCATTGCCCTTTGGAGCTGCCAGGGCTTCGGCCGGTAGCGAGGGTTCCATAATAGTTCTTTTGTTCGCCTCAGAGCCATTCCGAGGCCTTTTACTCTAGATACCACGTAGCCGGCCCTGCATCCAATTACAAATGGGTCCGGTTTCTGTAGGGTCTGTAGTCCTTAATCTGGTAATCCCTCTTGCCATCGTAGCACGCCGTGCTACATTTCCCTCGTGAAGACGATGCCGCTTTCCATCCGCCTGGACCCCCAGTTGCGCTCGTTGCTCGCCGAGGGTGCGCGGCGCACGCCCTTTAACCAGCGCGAGTTGCTTCGGCGCACCTTGCGGCTGCATCTGCGTGAGGTCATCGAACGCGAGGCGGTGGGCCCCCAGGCCAGTCTCACGAATATTGCTCCATGGCCGCGCGGCGCCCTGGCTAAGGCTTACAAACGAGCTGACAAAAGCTGGGAAGGCACCGAAGCCGCAGCGACCGCCGCCCAGGGTCGCCCCTCCTGGGACGATTGATGAAACCCTGGGAGGTCTGGACCTGG
Source organism: Binatia bacterium (assembly GCA_035566895.1). Lineage (GTDB taxonomy): Bacteria > Verrucomicrobiota > Verrucomicrobiia > Limisphaerales > UBA8199 > DATMQA01. Next base: position 37,705 of record DATMQA010000182.1, read on the forward strand.
AGGTTTCCCGACTCGGGCGAGCACCCCGCCGTGCTGCTGGGGACGGACGAGCGCGTCAAACTGAAACCCCGGGTTTGCGTTGTTCTCTGCTCCACCCAACGCGCAACGCGCGACGCCGAACTTCATGAAGTCATTCTGGACGAGGCCGACGGCCTGGATTGGGAGACGCTCTGCAAGTGCGACGTCGTCTATGCCGCCCCCAAACGCGAACTGGTCAAGCGCCGCGGAACGGTGACGGTCGAACGCCGGCGTGCCATCGCGGAGCGGGTCATTCGCAGCCTTGGTCTCGCCGGGCTTTAGGACCAGACCTTTGTTGACTCCGAAATGATGCCGGACCAGACTCAGTGACGATTATGAAAGCCCCGGCCCTGTTGAAAACCGGCAACCCTGGCTCCTCGCGGATGGGACTCACACATGAGCCATTGCGCACCGGGTCTCTATTCCGTTCTTCCCCGGTGCCGACGGTGGACCAGGTCATGGCCGAGGAGCGCGCGACCTCCTTTGCCAGGCGCAGCATCAAAACCAGCGCCAAGCTCGCCGGGCTGAAAATGGTCACCTCGATGGTGGACCTCACCACGCTGGAGGGCAAAGATACTCCCGGCAAGATCGCTTATATCTGCCACAAAGCCCTTCAACCGGCCGACCCTAAGTACGGCGTCCCGCATTGCGCCGCGGTCTGTATCTATCCGAACATGGTCCGATATGCGCGCCGGTTTCTCGGGGATGGTTCGCCCGTCCATATCGCCTCGGTGGCGACGGGCTTTCCGAGCGGCCAATTTCCGTTGCGCACAAAACTCGAGGAGGTGCGCCGCGCGGTTGGGGATGGCGCCGATGAAATCGACATGGTCATCGCGCGGGATGCGTTCCTGGCCGGCGACCATGCGAAAGTTTATGACGAAATCGCCTCGGTGAAAGCCGCCTGCGGGCCGGCGCATCTCAAGGTGATTTTGGAGACGGGCGAGCTGGTCACTTATGATAACGTGCGCCGGGCGAGCCGCATCGCGATGGAAGCGGGGGCAGATTTCATCAAGACCAGCACCGGCAAGATCCAGCCAGCGGCGACGATGCCGGTGACGCTGGTGATGCTGGAAGCGATCCGCGATTACTTTTTCGAGACCGGCATCCGGATCGGAATGAAACCGGCCGGCGGCATCCGGACCGCCAAACAATCGCTGGCTTACCTGGTGATGCTCAAGGAAACGCTGGGGGATGATTGGCTCACGCCGGAACTGTTCCGGTTTGGCGCCACCACATTGTTGAACGACGTCCTGATGCAAATCGGCAAGACCGTGGAAGGCAGGTATCAAGGGGTGGATTATTTTTCGTTGCCCTGAGCAGACCTGGTGGCGTTTAAACCAGCCCTCAAACAAATATGAAAACTAAATCCTCTTCTCCCCGAGCCGCCGCCAAGCCTGTTCGCCCGTTGCGTCTGGCCAAAATGAATGGCGGGGTGAGCGCACCGCGCCCGATTGTGCCCCTGAAGGACCGCCGGCTGACTTTCGGTAATCGCTGGGACTATGCGCCGGCACCGGAGACTTTCGATTACCTCAAAATCGCGCCGCGGCATGAATTGTTCATCGACGGCAAATTTGTCGCCCCTTCGGCCGGCAAACATTTCGATTCCATAAATCCTGCCACAGAGGAAAAATTGACCGAGATTGCGCTGGGCACCGAGCCGGATGTCGATAACGCTGTTAAAGCAGCCCGGCGCGCCTATGAGAAGGTTTGGGGCAAAATGCCCGGGCGCGAGCGGGGCAAATATGTCTATCGAATCGCCCGCATCATCCAGGAAAAATCGCGGGAACTGGCGGTGCTCGAATCCATGGACGGCGGCAAGCCGATTAAGGAAACGCGCGACATCGACCTGCCTCTGGTAGCCGCCCATTTCTTTTATCACGCCGGCTGGGCTGACAAGCTGGAGTACGCTTTTCCGGGACGCAAACCTTCACCGCTGGGGGTGGTGGGCCAGATTATTCCGTGGAATTTTCCGCTTTTGATGGCCGCGTGGAAGATCGCGCCCGCCATTGCCTGCGGGAACACGGTCGTGATTAAACCTTCCAAGACTACCAGCCTCACCCTGCTGCGCTTGGCGGAGATTTTCCAGGAAGCGGAGCTGCCCGAAGGGGTAGTCAACGTCGTGACGGGCGTCGGGGAAACCGGCACAGCCATTGTGAAGCATCCGGACGTCAACAAAATCGCCTTCACCGGCTCGACTGAAATCGGAAAACAACTGGCGCAACTGGTGGCCGGCACAGGCAAGAAGCTCACGCTCGAACTGGGCGGCAAGGCGGCGAACATTGTTTTTGAGGATGCGCCGATTGACCAGGCTATCGAGGGGGTCATCGCAGGGATTTACTTCAACCAGGGCCATGTCTGCTGCGCCGGGTCGCGGCTGCTGGTGCAGGAAAGCATCTTTCCGGCCGTAGTTCGCAAGCTGCGCGACCGCATCCAAACGCTGCGCATCGGCAACCCGCTGGATAAAAATACCGACATCGGCGCGATCAACAACAAGCCGCAACTGCAGAAGATTCGCGAGATGGTCCACACCGGCGTCGAGGAAGGCGCCGAACTGGTCCAATCCCAATGCCGCTTGCCTGAGCGCGGTTACTGGTATCCGCCCACCTTCCTTACCGGGGTTACGGCCTCCCATCGAGTCGCGCAGGAAGAGGTCTTCGGACCGGTGCTGGCGGTGATGACCTTCCGCACGCCGGAGGAAGCGTTCGAGCGGGCCAACAACACACCTTACGGCTTGAGCGCCGGCGTCTGGACGGACAAGGGAAGCAAGATTTTCAAAATCGTCAACAAGCTCCGGGCTGGGGTCGTTTGGGCGAATACTTTCAACAAGTTCGATCCGTCTAGCCCTTTCGGCGGATATAAGGAAAGCGGGTTCGGGAGGGAAGGGGGACGGCAGGGATTGTTGGCTTACTTGAAGTTGAATTGACCGCGATTTTCACCTTTGGTTCCAGGCCGGTTTTGCTAGTCTGGACGGCATGGAACTGTTTCATAAGATTTTGAAGACGGCGGTGGACGGTGGGGCTTCCGACGTGCACGTGAAGATTGCGACGCCCGTCATTTTTCGCATCAATCGCCAGCTTATCGCCATCGAGTGTCCCATTCCGACGACGGAATGGATGAACAAGGTGGTCGAACAAATATCCCCGGCGCACCTCAAGCAACGGCTCGAGCAGGAGCGAGAAGCGGACTTCTCCTATTTCGTCCCGAGCATCGGACGCTTCCGCACCAATCTCTTTCAGCAGCGCGGCCAATGGTGCCTGGCAATGCGCTACGTCAAAACCGTCGTGCCGAGCTTCGAAGAATTAGGTTTGCTCGAACAAATCCGCAAGATTGCCGAGTCACCGCGCGGCATCGTGCTGGTGGCCGGATCGACCGGCTGCGGCAAATCGACGACGCTGGCGGCGATGATCGAGCATATCAACTCCAATTTCAAGAAGCACGTCATCACCTTGGAAGACCCGATCGAGTACGTCTTCGAGGACAACCAGTGCGTGGTGGAGCAGCGCGAGGTTGGGCTGGATACCCTCTCGTTCCATCATGCGCTCAAACACGTGCTGCGCCAGGACCCGGACATTATCATGATTGGTGAAATGCGCGATTCCATCAGCTTCACCGCCTCGATGAGCGCGGCAGACACGGGTCACCTGGTGCTCTCGACCTTGCACACCACCAATGCCGCCCAATCCGTCAGCCGTGTCCTTGATTTCTTCAAGGCGGACGAACGGGAACAAATTCGTCGCCAACTGGCCGGGACCCTTCAGGCTGTTATCTGCCAGCGGATGGTCAATACCATCGCGGGTGCCATGACCCCTGCCGTGGAAATCATGATCAACACGGCTACAGTCAAAAAACTGATCGAAGAAAACCGGCTCGATAAGCTGCCCGCTGCCATTGAGACCGGCACCGACGACGGGATGATCAACTTCAACCAGGCGCTCTTCAACCTGGTCAAAGCGGGGAAAGTCAGCGAGCAGGAAGCTTTGAACAAGGCGACAAATCCGCAGGCCCTCGAGATGAATTTCAAAGGCATCTTCCTGGATGAAGGACGAAGGATTCTGACATAGAACCGTGAAACGTGAATAGCGGACTCCGGCCGCTTTAGCTTCACGTTTCACGTTACGCTTTCTGCCATCGCCGGCAGTCCCGCTCGACCTTCTACCTGGGAGCGATATACAATTTACCGTTTTCCAGGCGCTGGACGATCATATTGACGGTGCGTTCGATGGCACCCAGGTTCTCCTGCACCACGCGGAGGGCGTTGCGGCCCAACAGTTCCCGGCGCCCCTCATTGGCCAGCAGTTCGGCCAGGGCCTGCTCCAGTCCGGCGGCATCGCGCACCTGCACGGCGGCGTCATTGGCCAGAAGGCTGCTGACCACCTCGGCGAAGTTCCCCATGTGCGGCCCAAAGACCATTGCCTTGCCTAGCGCCCCCGGCTCAATGGGGTTCTGCCCGCCTTCGGCCAGCAGGCTCTTGCCGACGAAGATAATGCTGGCGTGCTCGTAAAAATGTTTCAGCTCGCCGGTCGTATTGACCAGCAGGCACTGGAGTTCGTCCGGCGCATATTGGACTCCTGCGCTGACCTCGTTGCGATAGGCAAAATTCACGCCAAGCGCTTCCAGTTCGCGACCGACTTCCCGGCTCCTCTCGAAATGGCGGGGGACCAGCACCAGGAACAGGTCCGGAAAACGCTCGCGGAGGCGCAGAAATTGCTCGGCCAGCAGCGCCTCTTCGCCCGCATGGGTGCTGCCGCCGACCAACACGCGGGCGCCAGGCGGCACGCCAAGCTGCCGCAGCATTGCCGGCACATCGAGATTTCGCCGCTCGTCGAGTTTCGCCGCGTCGAATTTCAAACTGCCCACGACCTGCACCGCCTCGGAACGGCAGCCCAACGCACGCAGCTTGGCAGCGTCAGCCTCGTTCTGCGCGCCCACGCCGTCAAAGGCGGCGAAGAGCCGCCGGAACAAAAATCCGAAACGTTTGTAGCGCGGATACGACCGCGCCGACATCCTCGCATTCACCAGGAACAGCGGGATGCCCATGGCTTGGGCGCGCCAGAGAAAATTGGGCCAGATCTCGGCCTCGACCAGCACGATGGCTTCGGGACGAATGGCTTTGAGGGCACGGGTTACAAAGGCGCGGTAATCGATAGGATAATAGATTTTGCTGATGTGGTTAGGAAGTTTGCTCTGCAATTCGCCCATGCCGGTAGTCGTCGTCGTCGAGACGACAATCTTCAGGTTGGGCAGCCGCGGTTGTAGACCACGAATCAGTTGAGTGCACACATTGACTTCGCCGACGCTGACGGCGTGCATCCAGAGGGTGTGGCGATTGGTAATGGCCTGCTTGAGCTTGGCGTCATAGCGGCCGAACCGCTGGCTAAACCCGTTCTGCCAATTCCCCCGCCGCCGCATCCGCACAAAATAATACGGCGCGGAGAGCACAAAGCCGAACGTAAAAAGAAAATTGTAGAGGAAACGCATGATGGTGGCTGCCAGCCGAGTCCTGTGTTATTTTTGAACATTTCGCGCGAATGCGCAAACGATTTTTCCTCACCGCTGCGGCGCAAAATCCAGCCGAGTCCGATCAGTTCCTGAAAAACAGCAGCCAAAGGAGCAAAAGCAACGGTCCCATGCAAGGCAGGGTGTACCGGAAGAAGAGGCCCAGAAAACCGGGCGTGCGAACTTTCTGATGGTCGGCAATAGCTTTGACCATGAAATTCGGACCATTGCCGATGTAAGTGTTGGCGCCGAAAAAGACCGCGCCCACGCTGATGGCCACCAGGTAGAGATTGAAATGAGCGTTGCCCAGCAGGAAGGCCATTTCGATTTGGTCGGTCTGGAGGGTACCGGCCGCCACTTCGGAGGAATGGTAGGTTTGCAGCGCGGCGAGTGTCTGTTGAACCTGGCTGGCCTGGGTGGCGGTGAGGGCAGCCAACTCGGTGCCGTGGTGCTGTGCCAGTTGCTGGACGTGTTCGATAACCGCCGGGTCGATGCATGATCCGAAGGCAGCGCTGAGAAAGCCCAGGTAGGTTGGGGCGTTGTCAAGCATGCTGGAGAGGCAACCACTTCCCCAATAGAATAGCCCCGGGGTGGGACGGCCGAGGCTGGCGGCATGGGCTTGCAGCCAGTCCAGCGCCGGCATCATGGTGGCGAAGATCCCGACAAATAAAATCATCACTTCCAGGATCGGATGGAAGGTAAACTGGTTGGCCGCATGCGTCTCTTTGCGGGTCGAGAAATAGGAACCCGCTGCCGCCGCCAGCATCAGTCCCTCGCGCAGGAACGCCGGATGATTCAGGAAAACCGCCCCCAAAATAGCCGCCAAATAAGCTAAATTCCACAATCCTTCCACGCGCCATTCTTCAGGGGCGCCCGTGAGTTCAGCTCGGGCGGGTTTGGGCGCGCGGCGATAGTTGACCGAATCGAGCACGTAAAACACCGCCAGGAGAAATCCAACTCCGATCGCCCACATCGGCCAGCAATGCTCGCCTACCCACCAAAATGGTATGCCCTTCAGATAGCCCAAAAACAACGGCGGATCACCCACCGGCGTCAGGCAACCACCGACGTTGGATACAATGAAAATAAAAAATGCGATGTGGTGGGCCGTGATGCGATATTTGTTCATGCGCAGCCAAGGCCGGATCAGCAGCATTGAGGCGCCGGTGGTACCGAGCAGGTTGGCGAGCACCGCGCCTAAGAACAGATAAAACGTGTTGGCGAGCGGGCTAGCTTCTCCTTTGAGGTTGAGATGGATTCCGCCCGCCACCACGAACAGCGACCCGATGAGCACGATAAAACTGAAATATTCATGGGTCACTTGGAGCACCCGCCCATAGGCATGAAGCCCGAAGCAGTAGTAACCGAGGGTGATGGCGCCCAGGCATAGAGCGATTTGGGGATAATATTTCTCCCAAGCCCGCCTGAACGCTAGCGGCGCCAGCGCGATGGCAGTTAGCAATACCCCGAAAGGCAGAATCATCCATGGGTTCGGTGTGATTTGATCGGGACCCATGGGGCGAACCTAAATTGGCAAGAGCGGATTGCCAATGGCCAATTTAGGACGTCTTCTGAACGAGGGCGAGGCCGGGCGGCGTCCCGCTTGCGCGTGACCTGCGCCACGGCGGACTCACCCTCGTCCAGAGAAACCAGGCGCTCGCCAGACGCGGCGGCGCGTCGATGAGCCATTCGCGCGGACGGAGCAAAAGGCGTAGCGCAGATTCTGAACCGGTCGTATCGCCGGGTTCCGACCGGCAGACGATCCAAACAGAATGGAATCGCGCCATGCGGCGACTCGCATGCAGTTCGTCGGCCAGCAGGTTAGGAATCTGAGATGCGGCAGATTAAGAATCTGCGCTACGATTTGCAGAAAGCTTTTCGATGAAGCTTTCATACGGCCAGGAGCTCCCGGCTGCGCTGGCGCACTACTTCCTGACGTTCGGCATGGCGCCGGGCTACCTCGGCTTTTTCCTCAAACAGCACCGGGAACACCAGCAACGGATAGGCCGTCACCCAGGCCAGGGCCGCGGCCTCATTGGCCGCCCGCCGCACTTGGCTGCCGAACTCCCACTCCCATGACTGTTCCAACCGCTCGGTCACCAGCCGATTCTTGAGCCGTTCAAAACGGCTCTCCTGCACCGCCCGGAAGGGTGCGGGAAACACCGGCTTGACCTCAAACCCCGTTTCGGCCGCGAACTCCGTCGGCACCCGCGTATTGCTGTTTATATTCATTTCTGCCTTTCTTTGCTGCCGCCACGAGGACGGCGATTTGGTTAAACAAAAAACCCGCGGCTGCCTGGCAATCGCGGGTTTTTTTGGAAATCTTGTTTGTTTTGGTTAGAAGTTCCCTCCCACGATGCCAGCGCGGCCATAGGCGCAATGCCACATGGACGTCTGTCCATCGACGCGCTGGACGCAAATGTTAAACTTCGTTGTCATCTCTTAACGGCCAGAAACTAACACCTTCCGCAGCGTTGTCAAACGGATTTCTAACCCATTTTGGCCCAGTTCTAGGCACGCTCAGGTTTTCGCTTTGACGGCAGGGGTCAAAGGGGGTAGAAGAAGAGGACATCCCGGCGGATCGATCAAACTTTGGGTTTTCCCATCGGAGCTTGTCGAGGCGCGGGTCAATGCTAATTTGGTAAGTAGATGAGTACGAGCGATAAACCATTAAAGATGGTTACCTGTCCCAATCCCGAGTGTGGAGCCAAGGCGTTCATACCCGGGGACCTGCCGCCGCTGGCGACCGAACCATGCAAGCGCTGCGGCTACCCCATTATGATGCCGATGCAACTGCGGCAGTTCGAGTTGCGCAGCAAGATTGCTTCCGGCGGTCAGGGCAAGGTCTATCGTGCCTGGGACACGGTTCTGGAACGATTAGTGGCGGTGAAGATCATGCGTAAGGAGCTCGAAAATGACCCGGTCGCGCTGGAGAGCTTTTTTCGCGAAGCCCGCGCCTGCGCCGGCCTCAATCACACCAACATCATCCATATCTACGCGTTCGACGAATATGAGGGCCAAAAGTACTTAGTAATGGAACTGGCCGACCGGGGCAGCTTGGACAGCCGTATCGAAAAGCAGCAACGACTGCACGAGTTGGAAATTCTGGATATCGGCGTCAAAATCGCGCGAGCGCTGGACATGGCGCTCAAACACAACCTGTTGCACCGGGACATTAAGCCCGGCAACATCCTTTTCGACGCCGACAATGAGCCCAAGCTGATCGATTTCGGCCTGGCCCGTAGCGTCGAGGCCGAACCGGAATCCACCACTGTAACTGAGGGCACTCCCTACTATGTCGCGCCCGAAAAAATCAAACGCGAGCCGGAGACTTTTCTCTCCGATATGTATAGCTTGGGTTGCACCCTGTATCATGCTTTGACCGGTCACGTGCCCTTTGAAGCGCCCAGCGTCGAGGAACTCGTCGCTGCGCATGTTCACACAGCCTTGACTGCGCCCAACCTGGTCGTGCCCGAGATCACCCAACCTACCAGCGAGGCGCTGGTGAAAGTACTGGCCAAAAACCCCGGCGATCGCTACCTCAGCTATGACGAGTTCTGCATGGCGTTGGAACTGGCCCGTGGCAAATTGCTCATTCAACAGACTACTCAACCGGCGGGCGGCAAAGGCGCCAAAAGCAAAACCAGTTGGTGGCGGCGGTAATTACGCTTAACGCACCACAAGCTGCAAAGTTACACGTCTTCACGTCGGGAGGAGAGCCAGGTGCTACCCCTGTCACAAGGCGCCCTTGTCACCGTTTATCGGCTTATTTCTTTTCGGTAGCGCCTTTCCTTTCCGGCATTTTCGTGTCCCCAAAAGTCACTTTGGTCGCTACTAACTGGCCGTCCTTCCCGGTTTTGTAGCCCAGGCTCACCGGCTCGCCCACTACCCCGTCCTCAAGCGTCGCGGGCTTTCCACCCTTGAATATTTTGGTTTCGGAAGTTACTTGGTACGTGTGCTTGCCCAGCGTAATCGTTTTCGCGGTCATCTCAACCGCGGCCAGCTTGCCGTGCACCCCACCGCCCGTTCGCTTCTTCTCGGATCCTTCGGTAGTCCCGGCGCTGGATTTTTTCTCAGCTTTCGAGGGCTCTTTCGTTTCGGTGACGGCCTTTTTCTCCGCGCCGGCCTTGTTGGTATTTTGCGCGAGAAGTTGGCCCGGCAAAACCGCCATTCCAAGCATGAGCAGACCCGGAACGACAATCTTTAATGTAGATTTTATCATAGTCAATTTTATGGTTTCTGTTTCGGTCGTTAAGACGGCTTATTGATTAGCAAATTCACGTTCAGAGGCAAGCGCAAGAAGCTGAGGGATGCGCCGCCGGAAATGATACCGCCTCAGCAGTGGGAACTTACCATTTGCCTTCCGCCAGCAGCGCGGTCACATTTTTGGCGAGGTCGTCAGCCAGGAGCGGCAAGGCTTGGCGCTCCGCGCTTGTCAAATCAGAGCCGACCCGGATAAGGGTCGAGCCAATGACGGTTTGGTGAAGATTGGTTTTGCCAGTCGTGCGTTCCATAGCGACCACCTCCGCCGTCAATCGCAGCCGGAAATCCCGAACAGTGAGGATGTCATTGGAGGCCAGAGTCACCTCCAGCCGGTCATAACGGGTAATGCTACCCGTAAGGATAATGTCCCCATCGCCATGCGAAGCCAGTTTGTAAGTGCCATCCCGCTGCAACTCTTTGCGAAGTTGGGATGTAACTGGGTCGCTCAAACGTGGTTCGAGCGTCTGGTTGGCGAAAGGGGTGATTTGGATTGATCTTTCCCCTGCCGCCAGGCCGTTGACCGGGCCCAATTGGTAACCGGCACAGCCGCAGAGAATAAGGGTCACCAGAAAGGCAAAAAGGGCGGCACATGCGGACGCGAAACCCCAAACCCGGATTTCGGATCTGACGCGCATGCTAATTAGTAGCCGTTTGGCTGCGCTTCTTGAGTTCGTCGATGCGTTGACGTGCCTCATTGGCATAAGGCGAATTGGGATCCGAGAGAAGTACTTCGTTATAATAAACCCGCGCTCCCTTCCACTTTTGATACTTTTCGTAGAACTTCGCGATTTGAAAGTTACCTCGCGCCTGCTCGGTCTTCAGCAAGCTGATAATCCGCTGCGCTTCGCTGACGCGCTTGTCATTTGGGAACAGGGTAATGAAGTCGGTGAATGTAGCGATGGCTTGGCCCGCCGTGCTTTGATCATACTCGGCGGTTTGGGCCTGCTTCTGGTAGGCCAGCGCCTGCCGGTAAAGGGCGTCGGCCGCAACCTGCGGGCGGTCATGGTACCGATCGGCAGCCGTTTCGTACGCCTTGGCCGCGAGCGGAAAATTCTTTTGCTTCTCACGCGCGGAGCCGATCTTCATTTGAGCCTCGGGGGCCACATCGCTGTAGGGGCCGTTCTTGACGATTTTCTCGTACAACTCGGCAGTCTTATCCATCGAAGGGTAGGGGATGACGCCCCAAAGCCTGAACCATTTCCCGCCGAGGAACAGGTTGGCGATGGCGTATTGGCGCTGCAGAATTTCGGCGTAGTTGGCGATCTTGGGCTGTTTCTCCAGCACCTTCTGGTATTCCCTGAAGGCTTTTTCGTCTTTGCCTTGCGCCTCGTAACAGCGGCCCACGAGGTACTGCGCCTGGGGTGCGTAATCGGACAACGGCCAGACCCGCACCACGCGACGGGCCGCTTTGATCGCCAGGCTGTAATCCTTTTTATCAAAGGCCTTCTGCGCGACGTCCATTTGCTCTTTCGCGCGTGGCCGCTGCCACTTGCCCTCCCCGCCCACGGGCTCATAGGTCCAGCCTTCGCCAGGCCGATAGATCAGCGGGGCTGGTGAGCGAAACGGGAAAGCCATCAAACAGCCTAGAGTGAGCAGCAGGCGAATAAACCGACGATTCATGCGGCTTACGTTAATGATGGCCACGCCAGAGTGTCCAGACTAAACCAAGCCCGCCAAAGCCTTCTCAGCCCCGATAGACGATAAACACCCCGAAATCCGTAAGCAGTTTCTGCGTGCCAATATCCAGGTAGCTGTAGTTGAGGGTGCTGATGCTGACCAGGTTGGTTTCACCGATTTTGACCAGAAAGTTCGAGATGACTTCGTCGAACTTGTCATGGCCGACCTCGATACAATCGGTGTGGCGAATGGTTTTCGTGCGGATGCGTTTATCGGTGTCCTTGGCCGCGACTTCCATCGGCGGCAGCGGTTTGGCGATCAGGCTCTCGGTGGATCTGTGGCTGGGCACCTTCAGATGCAATTCGATCTTCCGGGCTGCGGACGCGTCGATTGCATTGACTGGGTGCGCCTCCACCCTTGGCGCGCCGGCGATAGTCGGTATTCCGGTTCTTGGCCCGGGGGCCTGAGGCTCCGGGATTACGATAGACTCGCCGCAGGAAGGGCACTGGATTTCGGTGCCGGCCCCTGAAGCATCTACGGCGAGCTCTTGTTCGCACTTCGGACAGTTAAAGATAACATCCATAAGCGGTCTTTCGTTCGCACTGTACGCCGCCATCGTAACGACGCCTCTGCCGGAACACCAGAGAAAAGTTACTCGTACGTATTCTCAAGTTGCTTGATTCTGGGATAGACCGGCGAGGTAGCGGGCGTTCGGCCTTTGACCTCGGCGAAGATCCGTTTGGCTTCCGCGGGGTCTTCACGCGAAATCGCCAGGCAATAATCGAGTTGGATCCACGCCTTGCGCGGGTCCTGGACGCTGCGACCATAAGTCTTGAGCCAGTTTTTAAAGGCCGTCGGTCCCTGCTCCTGGGCGGCTCGCAGGCTGTTCTCCATTTGCTGGCTTTGGTTGGGCATGCCGGCTAGGTTCTCCGGTCTCACTTGGGCCGCCACGGCCTGTTTTTTGGACGTTTCTTCCTCGTTCCTTACCTTGTCCCACCGTAAATAGAGCAGCCAGCCGACGTAAAGGAATGCGGCGATAAAAAGAGCAGCAATGAGTTTGGTCATGATTCTTCGATCCGTTCGATGCGCGCGCCCAGTGCTCGGAGCTTGCCATCGAGATTCTCGTAGCCGCGGTCAATATGATAGACCCGGTTAACCTGGGTCGTGCCGCGCGCCGCCAGACCCGCTAGCACCAGCGCTGCCGAGGCCCGCAAGTCGCTCGCCATCACCGGCGCCCCGCTGAGCGGCTTGCCGCCTTTTACAATCGCGCTGGGTCCTTCAATTTCAATGTCGGCCCCAAGGCGCGCCAATTCACTGACGTGCATGAATCGGGATTCAAAAATCCGCTCGGTGATGATGCTGATGCCCGGGGTCACCGCCATCAACGCCATCATCTGCGCCTGCGCGTCGGTCGGAAAACCGGCATACGGCAGCGTTGTGATATCGACCGGCCGCAACCGGCCATTGCGGCGGACCGTCAGGCCCAGGCTGCTCTGCTCAATTTTCAGACCCGCGTCTTTGAGCTTATCCAGCACCGCATGCATATGCTCGGCCCGCGCCCCGCGCAGCGTCACTTCTCCGTTCGTCACGGCCGCGGCGATGGCGTAAGTGGCTGCCTCGATCCGGTCGGGAATCACCTCGTGCTCCACCCCGTGCATTTCCCTGACCCCGGTGACCGTGATGGTTGGGCTGCCGGCACCCGTAATCCTGGCCCCCATCGCGTTGAGAAAACTCGCTAGGTCCACCACCTCGGGTTCGCACGCCGCGCTTTCGATCACCGTCACCCCCTCGGCCAGCGTCGCCGCCATCATGACGTTGGCTGTGCCCAGCACGGTCGAGCCCGCGCGTCCCCCCAGGAACATTGCCGAGCCGACCAATCGTTTCGCGCTGGCATATACATACCCATTTTCGATCACGACTTTGGCTCCCAGCGCCTCGAATCCCTTCAGATGCAGATTGATTGGCCGTGCTCCGATGATGCACCCGCCCGGCAGCGAGACCGCCGCCTTGTGCAAACGGGCTAGCAGCGGTCCCATGATGCAGATCGAGCCTCGCATCTTCCGAATCAGATCGTAATCCCCGGCGCCCTTTATCTTTTTCGCCTGAACCCGCACGCTGCCGTTATCAAACCGCACTTCCGCGCCCAGCCACGTCAGGATCTGCCCCATGAACCGCACATCGCTCAGTTTGGGCACCCGCCGGATGACGCAGGGTTCGCTCGTGAGCAACGTCGCCGCCAGGATTGGCAGCACGGCATTCTTGGCCCCGCTGATCGTGACCTCACCGCGCAGCGGCACGCCGCCTTTTATGAGCAGACTGTCCATGATCTGTGTACTTTGATATCTCGACGTTTCGCACCGGCCTCAATTAACTCAGTCGCCTTTTTAACCTATTTAACTCTTTCCAGAATTGCCTTTGCGCGCGATCAAAATTCTAGGTCGATGAGTGTAATCTTCCGCGATCTGTTCGACAATCCAGTTTTGTTGCTGAAAGAGTGCACGGAGCGATTCCTCCTGGCCATCGCCAAATTCCAACAACATTCTGCCGTCCGCCTTTAGGAAGTCCCCGGCTTCGGTTGCCAGTCGTCGATAATAATCCAGGCCGTCGGCACCCCCGTCCAGCGCCTGTCGCGGCTCGTAATCCCGCACCTCGGGTTGCAGAGCCATCAGCTCGGGAGTGGGGATGTACGGCGGGTTGCTGGCGATGAGATCGAATGGGTTCTCTCCGGTCAACGCGGCGAAACCGTCTCCCTGGAAAAACCCGATCCGCTCCGCGACGCCATGTCTCGCCGCGTTTTGGCTGGCCACCTGGAGCGCCTCGGCCGAGAGGTCCAACGCCGATACGCGCAGCGCGGGGCAGTGGACCGCTAGGGCGATGGCCAGGCAGCCGCTTCCCGTGCCGAAATCCATTGCGGTTGCCGGCTGCGGGTTTCCGGCGGAGATTCGATTGAGGAACTGCCAGCCGTATTCCGCCAATAATTCGGTTTCGGGACGGGGAACCAGTACATGACGATTGACGGTGATTTCCAATCCGCAAAATGACGTCGAACCCATAATCTGCTGCAACGGTTCGCGCTGACCCCGCCGTTTGATCAGCTCCCGAAAACTGTCCAATTGCGAGGCCGTCAAGGCGCGTTCGAAGTTCAGGTACAACTGCATTCGCGGCAACTCCAGCAGATGGGCCAGCAGCAACTCGGTTTGCAGCCGCGGCGAGTCCACGCCCTTCTTTCCCAGGAATTCCGTGCTGCGTTGGATGACTTCCAAAACGGTCACGCCGACAAGGTAACGGACTGGGCCGGGACCATTCAAGAAAGCACCATTTGAAATTTATGCGACCCTGGGCGACAGTGGGGGCGAACGAGGAAAATATGAAAACTAAACTCATTGCTATTGTTTGTGCGATAACTCTCGGCTGGGTCTCCACGACTCCGGCCTTTGCCTCCACCCGGACTGATACCGTGGCAGTAGGCGCCGATGCCGTCGTGGGCCGGCCGCTGTGTTTTGCCGCGACGATTCTCGGCAGCGCGGTGTTTCTGGTCTCCCTGCCCGTTGCCGCAACCTCCGGCAGCATTCACTCCTCCGCCGAAGCGCTGGTGTTAAAACCCGCCCGCGCCACATTCGTCCGGCCCTTGGGTGATTTCAGCTCCCCCAAGGATACGTCAGACGAGGAACTGTACAGCGGAACGACAACCAGCAAAAAGCCCCTCCGCGCCAAAGCCAAGGGCTAGCGCCGTTCTAACTAGGCCGCTCGCGCTGCCTTCCGACTTGTGGTCCACATCCCGGGGACTTGGTTGCCCGCCAGGCCTTGAACGACTGCAGCAAGGACGCCAGCTCGCTCCCAACGGCGCGGACCTCCTCTTGGTCGTCAGTGAACCCCCGGGTCTGGTAATCGGTGATCGCGTCTTCGTCCTTGCGCACAATCGTCTTGAACTCCGCCCGTCTGATTCCTATGTTCGCCCCCATGAAACGATTTTCCTTTCTGTTGGTGGCACTGACTCTTTTCACCGCTCCGGCTCTGCGCGCGCAGCCCGCAGCGACCGAAGAACGCTTAAACAAATTAAACGGCCGAATCGATGATTTGTCCGACCGCTTGGAAGCGCTCCGAGCCGACCTGCAGAAGCTGAGCCGGGCCATGGATGACTTGCGCGCCGAGGCCAGCAAACCCAAGGGTGATTATGCCAGCCAGGAGGATTTAAAGCGGGTTGCCGAGGCTGTCAAAGAAGTCGATCGCAAACGGTTGGACGACGCGGAAACGATTCGAAAGGAACTGCGGGACCTGGCCAAGGGCTTAAAGGCGGCCCCAGTTTCGGGCGGCAAGAGGTCAAATCCAGCGGTGGCGGCGACCGATCCTTCCGAGCCGCTCAAATCAGGCGGGTCCGACAAAGGATTTGAATACGTCATCAAGTCGGGGGACACCCTTTCAGTGATTGTCGCGGCTTACCGTGAAAAGAACATCAAAGTTTCCACGGAGCAGATTCTGAAAGCCAATCCCAACCTGGTGCCGGAAAAAATGCGTCCGGGCCAAAAGATTTTTATTCCCGCTCCGCAGTAACCGTAAAACCTCCGCCACAAAAGAATACAAAGGCCACAAAGGGCTTTTTCATTGTGTTCTTTGCGCTCTTTTGTAGCGACCTCCCCCTACCACTCAATCACCGCCGCGCCCCACGTCAAACCGGCGCCGAACACCATCAGCAGAATCAAATCCCCGTGTTGCACGCGTCCCGTTTGGACCGCTTCGTCCAGGGCAATGGCCACCGAGGCAGCGGACGTGTTGCCATATTTGTGGACGTTGACGAAGAGTTGGTCGGGTCTTGCTCCGATGCGTTCGCCGACCGCGTCAATAATCCGTAGGTTGGCCTGGTGCGGGATAATGCATTTAATGCGTGAGATGTCGATTTCACACCGGCGCAGCGCTTCCTGGGCTGCTGTTTTCATCGCTTGCACCGCGTTTTTGAAGGCTTCCTTGCCTTCCATTCGCAGGTAATGCAGGCGGCTGGCCACCGACTCCGCCGTGGCCGGGCAACGGCTGCCCCCGCCCGCCATGAACAGCAAATCCGCCTTGCTGCCGTCAGCCCCCATCACCGCCGTCAGCAGCCCGTGAGCGTGGGGCCGGTTCTGAAGAATCGCCGCTCCCGCGCCATCCCCGAACAGCACGCAGGTATTCCGGTCCTTCCAGTCCACGATGGACGAAAGCTTTTCCGCCCCGATCACCAGCACCGTGTCGTAAGTGCGCGTCATGATAAACTGCTGTGCAATTTCCAGCGCGTAAATAAACCCCGAGCACGCGGCTTCCAGGTCGAACGCCGCCGCGCGGTGCGCGCCCAGCTTTTGCTGGATCAGACAGGCGGTCGAAGGAAACGGCATGTCCGGCGTAATGGTGGCCACGATGATGAGATCAATTTGTTCGGGCGTGACCCGGGCCCGCTGCATCGCCCGCCGTGCCGCCGCTGCCCCCAGGTCCGAAGTGAACTCGTCCTTGGCGGCGATGTGGCGCTCTTTAATCCCGGTGCGGGTCGTGATCCACTCGTCCGAGGTGCTGACCATTCTCTCCAAATCCGCATTGGTCAGGATCTTGGCCGGGACATAGGAACCGACGCCAGCCACCGAACACGTGCGCCCCTGGAAATTGTATTTGGCGCGTGGGTTTCGGAATTTCGTTGAGGGTTGAGGGGGGCTCACAGGATTGGTCGAGAATTCAATTTCTGATTTGCGCTTTAAGATTTACCAGGGGGCCGCGGGGCAGTGTGCCATGGAAAGGTGCATCCTAATACTATGACAGCACCGCGGCGGGCGTTTCCACTATCGCCAGCCGCTCGTTGGCTAAGGCGATTTCCTGCGCGATGAGCTGGTTCACCTGGTGCTGCAGGTTTTCAGTGGTGACACGGATGGCGCTGGCAACCGCCCGTTCCCGGGCCGAACCGTGGGCCTTGAGCACCGCCCCGTTGAACCCCAGCAGCGGCGCTCCCCCATAAACCTCCGGGTCCATCCGGCGGCGGATCGCGCGGAACGCGTTTTGCGCCAGCAACGCCCCGAGCTGTCGTCGCGGGCTGGCCATCAATTCCCGTTTGAGCATCGAAAACAGCCCCAGTGCCAGACTCTCGCAGGTCTTCAACACAATGTTGCCGACAAACCCGTCGCAAACCACCACATCAACGTGGTTCTTGAACAGGTCGTGTCCCTCAACATTGCCGATGAAATTCAATTCGAGCTGTTTGCACAGCTTGAAGGCTTCCAGCGTCAATTCGTTGCCTTTGGTGTCTTCTGTTCCGACGCTCAGGATCCCCACACGCGGATTTTTAGCGCCGAGAATCTCGCGTGAATAAACGCTGCCCATCACCGCGTATTGCGCTAGGTGGAGTGGCTTGCACTCGATGTTGGCTCCCGAATCGAGCAGGACAAAATGATGGTGCGGCGTCGGAATGATCGCCGCTATGCCGCCGCGGTCCACGCCGGCAATGCGGCCCAATTTAAACGTCGCTGCCGCAAAAATGCCCCCGGTGTTGCCCAGGGATACCACCGCGTCGGCCTTGCCTTCTCTGACCAGTTCGACCGCTCGCACAATCGAGCAATCCTTTTTCTTCCTGACCGCCGCGACCGGTTTGTCTTCCATCGTTAGCACCTCGCTCGCATGGACCACGCGCACTCGATGATCGCGGAACCCGCCGCGCGGCAGCGCCGCGTGAATCTCCGATTTTTGGCCGACCAGGAACAGCGCGGTGATGCGCTTGTCAGCCTGAATCGCCCGAATGGCGCCTTCGATGACCACCCCGCAGCCGTGGTCGCCACCCATGACATCCACTGCAATGCGCATAGAAGTGGACAAGACGCGGCAGGG
This sequence comes from Binatia bacterium, assembly GCA_035566895.1. GTDB lineage: Bacteria > Verrucomicrobiota > Verrucomicrobiia > Limisphaerales > UBA8199 > DATMQA01. The sequence continues at coordinate 55,933 of DATMQA010000182.1, forward strand.
ATAGACGCCGGCCTTGCCGGCGGATCAGCCGCCGGCGGTCACCGTCAGGACCTGGCGGCCTCGATAATAGCCGCAGGCCGGGCAAACCCGGTGCGGCACATAGGGAGCCGCGCATTGCGGACAGGTGCTCAGTTGGGGCAGGGTCAGCGCGCTGTTATACGCGCGCCGCATGCGTTGGCGGCTTTTGGACGGTTTGCGTTTCGGGACACCCATAAATATATAATCGTTCTGTTGTTAAAGTTTCAGTTTGTTTAACTTTTCCCACGCAGGCGAACCGCTTGCGAGCGGTCCGGTGCTGCTGAGGCTCGTGCTCTTGCCAAAAGACGCCTTTGGCAATCCGCTACAATCCGGGTCACACAACGGATGTTGCGGAAACTCCAGGAGAATATCTTCCCGCAGGTGAGGCGTCAAGTCCACGCAATCATTGGTTGCCGTGACGGCTTCCTCGCCCGTTAACGGCAAAAGGGCGGCCCATTTCTCCAGTTCAAGATGAAATTTGAACGGTTTAAGACATCGCACGCACTGGCATTCCAGCCGCACGTGCAAGCTACCCTGGACCAGCAGCCCGTCCTCTACCTTTTGCACCTCCAAATCGTACCGCAGCGGCTCGCCCAACCGGATAACCTCGTCCCGGATATCGATGTCCAGTTCCTCGACCGGCAACTCCCCTTTCAAATGGATATTGTCCGGGTCCAAGTGGCGCAGATTGACCAGTAGCGGCATAAAAACTCCAATCTCGTTGCCTGAGGGTTAGTGGGTTACAGCGGTCTTGCCTCATTTAACCAGCAGTTAACGCATTTAACTCATTTGACACTTCCAAGTCCCTCACGCCGGCTCGGGGCTGAACCGCTCCCCCAGGGCCGCCCGCACGTGCGCCGGCACAAACGCGCTGACATCCCCTCCCAAACTCGCAATCTCTTTCACGATTCGCGAACTGAGAAAGGTGTAAGTATCCTTCGGCATCATAAAAATGGTTTCGATGCGCTCGTTCAATTTACGATTCATCAAGGCCAACTGAAATTCAAATTCAAAATCCGAGACCGCCCGCAGCCCGCGAATTACGGCCTGCGCGCCCCGCCGCTCCACATATTCGATCAATAACCCCTCTAGGGCGGCGGCCTCCACGTGCGGCAGCTCGCGGATGGTGCGCGTCACCATTTGCAGCCGCTCTTCCAGGCTGAACAGTGGATTCTTGGCCTCGCTCCGAGCCACTGCCACAATCACCCGATCAAATAATTTAGTCGCCCGTTGGATGACATCCAGATGGCCATTCGTAATGGGATCGAAACTTCCGGGATAAATCACCGTACGCATGGTCCCGATAGTACCAAAATGGCGCCCAAACGACAAATAAATACGCGAAACGTGAAGCGGAACGTCATGCCCGAGGTGTGAAAATAGCCTGCTGTGGGTCACGAATCGCTATCCGGATCCCGTGGCTGGCCAACCTCCGCTAGCCAGAGGACCCCGCCCGCGTCACTCGTCAAGCGCCCGCCGTCTCCGCCTCTGCCTCGCGCTTCTTCTCCTGCCGCTCCCAGTACCACGCAATCCAGACGCTGATTTCGTACAGCAGCAGCAGCGGAATCGCCATCAGGATTTGTGTAATAACCTCCGGGGTGGTCAACACTGCCCCAAGCACAAAAGCGATAACAATCACGTAACGGCGCGCGCTCTTAAGGATGCCGTAATTTAAAATACCGATCTTCACCAGCGTCAGAATGATCACTGGCATCTCGAACCCAAGCCCCATTCCCAGCATGAATTTGCAGACAAACCCGATATACTCCTCCGCCCGCCATTGGTTGGCCTTAAAGCCGAACCACTCGGCATACTTGGCCGAGACGGCGAGCGCGACAGGCATCATCACGAAATAACAAAACGACACCCCCGTCAGGAACAGCCCTGCGCCAAAGATCAGCCCGCGATAAACGTACCGTTTTTCCCGAATGCGGAGCGCTGGAAACACGAAATGCGCCACAAAGTAGAAAATAAACGGCGAGGAAATAATCAGCCCTCCAAAGAATGCAATTTTGGTGGCTACCACGAACGCTGCCGCCGGGCCGAGGCTGACGATGTCAATGGGAGAGACCCGGGGCGGCGCTTCGGCTTCCGTTACAACCTTCACCCCAAGCACCAGGTGCTCCACGCCATTCGTCTCCATGTTGACGGGGACCAGATCAAGGCGGACGTATCGATTGGTCCCGGCCAGGGAAGCCAAGGCATCATTAGTGCCGGGATGGAAAACGCCGAGTTGATTTGTTCCTAACATCACCCGCACGCTCTGGGTGTCCGCTTTATTGATGGGAGCCCGGTCAAGCGGCCATTTGAGAACCCGGAAAACATAATCGCCGGCGAAAAAACAGAGGACCATTGCCACCCCGGCAGCCGACAGGCTCTTGATCAGAACCCAACGGAGATCCTCGAGGTGTTCGAGAAACGATTTTACTGGTCCACCCTCTTCCTCCTGCAATTCGTCAAGGGGCTCCGCTGCGGGTTCATCGGCCATAGCTGAAACCGCTCAGCGACTAGGCCTTGGGGCTCGCAGGAGAAGATTGAGGAACGGTTTGAGACGGCTCGGCCGGTGCGACTTGGGTCGGGGTCGGGGCCGGATTGCTCGGGGGCAGGCGCCGTTGGGATGATTCGTCCATCGCATTGGTGACTTCGTCCGTCACTTCACGAGTGGCCTTTTTGAATTCCTTAATCCCCGTGCCCAGCCCTTTCGCCAACTCCGGCAGTTTCTTCGCTCCAAAAAGGATCAGAACGAGAGCGAGTATGAGGATAATCTCCCCGCCGCCGAGGTTAAACAGGCCGAACATAACATTCATATTTGAGCAAATCATTACTTTAGAAATGCTAAGCCCGGATGGTTCAATAGTAAAGCCTCAAATAGTGGCAAAAATCGGGCGTTTTTGAGCCGAGAAACTCAACCTTTGGCCGGCAGTCGCACCGTAAACTCGGCACCCTGGTCCGGCTGGCTGGAGACGGTGACAAGCCCGCCGTGGGCCTCGACCACGGCTTTGACCAGGCTCAGCCCGAGCCCCAAGCCGCGCTGGGAACGACTCTTGTCCCCCCGATAAAGGCGCGCCCAAATTTTGTCCTGCTCGTCCACGGGAATGCCAACGCCCGTATCGCGGAAGCTGGCCACTGCTTGGTCCCTTTCGGGGCGAACCGAGATGCGCACCTGGCCTTGCCCGGGTGTGTATTTGATGGCGTTGTCGAGCAGGTTAGCAAAGACCTGGCGCAGCCGGGTGCGATCGGCCGAAGCAGTGACCGGGAGTTTGGAATGGGGAGTTTGAGATTTGGAGTTTGTTGATTCGGGCCCCTCGACTGTCACGGTTATCTTTTTCTCTTCGGCTACATATTGATAAAGCTCGGCTACTTCGCGAGCAAGTTGGCCGAGGTCCACCGGCTCTCGGTGGAGCTTCATCATGCCGGCCTCGGCCTCAGTGATGTCCATGAGCGTATTGAGCATGTTGAGGACCCGTTCGGATTCTTCCACACAATCTGCGAGCGCCTCGCGGGCGGCCGCCGGGTCGGCACCGGACTGCAACGCCATCTCCGCCGTGCCGCGCAGGCGCGCCAGCGGCGTGCGCAAATCATGGGCGACATTATCGAGTGATTCACGCATGGCGCGGATCAATGCCTGGTTCTTGTCCAGCAACGTATTGAACAACAGGACCAGGTCATCCAGTTCGTCCTCGGATTTGCGCACCGGCACGCGGGAATCGAGCTGTCCGGTGCGAACAATCGAACGGGCAGTAACGACAATCTGGCGAACGGGCCTCAAGGCGCGGTGGGCGAACAGGGCACCTGCCACAAAACCCAGCAGCACCGTAGCGCTGCCAATGACGACGAAACTGTGGCGCATGGGGTTCAACAGAGCCTGGCGGCTGTTGGTCGTGCGGCCGATCTGGAGCAGTGACCCGTCGGGCAAGGGGGCGGAGCGGATCGTAAAATCTCTCTCCTCGTTTTTGGGGACGCGGAGGTACGGCACGCGCCGGTAGCCTTCCCAGCCGGGCACGTCGCGGAAGCTGATCCAATCGGAGGGCGCGCTCGCGAAAACCACCACGTTGAAGATATTTACCAGGCGCACGAACATCGTATTCTGGACTTCCGGAGGCTGATGATCCACCCAGCTCCGCAGGGCGCTGATGCCGCTGGCGTCGTAAATCGCGGCTGCTTCCTTAAGCCGAGCCTCGAGCACTTCCTGATCCTTGCTCCCGATCGCCGCCGCCACCAGGTAATAGGTGAGGATGAAAAGTGCAACGCTGCTGACGGTAAAAATCAGGGCATACCACAGGCTCAGCCGCACCGCAATATTCCGGCTCAGCGCCGCCAAGCCCCCACGGAAAGGTTTCGGAAGCTCAGGTTTCATTCCGCCGGCCGCAATACATAGCCGACTCCGCGGATCGTATGGAGCATCGCCTTATCTTTATCCACTTTGCTGCGCAACCGGTGGACCAGCACATCAACGACATTGGTTTGGGGATCGAAACTGTAATCGAAAATGTGCTCCAGAATCATCGTTTTGGTAACGGGACGGTTGGCGTGGCGCATCAGGTACTCCAGCAAGGCGAACTCGCGCGGCTGAAGATCGATTGCTTCATCACTGCGATGTACTTCCCGCGTCAGCAGGTCCAGCGTGAGATCGCCAACCCTCAGCCGCGTCGGTTCGGGCGCTTGGGTGGCCCGGCGGATGAGCGCCTGGATGCGGGCCTGCAACTCTGAAAAGGCGAATGGCTTGGTCAGATAGTCGTCACCGCCCGCTTGCAAACCACGGACGCGATCATCCACCGAAGCTTTCGCGCTTAGGATCAGAACCGGAGTGCGAATGCTGCCGGCACGGAGCTGTCGAATGAGGCTCAACCCGTCCAATTTTGGCAGCATCAGATCCACGACCGCGGCGTCATAATTAATGGTCTGGGCCCGAATAAGACCGTCCTCGCCATCCAACGCATGGTCCGCGGCGTAGCCGCTTTGTTTTAAACCATTGACGATGAACGAGGCGATTTTCTTATCGTCCTCAACCACCAGGATGCGCATGGAGTCCAGCATAGGCGAAAGAGACCCTAATAGATAGTCAAGAGCGACCCGCCTGGTGCGGTTGATTCAATCTGAACTGCAGTGGGCGACTTTGTTTCCCACCAATTCTCCACCACCCCTATCCTCAACTCGTAAATCCTAAATCGTAAATTGAAACACCCTCCCGCGCCGGAGTATGACGACGCGAGAGGGTGTTTCGCGAACGGAAGGTCAGCCGTTCTTGTTGCTCTCATCCACCACAACATAACGGCTGCCGCCGTTTCGCCAGACCCGCAGCAGCGTGGTCTTTTCGGTCGGATTTTCGGTTAGCCGCACAGCCTCCTCGGCGGTCCGGACAGGTTTGCGATTGATTTCCTGGATTACGTCACCCGGTTTCAGACCCGTCTCGGCGGCCGCCGAGTTCGGGTCCACCTCAGTCACCACCACGCCTTTAACATTGGCCGGCAGATCGAACTGTTGGCGGGCACTGCTGTCGAGGTCCGCCACCGTGACCCCGTTGAGCGTGCCGGTATCGTCGGTGGTGTGATGCTCGTTTTTGGCGAGTTGCTCGTTGCCGGGCAGTTCTTTCACGGTCACCTCCATCGTTTTGGTCGCACCATCACGCAGGACTTTCACCGGCACGGTTTCGCCCGGTTTCGCGCGTGCCACTTCGAGTTTCAGATGGCGGCTGTCAGTCACCTTCTTGCCGTTGAATTCGAGAAGCACGTCGCCGTCCTTAAGGCCGGCCTTTTCCGCCGGGCTTTTCGGGGTCACTTCTCCGATCAGCGCGCCCTCGGCATCCTTAAGTTTGAACTCCTTGGCCAGCACCGGTGTCACGTCCTGGATCAAAACGCCCAGATAGCCGCGAGTCACATGGCCTTCGTTGACCAGTTGGTCCATCACATCGCGAGCCAAATTGACCGGGATGGCGAAGCCGATGCCCTGGTTGCCCCCGCTGCGACTGAGGATCGCGGTGTTGATACCGATGAGCCGGCCATCAGAATCCACTAGCGCGCCGCCCGAATTGCCGGGATTAATTGCGGCATCCGTCTGGATAAAGTCTTCGTAATCCAGCCCCAACGCCCCGCCCCGACCGGTGGCGCTGACGATCCCGGTGGTGACGGTCTGGCCGATGCCAAACGGATTGCCAACTGCCAACACGACGTCGCCCACCTCGACCCGATCACTGTCCGCCATCGGCACCGCGGGCAAATCCTTCCCGTCGATTTTTATCACGGCCACATCCGTCTTGGAATCGCGCCCGATGACTTTGGCCGTGAACTCGCGCCCATCTTGCAGCGCGACCTTCACCTCATCGGCCCCATCGACCACATGGTTATTGGTCAGGATGTAGCCGTCCCGGGTGGCGATGACTCCCGAGCCAATGCCTTGCTGGCGCGGCACTTCCAAACTTCGCCGAGGCACACGGCCTTGAAATTGGTTCCCAGGGAACTGGTCGCCGAAGAAGCGGCGGAAGAAGTCGTCCATATCCGGGCCGCCGCCGCCGTTGAATGACGTGTTATGGAGCTTGGTGGTCGTAAAGACCTTGACCACTGCCGGGGCGACTTTTTTGACGACAGGCGCGAAGCTGTTGTGGCTACCGGCGTCGCGGGCGATCGGCCGTTCATCCAAAGGCGGTTCCTTAAAAGCTTCGGTTTTGGGTTTCTGGCTGAAGGCGAGCGCGGAGCCCGCCAGAACCACCGCGCCGCCCAGCGCGATGGCTGTGAAGCGGTTGTTCAAAGAGCGGAAAAGGTCTTTCATAAGTCGTGTGCGTTAGTATGTGTTGATTTGTTCTTTGTTACTGACCGTTTGTGTCAATGTCTCTGAACCAATAGACTCCATCGGCATGACAGGAACATTTCAGCAGCATTACAAATGCGTAAGGGAACAATGAATTGTCTCAGACTGATCGGGGTCCTCGGCCTGCTCGCCTGCGTTTCACCAGCCGCCGAACTGGAATTCAAGGCGGTGGACGAGGCCGTCAGCCGGTTCATGGAGCAAAACGAAATCCACGCCGCATCACTGGCCATCAGCCGGCATGGCCGGCTGCTCCACGAGCGAGCCTTTGGTTTTGCCGATAAGAAATTGACCGCCCCGCTGTCGTCGCAAGTCCGCATGCGGATCGCCTCCATTTCCAAGCCGATCACCGCCGCCGCGCTAAAGTATCTAGTGCGCGAGGGCAAGCTCAAGCTGAGCGATTCAGTTGTGAAATACCTGTCGCCGCCCCGCTACGCGGCGCCAGTTGACCAGGGATGGAAGGCGATAGCCCTGGGGAGGTCCTCCAGCACATGGGCGGCTGGGACCGTTCGGTTTCAGGTGACCTGATGTTCCGGCATCTCAGCATTATGGCGGACCTGCACACCAACTCATTGACACCAGCCGATGTCGTGCGCTGGATGCTGGCCCGGCGCCTCGATTTCACACCGGGAAGCAAACGCGCATATTCCAACTTCGGCTACTGTCTCCTGGGAGTTGTTATTGAAGAGGTCAGCTGCCGTCCCTATGGCGAGTTCGTTAGAAGCACCATTGCCCGGGAGGCCAAAATGGACAGTCTGACCTTCAGCAGCTCGAATCTTGAGCGGCGCAACCGTGATGAAACCTGGTATGACTTTGACCACGAGGGCGAACACTTCCTCATTGAACCCATGCAGGCCCACGGCGGCTGGGTGTGCACCCCGGCCGACCTGGCCCGGTTCCTGGACACATTCTGGATGAATGGCGAGCCGCGGACCGGCGGCCGGGGTTCATGGTTTTTCTTCGGCAGCTTACCCGGGACTACGGCTGTGGCCGTTCAGCGCGCCGATGGCATCAATTACGCCTTGCTCATGAACAAACGCGACCCCGAGGGCTCCTGGAACGACAAACTGAAAACAATTCTCGACGCGGCAATCAGATGAGGGCCGCCCCGGAGATCCCCTTGGGCTGACTATGGTGGTCTCCGCCCCTCCTAAATCCGTACTCTCCGTGGTTGAATCCGCAGGGCAGAATATGATACGAAACTTGCGGCAAGATTGAATTGACCCCGGCCAGGGCCTTATGCATGATGTAGCGGCAGTGGTAGTAGCCAGAAGCGGCGGCTTTTTCCAGCTTACCGACAATCCAAAGATTGCCAGCAGGCAAAAGAATCCTTCGAGTCCGAACCTGCGCCTGTGGTGTCCTGATTTTGAATGCTCCAGAGGCTGTCTCCTGGGCAGAGTGACCGCACGATGAGAACTTTATTAGTACTGGCCGAGCATCCCGTTTTTGCTGAAGCGGTGCGGGCGGCTGTCAATGCCGAGCATTACCGGGTCGTCCATCGAGCAAACCTCGAGGAGGCGGAGCCTTTGCTGACGGGCGGTCTGGCCGATGTTTGTCTCCTGGACCTCGAATTGGCCGGCGTCCAGGGCATCTGGTCTCTCGAGAAGCTGCGCCGCCGCACTCAAAAATGTCCCGTGATCATTTACACGGGCACCGGGCGATCCGAGTGGGAAGAGGAAGCTTACCTGCAGGGCGCTACGCATGTGCTGACCAAACCGGTGCGCGCGCGCATGCTCAATGCGCTCCTCGAGCGCCTTTGGCCGATTCCGTCCGCCGCCCTGGCCGTTGCTACGCCGCCCCTCCTGCTCCCATCGCTGGCGTCCTCGACGGCACCGGACAGTCTCCCCGCCCTTGCTGCCGCCGGCTCCGCCCAGACGATGGGCGTCTTGCGCGGGTTTTCCGGCATTCTTACCCACTCGCTTAATTCGGACGCGATGCTCAAACAGTTCCTGCTCTTGCTGCGCGAACTCCTGAGCATCAATCGTGCAGCCATCTTTCTCCGCCAACCTTTTGGCGCGTTTGGCCCCAGTCTGGCGGAAGCCCGCCAATTCCGCGCCGCCTGCGCTATCGGCCTGTCTCCGGGCCTGCTTCAGCACTTCGAGCTCTCCTTCGAGGCGGGCATTGGCCGCCGTGTCTTCCAATCCGGCCGGATTTTGCGCCGCTCCAGTGAGGAAGCCCGCACCGACGTCGAAACCCAGAAGGAATTTGAACTGCTCGGCGGTCAGGTCGCCGTGCCTATCTTGGACCGCGAGACTGTGCTGGGCATCGCCGTCTTTGACGGACGTATCACCGGCGAGCCACTCGTCAATTCCGAGTTGGAACTGCTTTTCCATCTGCTCGAGCAACTCGGGCTGGCCATCAAGAATATTTGGCTCCACGACCAATTGGCCGCCAACCACCAAATGATGGCTGACATCCTGCGCGAACTCACCAGCGCCTGCGTCGTCGTCAGCCGCGACCTGACCATCCTCCACGCCAACAAAGCTGCCCGTAAATACTTCGCTCGCGGCGAGCGGCACACCGGCGAGATGGAATTCAGCGACCTGCCCCAGCTCCTGGGCAGCAAAGTCTACCAGGTTCTCAAAACGGGCTCGGCCATCTCCAGTTTCAAATATGAGCCCGAGGAGACCTCCGGTACGATTTACAATATCAGTGTCGTTCCCTTCCAGCGCCAGCCAACCGGCCTGGCAGCCTCGGCCCTGCTCATGGCCGAAGACCTCACCCAGAGCGAGCAGTTGCGCCACCTCGAAATCGAGACCGCTAACCTGCGCCTGGTCAAAACCATGGCCGATCGCCTCACCCATGAAATCGGGAATGCTATGGTACCCCTTTCCACCCATCAGCAATTGCTGGCCGACAAGTGGAAAGACCCGGAATTCCGCGCCTCCCTGGACCTGGCCCTGGCCGACGGCGTCAAACGTGTTACCCGCCTGATCAACCAGATGCGTTTCCTGGCGCGGGACACCCTCATTTCGCACGAAGCTTTTCCGATCGCCCCGCTCATCGAGGAAGCCTACCAGGAGGCTTGCAAATACCAACCCGCCAAATCCGCCCAACTCCGCTACGACCACGCCGGCAAACCCATCATCCTCAACGGCGACCGCGCCGCCCTTAAACATGCCCTGGCCGAGGTCATGCTGAACGCCCTTCAGGCAAATCCGGCGGACCCAAGAATCGGAGTCCGGTTGCATACCGACTCCAACGGCAGCAACACGCACGCGCTGCAAATCGAAGTCCAGGACAACGGCACCGGGTTCACCCCGGAGGCGATGCAAAACGCGCCGGCGCCGTTCTTCACCACCCGCAACGTCGGCCTGGGCCTCGGCCTGACCGTCACCCGCAAGATCATCGAGACCCATCATGGTAAGCTTGAGATCGTCCCGCCCAAATCCGGCCACGCCGGGGTGGTTCGCATTTCTCTCCCCCTCGAAACTTCCGTCAGCCTGCAGGCCTGATGGGCTAGGTCTGCGGATCCCTTGGGTTGACGCACACGACAGGGAAATTGGGCGTCTCGAGCCTTGAACGGTTGGCCCCTGCTGCCCGGTTCTGCTTCATCTGCGTTCATCTGGGGCCGCGCGTCCTCATATCTTTCCACTTGCTGAACCAACCAACTCGGCTAATATCCCGCCATGCTCGAATTTGCCTTTGTAACTCCGTCTTTTGAGCGGGGCTGAAAAGTGCTGATGATGCCTAGCTCGTCATCAGTGGAAATTAGCGAACCGCCCGCCCCGGCCTCCGGCGAGCCCGGGCGCAAAGGCAGGCTTTTAATCGTGGATGATGAAGACGGCCCGCGCCAATCGTTGCGCGTTATTTTCAAGGATGACTACGAAATCCTGATGGCTGCGGACGGCCCGAGTGCGATCGAGTTGGTGCAAAACAATCAAATCGATGTCGCCCTCGTGGATATCCGCATGGCGGGCATGTCCGGCATCGAAGTGCTCGAGCGCCTGAAATACGTCGAGCCGAGCATGGAGGTGATCATGATGACCGCCTTCGAAACCACCGACACCATACGCCAGGCCCTCCGCTTGCGCGCCTGTGATTACATCAACAAACCGTTCGACATCTCTACCATGCGCGCCGCCGTGGCCAACGCCATGCAACGCCACACCCTCGAAGGCGAGATCCACACTAATGCCGAAAAGCTCCAGGGCCTCCTAAGCGAGCTCCAGGACCAAAAAATCGAAGAGCAGATGGCCCATACCCGTGGCGAAATCTATGCCAGCATCATCCACGATATTAACGGTCCCCTTACGGTCATTTCCGGGTTCGTTCAACTCCTCAACCAGCGCATCGGTGACTCCACCCGCCTCGAAGTCGAGGACCTCGAGTTCATCAAAGACCGGCTCCGGACCATTACCCGCCAGGTGACCAACTGCATCGAAATCTCCCGCCGTTACCTGGGTTTTCTCCGCCGCCAATCCGATGATATCCCGCGCGTGGGCATCAACCAGCTCCTCACCGATCTCACCCACCTCATTCGCGTCCACCCGAGCCGCCTCAATCATCAATTCACCATTCAGCCTCTCCCGGAGGACATCGCCGTTCGCATGAACGGTACCGACGTCGTCCAGGTCCTCCTCAACCTTGTTGTCAACGCTTTCCAGTGCTCACCCCACAGTCACGCCGTCGCGATCGAGTGCCGCGTCCTCCCCCAGCCGCTCGACCTGGCGGGCTTTAAGGACGGGCCTGAGGCGCGCCTGCTCAATGTCGAAAACTTCCAAAATAATCCGCCCTTGCTGATGGTCTCGGTCCGGGATACGGGGCCGGGAATCCCGCCCGAAATATTACCTAAGATTTTCCAGCCGTATTTTTCCACCAAAGGCCCCCGGCTTGGCACCGGCCTGGGCCTGAACATTGTCCAGCGCTTGGTTAAAGAAGCCAAAGGCGCCCTTCACGTTCACACCCAACCTGGCCACGGTACCACCTTTACGATGTATCTTACTGCTGTTTCGCTGCCCACACCTTCGTAGGCACTCCGCCGGGGAGCATCGGAACGATGCAGTAATGGAGTGGTGGTGGAACGGATAAAGTCAACACCGGGCCTCCGTTGGGCTGCTTTTCCAGAACTCCAATGCTCAATTTATGCCAACTGGCCAGGATTACGATCGCTTGGAAACTTTTTCCGTTACGCTTCGATAAAGCATTTGTGCCGTTTGCCGCGAAGTCGGAACCCACCAGGATGAGCGCTCGGCAAATTCCAGCCTCGTCGCTTTCGGCATCCCGGGCACCTCCAACCGCAAGCGCGCACCGCAGACAAACAGCCCTCGCCAGCCAATCGTTTGCGGCCGGACCTCTTGAATGTATTCGAATGGAACAGACAACTGGACCGAGTCTCCCTCAAACACTAGCGCTGATTCGGTGATTCCCAACCAGCCAATATCATCCGCATCCTCTAGTAATGCCCGCAGGCCCGACCGCAGCCTTGGAACCAGCGTTAATTGCACGATGAACTGCCCCGGTTCCTGGCGTCCGCCAGGCCTTAACGACCGAACCAGCCGCGCTACATAAACATTCCCAAAACCTAGGGGAAGAAACATCGTCGCCGCCGCCATCGCCCCCAACGGGACCAGGTAGGTCACAACTCCGTACTTGGGCATACAGACCACCACCACGGTCACCAGCAAGACCGGCAACGCCAGCAGCAGGCCATAGCCGATAACCCCAAGGACGGCCCAGGCCGTAAACAAGCGCGGTGGATTGATCTGGATTTGAACTGCGGGCAGGGACGGTGCGGCCATTCTCGCCTTTGTTTAACCTGGACGCTTCACGCGCTGGGCAATCATGGCGCGACAATACCCGTTGCTCATCCTGCCGTCAAACCCGTTGACAGGCGCAGCGGTTTTGCTCATCTTCCAAACCGGGCCGTCGCCCTGCGTATTAATAGGGCTTAACATTATGCTTGTAAATCAAAGGCTTGTTGAAATCAGTTTGCTTTGGGCGCACCTTACGCTACGCTGGCTGCGTGAAGACCATCACAATCCATGAGCGCTCCAATTCCGCAACATGAAAAGAAACGGCTGACCGTCCTTTGGCAATATGAAGTGCTGGACACTGTGCCCGAGGAGGTGTTTGATAACCTGACGGAGCTCGCCGCTCGCATCTGCGAGGCCCCCATCGCGTTGATTTCCCTGGTCGATGAAAAGAGGCAGTGGTTTAAAGCCAGAGTCGGCACCTCCGTTCAAGAGACCTCGCGCGATGTCTCCTTCTGCGCTCACGCCATTAACCAGTCCGACCTCTTTATCGTCCCGGATGCCAGTAAAGATGAGCGCTTCGCTCACAATCCCCTGGTCACTTCCGACCCCAAAATCCGCTTTTACGCCGGTGCCCCGCTCATTACGCCCGACGGCTACGCCTTGGGCACTCTCTGTGTCATTGATAAAGTACCTCGCGAATTGCGTCCGGACCAGAAGCAAGCTCTCATAATCCTCTCCCGGCACGTTGTCTCCCAACTTGAACTGCGTCGCCGCTCGCGGGAGTTGGCCGACATTCGCCTCGAAAATGACCAGTCCAGGGGCGAGGTCGAAAAATTGCGCGTCCAACTGGCCGAGGCCCGCCGCCAACTGGTCGATTACAAACGCAGGAAGCCGCCCACTTCCAGGCGCAAAACCAAAACCAAAAACCCCCGCCGATAAAAGCGGGAACTCGCCTCCTCCTGCATCTTTTACTGGGGGGAATTGGTCAATCCGTGCATTTGCATTTCGACTGCTTTGGTTTAACACTGTAGTGTACTAGTATCAGGATGCGGATTGCGGACAGTCTGCGGCCGGCCAGGACGGGAATACTATGGAACTTTATTACAAAGACCTGATTTCTGAAGAAGCTTCGCTCGAGAAGTTGGTCGATGATTTGATGCTCGTGGTTCAGGGGACCGGCGAGTTTGCCGCTGGCTCCGGTCTGAAAGAGGAGCACAAAGCGGAGATTCTTACCCGCCTGCAGCGAATCAAGTCGGCTTGCCGACAGATTGAAGGCGGCGCCATTGCCACCGCTCAGGCGGCCAAACGGGCACTGCGGCAATATCCCTATTGGTCCGCCGGGTTCGCCTTTGCGCTGGGCCTTCTCGCTGGCTCCATCTGCCGAGCAAAACGCGGCCGGACCAGAACGGGGCCGGGTTAGTAAAGATTTTTCTAGCTCCCAGTTCCCCGTAGGGGTAAACCCAACCCTATGCGAACTTCGTTTCACACTCTTACTTCAGCAAGACTGATCTTATTCTGCCTTCTGTCCTGCTTGGCCTCGCCGGCGGCCAAGGCCGTCAGCTTCACTCGGCTGGAGACTCTCTCGGCCCCGAAGATTACCGCCAGCGCCGAGTCGTTCCCCGGCGGACGCCATAATGTCGCCAATCTCCTCGATGGCAATCCCCGGACTGAGTACTCTTCCAATGGCAAAGGCACCAATACCTTTGTCGAATTCGACTTCGGCACCCTTGTCCAGGTAGCCGCGTTCCGCCACGTGGACCGCAATGACTCCGCGACCATTGCCGCCTCGGAATTAGGTTTCATAGACGCGGCTGGCCAAATTGTCGCCACCGTGACCGTGACTCATGTAAACCAGCGCGGCGGCGTTACATTTTTTAAGCTGCCTTCTCCGGTGACCGCTCAACGCGTCCGGTGGCGCATCACCGCGCTGGGCACCGGCCTGCGGACGGTTGGCGGAGCCGAGGTCGCCTTCTTCGCGCCGGGACGGACCGAGCCTGCGCCGACCGCCATCACGATCGAAGCGAAGCCTTTGCAGATGCTGGAGCGCGAAGGTTCCGCGGTGGTCCAACCCCTGAAGCTCACCATTAACTACCCCTATGCCGAACCGGCGGACGCCGGCCTGCGGATCGCCGGAGCCCGCCTGGAGACGATTAACCTGAAACCAGGGAGCCAGATCTTCAATTTCTCCGTGCCTCCTGTGAAATCGGAAAAGACAGTTCCCCTGATCCTGGTAGTGGCCGGACAGACGGTCGTCAGCACCAGGATCGCTCTCAAACCCGTCCGGAAGCTGGAAATCTTTCTTCTGCCACACTCTCATAATGATATCGGCTACACCGCTCTGCAGGCCGATGTGGTCAAGAAGCAAAACAGCAACATCAAGACCGGTCTCCGCCTGGCGCAGGCCACTGCCAATTATCCCGAGGGCGCTCGCTTCAAATGGAACGTCGAGGTCCTTTGGTGCGTGGATAATTATCTGCGCGCCGCATCGCCCGAGCAGCGAGCCGCTTTCATCGCCGCCGTCAAAAACGGCCAAATCGGGTTGGACGGATTTTACTGCAATATTCTGACCGGGCTCTGCCGCCCCGAAGAGTTGGTCAACCTGATGGGCTACGCCACCCGGCTTTCGGAATTGTGCGGCGTGCCCATCGAGTCGGCCATGATTAGCGATGTGCCAGGCTACACCTGGAGCACTGTTTCGGCCATGGCCCAGGCCGGCGTGAAATATTTCTCCTTTGCCCCCAATTACTTCGATCGCATGGGTGGCACGATGAAAGAATGGCAAAACCGCCCGTTCTGGTGGAAAGGCCCCGATGGCCGGCACCGCGTGCTCTGCTGGTGCCCTTCGCGTGGCTACGCGCTGGGCCACCTCATTGGCGACGGCGACGCTCTCGCCCGCTTCATTCCGAACTACCTGGTCGAGTTGGAGACCAACTCCTATCCGTACGATATCACTTACCTGCGCTGGAACGTGCATGGTGACAACGGCTCGCCGGACGAGAAGCTCGCTGATGTGGTCCGTGACTGGAATGCCCGTTACGCTTGGCCTCGCCTGACCATTAGCACAACCGCGACGGTGTTTCGCGAATTCGAGCGTCGTTTCGGCGACAAGCTGCCCGAGTTCAGCGGCGACTACACGCCTTACTGGGAAGACGGCGCCGCTTCTTCCGCGCGAGAAACTGCTTTGAACCGCGCCTCCGCTGAGCGCCTTGTTCAGACCGAAACGCTTTGGGCCATGCGCAACCCCGGGCCGTTCCCGGCCGCCGAGTTCCAGGAAACCTGGCGCAACATCCTGCTCTACAGCGAGCATACCTGGGGCGCCCACAACAGCATCAGCGCCCCCGACCTGCCGTTCGTGCACGACCAGTGGAAAGTCAAGCAAGGCTTCGCCCTGGATGCGGATAAAGAATCCAGAGAATTGCTCCGCAAGGCCGGCATCCTTGAACTTCCCGATGAAACCTCCCGGAAGCTCGACGTATTCAACACCTCCTCCTGGAAGCGCACTGACCTCGTCACACTCTCGCCCGAACTATCACGCACGGGCGATCGCGTTGTGGATAAGACCGGCGCGCCCGTCCCTTCACAGCGCCTCTCCACGGGGGAGTTGGTTTTTCTGCCGCGTGACGTCCCGGGTTTCTCGGCAAGACGGTTCTACGTCCAGGCCGGTTCATGTCCGGCGGGCGCAGCCGCCAAAGCCGAGGCAACTGCCTTGACGTGCTCGGATTTTGTCGTCCGAATCGACGAGCGGACCGGGGCCATCGCCAGTTTGTTCAGCCGCAAGTTGAACAAAGAATTGGTCGATGCCAAAGCCCCTACCCAGTTGAACGATTTCTTTTACCTGCCCGGTGCCGACCTTAAGGGCCTTCAACGGGCCGGCAGCCCGCGCATCCGGATTAAAGAAAACGGGCCGCTCGTTGCCTCGCTGCTCGTCGAGTCAGACGCGCCCGGCTGCAAGCAACTGTCGCGCGAAGTCCTCGTGGTGGATGGCCTTGACCATGTCGAATTTATCAACACCATCGATAAACTCCCGGTGCGCGCCAAAGAAGGCCTTCACTTCGGCTACGGCTTCAACGTGCCCAGCGGCCAGGTGCGCATGGACGTCGGCTGGGCGATGGTGCGGCCCGAGCTCGACCAGATCCCCGCCGCCTGCAAAAACTGGTTTAGCGTCCAGCGCTGGCTCGATATCTCGAACGGAAAATTTGGCGTCACTTGGGCGCCAGTCGATGCGCCACTGGTGGAAATCGGCGGGATTACGGCCAACCTCATTGGGTCGCAGACCGATTGGCGCGTCTGGCTCCAGCACGTGGAACTTTCCCAGACCATCTACTCTTGGGTGATGAACAACCACTGGCACACCAATTACCGCGCGGAGCAGGAAGGACCCACTGTCTTCCATTACTCCATTCGCGCGCATAAAGCCTTTGTGCCGGAAGATGCGGCAAAGTTCGGAGTGGCATGCACTCAGCCGCTGCTGGCCGCGCCGGCTTCCGACAGTGCGCACCCCCAACTGCGGCTGGAGGTGTCCTCGGACAAGGTGCTGGTGAGCGCCTTCAAACCAAGTGACGATGGGAAAGGCTGGATCGTCAGGCTCTTTGGGGCTTCCGGAAAACCCGAAAGGGTCAACCTCACTTGGACCAAGCCTGCGCCCGCCCACGTTTGGCTGAGTGACTTAAGCGAAAAACCAAAAAGAAAAGTCGCCGGATCCTTTGAAGTTCCCGCCTGGAGTATCGTCACCCTGCGGGCGGAATGACTGTACTTTGAAAGCGGCCCGCTTCCGCGGGCCGCTTCAACCACCCCAATACTAACCTGCAAAAAAAACTCGCACGTGCCAGCTCGTTGCCCAATAGGGTGATGACCCGAAAGACTGACGACGTCCTGCCCATCCTAACGCCCTATCGGTTTAACGCTGTTTTTCCCGAACGCTTTCCTGCCGTTTTTTTGCATTGGCGCTGGCGTAAATCTCTGCCAGTCGCTCCAGCGGCCATCCTAGATGGTAACCTGCAATGACGTACCGGTTGATCAACGTCGTCCGCAGCGCACCCAACCGCTGCCAGCGGCGGCCGGAAGTGAGCGCGCTAGGCTCGACCGTAACCACTCGTCCAAGCCGGCGCAAACGGCGCACCAGCTCGTAATCCTCCAGGAAGGGCAGTGGCGCAAACCCGCCCATTTCTTCAAATAGTGCCCGGGCCATAAACAACCCTTGATCTCCATAGGGCATCTGCCGCCAGCGCGAACGCCAGTTCGTCGCGCCTTCCACCAGCTGCTTCCCAAAAAAAGATTCCTTGATCTGGAAGCGAAAAGCCCCGGCGACTACCGATGGCCGTGCCAATGCCTCCGCGATGCACCCGGTAAAATCAGGAGGCACAATGGTATCCGCATGAATGAAAAGTAGCGTGTTGCCCGTTGCCTTGGCCGCGGCGGCATTCATCTGGCGGGCGCGGCCCCGCTCTGAAGCAACCACCTTCGTGCCGGCTTTGCTGGCCAGAGGCACCGTCTCATCACTGCTGCCGCCGTCCGCGACAAGGATTTCATTGGGTTTGCCCTCCTGGAGGGCTGCGAGGGTCGCCGGCAGGTGCGCGGCTTCATTCAAAGTCGGGATGATCACGGAAACTCGGCCCAGGTCCGTCTCCTCCTGCGCCATGAGGCGATGCCAGGAAGCAAGGTCCCCCGGCTGATCGATGTCGTCGAGAGCGTCCAACACGGACGGGTCCACTTTCAGCCGTTTAAGAATCTCCAGCGAAGCGGACAGCACAGTCTCCGTGCCCCAGGCCGGACCGCAAAAGAGCTCCGCCAGCGGTTGGTTCAAGCCCACCAGGTAATACCCGCCGTCCGTAGCCGGGCCCAGCACGACCCGTGAAACAGAGAGCTTCTCAAAAGCTTCCTCCAGCAATTCAGGTGTCAGACCCGGACAGTCCGACCCAATGAGCACCGTGGCGGCAGAACCTTCCTCAAAGCTGGCGGCAAATGCTCGCGCCATCCGCTCACCTAAATCGCCTTGCCCCTGCTCGCGGAAGCAGCGCCCATCTCCCAACCAATGTTTCAGCGCCTCTTCATCCGCGCCGACGAATCGAATCTCGAACTCCAACCGGCGCCGTGCTTGGACCAACTCGGCGAGGCGCGCCGCGCGCAAGGTCAGCCGCCGTTGCAAGGCAGCCGCCGCGGCGGCCCCCAGCGCGGGGATTAAGCGCGTCTTGGCCTGGCCGGCGACCGGATATCGAGTGAAAAGAATCAGCCGCTCGCGTCTGCCGGTGTTGCTCGTGACCCTTAACATTTTCGGCCGTCATCCGGGTTCTCAAGGCTGAAGTTAACAAGAAGCGACCTGGGCGCGAATCACCATCTCACAAAAAAGCGAGAGCGACCCAGGCGCAGGTCGCTCTCAGTCTTCCTAAACAGTTGCCTCCTTTATGTCGATTGTTCGAGCGCCTTTCTTTTAGCATGCTTGGCAAGTTTGGATATGGGGTGAATACCTGAGGCCTGCTCGGCCTTACTTCATGGGTTCGACCGTCACTCCGCCCAGCCCCAGATACTGCGGACCGCCAGTAAGCTCAAGTGTCAGGCGATTCGATTCCTGCCTGAGCGGAATAGTTTCGCCCCGAATATCGACGCCAGGCAATTTCTTCCCCGCCTGCCGCGCGAGCTCGAGGCCAATGCCGTGTGGCTCGCTCAGCGTCCAGGCTGCCAGTTTGTCCTGCCCCGGCGGCCCTGTGAGAAGGAGAACATAATCATTTTCATTTGGCAGCATCAGGCGCCTTGCGACCCGGTAGCCTGCCAACTGGCGGGTCAGCGTCTGGATCGCCACGTAGGACGGTTTGGGCTTTAAGTCTGGCAGTACCGTCCCAAAGTTGTGTTCGTTTTCGTTCGGGTCCGGACCGTCATTCTTCCAATCGTACCATATCGAAACAGGAATGCCGTTCATCAGATTTGAGAGTTGCTGCCGCGCCGCATAGGCAGCCTGCGTCTCAAGCGAAACGCCCTTCATAAAGGTCGAGTATCCCCACTCGCCGCTGAGAATTGGAATGCTGCTCTTTTTCTTCGCTGGCGCGTATTGCTCGATTAGCTGGCGAAGCCTCTGATAATCGGCCGCGGCGGTCTCCGGCGGTTTGCGTGGGGAGCGGTAGGGGTGCACGCTGACGGCGTCCAGATATTCCAATACTCCGGACTTAAGGAACGTCTCCAGGAATTCCCACGGAAAGCCGGAGGACGCGGGGCCAATGATGCTGGCTCCCGGCTCTGCCTCGCGGATGGCTTTGCAGGTAGCTAGCGCGAGGGTTGTGTACTGTTGTGCATTGGGCTCAGGCGCCCAGAAATGGCCATTGGGTTCGTTCCAGATTTCCCAAAGCACATGCCGCCCATGAAAATGTTGGGTCGCGGCAGCGGCCCAGCGTGCAAACGCAGCGATGCTCTCCGGGTGTTGCGGTGAAGCGGTGGTCTTATGCGGGACCTGGGTCAACGGGTCGGGGCTGGTGACCGTTTCCTCGTAGAGCGAATGCGAGTAATCCAGAATGAAAATTGCACGCAAGCCGCGTTTGTCCAACTCCGCCAGCAACTGCTCATAGCTGGACCAGTTATAATCGCCTTTATTTCGTTCAATACTGCCCCACTGAAAATCCATGCGGATGAATTTGAATCCCGCCGCCGCGATCAAGTCCAGGTCCTGCTCGTGGCCGGTCACAAAATGAATATTGACGCCGACGCCCGCAGGCAACACCGGTTCGGGGATTTCCCCGGCGCCACAAATCAGCGGTACCACGGCAACTAAAGCGCACCAGTTCGATTTCATGCTTCAGGTGTAAACGACCCGGGCGATTAGTCACGAGGAATCTGTCGAGCACCTCGCCTCCGGCTTGCGAGCAAACCGAACTGGGCTATATTGGCCGAGGTTAACCAATGAAACTCAACCCGAACTCAAACCGTTCACCCAATACTATGCGAAGCACATCAATCGTTTCTGCACTGCTAATCTGCCTGAGCCCGCTCGCCCGCGCCGCGGATACTTACAATATCGACGCCGCCCATTCCAACGTCGGCTTTGCCGTCAGCCATCTCGTCATTAACACCGTTAAGGGCAAGTTCAACGAATTAACCGGCTCGGTCGTGTTGGACGGCACCCAGATCACGGAAGCCAAGGGCACCATCCAGACCAAAAGCATCGATACGGGTGTTGCTGCTCGCGATAAACACCTCCGTAGCGCGGATTTTTTCGATGTCGAGAAATACCCAACCATCAACTTCCAGGCCAAACGCGTCGAAACCAAAGGCGCCGACCCGGTGCTGGTTGGCGATTTTACCATGCACGGTGTCACCAAAGAGATCTCCATGCCTGTCACCGTCAAAGGGCCTATTAAGGACCCCTGGGGCAACACCCGTGTCGGGCTGCAGGCCAAAACCAAACTGAACCGCAAAGACTATGGCCTGACCTGGAGCAAAACCACCGAAGCCGGTGGGTTAATTGTTGGCGACGAGGTCGAGATCGAGATCAACGCTGAAGCCTCCAAAGCCGCAGCCAAATAGCTCGCCGGGGAAGAAAATTAGTCGCGGTTGACGCGGAAGTCCTTCTTTTTCCCGCGCCTTTCGAGCCTGCTGCCCTCGAGATTTGCCTGGGCTGTGCAACCTTCCGACCTGATTTTAACCCGTTTAACCCTGTTAACTCGCTTAACTCTTCCAGCCTCGCCCCGCAAAATCCGCGGTTGAAATCCTCCCCAATTGGCGATTGGCAACCCTCAACCCCCAATAGTATCTTCCGCCCCACTCATGGCCACAATCAGACCGTTTGCCGCGTTGCGCCCCAAGCCCGAACTTGCCGCCCGCATTTGCGAATTGCCTTACGATGTCATGTCTTCGGACGAAGCCCGTCAAATCGCCGCGGGCAATCCGTTGAGCTTCCTCCACGTCAGTAAACCCGAAATCGATCTGCCGCCTTCTATAGACCCGTACGCGCCGGAAGTTTACGCAAAGGGCAAAGAGAATTTCCAAAGGTTGCTCGCCCAGGCGGCTCTCCGGCAGGACCAACACCCCTGCTTTTATCTCTACCGCCAAAGCGCGGGGACGCACACCCAGGTCGGCCTGGTGGCCAATGCCAGTTGCGAGGATTACCTCAAAGGCATTATCAAAAAGCACGAGCTCACCCGCCCCGACAAGGAAGATGACCGCGTCCGTCACATCGAAACCCTCAACTCGCAAACCGGCCCGGTGTTCCTGGTTTACCCTGCCGATAAAACCATAGATACGCTGGTTTCCAAAACCGTCAGCTCCTCTCCCACCGTGGACTTCACCGCCACCGATGGCGTCCGTCATACCGCGTGGGTCATTATGGATCCTTCGGACATCCGCTCGCTCGAACGCGCCTTTGGCCAGGTCCCCGCACTCTACATCGCCGACGGCCACCACCGCTGTGCCGCGGCGGCCCGCGTCTATCAAAAACGCAACGGCTCCGGCCAAAGCGCTTCGTTCCTGAGCGTTATCTTCCCCCATAACCAGGTCCAAATCCTCCCGTACAATCGCGTCCTGAAAGACTTGAACGGCCACTCTCCCGGACAATTGCTGGAGAAACTCGACCCCATCTTCACAATCCGCGCGCCAGCATCCACCATCCTGCGCCCGCCTTCCAGCCCAACCTGCAGACACGAGTTGGGCCTCTACCTCGCGGCAAAATGGCATATGCTTCAATTCCGGCCTCGCTTTGCTGCCACGAACATCCCGCTTGAAAAACTGGATGTCACGCTGCTCCAAAAATACGTCCTGGACCCGATTTTCGGAATTGAGAACCCTCGCACCAGCCAGCGCATCAATTTTGTCGGCGGGATTCGCGGGGCGGTCGAACTGGAAAAGTTAGTCGATAATGGAGCCTACGCCTGCGCCTTTTCGGTGTTCCCCACGGGCATAGACGAGCTGATGGCCATCGCTGACGCCGGCGGTATCATGCCACCCAAGAGCACTTGGTTTGAACCCAAGCTTCGCGACGCGATGTTTTGTCACCTGATCTAGCGCGCTCCGCTTCTCCCGCCCGGCGTCGCTGGCCGATTACTGTTCTAGTCCAACGAAGGGTTGAAATCCGACCCGTCATGGCTTAGAAAAGGATGCACACGCGAGTGAACAAAACTGGACACATCCTGGTAGCGGAAGATGACCCGACCGATGCCTTTTTCCTGCAGCGAACCTTCAAACGGCTCGGTGTTCCAGTGACGTTGCATTTTGTCCGCGACGGCCAGGAGGTCCTCGATTATTTGGCGGGCGTCCGGGAATTCCACGACCGGAGGGTTTACCCGGTGCCGCGGTTGCTATTATTGGATTTGAAAATGCCAGGCTTGGATGGTTTCCAGGTGCTTGCTTGGGTTCGCAAGGACAAGCGCTTGAAAACTCTGCCAGTGGTGATTTTCAGTTCGTCCAGCGAACCGGAAGATGTGAAGCGCGCACAGGAACTTGGCGCCAACTCGTATCTGGTGAAGCCGCACTCCATCGAGGAGTTGATGAGCTTGGTGGGCCAGTTCAAGAAACACTGGCTGGGCATCAGGAAGGCTAAGCTCTCGATCTAGTCCACGCGGGGTGAAACCCTCTGCCCTTAGTCACCCGGCCTTTTCCTCTCCTGGGCCAGAGGCGCTTGGCTATGCGACAACGCCGCCGTGAGTTCCTGGATTAAGGCCAGACGCTCGTTCTCCTGCTGTTTGTGGTCCGTAATGTCCCGCGCAATACTGGAGGCCCCGATGATGCGCCCGCTATGATCGCGTATCGGCGAGATCGTCACCGAAACCTCCACCGGTGTGCTGTCTTTTCGCAGTCGCACGGTTTCGAGCCGTTCGACCGCTCGGCCACTTCGAATCTGCTCCAGAATCTCCGACAGTTCCTCCGGCCGGTAGGGCGGAAAAAGCAGCGAAATGGAATGGCCAATCACCTCGATGGCAGAGTAACCGTAAAGTCTTTCGGCCCCCGCATTCCAGCTCACAATCGTGCCGTCAAGCGTCTTCCCGATGATGGCGTCATCGCTGGACTGCACGATGGAAGCCAGGTATGCCATCGATGCCTCCGTTTGACGCCTAATACGCCGTTCCTGCGCCGCCCGCAACTCCCGCTTTACCGCCGGTACCAGGCGCGGCAGGTTGTTTTTCATCACATAATCCTGCGCGCCGGATTTCACCAACTCCACCGCCCGATCCTCCCCGATCGCGCCGGACACAATGATAAAGGGAGCATCCTGGCCCTTTTGCAAATACAGCGCCAGCGCGGCCGGACCGCTAAACTGGGGCATCGAATAGTCGCTAATGAGCAGGTCCCAATTCTGTGCTTCCAGCGCCACTTCCAAAGAAGCGTGTGTTTCCACCCGCTCAAAATCGACCTGAAACCCGCCCCGTTGAAGCTCGCGGACGATAAAGAACGTATCCTCGACGGAATCCTCCACCACCAGAACTCGAAGCGGGTTGGCCATATCAGTGCTACAGTTGACTCAAGCGACTATGCCCCGCACCATAGCTCAAATTGCGGGAACGGTCAAATTAGCTTGACTCCCATGGAAGTCTCAGACCCCGTCTAATGCCCCTGGTGCGGCCAACGCTTCGACCTGGTCCTCGACACCCCTATTGCCACTCAACGGCTCACCACCGATTGCGAGATTTGCTGCCGCCCTTTCGAGGTCTTTGCCGAGTGCCAGCAGGGCGAAATCCTTTCCCTCCAAATTCAAGCCGATTGACTCCTAAAAACTGCTTGCCACCCCCGTTGGGGCTGTTATTTTCCCTTTCTTAATTTCGAAACACGAACATTTTTATGGCCAGAATTTGTGAACTTACCGGCAAACGCCCGATGAAGGGCAGCATCATTTGGCGCAGTGGCAAGTCCAAAAAAAGCGGCGGTATCGGCACGCACATCACCGCCATTACCAAGCGCCGTTTTCTGCCTAACCTCCAGCGCGTCAAAGCCCTTGTCGATGGCGAAGTGCGCTATATCCGCGTCTCGGCGGCCGCCATCAAAAAAGGTCTGGTCGTCAAAGCCCCGCGCCGCACCTGGAAAAAGGATGCCGCTCCTGTCAAAGCCTGACGGGGGAGCGCAGCAAGGGGAAGCCAAAACGGCTTGAGACGAGGTCGTCACGCCCTCGTCTATGGGTTTCCTGGTTACGCGCCTTGCTCGCGTGGCAATCTAACCAGTTCCGCATTGTCACTTTGCCAG
Organism: Binatia bacterium; assembly: GCA_035566895.1. GTDB lineage: Bacteria > Verrucomicrobiota > Verrucomicrobiia > Limisphaerales > UBA8199 > DATMQA01. The sequence goes on from DATMQA010000182.1 coordinate 80,598, forward strand.
CAGCGCGGCTGGGTCAATCTGCTGGGTCCAACGTTCCAGTTCACCGATGGGAATCAAACCCGACTGCACCTTCGGCCACGCCATTTCACGCAGGGAACGCCAACCGACTTTGCGCGCCGCCGCCCGAAGGTCGCCTGTCCGTAGCCCGGGCTGGATGAGATCGGCTGAGGCTTCGTTGAGGAGAAAGAACTCGTAAATCGCTACGCGCCCGCGGTGCCCCTTCTGGTTGCACTCGATACAACCGTGCCCCTTCCAGGCCCTCACCTGTTCCGGTGCCAGCGAAAGCGCCGCGGCCATTTCCTTCCGAACGGCACCGGGAATGCCGGCATCTTCCTTCGCGCAGTGGCGGCAGATGCGCCGCGCGAGCCGCTGCGAAATGCTGCAGACCAGGGACGCCGCTATCAAGTATGGTTCGATGCGCATTTCCAGCAGACGTGTTACCGCGCTGAGGCTGTCATTGGTGTGCAAGGTCGAAAGCACCAGATGGCCGGTTTGCGCCGCCCGCACCGCGATTTCGGCGGTTTCAAAATCGCGGATTTCTCCGACCAACACGACATCCGGATCATGGCGCAAGACCGATCGCAGGCCGGCCGCAAAAGTCAACCCGATTTGCTCGCGGACCTGGATTTGAACCGTGCCCTCCAGTTGGTACTCAATGGGGTCTTCGAATGTGATAACCTTCCGGCCCTCATCGTTTGCCTGGGCCAGCGCCGTGTACAGCGTGGTGGTCTTTCCGCTGCCGGTCGGGCCGGTCACTAGCACCAGTCCCTGCGGCAGTTGGGTCAGCCGTCCGAAGACCGCCTCCTGGTTCTGTTCCATCCCCAATTGTCCCAGGTCTAGAAACAGGCTTTGGCGTCCAAGAATACGCAGGCATACCGCCTCGCCGTATTTGGTCGGAACCACCGAAACCCGCAGATCATACTCTTCTTCGCCGGTTTTCATCGCGATGCGGCCATCGTGTGGCAGTCGCTTCTCCGCGATATTGAGCCCCGCCATGATCTTGAGGCGCGACACCACTGCCGAGTGCAGATGCCGCATGTCGGCAGGCACCGGCACGGTCTCCAGAATGCCATCCACGCGGTAGCGCACGCGAATGGAGTTGGCGTAAGGCTCAAGATGAATATCCGTGGCTCTCAGTCGCAGAGCCTCCTGAAGAATCTGGTCCACAAAAGCCGACACGGTTGCCTCCAGCGCCGAGTCGGTCTCCTTCCCTTGCACGTCAAAGACAATCTCCTGGCTGATCTCCCCACCGCCGCGTTCTTCCCGGAGTTTCTGAATCGTTTCCGCCCCCAGGCCGAATTGTTTTTTGATGATCGCATGGATCGCGCTGGGGGTCGCCAGCACAATCTTGAACCGCTTCCCGAGCAGCAGGCGCAGATTGCCCTGTTCCATTGGGCGCGGGGGTTCGCTGAAGGCCAGCACCAGGCACTCCTCTTCGGCGCGCAACGGCAGCAAGTGATAGTGGAAAATGAACTTGATCGGCACCAACTCGAGCGTTTCCCGCTTCAGGTCTAATCCCACCGGATCCACAAATTCCAAATGATGCGCCGCTGCCAATGCCCGCCAGGTGTCTTCTTCCGAGGCGAAGTTGAGGTCCACTATCGCCCGGTGCTGCGGCAAGTTGAGCCGGCTCTGTCGCCGCCGCACTTGCTCGAGTTGTTGCCCGGTGAGCTTACCTTGCTCCAACAGCAGGTCGCCGGCTTCTTTTGGCATCGCAGGCGCGCTGGTGTTCATTTGATCGGGACCTCGATCTCCTTTGTCACATTGATGGGCAGAAGATTCGTTTGGCCGGTTAGGTTTGTCACCGTCATTGCTTGCATTGTCGCCTCCGCCACAAATAGATTAGCCGTGACCATGCCGCCCACCCGCGTCGCGGTAAAACCCTCGGCCACCTTCAAAATCGCTTGCCGCGGGTTGTCACCGGTTTGATAAAACCCCTGGTAGGTAAGCTGGACTTTCCGGGTCGTGGGGGGTACCGCTGTGGGCGAAGCCGGCGGGACGAAATACCGGGTGAAAAAGAGATTCAAAGCGTTGGTTTCGGCGGGTCCCTTGGGCCACTCGGCCGGGGTGAATAAACTTTCCAGCGGAGCCACCGGCACCGGGCTTTGGGCCGGGGCGGCAAACGAGTTGGTCTCCCGCAGGTCCGGCGCCTTCCCGCCCAATTGGGTGGCCGACAAATACAGCAGCACCCACATCCCCACGTGGACCGTCAGCGTGAACCACCGGCTGCGCAGCGTATGTGTGAACGGATTCATTCCCTCAGCACGTACCCGACCACTTGCAACCAGACGCGGACTTCATCGAGCTTCTCGGGTGATTGCTTTTTAACAATCAACCGGTCCAGGAATAGCGGAGTCTTACCCGCCGCCGCGGGCGGAAGGCCGGCGGCCCGGATTTCCTCAGCTCGCAGGGGCAAGCTGCGCACAAACTTCACCGCGCTCTCCGCTGGCCCGGTAAATTCGACCTGGAACGGAATTTCGGCCCAGCGCCCCGCGTTCTCCGCCGAACCCAGGTTGGTTAACACCAATGGAACCTCCAGCGAATGGAGCGTCGAGACCTTGCAGCGGATCGCCCCCTCGAGCAGCTCTCCGCTAAAAGCCAGCGCCGGCCACAGCAGCGCCGGCTCGCTCATGTCTGCCGTGTGCTCAGGAAAACCCGCCCAAACCGCCGACTCCACCGCCACTTGCTGCTCCTGGGCCTGCTTGCTCAATAAATCCATTTGCTTGCTGCGCTCGTTTTCATAATCCACAAGCTGGAACGGCGCGTTGAGCTTGGCCCGCAGTGCCGGTGCCGGCTCGAGCCGGTCGGCCGCCTTCTTCCTGGTCTCCTCCAGGATCACCAGGGCTCGGCGGGTTTCCCCCAGTTGATTCGTAATCTGTCGGAAATCCAGCGCTGCAGCATTGGACGGTCCGAGCGCGGTGGCCAATTTGCGCCAGTCGCTTCCCAGCGGCTCATCCAAGCTTTCGGCGCGATGCGACAACGGCGCCAATACCGCAAAATAATAAATCCCCATCGCCGCCCCTGCCAGGGGCAACAAGCTGCGCCGTTGGTATTCGCGAAGGTTTGCCATTCAACAACCGGCGGAAGGATTAATGTAGAATGATTCTGCCCTAATCGTTCTGCCATTTACTTCGGCTTTCATTTTGGTCACGGCGCCGTTTGGGTCAGGTTTTCGATGGATTCGTTGCTCCGGCTGCTGCGCGAGCGGCGCCTGCTCGGCTGACTGCTGGCCACCGCCGGCCTCTTCCCTGGACTTGGCTGCTGGAAATCCGCTTCGGCAAAATCCAGCGCCAGCACAAAATGGCGGTCGGGCACCAACACTTTGGGGTCAGCCAGGTTCCGGTGCAAATCGTCCGAGAGCAGGTCCACCTTGGCGAACAATGCTTGTTGTTTGAGGCCGTTGACCAGTTCACTCAGCGTGTGCCGCGCCGGTTCAGCCTCTCCCGGTACGCACAATTCCGCGATCAGCCCCGGCCGAGCCGGCGCCAGATTCGTCACCCCGGTCGCCGTTGCCCGGTAGCCAGCTAGGCTCGGACGCGGCGTCTCGGTTGCTAACCCCAGCAGGTCCTTCCGCACTGGCGGATTGGTCTGCACTACCGGCGGCCGGCTGAAATAACTTTGTTGGTCGGCCAAAAGCACGAACCAGGCGTTCCGGCTGGCGCGCGACTGCTCCAGCAGCGCCAGCGTCTTGAGCGTATCGGTCGTATTCTGTTGTGCGGCAAAAATCGGCCGTAGCTTTTCATATTCCCCGAGCAGTTCCGACGTTAGCGCTTCGTTAGCCTCCACGTCATGCAGCCCGGCCTGGACCTTGGTCCATAGCGCAGTCTTGGTTCGGATGAGTGAGAGTTTATTCCAGGTCCCCAGCGCCAGCGCCAGGAAACAGAGGATGGCCAGGACGGCGCTTGCCAATTCGACCCGTTGTCGGTTAAGCCGCTTTTGCCACGCCAGCCGGTAATCCTCCGGCAGAAGCGATACCGGTTGAGGACTGTAGCCGAGCGCCTGCAGCGCGGCACCGAACGCGATCTCAAATCCTTTCCCCGGATAAACCATCTCCGGCCGGCTCCTGAGCGCAGGACCCCGGCTCTGACCTGCGGTCACAGGTGCAGCGCCCCTGGCCTCCTCCTGGGAGGGCCCGGCGGTGCCGGAACTTCGCGCTCCCTTGCCAGGCCAGGGCTCAAGCTCCAACCCCGCCGTCTTCAGATGCGCCAGCAGACCGGGCTGTTCAAACCCGCCGCCGCTCCCAATCATTTCGAAAGCGCCGACCGCTGCCTCAGCGTGGCCGCTCGCAACCGGAGTCGCCTCGGGGCTCACCGGCTCACCGCTCGTCAGGAAGCCGGGTTTCGGCGCCTCCGCCACCGGGTTGTGCTCGAACCATTCGCTCAACTGCCGTTTGAGCTCCGCCACCCAACCATCCACCACCGCGGTAAACTCGCCGGAGAAAAAGTCCTGCTCGTGTTTTAGCGATTCGGCGGTTTCCTCGGAGCACTTCATCTGGCGTGCTAACGCCCGCGTGAAAAAATCGCCCCCCATCGGAAAACTGGTCGCGAAAGCTCCCTGGCCTGCCAGTACAATCACTACTACGGTCGCTTGCGCCCCCAGATGAACCAGGATCGCTCGCGAAGAGAGCGGCCGCGCCGCCCGGTAGGCGGCAATCAGCGCACTGGCGGTCGTGGTCACCTCGCACAGTTCCTCTTGTTCCACCCCCAGGCCCGCAATGCGTTCCCGAATCGCGCCCTCCTGGCAGAACGTTACCCAAAACTGCTGCCGGTTGCGCCGTGAAGTCTCCGTGCGCACGAAATCATACACAATCCGGCTCTCGCTCACCCCGCTCAGCTTGATCGTCTCGTCCGCGATAAGTTTTTCGACCTCGCTGTCCGGCGCCAGCGGCAGCTCCAGCACCTGGGAGATGCAAAGGTGCTGCGGCAAAACCAACGCCAGCGGTGGCTGGCCCCATTCCTCCAGCCGTTTCTGCAGGTGCGCCTTGATTTCCTCCCCCGCTACCAGCCCCTCGGCTTGCAGGTCGATCAGCTCCTCCTTCAGCACGCGCAGCCGCCCGAAAGCGCTCTCCGCCAGCAGCAGTTTGAACCGCCGGCTGCCTCCGTCCAGCGCCAGCACCCTCCTCACCGGTGGACGCACCCGCGAAAGTTTCAAAAGCGACGAAGGCCGAATCATGACCTGCAACTTATTTTGGCGCCGTTACCGAATTGGTCGAGCTCGTGCGCTCGTCATAAACCAGGTACTCGCCGGTATTCTTCACGATGGTCGCCGTCACAAACACCAGCAGATACCGCGGCGTATCAACCTCGGTGCGTCGGCGAAACAGCGTCCCCACCAACGGCAGATTGCCCAGCACCGGCACCGCCTCCACAAAAGTCGAACGCTCCCGTTCCAGCACGCCCCCCATCACCACCGTCTCGCCCGACTTCACCACCACCCGTGTAGCCAACTCCTGCGTCCGGTATTGCGGCAGGTTGATGTCGAACGTGTCCTGTTTGTTGCCCGACGCGTCGAAATCCGTCACGGTCGCGTATTTGACCAGTTGCACGTCGGTGTTCACCCGCGGGTTGAGCGCCAGCAGGATGCTCTTGCCGTCGCCGCTGATGCTCGCCATGACGTTCAATTCCGCCCCGGCCGTGATCTTCGTCGGCTTGCCGCTCGGCACAAACGACGATGACGTATAATACTGCTGGACCGTCGATTTAACCGCGTATTCCTCATAATAGTACTGTACTTTGCCGTCGCTGATGCTCGCCGGCCGGTTGTTCAGCACCGTCAGGCGCGGCGCGCTCAAGGTCTGGCTCTCCCCGCTCTGTTCCATCGCGCTGATCGTCGCGCTGAGGTCGTTGGCCCCAAAAACGTTCGCGAATGTGTGCTGGATCCCCAGCCCCACCGCCGGGTTCACCGAGCCAAACGCATTGATTGCCGTTGGGAAATTCTGGCTGTTGAGAATCCCCGTAAAATCCTGCGGCACGGCGGTCGCGTTCTGCCGCGCCGTCTCCCAAAGGACTCCCAACTGTAAAAATGCCGGCTTCGAGATCGTGACAAATCGCGCCTCGATCAGCACCTGCTGGATCGGTTGATCGAATTCCTGGATTATTTTCTCCATCACGTCCAGTTGCTCGGGTGTTCCTCGCGCCACCACCAGGTTGCGCTCATAATCGATCATGTACTTGCTGCCGGTGTAGAGCTCCTTGATCGCCTTTTCCAGCGCCGGTGCCGTCGGCGCTTCGTCATTCACAAATTTCCGGTACTTCGTGTTTTCCGTGGTCGTGCTGACGTTGTTGGCCGTTACCGTTTGCCTGTTGACGTCCTCCGTCCCGAATTGGGCCGGCAACACAAAACCCTTGCGCAATCGGTAAAAGCGCGTTTCCTCCATCAGCTTCTTCGGGTCCTTGGCATCCACCACCCATACCAGCTCATCGCCCACCTGGAACTGAAGGTCGTAATTGCGGCTGATATACCGCAGGAACTCACCCAGTTTCACCTTGTCCAAATTGACGCCCAATGTCTGTTTGAGCGCGGGCACCGACTTGTCCGCCACGATATTGACGCCGGCGCTTTGACTCAGGTTAACCAGAATCGTCTCCAACGGTACATTGTCCAGGTGGATCGAAACTTCCTTTTCCAGCACCTTGGCCATTCGTCCCTTGCTGCTCTCCAGATCAAACAGCGGCCCTTCTTCGTGCAACGTCTTGCCGTAGCTTTCCGGAATGTAAGGCGCATTCTCGATCCGGCTCACCGCATCCCGCACATCCTTCCGCGCCGGCAAACCGCGGTCCTTCTGCTCCTTCAGCAAACTCCCCAGGGTCGGATTGAACGCCGAATTCTTCGTGTCGATCTCGCGAATTTTATCTTCCAACGCCTGCTCCCGCCGCTCCTGCGTTTGCTGCTCCACCCAGGTGCGGACCCGCCCCACGATCGGGTTCTTCGGGTCCTTTTGATATAGCGCCAACGCTTTGGCCCGCGCCTCTTCCCAACGGTTTTGCTTCGCCAACTCCAGGATCTCTTTGATCTCGGCGTCGTAAGTCTCGTTGTAAGAAATTTCTGGCGGGGGTTTGGGCGGCGGTGACTTCGGATGCTGACAACCGGTAAAGGATAACACCAGCAGCGTGAGCGCCGCCGTCGCTTGCGACGTTGTTTTCATCCGTTTTGGCAAAGACATGAAAGATGTTTGACGACTGCCGGACTGGCGAAATTCAATCAAACCGCCAGCTTACAAAAAAAGTTTCTCCAGTGCGAAACCTTTTTCGCGACACGCTGGGCGCATCCCGGCGCGAGTCTTAGAGTCTACCGCAGGCCTCTCGTCCAATGCCACTACCATTTGCGCTGCTTCAAACTCCAGCATGTCCCCTTTATTCCCTTGGAGGTCCTCCTGGCCGCTCTGGGATTCGCAGCTTTTGTCAAACCCTCCGCCCTCATTTGACCCAGTTAACTCATTTAACCGAGTTAACTCTTTTGCCACACTTAACTCTTCAACCGCCTCATCGTCGCCCGTTTCAATTCGCGGTCCGCCTCCTGCTGTTTCAAAGTCTCCCGCTTGTCATACTCCGCCTTCCCCTTGCCGACCCCCAGCGCCACCTTCACCTTGCCGTTCTTCCAATAAAATGACAGCGGCAGCAGGGTGTTGCCTTTCACCGAGGCCAGCCCGAAGAGCTTCCGGATTTCCGACTTGTGCAGCAGTAACTTGCGCACCGCCTTGGGTTGGTGATTCTGCAGGTTGCCATAAGCATATTCGTCAATGTGCGCATTGTAAAGGTACACCTGGTTGTTCTCGACCCGGGCGAACGCATCACGAATTTGGCCTTTACCCGCGCGCAACGCCTTCACTTCGGTGCCGTGCAGAACGATTCCCGCCTCGAAAGTTTCCAGGATGTGATAATCCCGGCGGGCTTTTGAATTGGTCAGGATATCGGCCATGGCTCAAGAAAAGTTAAAGAGTTGAACGTTCCAAACCCCCAAGTTGCAAGTCAGCCCAACTCCTTGCGCCGAACCTTCAACCTTCAACCTTCACTTGCAATGCCGCCCGGGCCCTAGTGCTTCTTCCGCTTCTTGCCCACCGGCCGGGTCAACTCCGTTATCTCCGGCATCTCGAACCCGATCTTTTCCTCGATGATTTCAGTCAGCGCTATGTCCGCCGCTCCCATGTTCCCGGTCTCAGACACCAACGGGCGGCTCAACGCGCCCGAGCCCGAGTTGAGCTGGCGGACCCGCCGTGAAAGTAAATTGACCAGAACGTTGGGGTTGCCAACTTTCTCCAGTGCTTTTTTTGTCAGTTCAGCGTTCAAAGGTTTTTTCCAGGTGTTGCGTCGAGCGGGACAGGTTAATAACCCCCGCCGCAAAAGCAATGCCATTTTTCAACATTTTTCAACGATTTTTAGCCCCTGGCCGCCTTGGGACGCGCCAAGACGATGCCCGTCGCATTTTATTCAAAGGAAATAACGCAAAAAGACTTCGTCCGCCTGAACTTCTCCGGCGCCCCTTTCGTCTCATCTTCCGTATGAAAAAACTTATTTTGTTAGCCACTGTTCTCCTCGGAGCCGCCACGGCTTCCCACGCCGGGGTTCGCTTGAGCCTCGGAATCGGTATCCCATTGCCGGGTTTCGTGGTCAGCGCCCCGCCCCCGGTGGTCTATCAGGCGCCGCCGGTTTATACGGTCCCTGCACCGGTCTATGCTGCCCCGGCACCGGTTTGCCAGGCGCCTCCCGTGGTCGCCTATCAATGCCCCCCACGCGTAGTCTATGCGCCGCCTCCGGTGGTCTATGCCCCAGCCCCCTACTGTGCGCCAGGGCCGGCCATCTATTTCGGTTTCGGACATAGCTGGTTTGGCCGCAGTTGGGACCATCGTGACCGGGACCAGCGCGGCTGGGACCGCGGCGAGCACGGCGGGCATCGCCGGTAAATTCCCACGGCGCTCCGTCGCGACGGATTCGTCACCAAAGCCGGAACGAACGTTCCGGCTTTTTGTTGATTTGAAGATTTGGCGCTTCGCAACTACCGTCCATCAAAGCTGCGTCCGGCTCTAATTCTTTTAACCCATTTAACTCTTTTGACCTTTTTAACTCTTTGGTTGCGGCTTCTGAGACTCTATTACTCCGCTCCACTCAAGCGCCGCCACGCTTTCAAATACTTCTCCAGCCGCTCCCCGTCCTTGGCCGCCACCTCGCGCATCCGGCGCACATCCATGTTGTCCTCCAAGTCCGCCGCCTTGACCCGCCGCGCCAGCGGGTGGCGTGCTGACCGCTTCACGAAATCCTCGTAAGCCTCGCCTTCCCGCTTCGTCACACCGTCCAAAGCCGCCAGCACCTCCTCGGAAAAACCTTCTCCTTTTAGCGCCTCCAATGTCCAGTCCGTGTCCTCGACCACATCATGCAAGATGGCAACGGTTTTTTCCGCCGGCGTCTCGACCCGGCCCATGACCCGGAGCGGGTGCAGAATGTACGGCGCCCCATACCGGTCCTTCTGCCCTCGATGCGCCTCCATCGCAATCCCAATCGCCTTCTCCAGCATCTCCATTTCGTTCATACTTTTGATTATAACAGGCTAACCCGCCGGCGGCACTCCCTCGGCTTCGGTTTACCAACGGCTTTAGCATCTGCGTCCATCGGCGTTGTCTGCGGGCAAAATTTCCGTGCAAAATCCCCCGCGGTAAATCATTTCCACTTATCTAGCTACGTCGTAACATTTTTTCGACCTGGACAGTCTTTGTCCAACTGCCCTCCCTACCATTCTCCCAAAAACTATGGAAAACTTAACTCTGCTGAATGGACAACTCGAACTGAGCCTCAAAGCCCCGGTGGCTTCCCGCTCCACCATCCGCCGCTCCTCCCGCGCCCAATGGTGGTTCCGACACATGCGTGAGGTCGTTGACCACGCCATCAACCACCCGCCCCGCCGGCAAACCGCTCCCGATTTCCCCGGCTTTCCCGCCAGTTCCCGGTAAAAAATTAATCGCACCCGCCCTCGCGCACGTAGCAGCTTTCACGCATCACGCCCATGCCTCGCGCACCACGTTTCACGCCTCTCGTTTCACGTTTTACGTTTCACTGCTCCTCCTTAATCCCTGCCAGCTTTGCCGAAGCTGCCTTCGATTCCACAACTAGCGCCTTGCATTGCCACTCCGCCCCGGCCTCCATCACTTGCTGGTAATCCTTCGCCGTCCCGACCTTGTTTCCCTCGCCATCCAGCAGCTCAAGTTCGACCCTCACCCCAAACCGCTGCCGGTCCGTCGTATTCTTCACCGTCCCCACCGCATACACCAGCGAACTGCCGGCCGTTTTCTCCAGCGTAATCGGCGACACCATAAACCCATTCTGCACCTCTTCTCCGCCCGAAACCTCGGCCTTGGTGTTTGGTGTTTGGTGTTTGGTGTTTGGTGTTTGGACGTTGGACTCTATCTCCTTCTGCCGGACCAACCGTTGCGCTTTCTTCAGCGCGATCAGCGAGGCCCCCAGCCCCAACCCCAAAATCAATACCGCGCTCACCGTCCAAAGCATGGCCCGCCGCGTCATCGACGGTTCCTCCGGCGGTGTCGCCAGCAGCAAGTCGGTCTGCTGCCCGCAATGTGGACATTGGCTGGGCATCCCTGCCATTTCCGCCGGAAACTCGATATGGCCCCCACAATGCTGGCATTCGCCCTTGAGATACTTGGTGCTGGTCATGTTATTCTTTGCAGATTAACCATTTTTTGGCATCGAACTTGCAATTTATGCGAAACCGAACGCTCGATTCCAGCGTCTTTTGTGCTAATAATACATAACAGTTATGAGCAGCGATAACCGGTTCGTCGAGGAGCATTCCGCCAAATTGGACGACTTTTTCATCACCCGCCGCCAGTTCCTGCAGCGCGCCGGCATGGGCTTTGGCATGCTCGGCCTGGCCGCCCTCCTGAGTGAAGAGTTGCTCGGCTCGGCCGCCAAGGCCGACACCATCGCCACCCTGGCCCCGCGCACCCCGCCCCTTCCCGCTAAAGCCAAACACGTCGTTCACATTTTCGCCCAGGGTGCCCCTTCCCATGTCGATACCTGGGACCCCAAACCCGCCCTCGCCCAATACGACGGCAAGCCCATTCCTGGGATGGACGGCGTCGCCATGGCCTCCCCCTTCAAATTCTCCAAAAAAGGCAACTCGGGTATCGAAGTCAGCGAAGTCTTCCCCAAACTCGGCGAGCTGGCCGATGACCTGGCCGTGGTCCGCTCGATGTACACCGACATCCCCGCCCACGAGGTCGCCACGGTCTTCATGAACACCGGCTCGACCCGGTTTGTTCGCCCCAGTCTCGGTTCCTGGGTCCTTTACGGTCTGGGCACCGAAAACCAAAACATGCCGGGCTACATCTCTCTCCGACCGGGCGGCACTCCCCCCGGCGGCAGCTCCAATTGGCAGGCCTCTTTCCTGCCGGGCCTCTACCAGGGCGTCAGCATCAATACCAAAATCCCATTCGTCAACCAGCTCATCCAAAACATTCATAACCCCTACACCTCGCTGCCCGAACAACGCCGCCAGTTGGACCTGGTGCATAAACTCAACGAGTTGCACAGCCAAAACCTCCAGAAAGACGCCCAGCTCGAAGCCCGTCTCCAGGCCTATGAAATGGCCTTCAAAATGCAAACTGAGGCGACCGACGCTTTCAATCTCGCGAAGGAACCGCCGGCGATGCGTGAACTCTATGGCCGCACTGCCCAGGGTAATCAAATGCTCATTGCCCGCCGCCTCATCGAGCGCGGCGTCCGCTTCGTCCAGGTTTGGGCCGGCGGCTGGGACCATCACCAGGACATCGAGGAACGCCTCCCCGAGCGCGCCAAAGAGATCGACCAGCCCCTGGCCGCCTTCATCAACGACCTCAAACAGCGCAATCTCTTCGACAGCACCCTGGTCATCTGGGGCGGCGAATTCGGCCGTAAACCGGTTCGCGATCGCAACGGCAATGACAATCCCGGCCGCGACCACAACGCCAAAGCTTTCACCACCGTCCTGGCGGGCGGCGGCGTTCGCGGCGGCACCGTCTATGGCGCCACCGATGAGTTCGGCGCCGCTGCCGTCCAAAACAAAGTCCACATCCACGACCTCCATGCCACCATCCTGGCCCTGCTCGGTTTCGACCACGAAAAGCTGACCTACCGCTACAATGGCCGCGACTTCCGCCTCACCGACGTCTCCGGCGAAGTCGTCAAACCGTTGCTCGCATGAAAAACTTCAAATTCCAAATTCCAAGCCCCAGGAAAACTCCAAGCCTCAAACTCCAAAAACGCGCTCATTGGAGTTTGGGTCTTGAGGCTTTCCTGGAGTTTGGAGTTTGGAGTTTGGAATTTGGTGTTTTCCTGATGCTTGGAATTTGGATTTTGGTGCTTTCTGCCCATGCCGAACCCTCCGCCGACCAGCTCCAGTTTTTCGAAAATCACATCCGTCCCATCCTCTCCGAAAACTGCTACAAATGCCACAGCCAGGCCGCCGGCAAGGCCAAAGGAGGCCTGCTCCTCGATACCCGCGAGAACTTGCTCAAAGGCAGCGACAACGGCCAGGTCATCGTTCCGGGCGATCCCGAAAAGAGCACCCTCATCAAAGCCGTTCGCTACACCGATCCCGACCTCCAGATGCCCCCCAAAGGCAAAAAACTCCCCGATACCGCCATCGCCGATTTAGTTGCCTGGGTCCAAATGGGCGCGCCCGACCCGCGCTCCACCGGCCTCGCCCAAAAGAGCTGGGATTCCAACCCCAAAACCTGGTGGGCCTGGCAACCCCTGAAGAAATCCGCTGTCCCCGACGTGAAAAATGCCTCCTGGCCCAAATCTCCCATCGACAATTTCATCCTCGCCAAACTCGAAGAGAAAGAACTCAAACCCAATCCGCCTGCCGACAAGCGCACCCTCATCCGGCGCGCTACCTTCGATCTCACCGGCCTGCCGCCCACTCCCCAGGAAGTCGATGATTTCCTCAAAGACGAATCCTCCGACGCTTTCGAAAAAGTCGTGGACCGCCTCCTCGCCTCGCCTCATTACGGCGAGCGCTGGGGACGCCACTGGCTCGATGTCGCCCGCTATAGCGATACCAAGGGCCAAATCCGCCGCCAGCGCGAAGACCCCAATAATCCCTTTGCCTGGACTTACCGCGACTACGTCATCCGCAGCTTCAATGACGACAAGCCCTACAATGTCTTCGTCGCCGAGCAACTTGCGGCCGACAAACTCCCCACCGCCGCCCGCAACCCCACCAATCTGGCCGCCCTCGGCTTCCTGACCGTCGGCGAGCGTTTTATGGAAATGCAAAACGACATCATCAACGACCGCATCGATGTCGTCACCAAGGGCTTTCTCGGCCTCACCGTCACCTGCGCCCGCTGCCACGACCACAAGTTCGATCCAATTCCGACAAAAGATTACTACTCCTTGCACGGTGTCTTCGCGAGCTGCGCCGAGCCCAGCAACGAACCTGTCATCACCAAAAAATTCGGGCCCGATTACGCCGATTACTACAAACAGCGCATGGAACTCGAACACGAGAAAGATTCCATCGAACTCAAGTTCCGCGAATTGCGCCGCGCCCGCGACCGCGAGGGCCTGAAAAAGCTCCAGCGCGACCAGCGCGAAAACCAAACCAAAATCGCCAAACTCGAACTCACCCATCCCGGCGCTCCACCCCGCGCCATGGTCCTGGAAGACGTCCTCAAGCCCCACGACTCTCCCGTCTTCGTCCGCGGCGATGCCGGCAACAAGGGTCCCGTCGCCCCGCGCCATTTCCTCGAAATCCTCTCCGGGCCCTACCGCCCCGCTTTCACCAACGGCAGCGGCCGCCTCGACCTCGCCTGGGCCATCGTCAGCAAACACAATCCCATCACCCCGCGCGTCATGGTGAACCGCATCTGGCTGCACCACTTCGGCGAAGGCTTTGTCCCCACGCCCGACGACCTTGGCACCCGCTCCGAACCGCCCAGCCACCCAGAACTCATCGATTACCTCGCCTCCCGCTTCGTCGAGGACGGCTGGAGCATCAAAAAAATCCATCGCCTCATCATGCTCTCCAGCGTCTATCAGGAAAGCAGCGCCAGCAATCCCCGCTTTGCCCAGGTCGATCCCAACAACCGCCTCCTCTGGCGCGCCAATATCCGCCGCCTCGAATTCGAATCGCTCCGTGATTCCCTCCTCGCCATCGGCGGCGACCTCGACCTCACGATGTATGGCCGCCCGGTCGATATCGAAAAGGAACCCTACGTCACCCGGCGCACGATTTATGGCCGCGTGGATCGCTCCGACGTCGCCGACGTCCTCGTCAATTTCGATTTCGCCAATCCCGACCTCCCCACCGGCCGCCGCAACGATACCACCGTACCGCAGCAAGCCCTCTTTTTCATGAATAGCCCGCTGGTCGTTGAGCAGGCCAAACACCTCGTTGCCCTCGCCGATTTCAATGCCTGCCAGGATGATGAAACCCGGATGCAGTTCCTTTACCAGCGAATCTATCAGCGGCCCGCGCGGGCCGAGGAAGTAAAATTGGGCAGCGAATTCATCGCCGCCGCCCCCGTCCCGGAAAGACTGGCCGGCGCCGACGACGCCCTGCGGCCGGTTCTCAATGACGGCCAGCCCCTCCGCCCGCGGCAGGTGCAAAGACAACAAGGCCGCAAAGGTGGGAACAACACCGAACGCCGCCGCCCTCCCCTCAAAGCCTGGGAAGAATACGCCCACGCCCTGCTCCAGGCTAACGAGACCTCGTTCCTCAACTAGGCGGTTGCCGGACGGCCACAAGCCTGCTGGACGAATGATGGATGATGGATGATGGATTGATGGATTAATGGATTAATGGATTAATGGATTAGTGGATTAGTGGCGGCACCGGGCGTTGGGAATCGGGGTGGGTCAATTGGGCCGGGATTTCTGCTGGGGCTTGATTCACCTTGATTTGGCGGACGGATTAGTGGATGGGTGGATTATTGGATTAGTGGCGGGTTGCAGTTCGGCCGAGATTTCTGCTGGGGCTTGATTCACCTTGATTTGGCTTGATGGGGGCGCGGGCGGATTCGGGGGCGTCATTCATAATTGAAGTTTTGAGTTTTGATTTTCGATTTCAGTTGGGTGAAGTCAGGGTGCGTCGGGGGGCAAGAAGTTTACCGTTTGTTTACCGATTTGACCGGCCGGTGGCGACGAGTTTATCCGCGAATAGGCGAGGTTTGCCGGGGTTAGGCGGAGATAGCCGAAAGCGGCCTGGACGCTGGGGACGAGTTGCGTGAGGGGCGGCGGGGGAGGAACTTTACCGTTTGTTGACCGACTTGACCGGGTTTTGGGGCGGAGACAATATTCTTTTGGGGTTCGGATAGGTTCGGATGGGTTCGGATGACACTGGGCCACCCTGGAGCGGTGGGTGGTGTAATGGGTCGTAAACCGCGGAATAGGCGAAATACGCGGAAAGAGGACAGGGTCTGCATCCTGCGGCTGGCGGCTTTGCGCGGTATTCATACGATTATTCATTTAGTTTTGGCGGCGGAGCCGCAGGACCGCAACACGCGGCCCTATGTACTAAGGATCATCAGAAGGTCGAAAATCCGGCTGGGCGGTGATTTTGTTTAAACTTTTTTGTAATGGCCGGAATCGGTCATTTATTTGACGGGCATGATTTTGGGGGAGCGGGGTTCATACGAGTGAAAAATTACTCGAATCTAGTCGAATTTGGTCGAATTTGGTCGAATGGGAGGCCCAAACGGAACTACTCTGGAGGCATGGATTAGGTTAAGGGTTGTGGCCGAGGTTTGGTGGCGCGCGGCTGTGTTCATCATAGTTCTATATATTGTAAGGAACGTCAGCCTCAAAATTTGCCGTCGAGCAACGGTAAGCGCGAGGCACCCGGGTGGCGGGGGGATGGCTTCTCATTTTCCTTCTTTTCACTTGGCCCAGGTACAGGGCAGCCAGCGTGCCAAGCGTTTGCGTGGCGGGCAGCAGGTGGCGCAAGCTGGTGAAAAGCTGCGTAAGGTATTCTAACTCATGATACTTACGTCGATTAGCGGTTCCGGTAAGTGTTTGAGGACTACGAGAGAGTGTGACATGAAAAGTGTGCCACGGTGTGCCGTGGCCCAAACGAGTGGGACATTTTGGCACAGATGGCAGAGGTAGAAGATAGAAGCTGAAGGGAATGGGGTTAACAGGGAAAACGCGAAGACGCGAAGAAGAGGGGAACAAAGCAGTGATCCTTGAAGTGGATACGGGCTCCACCGGGCCAGACGTTCACCGTTCTTTGGGTGGCATGGGTTTGAGTTCGGGATTGTAGAGCGCAGCGACTCCGCGGACGATCTTCTCCAGGTTAGACCCCGCTAAATTATCGAAACCGATGACCGTCAATTTATTGCCCACATAGCGTTGGATGTCACATTGAAAGCCTTGCCACGAACCTGCGTGGTGGATGAGCCGATGGCCACGCACATCGACGACGAACCAACCGAACCCGTATGGGTGCGTCTTATCGTTGTTGAGAGTGACCGGTGTCCACATCTGATTGAGACTGGAGCGCTTGAGGAGCTTTTCCGTGTAAAGCGCGGCATCCCATTTGGCCAGATCATAGACCGTGAGATACAGGGAACCGTCCGCTGTCGAGTTCATGGTGGGTGAAACCCATTCCTGATTTTTCAGCTCACCCTTGACGAGCCGATAGCCAGCAGCACGGTTCGTCACGATGTCCGCCTCACTAATGATCCGCGCCGTTGTCATCCCCAAGGGCTTGAAAATGCGCTCCTGCAAGAAATCGCCGTAAAATGTTCCCGTCACCTTGCCGATCAAAATGCCCAATGTTAGATAGCCGAGATTGCTATAGCTCCACTTCTCGCCTGGCTGAAATGCCAGCGGAGTCGCCGCAACCTTCGCCAGCAATTCATCCTGAGTGTAGTCCTGCTGAACATCGAAATCGGACAGATAGTCTCCCAGACCGGAGGTATGGGTCAGCAGATGGCGCACTTTGATGTTTGCCCAGCTCTGAGGGACGTTGGTGAGATACTTGTTGAGCTTGTCGTCGAGGCCGAGCTTTCCTTCTTCCACGAGCATCATCACGGCGGTGGCCGTGAACTGCTTGCCAACCGAACCCGACTGGAAGACGGTGTCGGGCTTAACCGCCACGTGCTCCTCAACGTTGGCCAGCCCGTAGCCTTTAACGAGGGCGATTTTGCCGTCTTTGTTCACCAGCAGAGAGACGCCGGGGATGTGCTGGGTCAGCATTTCCCCTCGAACCAAGGCATCTACCCTGGTTGCAATGCCGTCTTCCGCCCGGCAGTGCGCGCTGAGCAGGAATACAACTGCGAGCGACAAGGCAACAGATGAGTGAGGCATAGGCCATGGTATGCAGCGAGCATTTTCAAAGGCAATCCGGCATGTTGGCGGAGAGCCTGCTCCCTTCTTGCAACTCGCTGGCCCGGAACCTACTCTTTTAGAGAGAGGCAGAAGATATCCCAGCTAAGCCTGGGGTTCGCTGAAGCGCTGGCCAAACGACCGACAAATGCAGCCGCCAGGCCGTTGATGCCGCTCCGGCTCATGTCGGATTTTGCAGATTAGGCTACCCTA
This sequence comes from Binatia bacterium, assembly GCA_035566895.1. Taxonomy (GTDB): domain Bacteria; phylum Verrucomicrobiota; class Verrucomicrobiia; order Limisphaerales; family UBA8199; genus DATMQA01. The sequence continues at coordinate 98,126 of DATMQA010000182.1, forward strand.
TCGTCTGGACCGACGTCCTCCAGGCCTACGACACCGTGGCCGCTGCCGGCAAATGCCTCGCCGTCTTCGGCGCCTTGCAATTCTGGTCGTTTGGCGAGCACGGTCATCCGCGCATCGACACCTCCTGGCACGTCTTCTTCGCCAACGACCAACTGGCCACCCGCTTCATCGAAGAAATCGACTTTGACTACTGTGCCCTGGACGCCACCGCCTTCCTCATGACCCCGGTCGTCTAACATCTTGCGTGCATACGTAGGGCAGGTTTTCTTCATTTTCCTGCTCGTGCCGGGGGCGTTCCCCGCTCCCGGCATCCCAATCACTCACATTCTACTTTCTGCGATTATTCTCGACAAAAATTCGCGCCTCTGTTTTCATCACCTCATGGGAACCACCTCTTACCTTGTTGTTGTGGATCCGTGGACTTTTCGCCCTGATATTGACCTTCCTAACATCAAGGCGAAACTGCCTGAAAACCCTGCCAATATCTTATTATCAGGGCGAAACGCCTTGTTAATAAATGGTTAAGCCGCACCACAACACACCGTCATGAAATCTGACATCGAGAAGTTCTTCAGCGTGCTGTTCCAATTGCTCGGCGAGTTCCGAGAGCACGTGGGCGCACTTGCTTGGATCGCGCTCGGGGTGGTTTTGGCGCTTTGTATCACTTTCAGCATTCTTGCGCTCCGTTGGATACGCCGGGGCGGTCTGGCTTCCGGGTTTTCACACCGGTTCTTTGCCGAGCGCCGCGAGACTGAGCGCTGGCTGAAAAGGCGTTGAGCTATGCGAACCCCCCCGGCTTAACCAACCGCCTGGACCTAACAGCCGCCACGTGAGTCGTGGGCGGTCCGGGAGGTTTGGGGTGGCGGCTGTAGCTCAGGCGGGGTGGTTAGCTGCTGACAGCCCAGAATCTTATGAAAACGAACACCGAGTCGAAGCTACTACGGGGACACTTTTGGGCCTCATGCGCCATCATGTTTGGAGCCGGCTACATAGTGCTCTCGCAGATCAGGTACGGGATTCTTGTCGCCGTGTCACTCACGCTGTGCGGAGCCCTTGCGAAATTGGTCATCCATTCTCGGCTCGGCAGACTTTGCCCTGAGACGAGGCCCGCTAGCTCTGATGTCAGCCACTGAGGATATGTGTGTTCCAGAAGCTAACAAACGTGCTGGAGGCGACGGCGGGATTCCGTCTCTGTGGCGTAATGGGCGCGCCTGGCCCGCCGCGCCTCATCACGGCCGTTCGGCGATTGCATGACTGCCTGCCCCGTCATAGCGCACATTTGGGACTACGGCTGGCTTGCCGCGGATGATGTGGAAGTTCCAGGCGGCAGCTCGGACGGGGATGTCCTTGAACACTACTTGGCCTCCCCCGCCTTTCATACCTCCTTTCTGCCTTCGGACAAGAATGAAACCGGCATTCACGGCCCATTCCTGGCAGACCGGATAGCGGCCAGCGATTTTGTGCCCTTTCAACAGGTCTCTATGGAGGGATATCTGAAAGCGCTTCTCTATTCTCCGGAGTGGGAGACACCAGCCACCCCGGAACAGTTTGCCGAGGTCCTTGCCGAGCCTCAAAAGCCCTTTGCTCAGGGCATGCGGTGCTTCCTCCTCAGGTTTGACGAGAGCTATTCCGATTTGCACCACGACTGGGGATTCGTCCTCACGGTCTTTCGTGAGTTTTTGTTTCTCGGTCAGCGTCCGGGTTTGATCAGGAGATTTGTTATTGGTTATGACTAGAGCGCCGAACTGTCGCGCTGCACTCGACGCCGGGCGTGCGATCTGTTTGCATATCTGGCGCCAATGGCCCGGCGCGAGTGATCGCGGGTGTTGGCCATGAATAAATGGCAGATCATCTGTCCACTAGTGGTGATCGGGGCGGCGGCGTTGTTCGGGCTTTACTGCTGGCACGATTACGGAGAAAGGGGAAGCCGGGCAATGCAATCGGCGTGCTTGAACAACCCGATGCAAATCGACGGAGCAAAGAAAATGTGGGCTGATCACCATCACAGTACCACAAACGAGGTCCCCACCTGGGGTGACCTCGTCGGCTCCTACTTGAAAGAGCGGCGATCGTGTCCTGCGGGTGGGACCTACACGATCGGGAGGGTTGGTGAAAAGCCCAAATGCTCAATCGAATCGCACAAACTGGCACCTTGAAATCGAACAAGGCGATGCACCGAATGAGCGGCCATGATGTTGCTTTGAGATATGAACGCCAACACGTGCCGCTCATCGGTGATCTTGATTGTTAGGCCGCTCAGGCGCCAAGCTCTACCTAGCCAAATACCTCCAGAAGCCATGCGCATTGCCAGAACTAGAACCACCCAATTCGTCTGCTACCTAGCGCTCTGGTTCGCCGCCCGATTCCCGGCTGCGGCCCAAAATCATTTCTCCGATGCGGATGCCGACGGCATCCAGACATTCCTTCATGACAACTTTCGCCAAACCAATGCCTGCATGGTGATCGGATTGGCAGATCAGCGCGGCAACAGGATTTTTAGCGCCGGGAAGCTCGACAACGGCACTGACCGCGACGTGAATGGCGATACAGTTTTTTTTATCGGTTCAGTTTCCAAGACGTTCACGGCGTTGTTGCTGCAAGACGCGGTCGAGCGCGGGGAGATGAAGCTGGACGATCCGGTGGCGAAGTATCTGCCCACCCGAATCAAGATGCCAACTCGTGGCGGCAAGGAAATCACTTTGCTTGATCTGGCGACGCATGCAGCCGGATTCCCCGGCAATCCAGACAATATGACGGGCGCAACGGTGAAGGAGCAGTATGAAACTTACACCGTCGAGAAAATGTATGCCTTTCTTTCCGGCTACGGGTTGAGCCGCGAGCCGGGAACGGAGTTTGAATATTCGAACGTGGGAATGGCTCTGCTCGGACAGGTTATTGCGCGGAGAGCAGGCACAAATTTTGAATCGCTCGTCGTAAACCGGGTTTGCCGTCCGCTGCACATGGACAGCACTTGCATCACGCTGAGTCCGGAACTGAAGACGCGATTGGTAATGGGCCATGACGACTCCGGCAAGCCCTCGCCGCCGTGGAAGCTTCAAGCGTATTCGCCCGCGGGCGACGTGCATTCCACCGCCAACGACCTGCTCAAATACGTTTCAGCCCAGGCCGGCCTTGCGCCGTCCAGCCTAACTCGGCTGATGAAGGAAACGCACGTGGTTCGCTTCAAAGATTCACGCGGTTTTTCCGACATGCCAGGTTTCGGTGTCTTTGGACGCACCGCCATGGATTGGGTGGACCGGGCAGCGTATCAACCGCCCGGGATGGAACTCCTCGGCCACGCCGGCGGCGCCGGCAGTTATCATGCATGGGTTGGCTTCGACAAAAAGCAACGCCGGGGCGTAGTGGTGTTGACAACGGCAAACGATGTTTCTGCGGAAGCGATTGGTTGGACGCTGCTCCAAGGTTTGCCGTTGAAGCGTGAAAACGCCAATGAATTCGCGAAAGAAATCGTGGGTCTCGGATTTGCATACGGTCTTGATGAGAAAACCCACACGCTTCTGGTAACGAAGGTCTATCCCCAATCAGCCGCGGCGCAGGCCGGCTTGTCGGCTGGCCTCATAATCCAAAAGATAGAAAATGTTCCCACCGCGCGCAAAACCGTGGCCGAGTGCGCCGTCCTCCTCCGCGCAGACGGCAGCCCAAAGGTTCGGTTGGAACTGGTCAACCCGGAACGGAAGCAAACGAACACCGTCGAGCTGACGAGAGGGAAATTTCTGACTTCCGGTTGACTTGAAGACGATCTCCAACGAAACGCCGCCTAACGGCCTGCACTGGACGCGGCGATGAGCATCAGTTTACATTTCGAGTGTCACTGGCGCCGCGCCAGTAAGGCCGGTCGTTAAGCGTTTCCCGTACCCACAGAGTGTCACGTGGCTAACGAGCGTGCTGGATGGATGCCGGGTTCGCGTTCTGTTTGGTGGCTGGGAGGATACAACCCTTTCAGGGTAAATGACTCATGCGACCGGTTTCCCCAGGGTAGCTCGTTCCTCGCAACCCTTGGGCTGAGTGCTGCAATCCCTTCGGGATTTTCTATCGGTCGCAACCCCGTAAATAAAAAAACGAGAAATCCGTTGACGGAATACCTCACATGTCTGGGCGGAGCGACGGAATCCCGTTTGGATTCAGAAAGGCCGCCAGCAACAAGCGGGGAGACACCCCCGTTTTACATTTTACGCACCAACTCCGCGTGCCGGCTCCTCAGATAGCCCCACATGACGTCAATGCCGCTGATCTGGGTTCTGACGCCGCGCTGCCGCAGCGAATCCATCATCCGGTAATGCAGCAGCCGGTGGCCCAGCTCCACAATCTGGATGTAAGCGTTTTTGAGTTTCCACACCTGCCCCTTGGCCAAGCCCGGGGAGGACTGCTTGTGGTTCGATTTAGTAATCACAATAATTAGACGCCTTGGGCCGCAATTTGTTCACCGGCTTGGAGCGCGTTCTAAAAGTTGTAACCGCCGGCGTAAGGGGGCTCCGCTCGATACTAAAAGTGCGTGAATTTGAGCCTCCTTGCGCCGGCGGCTGCAATCGAAATGATTTTTCAAACGCGCGTTTACAAATCCACCACGAAATTATAGGTGCAGATCCGGCCGTTGTGGGGTTTTGTTCTACGTAATCAGATGAAACACCTGTCCATAAAAAACAGGAGCCAGACGCCAGGGGCAGGGCTCGTGAGCCCGGGCTGGGGAAGGGGAGGCGCGCTTCCGGCGTGCCAGTCGTGGTTGTATCCTGGGCCGGGCCGGTTTTCCAGCCCGGCCAGGATGCAGCCCGTGCCGGCGGGCGCGGCCAGCCGGCGGGATGGCGGTGTGGGACGCGGCTCGATACTACCACGAGGGCGGAGCGCGGACATTCCTGTCCGCAGCAATTTGTTAGGGGTGAGAATGCTGGCAAACCCGAGCCGTGCTGGCGAGCGGAGGTTGCTGCCGACAGGAATGTCCGCGCTCCGGTGGAAGCTGTTCGAATCGTTCCAGAACCCGCCCCCGGTCGCGTTGCTGCGGACAGGAATGTCCGCGCTCCGGTGGAAGTGCCAGGACGCTCCCGGCGAGGTTTCGTGCTTGATTGCACCGCGATGCGGGTTTTACCATGAGACCCATGAATTGAGTGAGGCCTTATGATTATTTACATCGCATGTTTGGCACTCGGCTTGTTATTCACCATCATCAGCGCCGTCATGGGCCACTTCTTCGGCGGCGCTGACGGCCACGCCGACGTTGGCACGGGCGGCCACGCCGAGTCAGGCTATGATCACAGCGGCGTGCCCGGCATCTCCTTCTTCAGTCCCACGGTCCTGGCGTGTTTTGTGACCGCCTTCGGGGCGTGCGGCCTCATTCTAACCCATGTCGAAGCCACCCGCAGCGTCTGGGTCAGCGCGCCCATTTCGGCCGCCGCAGGCCTGAGCATCGCTTTCGGCGCGTTCCTGCTTTTCAATTACATGTTCAAGCAAACCGAAAGCTCGAGCGAGTCCCACGTCGCCAACCTCATCGGCCAGGTCGCCTCGATCGTTACCCCCATTCCCGCCGACGGCGTCGGCGAAATCGCTTACGTCCAGGGCGGGTCCCGTTACACCGCCCCCGCCCGAACGGAGAATGGCGCCGCGGTGGCGGCCGGCAAACCCGTCCGCATCACCCGCATCGTCGGGGCGCAGTACTACGTCGAAACCACGCTTTAATCACGCACCCAGCACATTCACCACTCACGAATTATCACCCTATGAACCCTTCCACCTTTTTCGCTGAAATCCCCACCACGACCCTCGTCATCGGCGGCGTCGGGGCAGTGCTGTTCGTTTTCTTCATGTTCATTGCCATTTGGGCCAGCCGCTATACCAAGGTCGGCCCAAACCAGGTGCTGGTGATTTCCGGTCGCAAGCACAAGGTCGTCGATCCGGACGGCACCGTCGTGGAGAGAGGGTTTCGCATCAGAAAGGGCGGCGGTGTTTTCGTGCTGCCCGTGCTGGAGAAGGTGGACATTCTCTCGCTGGAGCTGCTGACGATTGACGTGCAGCAGGAACAGGATGTTTATACGAGCAAGGGTGTGCCGGTGCGGGTCGATGGCGTCGCCCAGATAAAAGTGAAGGGGGATGACGTTTCGATTGCGACCGCCGCCGAGCAGTTCCTGAGCAAAACCACCGACGAAATCAAAGGTGTCGCGATGCAGACCCTGGAAGGCCATCTGCGCGCGATTCTCGGCACGATGACCGTCGAGGACATCTACCAGAACCGCGACGCGTTTGCCGCGAAGGTCCAGGAAGTTGCCGCGGGCGATATGGCCAACATGGGCCTGAGCATCGTCAGCTTCACCATAAAAGACATTCGCGACAGCCAGGGTTACCTCGAAGCGCTCGGCAAGCCGCGCATCGCCCAGGTCAAGCGCGACGCGCAAATCGCCCAGGCCGAAGCCGACCGCGATGCCATGATCAAATCCTCCCAGGCCACCCAGGCCGGGCAGGAAGCCAAGTTTGCCGCCGACACCAAAATCGCCGAGGCCCAGCGCGATTATCAAACCAACGTCGCGCAGTACCAGGCGGCCGTGAACCAGCGCAAAGCCGAGTCCGACCTCGCCTACGACCTGCAGAAATACAAGACCGGCCAGCTCGTCAAAGCCGAGGAAGTCCAGGTCACGATCGTCGAGAAGCAGAAGCAGATCGAGCTGCAGCAGCAGGAAATTCAGCGCAAGCAGCGCGAACTGGAAGCCAACGTCCAGAAACCGGCCGACGCCGAGCGCTACAAAGTCGAGACGCTGGCTAACGCCCGCAAGTACCAGTTGGAGACCGAGGCCGCCGGCACCGCCTCCGCCGCCAAGGCCACCGGCTTTGCCAACGCCGATGTCACCAAAGCGACGGGCGTGGCGGAGGCCGAAGCCCAGAAGGCCAAGGGTCTCGCCCAGGCCTCGGTCATCGAGGCGCAGGGCAAAGCGACCGCCGAAGCGATGCTCGCCAAGGCCGAGTCCTTCAAGCAATACAACGAGGCAGCGGTGGTCGAGATGATCATCCGCATCCTGCCCGAAGTGGCCGGCAAGATCAGTGAACCGCTCTCCAAGACCGAGAAGATGATTATCATCAACTCCGGCAACGGTGTGGGCGGCGGCGCCAGCAAACTCACCGGCGACGTCACCCAAATCGTCGCCCAACTGCCGCCCGTCATCGAGAGTCTGACCGGCATCAAACTCGAACAATTGCTCGCGCAGATACCTGCCTTGAGAAAATCCATTCCTGTGCCCGAAGGGGACGACAAAAAGAAAGGAGTATAGGCCATGATGCTCGGCGGAATTATATTTGGTCTGTTCAAACTGGTGGCGGTGCTGGTCGGGGCAGTAATCACCCTGGCGTGCTTCGCCTTTTGGCTCTGGATGCTGATCCACGCGATCACCAATAAAGGACTGCCGGATGTGGAAAGGATTATTTGGGTCCTGGTGATCATCTTCCTGCCGTTCATCGGCTCGATCATCTACTTCATCATCGGGCGGCCCAAAGGGGAAGGGGCGATAGGATAACTTGAACACCACGAACGGAGGCGCCATGGACAGGCGTGATGAAAACCAGGTGGCGAGTTTGGGCGTCGCCGGTTTTGCGCTGGTCATGTTGCTGGCGCTGGCCGGGGCCCTGTTCCTGCCGCCGGGAATCATCTCGGCCCTGTTCACCGGCAAAGTGCCTTTCTACCTCACTTTGTTCGCCGCCTTTATCGGCGTGCCTTTCCTTTTGCGCCTGGCCCAGCGCAACCGCATCCGGAACGCCGTCGAGGAATTGGGCGGCCAAATTCTCCAGTTAAAGCGGCTCCCCTTCTGGCGCCAGGGCGACTGGCCTGGTTCCTACCAGCCTTCGTTCTATGGTTACGCCTGGTGGCGTGGAGGACTTTACGAGGTTGAGTTTTTGGACTCGATCGGCGCCACCCAGCGAGCCGTCTGCCGCAGCGGCTTTCTGCGCGGCGTGCAGTGGCTTGAACAATCGCAGCCCAAAGGCCAGGATTGAGTATGCGACTTATCGAAGCCATTATCGATGCCAACCACCGCGCACTCGCCGGGGATGCCGACGCGGGACTCCACCCGGCGGATTTCGAGAGCGAGCTGCCCCTCGTTGCCCTGACTTGCGTGGACCCCCGGCTCAACGCGCTGCTGCCATCCGTCCTGGGCGTTCCGCCCGAGCAGTTCATCTGGTTGCGCAATGCCGGCAACGTCATCTCCGGTCCGGTGAGCAGCACCATGCGCTCCCTTGCTCTCGCTCTCGCTATCAAGGGAGGCAAGGAAATCGCCATCATCGGGCATACCGATTGCCAGGTCGGCAAAACCACCACCATGGAGCTCATCGATCGCCTCCGCGCCATGGGCGTCGAGCGCCGGCTGCTGCCCGACAACATCAACGAATACTTTGGCCTCTTCGGCAGCTTCCGGCAGAATGTCCTGAAAGCTGCCGAACTGGTCCGCAGCAGCCCGCTCATCGGTGCCAAAATCCCGGTCCACGGCTTGCTGGTCGATATCCAGACCGGCAAGTTGGAATGGCTCGTGAACGGCTACCAGGTCCTTGAAACGGCGACCTCACCTTTGAATGAAGTTGTCCGATCCGCCGGCCAGACGATCGATGCCTTGAAATCGCTCGCCGAATTTAAAATCGGCGAGATGAAATTCCCCGAAAGCAAAATCGGCGACACCGTCACCAAAGCCGAGGAATGGTTCTCCCAACATGCCCGTCACCTGGAAATCAAACCGTCCACGCCGCCCGTCGCTCCGTCACCGCCCGCTCCGCCGCCCAAAATCCCTCTGCCCCCTCCCATCCGCCCCAGAATGACCCTGCGGAGAGGCCCGAAGTAGATGCGCGCCTGCACAAGTGCTCTCGGGACGTGTTGCCAAGGCCGAAACCCGAAGGTCGAAGGCCGAAGGAAGGCCGAAACTCGAAGGCCGAATGGCAAAAAGGTAGTCGCTTTCTGCGTTCGGATTTCGGATTTCGGATTTCTTTCGGCCTTCGACCTTCGGCCTTCGGGTTTCACAACGATGCCCCAGCTCCGATGGCGCCGAGCAGATTCGTAAAATGGCGCCTGAAGCAAAACCACGGCGCCCGCACGGCTGCCTGTTCTATGGGTGCCTTATCGGCACCGTTTGCCTGGGCGGGGTGCTCCTGGCCCTCCTGCTGGGCCTTTACCAGGTTAGAAAAATGATCTTTCAATTCACCGATAGCCAGCCCATGCCCGTGCCGACCCTCCAAATGTCCCCGGCCGAAATGGAACAGGTCCGGCATCGTTTCCAGGACTTCCTCGACGCCCTCCGCCTCGGCCGCCAGACCCTGCCGCTGGCCCTCACCGGCGACGATATCAACGCGTTCATTGCCACCGACCCTGACCTGCGCGCGCTCAAGGGCAAGTTGTACGTCACCATCGAAGGCGACCGGTTGAAAGGGCAGTTGAGCTTGCGCCTCTCCGATTTGGGCCTGCCTTTTTTCAAAGGCCGATACATCAATGGCACCGGCACTTTTGCCCTCTCCCTCCAAAACAGCAATCTCTGGCTCCTTCCCGAATTAATCACCGTCAAAGGCAAACCCCTCCCGTCGCTTTACATGAACAAAATCCGCCGCCAGAACCTCGCCGAGAACGTCGCCGCCAACCCGCGCGCCTCGAGTGCCCTGGACCACCTTCAATCACTCGAACTCAAAGACGGCAAATTGCTCCTTATTCCAAAAACGCCCCAGGAACCGGCCGCTGAGGTGAAATGAGTTAATTAAGTTAAATCGGTGGCACGGGGTCGCTGATCCCGAATGTTAGGCAGCATCAAGCGCCAATAAAAGAATGACCACAAAGATATGGTTCGTTACCTGCATCGTTTTTGCCTGTGGCAGTCTAAGTGCGCAGACGAATGTCTGGCAGCCATCGCCAGGACACACGCAATTGCCGATCTGGCCGGGGGCCGCTCCCGATGCGCACGCCCAGCTTGTCCGGGGGCCGGAGTATGTTACGAACGTGTTGTCGCCTGGCGGCGTGTCGTGGATTGCGGCATGCAACGTCGCACTGCCCACGATGACGGTCTATTCGCCAAAGGGCAAAAACACCGGCGTTGGGGTCGTCGTGCTTCCCGGCGGAGGCTACAATTGTCTGGCCATCGATTTGGAAGGCACGGAAACGTGTGATTGGCTAACGTCCAGAGGCATTACCGCTGTACTCTTGAAATATCGCGTGCCACTCAAGAAAGCAGGGGCGTACGGGGAGTCACTGCTGGCATTGGAAGATGCGCAGAGGACGGTAGGACTGCTGCGCTTTCACGCCGTCGAGTGGCATATTGA
>DATMQA010000183.1:0-21264 GCA_035566895.1 Binatia bacterium
CACCAACGTGTTTACGACCGTCGTGACTGACAACGGCACACCGGCGTTGAGTGCCACCAACAGCTTTATCGTGACTGTGCAGCCGGTACATAACGGGCCGGTACTGCCGGTTCAGACCAACCGCACGACTATCGGCTTGGCGACACTGATCGTTACCAACACCGCGAGCGACAATGACATCCCGGCGACTGTGTTGACCTATGCCTTGACCGTGGCGCCGACTAACGCCGTCATCGACACGAATGGGGTGATTACTTGGACGCCGGTTGTCGCCCAGGTGCCCAGCACCAACGTGTTTACAACCGTCGTCACCGATAACGGCACACCCGCCTTGAGCGCCACCAATAGCTTTACCTTGATTGTGCAACCGGTTCACAACGGGCCGGTCCTACCGCTCCAAACCAACCGCACGACTGTCGGCTTGGCGACACTGGTGGTCACCAACACGGCCAGCGACAATGACATTCCGGCGACGGTGCTGACCTATGCGTTGGCAATCGGGCCGACCAACGCCGTCATCGACACGAATGGGGTGATTACGTGGACGCCGGTTGTCGCCCAGGTGCCCAGCACCAATGTCTTTACTATCGTGGTCAGCGATAACGGCACACCGTCCTTGAGTGCCACCAACAGCTTCAGCGTAGTGGTGCAACCGGTCCACAACGGACCAGTGCTGCCGGCGCAAACCAACCGTACGACTGTTGGTTTGGTGACGCTGGTGGTCACCAACACGGCCAACGACAATGACATTCCGGCGACAGCGCTGGCCTACACGCTGGCGACGGGTCCAACCAACGCCGCCATCGACACGAACGGTGTGATTACCTGGACACCCGTAGCGGCCCAGGTGCCCAGCACCAATGTCTTTACGACCGTCGTGACTGACAACGGCACGCCTGCCCTGAGCGCGACGAACATCTTCCTCGTTTTCGCGAATGCCTCGCAATTGCCGCCGCCGCCGATCATCATCCAGGCCATCTCGGTCTCAGCTGGCGTGACCACGTTGAGCTGGAGCACGGCGTTGGGCTACAGCTACCGCTTGCAGTTCAAAGATGACGCGGCGGCTGCCAACTGGCAGGATGCAGTGCCGGATATCACAGCCACGGGGCCGACGGCAACCATGACGAATGCCTGCGGCAGCGCCGCTCAACGACTTTACCGTGTGATGCTAGTGCCTCAGGGGGGACAGTAACGTAACCGGAATTAGTATGCAGATTAACGTTTTGGAGTATTTCGAGAAAGGCTGTCTGATCCGCTGCCGCGAGCGCGTCGCTGTTCGCGAGCAGAATCGTCAGTTCACATTTGCGGAGCTCGAGCGTTTCGCCAAGAACTGCGCCACCCTGGTGCTCAAGAAAACTCCAACGAAGAACCAGCCGATTCCGGTGTTTCTACCGAAAAGCGCTGAAAACATCGTCGCGGACCTTGGCATCTTGTACAGCGGTAACGCCTATGCGAACCTGGATATCAAATCCCCCCCGCAGCGGCTCAAAGGGATGCTGCAAAACCTGGCGCCGCAGGTTATCTTGACCTCAGCCGCCCAGGTGCCGGCCCTTCGTGCCTTGGAGATTCCCGAGGACAAACTCGTGCTGATCGAACAAGCGATCGTGCCAGAAGCGCTTTACGACAACGCGGCATTGTTACAGCGGCTGGAATCTCTTCTGGATACCGATCCGTATTGTTTCATCCACACCTCGGGTTCGACGGGTATTCCCAAGGGCGTGGCGCTGAACCATCGCAGCACGATTGACTTTGCCGATTGGGCGTTCGAGCGGCTGGGGCTGGACGGCAGCGAGGTCATGGGCAGCCTGGCACCGATTTATTTCGATGCCTACACGCTCGAATTCTGCATGTGCATCGCCAAGGGCAGCACCTGGGTGGTGGTTCCTGAGCAACTGGCAATGTTTCCGGCCAAGCTGGTCGAGTTCATCGTTGCGCAGCCAATCAACTTTATTTTTTGGGTCCCCACGGTCATGGTGAACATCGCCAACATGGATTTGCTGGCGACTTTCAAACTGGACAGGCTCAAAAAAGTTTTCTTCATCGGCGAGGTTTTTCCCACCAAACACTTAAACTATTGGCGGCGCCATTTACCGGGAGCCATGTTCGTAAATCTCTATGGACCAATTGAGATCACCGTCGCCTGCACGTATTACATCGCTGACCGGGAACTGGGCGATGACGAGAAACTGCCGGTGGGATTTCCTTGCCGCAATACGGAGATTCTGATTTTCAACGACCAGAATCAACTGGCGAAGGTGGATGAACCTGGAGAAATCTGCGTGCGTGGCAGCTCGCTGGCTTTGGGGTACTACAACAATGCCGAGCGGACCGCCCGGGGTTTCGCCCAGAACCCGCTCAATTCGCATTACTCGGAACTCATCTACCGCACGGGGGATGTCGGTTACTGGAATAGTCGGGGTGAGATTATGTTCCTGGGCCGGAAAGATTTTCAAATCAAACACCTGGGTTATCGAATTGAGCTGGGGGAAATCGAACATGCGGTCCTCCAAGTGGACGGCATCCGCAACTGCTGCGTTGTATATAATCAAAACAAGAAGGAAATCACTTTGTTTTACGAGTGCGATCAGGAGCTGGCGCCGGGGCTGTTCCGGGAGCGGCTCTCCCCTTACTTGCCGAAGTACATGCTGCCGACGGTTTTTAATCGAATGGAGCTCATGCCGCGGAATCCTAACGGCAAAATCGACCGGCAGAGGCTGGTATCCAGCGTCAACTGAGCCGCGATGAGTCCTGTTCAAACGGTTGGCGACGTCTTCAATGCCATCCAGCAGGCCAAGGCGGGCGCGCCGGCTTTCTGCACGAATTTTTTTCCGGTCCAGACGAAGTTGCAAGGCTGGATCGACCACGGTGAGTTGCTCATGGAAAGACGCGACGGGGCCGCGCTCTTTCTACGAAGGGACCGTGATTTCTATCATCTTTACTTCTGCGCGGCCAGCCCGGCAGCCCTGTGGCCGAAGCTCTTTTCAGTGGCCGGCGTGGACACCGAACGCGTGGTGGTGGACCTGGTTGGCCCGCAGCCGGCGCTGGTGGAATTGACGGCCGCGCTGGAGCCGGCGGGATTGAAGTGCTACACGCGCCTGCAACGAATGTCGAGAACCGCCCAGTCAGCCCTGCCACAAGCCGGCGGCGAGGATACCCCGGTCACGGTGGCGGAGCGTGGCGATAGCCAAGCGATCCTGGCCCTGCTGGAATTCTCCTTCGATCGCTATGCCGACCAGCTCCCGCAGCGACACGAGGTCGAGGCTGCAATAGAGGCCCGACAGATGCTGGTCGTCAAAAACGAGAGAGCCGTGGCGGCCCTGCTTTTTTTCGAGACGCAGGGGTTCACTTCCACTCTCCGCTATTGGGCGGTCGCGGAGCGCTTCCGTTCGCGCCGATTCGGGGGCGCAGTCATGCGCCAGTACTTTGCGGGCCAGAGCGCCGTGCGGCGTTTCTTGTTGTGGGTGGTCGCCGGCAATAAAAATGCCGTTGAGAAATACCAGCACTATGGCTACGCGCCTGATGGGTTGCTCGACCAGGTCCTCGTCAATGAACGTATCGCTTCCGGAATAGTTCCCGCGCGTGAAATCACTTCCTGAAATTCTCAAGGACATCCGGCCGGAGTTTGATTTTACGGCCTCGCAGGACTTCATCGCCGATGGGATGCTGGATTCGTTCGACATGGTCACTTTAGTGTCTGCCCTGGACAAAAGCTACGGCATTTCGATCAAAGGCACCGATATTGTGCCGGAGAACTTCAAGAATTTGCAGACCATTACGGCGTTGCTGAAGCAGTCCGGGGTGCAGGTATGAACTTCACTTTTCATCGCAAACGTGTTTCCGGCATTCTCACTGTCGTCCCTGCGAACGAACGGTTGTTCGTCGAGGAAATGCGCAATTTTAATTTTCCGGAGGCCCGTTCCCTCAAGTTGAAGGAAGTCATGGGGTATAACAAACGCCGGATGGTAGGGCCCGGTGTGTGCGTGTCGGACCTGGCGGTATTCGGTTTGCAGCGGCTTTTTGAACGCGGCGCGTTGCGGCGTGAGGAGATTGACGCACTGGTGCTCGTGACCCTGACACCTGACCATTTTCTGCCGCCGACGAGCAATCTCATCCAGGGGCGGCTCGGACTCAAACAGGATATGCTGTGCCTGGATCTGAACCAGGCGTGCGCCGGGTTCGTGGTCGGCCTCATCGAGGCTTTCATGTTGCTCGAACAGGAGAGCGTTCGCAAAGTCGTGTTGATCAATGGGGACGTGCTTAGCCGGAAGGCCTCACCGAAAGATCGGAATATCTATCCGCTCATCGGAGACGCCGCTTCCATTACGATCGTGGAACGTGATCCCGAGGAGTCCACCATCTACGCCAACCTGAAGACGGACGGCGCGCGCGGCGAGGCGCTGATCATTCCAGCCGGGGGGATGCGGCTGCCGTGTTCCCCTGAGACGGCGCTCCTGGAGGACGTCGGCGACAATAATCTTCGCGCCAAGGACCATTTGCGGATGGATGGGACGGCGATTTTCAATTTTGTCCAGGTCGAAGTGCCGCCTTTGATCGAAGCTCTGCTCGAGCGAGCCGGCACGGCAATGGAGCAGGTTGATTTTTTCCTGTGCCATCAGCCCAACCGGTTCATGCTGCAGAAACTCGCCGATAAAATGAAGGTGCCGCACGCACGGATGCCCAATAATGTGGTTGAGCATTTTGGCAATAGCGGCGGCGCCACCATTCCCACCTCGATTGCCTTTAATTTATCCGACCGTATGAGGAGCGGTTCGTCGCAAGTCTGCTTAGCGGGATTCGGGGGAGGGCTGACCTGGGCGTCGATGCTGATGCGCCTAGGAAAGCTGGATTTTTGCGAACTGGTTGATTATCCCTAGCACCGGACTATGAACGATTTTTTGAACCGCATCGCCACCATCCTGGAAGTTGAGCAGGTCATTGCGACAGACGACCTGAAAGCGTTTCCGCAGTGGGACTCGCTGGCCGTGTTGTCAGTGATCGCCATGCTGGACGCCGATTTTGGGGTTAACCTTCGGGCGGCGGACCTCGCGCCGGTCAAGTCCGCCGGCGAGTTGTGGCAACTGGTCCAAGCCAAAAAGGGGCCGTGAACCTGATTTTTTCCTCACGCGCCGCCCGGGAGTGCCGCCCAGCGTTGGAGGAGTTGCTGTTCTTTAATCCGCGCCAACATGTGGTTCGAGATGGGATTATTGAGTCGCTGGAGCAGTTTGGGCATCCGCGGCTGGAGGAAACGCCCGAGGGCCTTGCCATCAAGGTCGGCAATCACGAAGCGCAAACACTTTTCGCTTACGACCGCGAGCGTCCTGGCAACGACCCGGTGGGGGTGGTGGTCTTTCTGCGGACCGCCGCCGAAGAAATGTCGATTCTCCACGTGGCGGTGCATTCGGATTACGCGTTGCAAGGCATTGAGGCAGGTGTGGGGCTGGGGGTGACGCTAGTTGAAAAGGTCAAAGAAATCGCCTCGCGGGTGGTAGGGATCAAGCGCCTGGTCTTTTTCTACCGCCAGGAAGTGGTGATCAGACTGTGATTGATCTTTGGACGTGGCCCAGCTATCCCACTGGCAACGGGACGAGAGACGATGCAACACAACATTCAGGAAGAGGGTTTTGGGGTGCGCCTTCGGCCGGTGCGGATGGAGGATGCGTCCTTCATCGTTTGGCTGCGGAATCTAGGGCACGTCAAAGGCAATGTGGGCGACTCGGCGATGGATGTCGCCAGCCAGCAGCGCTGGCTGGAGAATTATTTCCAGCGGGATGGAGATTACTACTTCGTGATTGAGACCGCCGGCGCGAAAGCGGTGGGGGCTTATGGCATTTACGATGTCTCCGGCGGAACCGCTGAATCGGGCCGATGGATCATCCGTCCCGAAGTTCCCGCGGCGATTCCCAGCGCCCTGCTGGCTTTCAAGCTGGGCTTCGAACGTTTGGGGCTGAAAGGATTGCGAGCCAAAACCGTGACCACCAATCATGGAGTCCTTTCGTTGAACAAAAAATTCGGTTTTCGAGAGACAGGGGTTGAGCGCGGCGCCTTGATGATTGGCGGCAACCGGGTCGATTTGATCTGCTTTCTGCTGGAGGCAAAGGACTGGCCCAAAATCCGGGAAACGCTTTTGCCCCTGGCCCAGGTTGCCGAAAGGCAGGTGCGCGATTGGGACCAGGCGCAGCCTCAATGAGCGGCCACACAACAGTCGCGCAAACGTCCCGTCGCCTGCGTCCCTGGCAGCGCCGAGGCGAGAGGCCCCGGCTGGACTCGCAAGCAAGACGCCGGCACGGCTTTGGAACCTGACTGACACGTTATGGAATTAAGCCAATGCAAACTGATCGAGTTGCCCAAGATCAATGATCCGCGGGGGAACCTGACGTTTCTGGAAAACAATCGTCACATTCCTTTCGCGATTCAGCGGGTATTCTATCTCTACGACGTGCCGGGCGGAGCCGACCGCGCCGGCCACGCCCTCAAGAGGTGTCACCAGTTTCTGATCGCGATGTCCGGCAGTTTCGATGTGGTGGTCTATGACGGGAAAGACAAACAGCGGTTTCACCTGAATCGTTCCTATTACGGGCTGCACTTGCCGCCCATGCTCTGGCGGGAGATCGACAATTTCTCTTCCGGTTCGGTCTGCCTGGCGCTGGCTTCTGAACCCTACGACGAGAAAGATTACTACCGCGATTACCGCGAGTATTTGCGAGCCATGGGAGGCGCGGGCGCGTGAAGGTGCCGTTTCTGGATTTCGTCGAGCCATACGAGGAACTGAAGGCCGACCTGGACGAGGCCTACTTCCGTTTCATGCGTGCGGCCTGGTACATTCTCGGGCGCGAGGTGCAGGCCTTCGAGGAAGAATTTGCCGCGTATTGTGGGGTACGGCATTGCGTCGGGGTCGGCAACGGCCTCGAGGCGCTTCACCTGATACTGCGCGCTTATGGGATTGGCCCGGGCGACGAGGTAATTGTGCCTTCGAATACTTACATTGCGAGCTGGCTGGCGGTTTCCTATGCCGGGGCATCCCCTGTGCCAGTCGAGCCAGACCCGCGGACCTGCAACCTCGATCCGGAGCGGGTCGAGAAAGCGATCACCGCCAGGACCAGGGCGATCATGCCGGTCCATCTTTACGGTCAGCCGGCGGACATGGACCCGATTCTGAAGATCGCGCGAAGGCACGGTTTGAAAGCAATTGAGGACAACGCTCAGGCGCAGGGCGCCCGGTACAAAGGCCGGCGTACCGGCGGGCTGGGCGACGCCGCCGGCAACAGCTTTTATCCAGGTAAAAACCTTGGCGCACTGGGAGACGCCGGGGCGGTGACAACCGATGACGCTGAGCTGGCCGACCGGGTTCGGACTTTGCGCAACTACGGTTCTAAAGAGAAATATTATAACGAGTGCAAGGGCTACAACTCCCGTCTGGACGAGCTCCAAGCTGGCTTTCTTCGGGTTAAGCTCAAGAAACTGGATGAGTGGAACGAGCGCCGCCGCGCCATCGCTGCTCGGTACCTGGCGCAATTGGGAGAGGCCGGCCTGACCTTGCCTTTCGCGCCGGCATGGGCGGAGTCGGCCTGGCATTTGTTTGTGGTGCGGCATCCGCGGCGCAATGAGTTCCAGCAGAAGCTGACCGGCGCAGGCATCGGAACGTTGATTCATTATCCCGTTCCGCCGCACCTTTCGGGAGCTTATGCCGACGGCCCATGGAAGCCTGGGGATTTCCCGATCGCCGAAATGCTCGCCGATACGGTGCTCAGCCTGCCGATTGGCCCGCATTTAACCAGACCGCAGGCCGACGTGGTCATCGAGCAGACGGCGAATGCAACCGCCGAGCTTCGGCAGGTTAACCTGACAGGGGCGGTTTAAGTTCGATTTCAACTATGAAACAGAATACTGAAACTATCAAAACAGCTATCATCGGGCTAGGTTACGTGGGCCTGCCTTTGTCGTTCCAGTTCGCGCGCTCCGGAGTGTCGGTCCTGGGATTGGACATTGATACCGCCAAAGTGGATGCGCTCAACCAGGGCAAGAGTTACATCAAACATATCTCTTCCGAGGCCGTCGCCGAATCGATGCGCTCGGGGAGGTTTTCGGCCTCGAGCGATTTCAGCCGCATCCGCGAGGTCGAGGCGATCATCATCTGCGTGCCGACACCGCTGAACAAGAACCGGGAGCCTGACATTTCTTACATTTTGGACACCGGCCGGAATATCGCGCGTCACCTGCGGAAGGGGATGCTGGTCGTGCTGGAGTCGACGACTTATCCCGGCACAACCGATGAAGACCTGCGTGAGGTGCTGGAGATCGGCTCCGGGCTGGAGGCCGGGCGGGATTTTCATCTGGCCTTCTCGCCCGAACGGGAAGATCCGGGCAATCCTGATAGCAAAGTCGCGGTTATCCCCAAAGTCGTCGGCGGCTATACACCGTCCTGCCTGGAACGGGCGGTGGCGCTGTATTCCAAGGCGGTGAAAACGGTGGTGCCGGTTTCTTCCTGCCGGGTGGCGGAGGCGACGAAGTTGCTGGAGAATACCTTCCGCAGCATCAATATCGCTTTGGTGAACGAACTGAAGATGGTCTATACCGCGATGGGTATCGACGTTTGGGAGGTCATTACTGCGGCCAAGACCAAGCCGTTCGGTTTCATGCCGTTTTACCCGGGGCCGGGTCTGGGCGGACACTGCATCCCGATTGACCCATTCTATCTCACCTGGAAGGCGCGCGAATATGGCCAGCACACCCGGTTCATCGAGTTAGCGGGGGAGATTAACACCCAAATGCCTACGTACGTGGTGCATCGGGTGGCCGATGCGCTTAACGAGCGGAAGAAGCCCGTGAAGAGCAGTTCGGTGCTGGTGCTGGGACTGGCCTACAAACCCAACGTCGATGATGAGCGCGAATCGCCCAGTTATGCGCTGATGGAAATGCTTTCGGCTCGCGGGGCCAAAGTGGCCTATTATGATCCTTATGTGCCAGTGATTCGGCCGACGCGGGAGCACGCGCACTGGACCGGCACGAAGTCAGTGGAGTGGAACGAGAAAACGATCGCGGGTTTCGACGTGGTGGTGGTTGCGACGAATCATGCCTGTGTCAATTACGCGGAATTGGCGAAATGGGCTCCTTGCATTGTCGATACTCGCAACGCGATGTTGGGCGTTGCGACCCAACGGGGTCAGGTGTGGAAGGCGTAAGGAAGTCAAAAGGCCAAAGCCCAAAGAATGTTAGCCGCCCGAATGGGCGGCTTTTTTTGTCAGGCTCGCCAGACCGATTTCCTCATTCAACTGATTAAAACTTTTGCCTCTTTTTGATTGTGCGAGGAAGAGGATGGGGAGCGAGGTCGAGAACGGTGAGGTTTTTATCAGGTTGGGCCGGGGACCTAAGCTGGAGGGGCGGGCGGAGAGAGGGGCGCAGGCCCTTGCGGTGAGCTGGCGGTTTTCGGGATGGAGAAGTAGAACGTGGCGCCGTTGTCGATGTTGCCTTCGGCCCAGGTGCGGCCGCCATGACGCCCGATAATGCGGCGCACGTTGGCGAGGCCGACGCCGGTGCCTTCGAACTCTTCGCTCGGGTGGAGGCGCTGAAAGACGCCAAAAAGCTTGTCAGCGTAGGCCATATCGAAGCCGACACCGTTATCGCGGACAAAGAGGACAGTCTCAGCCGGGTTGTCCTGAGCGGAGCCGATTTCAATCCGGGCGGGGTTTCGTGGGCGGGTGTATTTAATCGCGTTGGAGAGCAGGTTGGCGAAGACCTGGCGCAGCAGGGCGGGGTCGGCGTGGACGACCGGCAGGGCGGGGTGTTTCCAAACGATGTTACGATCGTTGAGCTCGGGTTGAAGCTGGCGGATGACCTCGGGGACAAGGTCCTGAAGATTGAGCTGCTCGATGCGCATGTCCGCCCGGCTGGTGCGGGAGAGCGTCAGCAGGTCATCGATGAGGCGTTGCATGCGCTGGGCGGAGCCATTGATTTGTGCCAGATAATTGCGGCTCTCGTCGGAGAGGTCCGTGCCGGCGGATTCGAGGAGCATGTCGGCAAAGCCGCCGATGTGGCGCAAAGGCGCGCGCAGGTCGTGGGAGACCGAAAAGGCGAAGGCTTCGAGTTCCTGATTGGCGGCTTCGAGTTGGGCGGTGCGGTCGCGCACGCGCTGTTCGAGTTGTTCGTTGAGGCGGCGCACTTCGGCCTCGGCCCGCCGGCGCTCCGTGATGTCTTGCATGACCCCGATGAAGTGGGAGATTTCTCCGGTTGGTGAGCGGACGGGCGTGACGGTTTGTTCGTTAACGTATTCCGAGCCGTCCTTGCGCCGGTTGATAAATTCGCCGCGCCAGGTTCGACCGTCGAGAATGGTTTCCCAAAAGGCGCGGTAAAACTCGGGGGCATGGTGGCCGGACTTCAGGAAGCGGGGGTTTTGGCCCAGGGCCTCTTCGGCGGCGTAGCCGGTCATGGCGGAGAAGGCCGGGTTGGCCCAAAGAATGGTGCCGGCCCGGCTCGCGATGATGATGCTGTTGGCAGCCGCGGCTAGGGCGGTGGATTGGAGCAGGAGCCGTTGCTGGCTGTGCCGGAGGGCCTGGCGGACGCGATGCCGTTCCTGGGCATAGCGCAGTGTGCGCGTCAGCAGGGCGGGGGTTAGACCCTCAAGGCTAAGAAAATCTTGGGTGCCTTCGCGCACGGTTTGGAGGGCGAGCGCCTCATCCTCCGAACCAGTCAGGAGTATGATCGGGATGTCACTGCGGATTTGCGCCTGGAGTTGGGCGATGCAGTCCAGGGCGAGCGGAGGGGATTGCTGAAGGCTGAGCAGCACGATCTCAAAGGCTTGTTGGCGCAACCGATCAAGGGCCTCGCTGAGGTGGGGGATTTGCGCTAATTCGAAGCGGCCTGGAAACGTTCGGTCAAGCAATTCGCGGATGAGCGCGGCCTCAGCCCGAGATGCTTCGACCAAAAGGATTCTCATTACGGCTCAATGTTATGCTGCTGTCCGCGGCCTGGGTCCAATACTTTTTGCTGAGGATCTGGCAAATCTGGGCTGAAGGGATGCTGACTGCGGGTGACATGGGGGCGGGGAGTTGATGCCTTGCGTCGGAAGCGAGAAACGTGATGCGTGAGTCAAAGGGACCAACGCCGGTGGAAGCGTAATCTGCCCGCACCGATTGCCGCGGGCCGAAGCTGGCGAACTAGGGGGTAGGCTCGACGGATGGCAGGTGAGTTATCGCCCCCGCTTTGGTGGGCTTGGATCAGTTAAGGCGGGGAACGTGGGAGCAGTTCGCGAGGTTTCCGGGGTGGAGCTGACCCGGAGCCAAAAATCACGGATCAGTTTGCTGAGCTCGATGTAGTTCTCGAAATCGACAGGTTTGACCAGGAAGGAATTGGCGCCCAGTTTGTAGGCTTGGTTGACTTCGCGGATTTCTTTAGTGGAGGTGAGGACCAGGACCCGGAGCGCGGCTAACCCCGGCTGTTCGCGGATCCATCTGAGGACGTCAAAGCCATCCAAAAGGGGCATTTTGAGGTCGAGCAACATGAGGCCGGGCAGGGGGTATTCGGCGCGATTGGAATATTTGCCTTCACCCTTGAGGTAAGCTACGGCTTCGTCGCCATCGCGGACTACATGAATCGGATTGGAAATATGGGCCTGGGTAAAGGCTCTTCGGATCAGGAAGATGTCGTCTTCCGAATCTTCAGCTAACAGAATGACTGCGGATTCTGGCATGGAGAAATGTGCCCTGCCCGGTAAAATCGTTCCAAGCTCGGGAAGTTGAAATGGGGTGTCGCCCCCAGCGGCCTTCAGTAATCAGCAATCGGTAATCAGTCGATCGTGCTCGCTACCGACGGTAGCTCATCGGCAATAATGGATTGGGGAAGTAGTGTCTTGACTGCCGCGGCAAAAATCCAACACTGGTGGCCATGAAGTTAATGCGTTTAGGAATGGTACTGGTGTTGGGGCTGCTGGCGGTCAACCTTGTCCTGGCCCAAAGCCTGGAACCCAAACCGACCGATGCCTGTTTCGAGAGATTCCAGCCGGTGAAGGCCCCGGGACCGGCGGGTTTGGTTCTAAAACGGGGCGATCGGGTCGCGATTTGCGGCGATTCGATCACGGAACAGAAGATGTATTCGCGCCTGATCGAGGACTACCTCACGATGTGCGTGCCGGAGTTAAACGTCAGCGTGCGGCAATATGGATGGAACGGAGAGAAGGCGGTGGGATTTCTAGCGCGGATGACGAATGATTGCCTGCGGTTCAGGCCCACGGTAGCTACGACGTGCTACGGGATGAACGATCACGAATATCGGCCTTACGAAGGGCGAATCGGGCGGGCGTATCGGGAGAGTTCGATTGCGGTTGTGGAGGCATTCAAAGCCAAAGGCACGCGGGTGATTGAAGGGTCACCAGGGTGCGTGGGGAAAGTGCCGGGCTGGGTCAAGAACGCCAACGGGACGGTGGAGGACCTGAACCTGAGCTTGTGCGAGCTTCGCAACATCGGGATCGAGATTGCGGAGAAGGAAAAGGCTGGTTTCGCAGACGTGTTTTGGCCGATGCTGACGGCTGGGGTGCTGGCGCAGCGGGAATATGGGACAAACTATGCCATCGCGGGAAGGGATGGCGTACATCCGGGGTGGGCGGGTCACACGGTGATGGCGTATGCGTTTCTAAAGGCTTTCGGGTTGAGCGGCGACATCGGGAAATTCACGGTTGATATTGCAAAGAACCGGATGAAAGTTTCTAAAGGGCACAAAGTGGTTTCAGCGAAGGCGGGTGAGTTCCAAATCCGGAGCACGCGGTATCCATTTTGTGCTTGCGTGACCGGCAACCAGGTGGCGACGCATTACCCGGTTTGCGAGCAGGACGACCTTGCCAGGGACAGCAGTATCCGCTCCGGGATGAGCCTGGTTCCGTTCAACCCTGAGTTGAACCGGCTGGAGTTGGTGGTCGAGAATCTTGATCCTGGGTCATATAAAGTGACCTGGGGTAGCCAGAGCAAGAGTTTCACGGCGGGAGAGCTCGGGTCGGGAGTGAACCTGGCGGAGGAGTTTCCATGTAACCCATTCTGCGTGGCGTTTGGGAAGGTGGACGCGGCGGTGGCGGCGAAAGAGGCCTACGAAACGAAGCAAATTAAAACGAGTTTTCACAGTGCCGAAGCGAAGACCAACATGATGGCGATTATCAAGCGGACCGAGAAGGAACGGGAACCGCTGGCCGCGGCCATCCGGACCGCGTTTGTGCCGGTGACGCATACTCTCAGCATCCAAAAAGCGGAGTAGGGCAACCGGGGCGTCGCGGTTGGCAGAAGAGGAGTTCTGCGAGAGGTGGCTCACTCGTATCGCAGTGCCTGGATAGGGTCGAGGCGGGCGGCTTTGAAGGCGGGGAAAAGGCCGGCAATGATGCCGACGGCGGCGCTGAAGGCGACGGCCAGCAGGATCGCGCCGGCAGTGATGACCGGAACATTGGCAGTCGGGCTGATGAGTTCAAGGACACGGACGAAACCGTAGGAGGCAACCACGCCCAGCGCGGCGCCGAGAAGCGCGATGACGACGCTCTCGATGAGGACCTGGATGAAGACGGCCAGCCCCGTGGCGCCGACCGCTTTGCAGATACCGATCTCGCGGATGCGCTCGTTGATGCTGGCCAGCATGATATTCATGATGCCGATGCCGCCCACCAGCAAGCTGATCGCGGCAATGACGCCGCCGCTCATGCGGGCGTTGTGAATCTGTTTGTCGATGCTCTCCAATTGGTTTTCCTGGGTGCGGAAGCCGAAGTCCTCGATGCCGCGATGGGTGAGCATGAGGACATTGCGCGCCTGTTGCAGGGCGGGCTCCAGTTGTTCGAGGCCGCGGACTTTGAGTTGAATGTCCGAGAGCCGGTTGTCCGGGACCCCGTTGGTATCGCCGACGGAGCGGAAGCGGATCCAAGCGGTGTTGAGGGGAACGTAAAGGGAGTAGTTCTTGTGGTAAAAGGCCCAATTGCCGTGACCCCAGCCTTTCCGCCGGGCAGGGCCCACTTGCGCTTCCTTGGGGTGGGCTTTAGCCAGCTCGCGTTCCTTTTTGTCCTGCTCGCTCTCGTAATGAGTGAACATGCCGACGATCGTGAAGGGTTGGCCGTTGAGGTTAACGACCTCGCCCACGGGCACAATTTCGTGGCCGGCTTGTTCCGGCGAACCGAACAGGTCGTCGCGGATCCCGGTGCCGATGACACAAACCGCGTTGGCGTTTTCCTCGTCGAGGTCTGTGAAAAAGCGCCCGTATTGGAGGGTGTGCAGATTCATATCAATCACGGCAGGCCATACCCCCAACATGTCGGTTACTGCCATCTTCTCCCCGCGAGTGATGACGACGTCGTCCACGGACATCTCGGGGGAAATCAAGCGGAGCAGGGGAGCGCTTTCCCGGAGGGCCATGACGTCGGCCATGGTTCGGCCCGGGGCCTGGTCGGACAGGTGCTCCTGCTCGGTCGGCACGTCTTGATCTTCCAGCGCGACTTTGTCGGCGCCGCCCATCGCGATCATCGTTTCGCGCATGCCGTTTTCCATGCCCTTGATGATCGCGGCCATGCCGACCAGGCTGGCCACCCCCAGGATAATACCCAGCATCGTCAATAAGGAACGGAACTTGTGGGACCAGACTTCCTTGAGACCGACGAGGATGGTGTTCAGGAGGTTCACTGCTTATTCATAACGCAGCGCCTGGATGGGGTTGAGCCGCGCGGCTTTGATCGCCGGGAAAATGCCGGCGAGGATGCCCACCAGCACGCTGAAGCCGAAGGCGATCGCCAGGGCGGTGAAGGTGATGATGGGCGCATTGTCAGTGGGGGAAAAAGAGCTGAGCATCTGGACAAGCGCAAATGAGGTGAGCAGCCCCGCCAGGCCTCCCAGGATGGCGATGACCAGCGACTCGACCAAAATCTGGATGAAAATATCGCTGGTGGTGGCGCCGACGGACTTTCGGATGCCAATCTCGCGAACCCGCTCGGAGATACTGGCCAACATGATGTTCATGATGCCGATGCCGCCCACCAGAAGGCTGATGCCCGCAATAAGGCCTCCGCTCAACCGCGCGTTATGGATGAAGGTGTTGATGGCCTCAGCCCAATCTTCCTGGGTGCGGAAGGTGAAATCTTCGATGCCCTTATGAGTGGTCATCAGGACATTGCGAATCTGCTGCAAGGCTTGGGGCAGTAGTTCGATGCTGGCCAGCTTCAACTCCAGACTGGAGAGTCGCGGGTCGCCGCTGGCGCCCGTGACGCGGCGCCCGCCCCCGTAGCCCATGATCGTCTGTCCGCCCCCGGCGCGGAATTTCATCCAGACCGTGTTGAGCGGAAGATAAACCGTAGCGTTCTTGAGGTTAAAGACAAAGTTGCCCCGCTTGCGGTTTCCGCCGCCGCCCCAGCTGCGGTTGCGCATCACGGCGCCGGTCTTTTGCCGGCTGGCCTCGCGCTGGGCCAATTCGCGGGCCTTGCGATCCTGCTCGCTTTCGTAGTGCTGAAACATCCCAATGATGGTGAACGGCACGCCGTTGATGTAGAGGGTTTCGCCCACCGGAATGATCTCATGGCCCACCTTTTCGGGTGCGCCCCAGAGTTCATCGCGGGTGGCGGTGCCGATGACGCAGACGCTCCGCGCCATTTCGTCATCGATTTCATTGAACATCCGCCCGTATTCGACGACATGTTCGTTCATGTCAAGAGCCACTGGCCAGACCCCGCTCATATACCAGGGCCGGAAACTTTTGCCGTTGGCCGACGCGGTAGCGGGCAGACGCATCTCCGGCGAGAGGCGGGTGACCAATGGTGCGCTCTGTTCGAGGGCGTGTACATCGTTCATCGTGATACCGACCGCCTGGTCGGTCAGATAGCGCTGCTCGACCGGCACCTCCTGGGGTTCGACACGGATCTTTTCCAGCCCGCCGATGGCCACCAGCGCCTCTTTCGCGCCTTTCTCCATGCCCGCGACCAGCGCGGACATTGCCACCAGGCTCGACACGCCCAGGATAATTCCGAGCATCGTTAACACCGAGCGAAATTTGTGCGCCCAGATTTCGCGCAGGCCCGCAAGCAGGGTGATGCCGAGTTGGGCCCACGATGAACGGACCTCTTCAGGCGCAAGGGGCAAGGGAACGGTGCGCATGGGGCTAAAACCGAAGGCCCAAATCCGAAGGCGGAAGGAAACCCGAAACCCGAAATTGGAACTCCTGCCTCGACCAAAATGCGTTCATGATGCTGCGTGGGCCTCAATTCCACCGGGCGCAGTCGCCGGCTGTGCCTTGCGATTTAAGCCGGCGAGAGTAGTATCCACCTTCACCGCGATTTTGCCATCGCGGATCTCGATGCGCCGCGGAGTGACCGCCGCGATCTCAGGGTCGTGGGTGACCAGCACGATCGTGCGGCCTTCCTGACTGAGCCGGCGAAAGAGCTGAAGGATGGCGTCGCCCGTATGGGAGTCGAGATTCCCGGTGGGTTCGTCGGCAAAGACAATCCGGGGGTGGTTAACCAAAGCCCGGGCGATGGCGGCGCGCTGCTGCTGTCCGCCAGAGAGCTGGCTGGGACGGTGCTTCGAGCGATTAGCCAGGTCCACCGATTCAAGGGCGTTCATCGCGCGCTCGCGGCGTTCCCGGGCCGTGATGCCGCTATAAATCATCGGGAGTTCAACATTCTGCACCACGTTGAGCTTGGGCAGCAGGTTGAAGAACTGGAAGACGAAGCCGATCTTGCGATTTCGCATCGCGGCCAGTTGGCGAGAAGAGGCATTCTGGATTTTCACCCCATCAAGCCGGATGGTGCCTTTGCTGGGGGAGTCCAGGCACCCCAGGATGTGCATCAAAGTCGATTTGCCGCTGCCGGACGGACCAATAATGGAAATGAATTCGCCTTCTTCGATGTCGAGGGTCACATCGTCCAGTGCTCGAATTTCCTCCTCGCCGAGGCGATAGATTTTGCTGACGTTGCGAAGTTCTACGAGTGACATGCGGGCGTGCTTTAGGTCTTGCCGCCGGAGGTGACCGCACTACCGCCGGCAGGGCCTGAGGCGGGCGTCGCTTTCGGGGTGATTTCCGGAGCGGCAGCGGTTCCGGTCGCGGTCGAATTGGTCTGAACCGAGGCTGCCCCTTTACCGGGTTTTCCTGCCGGCGCGCCCGCCTCGCCCGGGGAGCGTTGGCTGGCTACCTGGCGGATCTTCTTCTCTCGTTCTTCTTTCGGCATCTCGAGGGAGACGATCTCGCCCGCCGTCAGGCCATCCTGGATCTCGGCGTAGAAATAATCCGAGACGCCAACCTTGACGTTGCGCTTCTCGAAATTGTCACCCTGCTGTACGTAAACGAACCGCTCCATCTGGGAGGTGTCGGGATTCTTTTCGGTGAAGACAGCCGCCAGCGGCACCGCGGTCACATTATCGGCCGAGGCCACCGGGATCTTAACATTGGCCGTCATGCCCGGACGCACACGCGGGTCCACGTTTTTGAGAACGATGCGGGCGGGATAGCCTTTGATATTGTTACGGATCGTGGCTTGGAGCGAGATGCGCTCCACCGTGCCGGCTACGTGTAAACCGGGGACGGCTTCCACGGCGACCTCGACGGCTTCACCGGGCTTAAGGCGGGGAACGTCAGCCTGGTTGACTTGCGCGTTGATGATCATGGAATTGAGATCGGCAATCGTGAGTACCTCGGTGCCGCTATTGAAGCCCCCCGAACCGGAAACCGCCTGGCCGATGGAGACCGGGCGGGTCAATACGGAGCAGTCGAACGGAGCGCGGACTTCGGTTTTGGTGAGGTGTTCGTCAGTAATCGCCAGGGCCTTCTGCGCGCTCTCGAGCCCATTTTTGGCGAGCTCGAAGGCTGTCTTGGTATCATCGTAAAGCTCCTGGGAGATGAGTTTGTCGGCCAGGAGCTGCTGAGCGCGGTTGTAGTCGCGTTCGGCTTTGTCGAGGCCAAGCTTGGCTTTCTCGATGTCGATGACGTTCGAGGCGCGCTGTTGTTGAAGTTCACTGTCGTCCAGTTTGAAAAGCAGCGCATCTTTTTTCACGCGGTCGCCGATGTCCACCGGCAGCTCCAGCAGCAAGCCATTGATCTCCGGGCGTACGGAAACCTGCTCGGCGGGGGCAATTTCGCCGGCGGCATTCACCGCGAAGTTGATGTCCCGCAACTCAGCGGTGGCGGTGGTGGGGCGGTCAGGCAAGTCCGACTTGGATTTGGCCTTTTGCCAGGCAATCCAGCCGTAGTAGGCGCCGGCGCCGGCGGCTAGAAGGGCGATGAGGGCGATCCATTTTTTCATTTCGTTATTACGGGCTCAGATTAGACATTGTTTTGGTCTCGGAGTCACGTTCATTCAACCAATTCACTGCGTCACGGCAGCAGAGACCGGGCCATGATTCAGCGAGTCTTCGCGCGAGGCGCCCGCCTAATCGGAGCTTGCCACTTTGAGACCAAAGCGGTTTGTTCTACACTTTTAGACGCAAATGAAGCCGGTGTATTTAATAATTTTATTGCTCATGAACCTCTGTTGGGCCGCCGTTTACTCAGCCTACAAGGTTCTGGGCCAGGAGCTTCCGACCGGGGCTATTGTGACCCTGCGGTTCGGATTGGCTGGACTTTCTTTGCTATTTGTTTGGCCTTGGTTGCCAGGACCGGCGCCCCGCGGGCGCAACCTGGCCGTAACTTGCCTGATGGGGTTGGTCTTGTTCGTCCTGGGCCAACGGTTGCAAGTCTATGGGAACCAAATCGGAACGGCAGGCAATTCCGCGGTGCTAATGGCGCTGGACCCATTGCTGACCTCGCTGGCGGCTGCGTTATTCCTGCGCGAACATATCGGGCCGCGGCGCCTGGCCGGTTTTGGCCTGGGGCTCTGCGGAGTCGCGTTGCTCCACGGAATTTGGCGAGCCGACTTCCGATGGACCGGCCTGGCCCCGAGTCTCATTTTTGTTTCGTCCTTCGTTTGCGAGGCTGCCTACACCGTGATGGGCAAACCCATCATCTCCCGGGCCAGTGTGATGAAGATGCTGGCGATTTCCTTGTTGGCCGGCACAACCGTGAACCTCTGTATTGATGGCCGGGAGACCGTCCATGCGGTCAGTCGGTTGTCGCTGGAGGGCTGGCTGCTGCTCGCCGGTCTGGCGACCGTGTGCACGGCGATAGGTTACAGCGTCTGGTTCATTGTCATTCGCGACTGTTCTGTCAGCGTCGCGGCCTTAACCGTGTTCGCCCAATCGGTTTTCGGCGGGGCGATTGCGGCTGTGTGGCTGGGTGAGCGGCTGCATTGGGGCCACCTTTTCGGCAGCGCAACCATCGTGGCCGGGCTCGTGCTGGGGTTGTCGCGGCAGATCAGAAGACCTTCGGTGGCAGGCTGATGGAGACCCACTTACGGAAAAGTCCGTGCTTTGCCCAGACCTTTACGGTGGTGGGATTGCGGTTCGGTGTAACGATGTGCTGAACGTAAAAATCGACTGGTTTGGTGCCATAGGGGGATGTCTGTAAATCATACAGAGATAAAACCTTACCGGACTGGCGAGTTTGCTCTGGGTGGTTTACCCTATTCGCAGTGGGCATTTTTGTGCCGTAATGTCATATAAATACTTCTATCACTCTTATGAAAAACATTTCTGTGCTGCTGGTGGATGATCACACTGTCGTGCGCCAGGGATTGCGCGCTTTGCTCAAGGCCGAGGAGGACATGGAAGTCATCGGGGAAGCGGAAAACGGGCGCCAGGCAGTGATGCTGGCGCGGAAAACCCCGCCCGATGTAGTGGTGATGGATGTGGCGATGCCCCTGTTGAACGGGTTGGAAGCGACGCGTCAGATTTTGAAATCGGTGCCCACCGCCAAAGTGCTGGTGCTGACCTCTTACGGTGACGATGAATGCGTGGAGCAATTGATGCGTGCGGGCGCAGCGGGCTACCTGATCAAACAAACCGCTGCCAACGACCTGCTGAAAGCGATTCGCGAAGTCCAGCGCGGCAACGCCTTCTTTAGTCCGGCGATCGCCAAACGGCTCCGCGATCAGTGCCGCGAAGCGTTCACTGCCGGCCCGTCCGCCCGGAAGGCCGGCGAACTGACCTTGCGCGAGGCGGAGGTCCTGCAACTCATCGCCGAGGGCTTTTCCAACAAACAGATCGCCGGCGAACTGAGCATCAGCATCAAGACTGTCGAAAAACACCGCCAGCAGGTCATGAACAAGTTGAACATTCATGACGTGGCCGGCTTGACCCGTTACGCGATTACCCGGGGCATGGTCGAACGCAACCTCCCGGCCATGGCTTGAGCACCGTAACGCTGGCACCCCCTTTTCGATTTTCGAATTCTAAAATGTCCTTGCCGCGGAGAATCCGGGAAGAGGAGTAATCGGCCAGAGACGAACGCGGTAGCGCGGACATTCCAGTCGACATTCCAGTCCGCAGCAACTTCCGAACGCCAGCGGGCCCGGATTTGCTGACAATCTCGCGCGCAACACATTGCCGCGGATAGGAATGGTTGACAGGAGTATCCGCGCGCCGCCCATCGTCACTGAACGATTGCGAATAGGAACCAGTCACTGGAGCCCGACAGCCTGGGAGCGTATCCCCCCGAAACCAGAACAGGGAAAAATCTGGCAATTTTTTACACCCTGTTTAGACTGACTGAAATTTGAAGCCGGAAATGACAACACCTGCCTTTCCCCAACGCCGGATTCTGGTGGTCGATGACGAACCCCTGGTCTGCGATGCAGTCAAAATGATGTTGGCTTTTGACGGCCATCTGGTAGAAACTGCCAACAACGGGAAAGAGGCTCTCGCCCTGCTGGAGAAGGGCAAATTTGACATCGTTATTACCGATTTTAAAATGCCGGCCATGCAAGGCGATGAATTGGCCGCGGCCATAAAAGCGCGCAATCCCAGCCAGCCGGTCGTTATGATTACCGCTTACGCGGAGATGTTGCAGGCTTCCGGCAATCCCCTCCGCGGTGTCGATTGCGTCATCAGCAAGCCCTTTCTGCTGGAGAACCTGCGCGAGGCAATCGCCAAAGTCACTCCCGGTGGCCACAAGAAATAATCCGAAGACCGTACTTTCCCGGTAGCGGTTAAGTATTCTCCCCGCTTGTTGCGACCATAGCCACAGTTAATAATTGGAAAGCTTGATGAGCGCCCAAACGCCCATGACAAACTCTCAGCCGCTTTCTCCCAGCGAGGCCTTCCTCTCTTCCTTGAGCAAATCCGGCTCACGCCGCCTGGCGGTTTTGCGGCAAATCTGCCGGAGCCTGGTGGTCGTCGCTCTGGCCGTCGCCAGTTATTTTTTCATCAGCCATTTCCTGGTCCAGTCGGTCAAAGTTAT
>DATMQA010000184.1:0-20308 GCA_035566895.1 Binatia bacterium
CAACGCCACTCTGACGGTTCTGCCCAACGTCGCTTCGGTCTCCCAAACCCTCTTCCCCTCCGTTTTCGGTGCTCGCGACAATTACAGCGGCCTGCTCGGCGGCATTTTCCTCATTGGCTCCAGCCCGGCTCTCGTCACGCACCTGGGCTATTACTGCACCAACGGCCAGTCGCTAAATCAGAACCATCACGTCGGCATCTTCTCCCTGACCGACGGGACCGTTCCCCTCGCCTCGGTCCTCGTCCCCGCCGGGCCCCAAACCAACATCGTCGATAACTACTCTTATATCCCACTCGATACACCCGTCGTGCTGGCGGCCAATACCCCCTATATTCTCTCCGGGGAAGTATCCACCTCGAGCGGCGATCCATGGCCCGATCTCTTTGTCCCGACCCCCTGGAATTCCTATTATGTTGGCGGTAACGCCGGCGGCACCCGCGCCGCGCTCTACAGCGGCGGCGCTGACGTTTGGCCCCTGGCACCATACAATCTCAACGGCGTAAACAACCTCTACGGCCCGGGCAACCTCGCCCTCTTGCCCCAGGGCTCGCCGGTCGTCCTCATGCAGCAGTCGCACATCTATCAATATGCAACTTCCAATACCACCTTCTCCGCGGTCGTTAACGGCCTGGCTCCACTGACCCTTCAGTGGTACAAAACCGGCTCGCCCGATACTCCCCTCTCCGGCCAAACCGCAACTACTCTAACCTTGGCCAACCTTGCCCTGGGCGACTCCGGCACCTATTACCTGGTCGGCAATAATCCCCAGGGCTCTGGCACCAACAGCGTCGTGCTGACGGTCCTCGCCGCGGGTCCTCCGACCATCAGCCAGCCGCCGCAGTCCCAAACCGCTTATCTCAACCAGCAGGTGCCGTTCACTGTCAGCACCCTGACCTCTCCGGTCACCTATCAGTGGATGCACGCCGGGACCAATTTGCCGGGCGCCAATGCCGGCACGTACACCACCACCGCTGGCCCCTCCACTACCGGCAATTATCTGGTCGTCGTTGCCAACAATTACGGCAGCGCCACTAGCGCCGTCGCCACCCTCACCCTCCAAAGTGGCGCCGCCGCCGCCGCGCTCCTCGCCGAGAATCCACTGGTCTATTACGGCTTCAGCGATGTCGGTGTCAGTGCCACCACCCCCAACTTCGGCAACCTGGGCCCGGGCTTTGCTGGCATGTATGAAGGTAATACGAATGCTGCTGCCGGCCCGCAACCGCCCGCCTGGCCGAACTTCGAAACCAACAACCTCGCCTTGCTCCTCGATGGTGCCAGCGTGGACGTCAGCATCCCGGCCCTGAATCTCCCGACCAATACCGGTCCTAACCTCACCTTGGCCGCTTGGATCAACTCCCAGAATTCCGATACCGTTCTCAACCAGTACGGCGGCATTATCTTTAATCGCCCGCTGGGCATTCCCGGCGCCACCGCCTCCGGTCTGGACATCCAGTACGATTCGGGCACGGGCAGCTTCATGCTCGGATACCATTGGAACAGCCAGTATTTTGGATATCCCAGTCACCTTGATATCCCCCTGGGCCAGTGGGTCTTCGTCGCCATGGCCGTGGACCCCGCCAAAGCTGTGTTCTATCTCAACGACGGAACCGGGATGAAGACCGCAACCAATGTCGCCGCCCACGCCGCTGTCCCCTTCGTCGGCACCACCTTCGTCGGCTGGGACGCTAACGACGCCACCCAGGGCAAAACCGTTTCCCGCCGCTTCAATGGTGCCATCGACGAACCGATGATCTTCGGCCGCACTCTCTCGCCGAATGAAATCACCGCCCTCTATCAGGCCGGCGTCGGCCCGGTGCAGCTCCAGATCAGCCTGGTCGCCGGCAACGTCGTTCTGATCTGGCCTCGCGGTGTGCTGCAGCAATCCGGTCAGGCCGGCAGCGGCTACGCCGATACCGCGTTCACCAGCCCGTACACCAATTCCCCCGTCGGCATGACGTTCTATCGCGTCCGCATTCCGTAACCATTCCCGCAAGCCGCCGCTCCCGGCCGTTCCGGGAGCGGCGCATGAATTTGTTTGACATTGCGCGACCCACTACAGACATCGGAGAATCGTCCATGCGAAACGTGCTTTTGTCTATTCCCTCCCCTTCCGCGGTTTGGTATCTAACCATCACATGAAAGGGCCAGAGACTGTCCGGATGTGGGCCGAGGAAATCTCCATCCCCACCTACTTGGTCGGCGAGCCTAACCGCAATCCGATGTTCCTCGAGAAACGCGTTTACCAGGGCAGCTCCGGCCGCGTCTATCCCTATCCGGTCATCGACAAAATCTGCGATGAAAAGGTCGAGGAACGCCATCATGTCGTATTCCTCGAGAACGAATATCTCAAGCTGATGGTCATGCCCGGCTTCGGCGGACGTATCCAGTACGCCTGCGATAAGACCAACGGCTATCCCTTCATTTATCACAACCGTGTCGTCAAACCCGCCCTGGTCGGCTTGGCTGGCCCCTGGCTCTCCGGCGGCATCGAATTCAATTGGCCGCAGCACCATCGCCCCGGCACTTATTGCCCCGTCGATTACACCATCACCAAAAATCCGGACGGCAGCATGACCCTCTGGTTGAGCGAACTCGAACCGATGTCCCATCTCAAAGGCACCCTCGGCCTTACGCTCTACCCCGGCAAGGCTTTGCTCGAAATCAACATCCGCCTGTTTAACCCCACACCGTTGCCGCAAAGTTTTCATCTCTGGACGAATCCCGCTGTCCATGTGAATGACCATTACCAATCCGTTTTTCCCCCCGACGTTCAGGCCGTCTATGATCACGGCAAACGCGACGTCTCAGCCTTTCCCATCGCCCGCGGCGAATACTACAAGGTGGATTACTCGCGCGGTGTCGATATCTCCTGGTACAAGAATCTGCCAGTGCCCACTTCCTACATGGCGGCAAAATCAAACTACGATTTTGTGGGCGGTTACGACCACGGAAAGAAGGCCGGTGTCCTGCATGTCGCCGACCACCACGTTGTTCCCGGCAAGAAACAGTGGGTCTGGGGCTGCGGCGATTTTGGCCAGGCTTGGGACCGCAATCTGACCGAGCAGGACGGCCCTTACGCCGAGTTGATGTGCGGCGTCTTTGCCGATAACCAACCGGATTTTTCCTGGCTCCAGCCCTTCGAAGAAAAAGAAGTCAAACAGTTCTTCTTCCCTTACAAAGCCATTGGCTATGTGCGCAATGCCACCATCCACGCCGCCGTCAGCCTCGAAATCACCAACGGCAAAGCGAAACTCGGTGCTTATGCGACCGCGCCACGACCGAACGCATTACTGCGTCTCTGTAGCAGCCGACGTAAAGAGGCTCTGATCAATTCGTCTCCTGCAGGCGTGATATGGGAAAAGCGCGTGGACCTCGGGCCCGACACTCCTTTCACCTCCGAAGTGCCGCTGCCGAAGGGTCTTCGCGCTCAAGACTTGCGCCTGTCAGTGTGCAGCGCCGAGGGCGAACTCCTTGTTGCCTACTCCCCCGAACCGGAGCAGGCGGAAGCGATCCCCGAACCGGCCACCGCGATTCCCGAACCTTCAAAAGTCGCCAACAACGAAGCGCTCTACCTCGCTGGTTTGCACCTCGAGCAATACCGCCACGCCACGCGCGAACCCGAAGATTACTATCGCGAAGCCTTGCGCCGTGATCCCGGCGACGTTCGCAACAACAACGCCCTGGGCCTCCTGCTGCTGCGCCGTGGGCAATTCGCCCGGGCCGAACCGTTTTTCCAAGCCGCCATCAAAACCCTTGCGCGCCACAATCCCAATCCGCGCGAGGGTGAGCCCCATTACAACCTGGGACTGTGCCTGCGCTATCTGGGACGGCCCCAAGAGGCTTACGCCGCCTTTTACAAAGCCGCCTGGACCACCGCCTGGCAAGCGCCTGCCTTCTTGCAATTGGCTCAGCTTGCCGCGCTGAGCGGCGACTCTGTCCAGGCTCTGGAGTTCATCGAGCGTGCGCTGGCGCGGAATGCGCACAATCAACGAGCCGTGCACCTCAAAACCCTCCTGCTGCGGAAATCGGGGCGGACCGATGAGGCGCTCCTCTTGGCCGAATCGGCTCGCGCGCGCGATCCGCTCGATTTTGGCGCACGCTACGAACGTGTGCTGCTGGGCCAGGAATCGGAACGAGGCGAACTGGCGAACTTGATGCGCCAGAACTGCCACAGCTACCTCGAAGTAGCAGCGGACTACGCTCATGCCGGCGCGTTCAATGAGGCAATCGACCTGCTCGAACACGCACGAACTAATCCTGGGTTGCAGGTTGAAGGTTGTAAGTTGAAAGTTGCAAGTTGCGGCGGGACGAACGACCACGCCGCTAACCTTCAACCTTCAACCCTCAACCAGCAACCCGGTTCGGGAGGCCGCGCTCCCGGCCATGTCGGCGAGGTCGGTATGCCGAATGCGCGACCGATGGTACTTTACTTCCTCGGCTATTACGCGGCGCAGAAGCCCGACCCCCACGCCGCGGCAGCGTACTTCAAACTTGCCGCGGAACAAGATCCCGACCGTTGCTTCCCCAACAGCCTCGACTGCATCCTGGCGCTGCAAACCGCGCTGAAGTTCAATCCCCGCGACGCTCGCGCGAATTTTTATCTCGGTAATCTCTGGTACGACAAACGGCAAGTGCCGGAAGCGACCGCTTGCTGGGAACGCGCGCGTAAGTTCGAGCCGGCCCTGCCCACCGTGCACCGGAACCTCGCGCTGGTTTATTTCAACAAGCAGCACAACGCCAACAAAGCCCTGAAGGCGTTGGAAAAAGCCTTTGCTCTCGATCCCGCGGATGCCCGCGTCTTGTTTGAACTCGATCTATTAAAAAAACGCGCGGGCGTCGCGCCCGAGGCTCGCTTGGCCTTTCTCAACAAACATCTCCCGGTAGTCGAAAAACGCGAGGACCTGCTCATCGAGTTCATCACCTTGCTGAACTCTTTCGGTCGGCACCAGCAAGCCCTCGACCCGTTGTTGCGCCGCCACTTTCATCCCTGGGAAGGTGGCGAAGGCAAAGTCATCGGACAATACGTGCTCAGTCTGGTCGAACTGGCCAAACAGGCCCTCTCCTGTAGCAGCCGGCGTAGGGAGGCTCCATTCAATTGCGAACCAGGTGGAGCGCCCGTCTCTCCTCAGCCCGCCGCGAACGGGCCTTCCCTCGCGTCGTCTCCAAACAACGCCATCGAGTTGCTCCAACGCGCCCGCCATTATCCTCACAACCTCGGCGAAGGCAAACTCCACGGCGCCCAGGAGAATCAAATCTTGTACTGGTTCGGTATCGCGCACGAGCAACTGGGCAACCTGCAAGACGCCCGCCGGTGCTGGACCGAGGCCGCTCAAGGCATGAAGCTCCCCACCCCGGCCGTTTATTATAACGATCAGAATCCTGAAACCATTTTCTATCAGGGATTGGCCCTGCAAAAGCTCGGGCGTGCCGCCGCCGCCAAAGAACGATTCAACACCCTGGTGCGGTTCGGCAAAAAACACCTGCGCGACCACATCGTTATCGATTATTTCGCCGTGTCGCTGCCCGAATTCATGGTCTTTGATGATGATCTCGACCGGCGCAACCAAATCAACTGCCGCTACTTGATGGCCCTGGGGTTTTACGGCTTGGGCAAAGCCGTCCGCGCGCTCAACGAGCTTCAGAAAGTTTTGCAACTTGATCCCGCGCATCTCCCTGCGCGTTTGCACCTGGCCATGTTTTCACAGTCCGGGCGCCTGAGTGCCACCGGTGGCGGGCTTCTCATTAACACCCCACTTCAGCGGGGTGAGCGCGCGGGTAATGGCAAAGGCAACCGCTTCAGCGGTTTCCGTCCCGTACCGCGTCGCGCCGCCGCTAAAAACGGTTCCCCCAAGGGGGCTTCTTTTTCTGCGCCTCGGGCCGCGGCTAATTCTCCAAAAACATGATCACGGCCAGTGCCAACAAAGACGCCGCCGCCACGCAACCCACAGCGGCCTTAAACACCAGGTACATCTGGGCGATTTCTTTTGTCGCCGCGCTTGGTGGACTGCTCTTCGGTTACGATTGGGTCGTCATTGGCGGCGCGGCCAAGTTTTACGAGGCCTTCTTCCATCTCAAAGACACCGCCATGCAAGTGGCCTCCGACGCAACCTTCTGGGACAAAATCAAGGCCAACGCCATCTCCCCTACCGGCTGGGCCCAGAGCTGCGCCCTGCTGGGATGCCTGGCCGGCGCGTTGGCCTCGGGCGCGCTGAGCGATCGATTTGGCCGCAAGCCGCTGCTCATCCTGGCCGCCGGAAATTTCGTCCTCTCCTCCCTGGGCATCGCCTTGGCCCAGGGCTTTCCGCTCTTTGTTGCCTGGCGCATCCTGGGTGGCATCAGCATCGGCTTGGCCTCCAACATTTCCCCGATGTACATTTCCGAAATCGCCCCAGCTCAGAGCCGGGGTTTGTTGGTCGCGATTAACCAACTCACCATTGTCATTGGCGTGCTCGCCGCCCAGTTCGTCAATTGGCGCATCGCCCGGCCAGTGCCCGATGGTATTTCGCCCGCCGACTTCGCCGCGTCGTGGAACGTCGTTCAAGGCTGGCGCTGGATGTTCGCCGCCTGCGCCGTGCCCTCGCTCTTTTTCCTCCTTGGTTCTGTCTTCGTGCCGGAAAGCCCCCGCTGGCTCGCTAAAGCCGGCCTCAACGACCGCGCGGAGCAGACCTTGGCGCGGATCGGTGGAGCGAGCTACGCCTCCGCCGCGCTGAACGACATCAAAGCCACCGTCGCCAACGAAGACAAACATGTCCGCCTCAACGATTTGTTTCACCCTCGCGTGCTGCTCGTTCTGGGGCTGGGCATCTTCCTCGCGGTCTTCCAACAATGGTGCGGCATCAACGTGATCTTCAATTATGCCGGCGAAATCTTCAAACAAGCCGGCTACAACCTCAATGACACGCTCACCAATATCGTCATGACCGGTCTGGTCAACCTGGTCTTTACTTTCGTCGCTCTCTTCACTGTGGACCGGTTGGGCCGGAAACCCCTCATGCTGTTCGGCGCTGCTGCCCTCACCGTCATTTATTCGGCGATCGGCTATTGCTATCACCTCAAGGACGCGGGTTCCCCGGTCGCCAATACCCTGTTCCTCGTTCTGGTCCTGGCCGCCATCGCCAGTTATGCCATGTCCCTGGCCCCGGTCACCTGGGTGATTATTTCCGAAATCTTCCCCAACCGCATCCGTGGCACCGCTATGTCCATCGCTGTCGCCTTTCTCTGGCTCGCCTGTTTTCTGCTCACCTACACGTTTCCGATCTTCAACACCCTCCTCGGGGCGGCTGTCACCTTCTGGATCTACGCCGGCATTTGCGGCATCGGGTTTGCGACCATCCTGTTGCGCTTGCCGGAAACCAAGGGCAAAACTCTCGAACAGATTGAAAAGGAACTGGTGGATTGATGCGAAAGTCCAAATATGCCCAAGACTTTCCGTCCAGATAAAGTCGGACATCCTCGCGCCAGCCATTTACGCTCGCCTCCGCTTTTCCGTAGCGCAGATTTCCAATCTGCTGTATCGCAGATTTCCAATCTGCCACCCGCACGACAGCTTGAGACCCGGGACGCGAACCTGCGGAGTAGGTCGCGAAGCGCATGCAGTGCGCCGTATTCCGGCGCTCTCGTATCGCTCGGCGCTCGCGCTTTCGAAAAGCGCCCGAATACGGCGCACTCCACACGCTTCGCGCGGTTCGGTTGCGGGTTGATTCTGCTCGCGAGTTTTGCTGCGGGACTCGCGAACGCTGCCCCCTCCTCAGCCCTTTCCCTCGCCGGCCAGTGGCGCTTTGCGTTGGACCGCCAAAACGCCGGC
Organism: Binatia bacterium; assembly: GCA_035566895.1. GTDB lineage: Bacteria > Verrucomicrobiota > Verrucomicrobiia > Limisphaerales > UBA8199 > DATMQA01. The sequence goes on from DATMQA010000184.1 coordinate 7,805, forward strand.
CTCGAACAAAAATGGTTCGAGCGCACTCTGCCCGACAGAATCAAACTTCCTGGCTCACTGCCAGCCCAGGGCATCGGCGATGACCCCTCCGTAAACACGAAATGGACCGGTGACATCGTCGATAAATCCTGGTTCACCGCGCCCGAATACGCCAAATACCGTCAGCCGGGCAATGTGAAAGTTCCATTCTGGCTCCAACCGGATAAATACTACGCCGGCGCGGCATGGTATCAGCGCGACATCCAGATCCCCAGCGAATGGAGAGACAAACGCGTTGTGCTCACCTTCGAACGGCCCCACTGGGAAACCCGCGTATGGCTCGATGGAAAACAAATCGGCTCCAACAACAGCCTCTCGACACCGCACGAATACGACCTTGGCACAACCCTTGTGCCTGGCAAACACCAACTCACCATTCGCATCGATAACAGCCTGATTGTCGATATCGGCGTCAACTCCCACAGCATCTCCGACCATACCCAGGGCAACTGGAACGGGATCGTGGGCCGCATTGAATTGGAAGCAACTCCTCCCGTCTGGCTCGATGACATCCAGACCTTCCCGGACGCGGCGGCAAAATCCCTCCGCGTCAAAATGCTGTTGCATAATTCCACCGGTAAGCTGGCCCAGGGCAAGATCTCTGTCTTCGTTGAACCCGGTCCGGGTTCCATGCCCTTGCAGGTACTGCCTTATAGTCAGAACTTCAACACGACCGGCACGGACGTTCCGCTCACGTGGGAGATTCCGCTTGGAACCAACGCCCTGCTTTGGGACGAATTCTCCCCCGCACTCTACCGCCTCAGAGCCAATATTCGCGGCCAGTGGGAAAGTAAAACATTCGAGCACGACTGGCTCACTTCTTTCGGCCTGCGCGATATCTCCACCCAGGGCACTCAATTCATCCTCAACGGCCATAAAACCTTCATCCGCGGCACTCTCGAGTGCTGCATCTTCCCCAAAACGGGCCATCCTCCCACTGATGTCGATTCCTGGAAGCGCATCATCCGTATCGCCAAAGCCCATGGACTGAACCTCCTCCGCTTCCATTCCTGGTGCCCGCCTGAGGCGGCCTTCGTCGCCGCCGATGAACTCGGCTTTTATTACCAGGTCGAGATCGCTTCCTGGGCCAATCAGTCCACGACCCTCGGCGACGGCAAGCCGGTGGACCAGTGGCTCTACGAGGAAGCCGAACGCATCCTCAAGGCCTACGGCAACCATCCCTCGTTCCTGCTGATGCCCTACGGCAACGAACCCGGCGGAAAACGCGCCACCGAGTACCTGGCCAAATGGGTCGACCATTGGAAAGCAGCCGACCCGCGCCGGCTCTACACCAGCGGCTCAGGCTGGCCGCAAATTCCCGAAAACCAGTTCCATGTCACACCCGACCCGCGCATCCAATCCTGGGGCGATGGGTTGAAATCGCGAATCAACCACCTGCCGCCCGAAACCACCACTGACTACCGCAGCTACATCCAAAAGCGAACCATCCCGGTCATCAGCCACGAAATCGGCCAGTGGTGCGTCTATCCCAACTTCGACGAAATCCCTAAATACACGGGCTACCTGAAACCGAAGAATTTCGAGATCTTCCGCGAAACCCTCGCCGCGCATCACATGGCAAACCAAGCGCATCAATTCCTGCTGGCCTCCGGCAAACTCCAGGCGCTCTGTTACAAAGAAGACATCGAGTCGGCCCTCCGCACCCCCGGCATGGGCGGGTTCGAGCTCCTTGATCTGCATGACTTCCCGGGCCAGGGCACCGCCCTGGTCGGCGTGCTCGATCCGTTCTGGGACGACAAAGGGTACGTCACTGCCAAGGAATACAGCCGCTTCTGTAATTCCACCGTCCCGCTTGCGCGGCTAAACAAGCGCGTCTTCACCACGGATGAAACCCTCACGGCCGAGCTCGAAGTCGCGCACTTCGGTCCCGCCCAGTTGCCGAACGCAATTACCACCTGGAAGCTCGTAGGCGATGTCGGCAAAATCGCCGCCAGCGGCACACTGCCCGCCTGCAACATACCCATTGATAACGGCACCGCCCTGGGCAGCATGAGGCTCGAGTTGAAGGACGTCCCCGCGCCGGCGCGGTACAAGCTTGTGGTCTCCCTCTCCCCTGGGGAGAGGGCTGGGGTGAGGGGGAACGGGACGTCCGAACGTGCAAACTCCACCTTCGAGAACGACTGGGACCTCTGGGTCTATCCTCCGCAAGTCGATACCCACCCGCCCACCGCCGTGATGATGACGGACGAGTTGAATGACGCGGCCGTGGCATCGCTCAACTCCGGCGGCAAAGTCCTCCTCACCATTCCCGCCAACCGCGTCAAAGGCGATCAGCATGGACCGGTGGCCCTCGGCTTTTCCAGTATCTTTTGGAACACGGCCTGGACCCACCGCCAGCCTCCGCACACGCTCGGCATTCTGTGCGACCCGAAAGCTCCCGCTCTGGCTGAGTTCCCCACCGATTACCACAGCAACTGGCAATGGTGGTACCTGCTCAGCCGTGCCGGAGCCATGATTCTCGATGACCTGCCCCAGCAACTGCGCCCCACCGCCCAGGTCGTCGATGACTGGGTGACCAATCGCAAACTGGCCCTGGTCTTTGAAGGAAAAGTCGGCCCTGGCAAACTGCTGGTCTGCAGCGTCGATTTGAAAAACGATTTGGAGCAGAATCCCGTCGCCCGCCAAATGCTCCACAGTCTCCTGGACTACATGAGCAGCGCAAACTTCAAACCGGTGGTGTCGTTAAGTCCGGCCCAGGTGCGAGGCCTGATGACCGAACCGACCCGGATGCAGCGACTCGGCGCCCGCATCGTCAAATGCGACAGCGCTCAGGGCGGGCATGAGGCGGAGCGGGCTATCGATGGCGACCCAACCACCCTCTGGCATACAGGTTGGGACGAACCGGCGCCGGGCTTTCCGCATGAACTCCAAATCGGATTTGAAAAGCCGGTGCGCCTGCTGGGGTTCACACTGCTGCCACGACAGGATGGCAATAAGAACGGCTGGATTAAAAAATACGAATTCTACGTCAGCGCCGATGGGCAGAACTGGGGCGCCCCGGTAGCCAGGGGTACGTTTTCAGCCGACCCTCAAATAAAGCGGATCTTGCTGGACCACGCGGTGGAAGCTCGCTTTGTGAGGCTAACGGCAGTGTCCGGCTATGCGCCGGGACCCTGGGCCTCCCTGGCAGAGTTCGAGGTTATTGAACCCTGAGTCCGGCAACCCTATGGTCCTATGGTCCCAGCCGCAAACGGTAAAAACGCTGCGCAAAGTTGCTCGCCGACGAATCACCCCAAATAAACGGCGGGCTGGCCGCGGCATTCGTCCCTATGGACAACCAGCGCGCCGGAGGGAACAAGTTCGTCGCCGCTTCGACGATATAATCAGGACCCGAATCACCGTTGACGTTCAGAGTGAACGAATCGGCGGCGAAAAGCGGAGCACCAAGTTGTGGCTGGACGGGCCGTGTAACCGTCACCGCAAAGGTTTGAGTGGCGCTCATGGCCGGGCTGCCGTTGTCGGTAACGACAATCGCGACATCGTTTGTCGCGGGCGATTGCGCGATGAGCGGACGCCACACGAAAACGCCACTGGTGGCGTTGATGGAGGCGCCGGCTGGCGGGCTGACGAGGCTCCAAGCCAGAGTCTGAGCAGGCGCGTCGGGATCCGTGGCAGTGTTGGTCACACTCAGGGTGCGGCCGGCCAGGATAGAGGTGTCGGCTATCGGCTGAATGGCTGGAGGATGGTTCATCAACTGGCCTATTTCAGATGCGGCGAAAACCCGGCCAAAAAGTTGGACGTCATCAATGACCCCTGGAAAGAAGCCACCGGCGTAGCCTTGTTGAATGCTGCCGATACGCAGGAAAGGCGGGGCGGCCTTCGTGCCGGTTGGTCCATTGGTGGCGGCCTGCAGCGCGCCGTCGATGAAGAGTTGCATCACGCCACTAACGGCGTCGCGGGTCGCTGCGACGTGGTGCCATTGGCCGTCGTTGACCGAACCGGTGGAAGTGATGGTTGTATCCGGGTTGCCGATGCCCAGGGCGGCCCTGCCGCCGACCAGCGCAACGCCAAAGTCATCAACCGTGCCGCTGACTTCCCCATCCACCAACCCCTTGCCGGCCCACCATTGGCCGGTCGAAGCCGTCGCGGTCGTTTTGACCCAGAAAGAAATCGTAAAATGATTGCTGATCGAGCGTGGGATCTGAACGTAGCTGCTGGTCCCATCAAACTGCGCGGCCTGGGCACCCAGCTTACCGGTCACAAACGTGACGTTGCCGGAGATGACACCATCGTTTCCGTGCCCAGTCGCATCCTGGGCATTGCCTTCGAAACGATACCACGCTTGCGGCTGGGAGGAAGGGGCCGTGGGTATGACATTGGTGAGAACATGACTGGTGACCGACTGGGCGACGATCGCCGAGGTGAATTGGCGCCCACTGAGCGACAAGGGCGAGAGGGCGAGCAGGGTCTCGCTGGGCGAGGTGCGATAGCGAGCGGCTTGTGGCGGGAGGTTTGTGAACGCGCCGAGATCGTAGGTCACATTGAAACTGTTGGTGGTTTCGTTCACCGTCACAATCGTAAGGGTGTGATTGGTCGGGTTGTAAGCCGCCAGCGAATTTGTGTCCCCGACGTTGATAATCCGGCAGCCGGGGCGGATGAATTGGCTGAACTGCCCCATCACGTAGAATTTCCGGTTGATGGTGAAGCCGGTGTTGCCGCTCCCATCCTCAGGGTTGGAAAGCATCCCCCAGCCGCCGCCGCTATCGACCACCTGCCAATAGACCCACGCTCGCGCCCACATCAGGGCGATGTCGTTGCGGATGCGGCGCGCCATCGTGAGGCCCGAAGCGTCGCCATCACCGTACTCGGAAACCCATAGAGGTTTGCGCCAGCCCGCGGCGAGATTGCGCAGGCCGACGGGATTATTCGCGCCGTAGGTATGGGAGACCACGCGCATGACGTTGCTGCGCGCAGTGGTATTATAAACGTTGAGGGAGTTGATGGCGCTTTGCTCGTCGTTGTCTTCGGAAGCGACGATGCCGGCAGACTGATTGCGCGCGTTCAGTTCGGTGCGCAGGTAGTTGACCACGCGCGCCTGCTGGTCGCTGCTAATATGGCAGCCTTCCTGGCGTCCGCCATACTTCCACCAACTGGCCGTGGGCTCGTTCAACGGGCTGACGCTTTCGAACGTGACCCCATCAAGCACAGTGAGGTTGCTGATGACCGTAGCCAGGTAAACCGCAAAGTTATCTTCGTCGCTGGTCTGCAAGTTGTTGCTGGTGCCGTTGGTCGAACCGGTCACGCTGCCGCTGACGGTCATCCACCAGGGGGGCGAGTTGGCGAAAGCGACGACGCGATTGGCCCCCAGCGCGACGGCCTGGCGGAGCACCCATCGCTGATTGGCGTCGGCAGTCCAGTCCCAAACGCCAGGGCTGGTTTCGAACCCTGGCACGCGGGCGCGGAATTCCATGGTGTTGCTGATACCGGGATTTTCCCCGCCGCCGATGTTGTAACGAACGATGTTCAACTGCAGTTGGGTGAAAGCGAGCGCCACGTAAGTCGAACGGTTGGCGTAGCCGCCGACAACATTGGCCCACCAGCAAAGGGAAGTGCCCCAGCCTTCGAAGTTATCAACCAGGACGAGGTTCGGGTCCACAGCGGCCGTATAGTCCGTTTGGGCGAAGCCATCCGCGGTCAGCATCAGGAACAGGAAGAGAATGAAACGCCGCGAGTTCCTCCTCCGCCTTTCCAAAGACCTGCTGCAACTCATAAATTATTCTCGCCGCGTCGAGGCGATTGTACTTCCGGTGAATCCTAGCGGCAATCACCAACTCACCGGCTGGGCTATCGAGGACGGTGCCAGGGATGCGCCTCCAGGAACAAGACATCTCTGTCTTGAATAAAGACAGACTCGCCCCCCGGCCCCCCTTTCTCAGCGATGCGCCGCCCGACACAACTCATTGTGGACGAAGCGCATGGTGCGCCTTTCCGGCGTATCAATAAACTTCTTAATACTCAGGCATAAGAAATGCTTCTAAAAACTCTATAACCTCAATGCTCAGTCCCAGACTGACGGAACCATCATTATGAACGCGGAAACTAAAATGGCCTGGCGCCTCCTCGAGGTGATCCTGCCCCAACAGCAAAACGCTCTCGAATCCATTCCGGAAGTAGTCCAGGAGAGCACCCGGCAATTCGACTTGACGGGTCCGGACCCGGTTGCCTGGCTGGTCCTGGCCGATTTCCTGCCGGCGCACGGCATCAGGGAGCTATCCTCGCCCCTGTCAGATTAGGGCGACCTATTTCGGGCGCTACTCACCTCCGATCAAGCGCCCGCGGCGTTGCGCAGTAACGCACTGTGCAACGCCATGCCTTTAATTCCGCCGGTTATCCCGTGCCACCTATGAAAAACCAAGCTATCACCAATCCGTTGGCTTTCCGCAGTCCGCTGGCGAGGCTCGCTCTGAAATTGGGAACTGACTCGTTGCCTGTTGCCGTCTGCGGTCGGGATGGTTTAAAACAACCAATCATGAAAAAGGCCTGCGGCGGAGTTATCATCGACCAGAATGGCCGAGTCCTGTTGCGGGAACCCGCCGGCCATTACAAAGGTCAGGTCTGGACCTTCGCCAAGGGAAAACCCGAGCCGGGAGAATCCTCGGAAGCCGCCGCTGTAAGGGAAGTGCTTGAAGAAACCGGTATCCGCGCCAGCGTCCTGATGAGAATTCCCGGCTCGTTTGATGGCGCAAATACGGCCAATGAGTATTTTCTCATGGTGCCGCTGGAGGACACACGCCAGTTTGACCTCGAAACCGCCTCGGTGAAATGGGTGACGAAGGAAGAAGCCGAGCAGCTTATTTCACTCACCGAGAAACCCAAGCGCCGAAGGCGCGATTTGCAAGTCCTGAGAAGGGCATTCAGGCTGTTCTATTCTCTCAGAGCGGCGGGCACGTGAGGTCTCGCCCTAATCAATTCTTGGAAGCGCCCTTGGCCAGCCTTGCGGCGTTGGTCCACAGGTAGTTCTCCAGCGCACTGATTCCGCTAATTTGGGCGCTGACACCTTTCAATCCCAAACGCGGCGTGACTTTGTAATGAATATGACGCCGCCCCAGAGCCACAATCTCAAACTCTGCCGCTCTGGTTTTCCAAATCTGCCCTTTAGCTAAGGGCCTCTGGCGAATAAGTGTCATCAGATTAGAGACAGTAAACAGCCCGATTTGTTCAATCCGACAGGTTCGACGCCCGCTAAGCTCTTGGTATTCAGCGGATTTTCAGGGTTTTTAGTGTGGTTCCAGCGTATTCAGGGCCCTTTTGGGGGATGGATGGGGTGGCCTATATGAACTCGCGCCAATGCCCTGCCGGGTCAACACCACGATGCTTTCACCCTTCAGATTGGGGCCGCAGTCTCCAATCGTGCGACTCTTGCCCAAGGCGGCGGGGCTTCCCAGGGAGGCATCACCGCCAGGAAGGAGACTCCTCGCTAAGGCAACAATCTTGCCCGGAAGAATTGGCTCGGGGCGAGCATGGGCTGGCTGAGCTGAGCAGCGCCGTTAGTCAGGGTCACATTCGTTAAGCTGGACCAGTGTTGCAAATCGGAGGCGGTTTCAATGCTGTAGGTACGCCCGGTCTCGCCAAGGAAGGTGAACGAAAGCTTCCCGTTTTGTTTAACGGGTGTGAGAAATCGAGGAACGGGAGCGGTCGCGCCTTTGCATTTTCCCGCAGCGCGCGCCGAATAAATCGCGGCTATCTCACCGGCGGACAGGGCGCGGTTGTAAAGGGAAACCTCGTCCAATGATCCCGCCAGTTTATGGTCCCAATAGGATTCGCCGGAGGTGGCAAAGAACAGCGGAAGATTGCCGTAATCCTGCGGGAAACCGACGCTGGTTTGACTCTCCAATTGGCCATTGACGTAAAGCTGGATAAAGGTGGCGCCGCGCACGGCCGCCAGGTGATACCACTGTCCGATGGCGATATGAGTGGTTGAAACGGCCTGGGCCGGCAGCCCCGCTGCCGAGGTGACGGTGAAAACGAAGATGTCACCGCCCGAAATGCGAGTCTTTCTCAAATCAAATCCTTCGAAGTCGGTGCTGCGTGAGTTTTGCTTAAAAACGAGGTATTGGTCACCGGCCGGGGAGCCGCCGAGGCCGGGAGTGTCCAACGCATCAAACCGGACCCAGGTTTCGATGGTAAGATTGGTGGGATGCAGGGACGGCGAGTCGGGAATTTGGACGTAGCTGCTTAAGCCGTTGAAGCTAAAGGCCGAGCCGACCATCCCCGCGGCGCCGGCCGTAGCCCCGCCCGCCAGGGCGCCGTTATTGGCTCCCGCGATATCATTGGCGTCGCCGTCGCCCGGCCACCAACCCACCAAAGCGGCCGGAGGTGGGAGACAGTTTCCGGGCTGCCCCAGGACGGTCAGCGTGGCAACCGAACTGGTTACCGAGCCAACGATATTGCTCACCACCAGGGCGTAGTTGCCGGCGTCGGTCAATTGCACATTGGAAATGTTGAGACTGTTGCTCGAAGCGCCACTAATGCGAGTGCTATTGGCAAGGCTAACCCCGTTGAGAAGCCATTGAAACGCCAGGGGAGCGGTGCCAACAGCCGACGCGCCAAAGGTCGCGCTCGAACCAACGGTGTTTGTGCGGCTATGGGGCTGCGCCGAAAAGACTACGGGAGCGTTCGTAATTGGATTGCCGGAGTAGAACTCATAGGCGCCGATGTCCCAGCCTGCGCCTTGGGGACGCGCCACACTGTCCATATCATAAGGAACAGCGGGCAGGCTTACGCCGGCGTCGATGGCGGGGCTTCCGGCTTGAAGGTGGAAGTTGGTGTTGGCCACATCGACAAACTGGGGATCGACGTTAAGGATATCTCCGATGAACCTGGCGCCGACAGAGCCGCCGGGTCGGTACCAGATGTTTTTGGTGCCAATCGATGCCGGGGTGGCGGAATCCCAGCCCGTGACATTGTAAAAGATGTTGTTTTTGACCTCGCCAGTGGCGCCCTGGTTGATTCCGACTCCGCTGGAGTTGATGTCCATGAAGATATTGTTGTACACCTTCACATCGCGGAGGCCGTTGAAGGCATCGACACCCCAGGCCGCGGCGCCGCGGAAGAGGTTGTTGCAGATGACGATGTCGTAAGAATTGGAGTAATAGGCCGCAGCGGCGATGAACCCTTGATGGTAAAAGTCTATGACCCGGTTGGCCTCGATGCGGATGTGCTGAATGAAGTCGCCGTCGTTGTCCCAGGAGGAGAACCCATCGACATGCGCATCGCCGATTTCGGATTGAAGGGTGCCATGGAAGTAGTTGCTTCGAATCACGTGATTGGCGCCGAAAAAGATCAAGTAATCGGCGTCACCCAGCGCCGCGTATTTCTGGAGGCGCTCGATTTCATTGCCTTCGACGAGCCACCCATAGCCGTACATGGTGATCGCTTCGCCTGGCCGGTACAATCGGTTTCCGGAGATGTGGACATTGTTCTGATAACCCACGGTCCACATTCCGAGATAGACGTCGTGGATGTAGTTGCTGATGATCTCGAGGTGGTTGCCCTGCAAAACAATGCCGGCGGCGTCCAGTCCGGTCTGTGAAGGCGGAGCGGAAATATTAAATCCCTGGATGAGCAAGTAATCGTTATTGCCGGTGTCGAAGCCCTGGGTATCAACGGCGCCTTGGGTTTCGGCCTCAATCATCGTAAGCTGGCCGGCTTGGCCTGATTTTCCCGCAGGCACCGTTATGCGCTCGGCATAAACCCCGGGACCCACCAGGCAGGTATCGCCGGGAGCCATGGCGTTCACACAGGCCTGAATGCTGGTATAATTTCCTGTGCCATCCTGGCGGACGGTCAGCACCGTGCTTTGGCCCAGGTTAAGACCGCCGAGCAGGACACCCAGGCTCAATCCTGGAACTGCCAACAACTGATTCCAACATTTTATCCCGCTCATCGTTTGCTTTAGGAACATGGAAAACCTGTTTCCGAACGAGTATAGACAACGCAGCAACCCGGGGGCTACTAGGAGGTTCCTTGGAGCTCGTCCGCCAAGCGGGCAAGCCGGACGAGACGAATCGGAGCCCCTTGAGCGTGCAGCCTAACGGCTGAGGGTTTTATTGGTGTTTAGTGGAGACGACGCTCCAAAACGTGTCGATGGCGGAATGCTGGTCCGGATAGTTGCGGGCAAAATTATCGAGCAATTGGTGAGCCTCATTGGAGCGACCGGTGTTGGCCAGGAGCGTTGCCAGATTACCAACCGCTTCCGGGTTGCCAGGCCACAACTGGCTGGAAAGACGATAGGCTTGTTCGGCCTCGGCGGTGTAGTTGTGCGCGGCCAACAGATTGGCGGCGGAAGCTGCGTCGTGCGAATAGGACTTGAGCGCATCAGTTGAACCGGTTGCCTCGGGATCGGCGAGCACGTCTTCCGCAGTTGTGCGCCAGAAGTCAAGGGACTGGGCGGCGCGTTCGGGCGTGAACGTGTTTTGCGCGTCCGGCACGTGAAGTTCCATCAGCGGCCCCAGGGGCACCGCCTCGGCATAGGTGCCTTTCATCGGGAAGGATTCCTGCATGGCAAACGACAGGTCGGGGTTTTTCTGCATCAGCATTTGCAGCAACTTCTCGTTGATTTGCATAACGGCGACCTGGCCCGAAACCTGAATCTGTCCACCAGCGTCAGTGATGTTTTCACTTGGGCGGACTTGCTTGGGCTCGTCCGGGAATTGTTGGTCGTGCTGGAGACGCTTCTGAGCATCGGCGATGTAGTCCTGGAAGGCGCGTTGGGCATCCTCTGGGGTGAGGGTGGCCAGGCGGTCACTGTAGAGCTCGGAGACGTAATCCAGATACTTCCCGTCAGCCAGGCCGTTTTGCGTGACGACGATGTGTCGCTCGCCATCGCTGGTGTCATTGAGCAGTTCGGGGATCCATCGGCCATTGTCCGTTCCACCGACATAAACCATCCCCGGACTGAGGGAGCCGAGGACGGAATTGCCATAATCCAGCAGCTTTTGCGCCGGCCAGAGGTGGACTTGTTCGGCCGCGCCGTAGGCGTCGATGATCGCCGACCAGACTTCATTAACGGCTGGAGGCCGGCCGCCGCCATGACTCGCACTGGAGTCCCCGCCGTTGATGACACTGAATCGCGCCTGGATCTCATCCCAATCTCCCGATTCGACCGCATCGAAAAACCGGTTCACCTCGTCGGGGACTTCAACTCCATAGCGTCGCGCGAGGGCATAAGCCAGGTTACGACGCGAACGGGCGAACTGAGCGAGTTTGGCGGCGACGACTTCTTCGGCCGTTTTGGCCGCTGCGGGTGCCGCCGCAGAGTTGGAGAGCCGAAGCGCTGACGGTATTCCTGCGGTTGTTGCGGAACGAGTTTCCGCAAGCGGAGCCTCCGTGGCAGTGGTGCAAGCAGCGGAGATGGTTTTCGTTCGCGGCAGAAGAATAACAACGAGTGCGAACAACAGGCAGCCGCCGGCGATGAGCCATAACGGGCGAAAGCTGCTCCTGGAAGTATCGCGCTCTCCCGCACCATTCTGACCGGAAGGTTTCATACAGTGTTGCTTGGATGTTTGCCCAATAGACACCGGGGGGTTGGAATTTGTATAGGCGCCTTTCCCACGTCTGTTCGTTGGCAATGGCCTGCGACAGGCGAACGTGCATTAGGTGAGAAGATGCCGGTTGTTGCGTCGGAGACGGCCCCCTTTTGGCGGCAATATGTCGAAAGACACTGGATCGAAGAGTGGCATCTCACAACGCTCCCAGCCCCCCGGGAAAGCGCACGTCCCAACTTTCAAGGAACGACCATGGCCCGGTAGAAACGCATGGGGGCGCCGGCGGAAGAAGAGTCGTCGAAATCCCGGACCCCGTTGGTGGCCAAGTTGGTTTGGATGGCAGTCCATTGGGGAGGCGGGAGGTTTGTTGCGGCCTGGAGGACATAGGTGCGGCCCGACGCGCCGAGGAGTTCCAAGTGGATGAGGCCGCCGTTTGCCCGGACGATGGAACGGAAGCGAGGCGGGGTAGCAATCGCCAGGACGCCCCCGGAGGCATTCGCCGGCACGGCATATCCTTGCGGGTTGGAAAGCACGACGTTGCTCAAGGAGAGGAGTTCGTCGTGATCCGGCGCGTTGGTGGCGATGCCGAACGGCACATAAACCAACACGCCGTTGGTCAGCGGCGAGTTGGAGAATGAGAACATCAAGACGCGGTACACCCCGGGCAAGACCCCGTTGGTATAATAGATTTGCTGATCGGCAAGCGCGCTGCCCCCGACCGGCGCGCCCGGCGCAAGATAGTTGGTGGCATAGTGCAAGTCGAACTGCAATGACGGCACATTGGTATCGGTAGTGAAGTTGACGGGCACCGGCACCGTGATTCCGGGGACGCCCACGGTTGAGCCGACGGACACTGCTGGAGAGGCGGGCAAGCGGCCAGGCGCGAGCACAGGGGCCAGCAGCGCCAGCAACAGGCAACTGCAACGAGCGGATTTCATGAGGACCAATTTAGGCGTGG
>DATMQA010000185.1:0-46223 GCA_035566895.1 Binatia bacterium
ATGGGAAATCTGGGGGTTCATTGCTGGACGAGTGTTCATGAGCTTTGGCCTCGGAGTTCTGGTGATGCAGTATTTTCCCCAGGTTGCGGGCTCGTTGGGCATTCCCGCTCTGGTTCTCGGGGTGGTTCTTCTCGTTTTTGCCGCCAAAGGGTTAGCACGGAAGGAGCGCGCGAAGGAACAATAATGACCATGACGCCGAACTATGCATATGCACAAAAAGCGAAGCCAAACTTTCTATCCAGAGATTATTGACCCCAGCGCCAAGAAGTTCCTGAACCAGTGCAGTCTTTGTGGACGAGTTGGGTTGTCGCCGAGTGCGCTGGCTGTTGACGAGGGTGCGAGAAAAGAGCAGAAGACAGTAAAGTCTCATCTTCGGATGATAGAGTTTTTGCGAAGCATAGCAGTCGAGGGTTTGCGGAGAAGATATGAGCCATTACCCCTGGATCAATTCGGGCGTTGTGAGGTTTGCGTTCGAGTCGCAGAAGATCACCAGCCTGCGACCTAACGAACCAGATCGGTCTAGCCGCCCCCAGCCGCCTCCTTTTCTGTTTTCAACGGCTCGCGGGACTTTCGCCTGCTCTCCGGCGATGAACCCTTGCGGGCATAGAGCGAAAAGCAGCAGCAATACGCGCTCTTGTAAATATGGGCATGGCGGATAAACTGCTACGGGTCAGGCTGCGACTATGTCACGGACCCGCAATCTTATGCGCATTTTGCTATTCATGCTGCTCCTTTTAGCCGCGACCTCGGGCTTTGCACAAGCTGCCGAATTGGTTACCCACTTTGGCCGGCACGCGTCGAAAGCAACGAACGTTACCGTTGAGGTTTCCCCGGCGGGTGCGGATCATCTCACGTTCACCATAGCCTTCAGGACAAAGATCACAAATCCAGCCGGCGGGGGTGGCACCGTGGAGGCGACCAGTTCCGCCTCTGTCAACGAGTGCCCAGTCCGGGCTGGCGCATGGGCGTTCTGTGTTGCGAAGGCGAACGAAATTTGGTTCTACGATGGCGACCGATCATTTACTCGACTGCGCAACACCCCGGATGCCATTCGGACGTCTGCTACTTGCTCCGAGCCGAACCTGGGAGAACAAGCGCCAGATGCCTTGAAGAAATGGATTAAAAAGAACGTGCCGAAAGAACGGGCTCCAGGCAACGCCGGGAAAACGTGGCTCGTTCCGGCTTGGACGCCCTTGGTCCGGCGCGCACCAGCAAAACTCTGCTAACTATGCCTGAAAACACGTTGGAAATTACCCCCGTGGCACCAGACGAATACCGAATGCGAGACTTTGCCATTCCGGCGGCGGTGGCCTGGCTCCTGGCGTTTCTAACAAGGTTCATCCAGACGCGAAGCGGTGAGATGCTGGCTGCTCTCTCCGGTCCGAGGTATATGCCTATTGCACCGGAGGTATGGTGGTGCGGCTTTTTTCTCCAAATAGTAATTTGCATCTTCGCACCAATGAGGTTTATGCCGCATAGTCGCAGCGCGCTGTTTATGATGACAGGCTACTGGATTTGCCTTTCGGCGAATTCCATCTTTTTGGTCGCGGGTCATAATGAGATGGTGAGGTGAGGGAGCGATCAAGCCGCCCAGATAGCGCGTCGGCGACGTTCTGTTGGAGCCGGAGCGTGCGATTTCGCCGACCTGCGCCGTGCCTGGGAATTTGGTCAGCGGGACACGAGGCAGAGGGAGCAGGAGGGCAGAGAGGACGAGGAGACTCTATCCGCTATTGAACCCCGACCCGGTAGAAGAACGGTCCGACCCCGGTGGCGTTGGTGTCGGTGTAGATCGTGGTGCCGGCTTGGCCGACGATATTGCTTTGGAGGGTCAAGAACGCTGGCAGCGCAGCAAGATTGCTGCTGCGTTGGAGGTAGTAATTTATTCCGCTGACACTTTGCCACGGGACCGTCAGACCGGACACGCTGTTGGACGGTGACAACATTTTCAGGACAGACAAAGGATTGGTTGGATCGGTGCCGCAAATCCACTCTTTCCAGTTGTTCATCCCGTCGCCATCGGTGTCGATTAAGTCGGCGGAGCCGTCCGTGGGCAACCCGTATTGCTGGAGCCAGGCGTAGGAAATCACGGAGGCGGGAGTTTGGAATTCGTAAGCGCCAATGTCCACGGTGCCGCCCACGATGCGCGGATTGCCGTCCAGGTCGTTGGTGGCGGAAACGAAAGCATTGTTGCCGGAATTGATGCAGGGCGAGTTGGATTGTAGGCGATAGTCACCTCCACCCTGATCTACAAAAAGTGGAGCGTTGGTGATATTTGCAAAGCCGTATGCCGAGGCGGAGCAGCAATAGACGAGATTGGCAGAGTAGTAGTCCTCCCCGCTGTTGTAATATACAACGCAGTTTGTCGCCTCGCAGGTATAAAGCCCGGACCCGTGCACGGAGGCATAATTGGCCGAAACCGTGCAATCCTTGAGGGCACCGCCTGAAGCTCCGCCACCATAACTTCCGCTGCCGCCGTAACGGGCCGAGTTACTGATGACCAGGCAGTTGTTAAGAGCGCTTTCGGCTGCGCCGCCCCCTAAATTGAGGGCTGAGTTACCGGAGATGGTGCAGTAGTTCAAGGTGCCATTCCAGGAGCCTCCCCCGTAAACGGCTGAGTTACTGGTTAGTCTTGAGTTGTTCAAAATACTGCAAAACGATCCGCCACCGTAATAGGCCGAGTTATTGGAAAGTGTGCAGTTGCGGAGGGTGTCATAACAAGACCCCCCTCCATAATTACCTGAGTTGTTAGCTAACACGCAGTTGGTCAGTGTGCCGTAGTAAGAAGCGCCACCGTAACCATCACTAATGGTCGAGTTGTTGGAAAGCGTGCATCCGCCTAATATGGACTCGCCTGCACCACCTCCCAAAAAGCCGGTATTGTCGTGAAATGCGCAGTTGTTGAGCGCACCCCGAAAACTTCCGCCGCCCTCCTGCCAACCCAAATTGCCCGTGAGCACGCAGTTAGATACCGAGCTTCTTGAGGACTCGCACCAAACTCCGCCGCCGCTGTTCATTGTTGTGCCATCCGTCAGCGTGAAGCCGACCAACGTGGCATTACTGGCCAGAAACACACAACGCACAGGACCGTTGGTTATAATTTGATCTCTGTAGCCTTGAATAATCGTCACCCCCGGCCCGTTGACGCTTTGGACGACGACAGCCTTATCCACCACAACACGGTTGGTCGTGTGCGCATAGGGATAATTCGGATTATCGTAAGCTGTGCGACCGCCCGACTGGTAGAGGCCGTTGGTGACGAGGACTTGGTCACCAGCTATTGCAGCGTCAACGGCGTCTTGAATGTTCGTTGCGGCAGTGGTCCAGTCAGTGTAAGGCGGCACGGCGTTGGTGCTGTTCACGTCCACGTAGCGCACCGTTGCCGAGATGGTCGAGAAAGCAAACGGCAGGAGGATTACGATCAAATGGGAAGGTTTGAAGCTCATAATCGAGTCCCTTTGAATAATGCTAACGTCTCAAAGCATTTCATTATTGTCAAGGACACCGTGGGCTAAATTCAACGGGGCTGGCGACGCGCGTTACCCGGCACCGGCCCATGCCGCACAGGGGCCATCTGCCTTCTGCGGGGCGCTGGCGTTTTTCCACTCGGATTTTTGTGCTGGCCCGGGAGCGGGTGAGATTCTTCTTGTCGCCAAGAAGCAACCGCCGCAGGATAACGCTGACAGGTATGGCATATATCGTGTTGAACCTGTTGGCTATGAAAAGTGATACCAAAACCTGCGTCGCGAAGCGGGAAGGCGCAAGGGTTCGGATTACCGCCTTCGTAGAGTGCTCGCTAAATAAACCCGGCGCGCGTATTCAACGCGAGATCGAGAGTGCTTTGCCAAAGGACACAATTGCCTTTCGGCTGGTTTTGGATCGACCTGGAGATGACATGGTAAGGTCCGTCGAGCATGTCGAGCCAAATGTGCCCGCCGAGGTGACAACGGTTCGGATTACTGACGAAGCGGGACGGCGGTTGGTCGTGCCAGTGACAGAGGAATAAATAGTTGGCTGGAGGCTTGCCCGGAGGTTTCAGGCTGCGGCAACCAACACTCCTGACCGACAGCCCAGCGTCCAGACATAGATGCCGGCACTTTCAAATACGCCCGCCCTTTCCCTATACACATTTTAACTTGACATCATCACCGAGGCGGTGGACCCTGCCTTTCGGGGAGTGGGCCAGGGCGTCCGGTGGACGCTGCTGGCCTTTTACGGGGCTTCTCATAGAGATTAACTGTGGCCAGACTGGAGCCGAGGCCTCAGTAGATGCCGAGTCAGGACTTTTTCCGCCGCTTCGCTTTTTCCGTCCATCTCCCGCCGTCCCGGTCAAATGCCGCCGCAGTCCGCGAAAGGGACTCAGGTGTCATCGCGGTTGGTTTAGCTTTTCCACTAGCCCTAACGCGATATACTCGCTCAGGCTTTTCTTCACGGTTGCGATCAGCTCAAGGTCCAGGTTGCATGTTGAACCTGCCAACCCCATCACGGAAAAAGGTGGCTTGCTTCCCGGAGAGGCCAGGTGCAACGATGATGGGCATGGATTGGAGCGAGATTGATCGGTCCGGTGTCATCCCCGGCAGAGGAAGACGAATAGGACCCCCCGCTTCAGCCACCTGACCATCTCCTCGCCGCCCACACCAAATGAGAGAGGCTTGTAGCCCCAGGCCGATGCGGATATAATGCTCAAGGCTAGGCTACTCTACGCGCCTTCAAATGATTTCGTTCATCGTGCCAGCACATAATGAGCAGGCTTGGGTTGGCCGATGTGTTTCAGCCATTCGCATCTCGATGGAGGTGGTTGGCGAGCCGAATGAGATCGTCGTGGTGGATGATGCTTCCACTGACGCTACCGCGTCAGTCGCCCGGCAGCGCGGGGCGCACGTTATCCGAGTGGAACATCAGCAGATTTCTGCCACTCGTAATGCTGGCGCAAGGTCGGCACGCGGTGATATTCTAATTTTCGTGGATGCCGATACGTTGGTGAACGTCGATGTCATTCAATCGGCGTTGCGCAGCGTTCGTGCGGGCGCGGTTGGCGGTGGCTGCGTGCCGCGATTCGAGGGGTGGCTTCCGCTTTGGTGGCGACTGGCCTATCCGTTCACAGTGGGTGCGGTGCGCTTGCTGCGCCTGCCGGGCGGGGCCTGCCAGTTCTGCACGCGGAGCGCGTTTGAGGCGACAGGCGGTTTCAGCGAGGAGCATTACGCAGCGGAGGATGCACTGTTTGTCCAAGCCCTCAAGCGGCACGGTCGGTTTGTCGTGCTAACCGAACCAGTGGTTACTTCTGGACGCAACCTCCGTGCGCATTCTTTCTGGCGCATCACACGTTTGCTCACGCGCTTGGCCCTGCGCGGTCCCGACGGTTTTCGTGACCGTCGAGACTTGGACTTATGGTATCGTCCAGAAAGAGAGAAGCCCCGGTGATTGGGCCAGAGCGTCTTAGCGGGAGTGCAACGGCGGGATTCCACCTCCCGTGCCATATCGGATGCGCTCGGCCCGCCTGAAGAGCGCAGCATTATTCGGCCATCTACACGGGCATAGGTTAGATACTTTACCCTTTCGGCGGTGTATCCGACATGCCCGCCTCGGACTTGGGAAAATTCGGACGCTTGCACCCCAGGGCACGGCGGCTATAATGCTCCAGGCTGAGCAAGCCAGGCGATGAGTAGGAACCAAACGCAGGCTAACAAGAGCGCTCCATCGAGCCGCCGCCCTGCCTCCCCGCTCACTGCCAGACGGCGGTTCAAGCGCCGCATCCACGCTTCGGTCCGCGTGACTTTAACTTGGAACAAGCGCCAAGGCGGACGAGCTGCCGTCCCGACAGTGCGGATTCAGACAGGTCGAAGGCGGTCATGAACGCCAGGCCGGGCGCGCTGCGGCCCCGGCAGTGCGGCTCCACCCGACCATTGCCTGGCCGCCACACCAAATGCGGGAGACTTGCAAGCCAAGGCCGGGGTCTCTGATTGATATGCGAAACCGTTGAGAGGATATTCGACAATGCCGCTTGGTGTCGGGGCGATAATCGCCTTCGGCCTTCTCCCCTCTGCTATCAACGCCGCGCCCGGCGATGTTTAGGTTGGCTGAGACAGCGGCGCGATTAAACGTCCTTGGCAGCATTGCGGGTGGCGAACTTTGACGCAGTAATTTGGTAGAGAAAAAAGGCTTGCCCGCTCTCGTGGAGCTTTGTTCCCACGCGAACTGCGCCTATTTTTTCCACAGCCCGCTGTGAGCGCAGATTTTGCGGGCCAATCACAAAGATGACTCCAGTAACGAATCTGAAGGCGTGTTGTAGCATCAGCCGCTTCATTTCTGCGTTATAGATCCCGCCCCAGTGTGACCTGGCCAAGAACCTCCAACCGATTTCGACCTCGCTCTTTTGTTCATTGTAGCCGTGAAATCGCGACGAGCCGATGACATGGCCAGTTTGGCGATCAATAGTGATCAACGCTCCACCTGATTCCAAGGCTTGGTGGAAGAACATTTTGAATACGGCTTCTTTATAGCGGTCTTTGTTTGGATGCTGTTCCCAAATGAGCGGATCTGCGGCCACTGAATAAAGGTCATCAAAATCTTCCGCTCGAAGTGGTCTGAGTTCGAGGAGTTCGCCTTTCAAAACGGGTTGCAGATTAAAGGGCATTCTTGATTGTATCGAATGGCCTAGTGCCAGCACTCACTGTAAACGGGGCGCGCACCTCGCGTCGAGTGCGACATGCGACCGACAGCAGCCCAACGGCTAAGGAAAAACGCGAAGAACTTTCGCTCGGTGCCGCTGTTGGTGATGACCACGGTGTCGGGTTGCTCACCGCTACGAGCGGAGTTCGCCTTCGTGACGCCGACTCACGTGAAGCTACCACCCGATATTTGGAGCGTAATCCGGGATTGAGTTTTGTGGCGTTGGTTGACGGAGCCGTTGTCGGTTGCGTTATGTGTGGGCACGACGGTCGCCGAGGTTATTTGCAGCACTTAGCGGTTTCACCGCGTCACCGTCTGCAAGGCATTGGCTCGGCTTTGGTTGAGGCATGCCTGACCGAGCTAGAAACTCTTGGCATTGTGAAGACGCACATTGATGTGCTGATCGAGAATCAGCAGGCGCACGACTTCTGGCGTCGTCATGGCTGGCACAAACGTGACGACATTTTCAGATATTCATTTTTGAAGAGCCATGGTACGAACGCCTAACCTCGGGTCGCTGGGAGGATGGCCCCTCCCGGCTCCCACCCCACCGGTCATGAGGGTGCGCAAGCGGTTCCAGTTAGATCACGACTCCAGGTAGTCAGACCAGCGCCAGGGCGGCCCAGCCAAACCGGGCTCCATCCGATGCAACGCTCATGGGAATTTCGTTGCTCCCGGCTTCGTTGGGGTTTGACTTCCGACGACAGTGGCTCAACCTGAGTGCGTTGGACGATTTCAGGATTTCCATGAGGATTTACACAAAAGCCGATACGAATCCAATGTGCTGGGAGGAGTATGGAGCAGTTGTTGGGACGTTGCTCGATAGGGTCTGGGCGACCAGGCTGTCCTTTGACGCGGTTGCCCCCATTATGCGAAGTGGAGCCATCCCTGGTAATGTGCTGGCCATCCGGCTCCAAATTACGCGGCTCATTCCGCTTCAATTCAAATACTTTTCTCACCCTGCAAGGCTTGATCAGACGAATCCGATGCAAACTCAAGCAATTACCGATCATCTAAACATTTTGATCTGTGAGAACAATACCAGCACCGGAGGAACTGCCCAAGCGGCCATCGCGTATTTGAGAAGGATGTTTCCGCAGAGCAAGCTGCATTACGCAACCGTGGCAAAAGTATTTGGCGGGCCTGATTCTTTTGAGGGTATCGAAGGATATTACTTCGGCGTCCAGACAAACGAGCGATTCCTCGCGTCTCCAGCTCAGATGAAGGAGTTTTCGCTGAGGCCCGGCATCACAATATTTCCGTGGGAAATCGTGGAACACGAGCTAAAGGAAATACACGACTTTGAAGCCAATTCATCCAACAATTTGTTGGAGACGAACCGCCCCCGCTTCTCCGCTCGCTGCCGCGTGACAGTGTTGGAGAGAGAGAGCGCACCATTGAAACATAAAGGCCCACTATGACACATGACGAATTGATAACTGTCGCACGGACGCACACCATAGACATCCCCAAACTCTCGGGAGAGCCGTGGGCCACTTTGGAAATGCTGCCGAAGGTCACAGTAACGGACGCGGTAGTGGTCTCTTTCGAGAGTGACCAGCGGCCCGGAAAGATGTTCGTGGTGTTGGAGGGAGCGTCAGGAAAGTTCGTTGCTTCTGGCTTGCACTTCCAGAAGAAGTGTCCGGGTCACTGACCGGCGCGGTGTCAAAGAGTATGCTGAAACCGTTATCGATCCTCGCTTACCTGGCCATGGTTGTGGGTCTAATTGCGCTGCTGATCACGCGATGCCTTTTATCCTCCTCTCCGCTCGTCATCATACCGCAAGCAGTGGCCAATCCTGCTCGTGATTTGGGCGCGGGTTACCTTCGGTCGCCGCAGCTTTCACTTGCCCGCAAACCCAACGGAAGGTGGGTTGGTCACCACCGGGCCGTATCGGCTCATCCGCCATCCAATCTACACGGGTGTCTGTTTGTTTACCGGGGTCGGGGTTTTGGCCCATTGGTCGTGGAAGGCGGGTTTGTTGGGAGGGTTGATTTTGGGCAGTGCGCTTTTTCGGCTGTTCTGCGAGGAGGCGCTGGTGGTAAAGCGGTATCCTGAGTATCGCCAGTATGCAGCCAGAAGTTGGAGAATGGTTCCGTTTGTGTTTTAATCCGGGCACTCGAAGCATGAAAACGCGATACTTAATTCCCCTCGCGCTGGCGCTTCTTGGATGCAGCAGCCCCAAACCGCTCCTTGCTACGTTGACGGCTGATCAAGCTGGAACCCTTGCGCAGCAATTGGCGAACGAGAAGGCGCAGACGCTTTTCAACTGCCAGCCGTTTCGTGAAGGCCCACCATCCCGATTTGTCCAAGGGCGGTGGGTCTGGCGGGATCGGCGAGGGCATGGATTTACTGACATCGAAGGCACTGTCGAGTTTGAGGCGGATGAGCCTAACGTCAACGTCATACTTCTCGATAGCCGAGCCATGCTCCTAGAAAGGTTGCCGCGATGAGTCAGATGGCGGTTGACACAATCGGTCGAGTGCTCCCCGGGCGGCGATTCGGGCGCGCCGTTCACGCTTAGGCTGAAGGGCCGGGCATCGGTCGGCCAACCTGGATTTAAGACCGGGGCGTATGGCGCACGATTGTCGGCGGGGCCTGAAAGAAGGCTCGTGTCGTCACCGAAAGTTGGCCAGACTTGCCCCCATGTGGAAGCGGGTTCAAATCGCGCTCGCCGTTTTGCTCGTCGGTCTTTTGGGAGTGCTTGGGTGGCAGGTTTTCAGGTCGCGTGAACCAGTTTATGAGGGGAAGCGACTCAGCGCCTGGCTGAAGGACTTGGACGACCAGCATCCAGGCCCTGTTAATGATCACGCCATCGAGGCCATTCGCTACATCGGTCGTGACGCGGTTCCACAGATTATCAGCTCGCTCAGGACTCGGGACTCATCGCTGAAGCAGAAATTACTGAAATGGGCCAGCGAACATCACCTGGTCAAATCGGTTTATACTCCGGTATCGGAAAACCACCATCGGGCGGTGCTCGCGTGTAACGCGCTCGGACCTGATGCTAAGCCCGCAATTCCAGCATTGGTTGCGCTGCTGAACGATGGCTATGCGTCGGGGTATGTCGGAGCGGCTTTGGGTCGGATTGGTCCCGAAGCCATCGTTCCGTTAATCGGCTCGTTGACCAACTCCAACGTCTCGGTGCGGGTTGAAGTCGCACACTCTCTTGCCAACTTCCGACGCAGTGATCCAATAGTCGTGCCCACCCTGATCCAGTGCCTCAACGACAAATCGAGTTTCGTCCGCTCCTTGGCGGCAAATTCTTTGGGCCGAATTGGACAAGAACCCACCGTCGCAATTCCCGCCTTGGTGCTCCTGCTGAACGATGGAGACCCGCAAGTGCGCTGGAATGCCTGTCTGGCAATCGCGGAATTTAAACAACAGGCTCAATCCGCAAGGACGCCGCTTTTCGCTTCATTGGGAGACCCTGATCCCTCAGTCCGTGGCACGGCAGCTATCGCGCTGGCCCGGATCGAACCCGAAAATGCTTCGAGCGTTGAAAAAGTGATGCCCTATTTAATCGAAGACCTCGAAGGTTTCCAAGGCTCGAATGTAAAGTTCCCTCTTAACTTCCGCTATCCTGCGATACAAGCACTTGGTGAATGCGGAAAGCAATCTCAACCCGCCGTGCCAGCCCTGTTGGAATGCTTGAAAGCTGCGGAGCCGTATATGCAGGAAGCCGCCGCCAGGTCTCTCAAGGCCATCGACCCCGAAGCCGCCGCCAAAGCGGGCGTGAAGTGAACGGCTGAGCAGTTTGAGAATCTCCACCATGGCCAACGCGGAGGCGGATGCGTCGCGGTCGGGGGCCGTGAGGCTCCGCTTTGGCCATTTCCTCGCCGCCACACCAAATGCGAACGCTTGCGCCCCAGGGCACGGCGGATACACTGCTAACGGTTCGGTGGCGGGCCGTTTCTGAAAATGGACACGAATGAAAGAGCAAAGACAGGTCGGGTGAGTGTCGCTCGGGTTGTCAGGTTCGTTGTCGGGGTTGTGGTCTTCGGAGTTCTAATGGGCATGAGGACCAACTTTCAGTCCCTTTGGACCCGAAGCTTTGTTGCAGGTTGTGCTGCCGCATTCTTGGCCTTCTGCATTTTGCCGATGAGGAGACGCTGAGGGTGAAACGAATGCCAAACTCGTTGAGGGAGCTGACAGGCGCGGCTTAACTCCGTCGTCATGCGATAGGCACCTGTGAAACACAGACACATCATCTTTAATGTGGTCGGAATCGTAATCGCCGGAATCGTCTCGGTGTCGCTTCTCGGCGCTTTGACCGGCACGGCGGCGAGAGACCCGATCCACAGGGGACAGAACTTCTGGGTGGTGCTAATGCTGCTCGAAGTGCTGATCATTCTGCTCGTGGGAGTTGGGAGCCTTGCGAACCTGTCCCGGCGTGGACTGGCATTCTGGCCCACTATCTCCATGATTGTCGGCTATTTCATATCTGTTTTGTTTCTGCCATTTGGCATCTGGGGAATCGTGGCTCTATATTTGGAGCGGAAGAGGCGAGGTAAAGGGCATCGATGGGCGTGACCATAGGAAATCACCGAAGCCGGGTTGCCCTGTGAGCCATTGGTCGTTAAATACCGCCTGTTACGACATACCTGCAATTGAGATTTGCAGCCACCTCCCCTCGCTTCCAATCTGCACGCGCTTTCCGACCACGCTGGCAACGGAGACTGACTTTGCGCCACTGCAAAGCCGACATTTCAGTTGAGCAATGCGCGCCCGGCGCTCCGAAAAACGCAGCCGAATATAAATAGCTCCTGCTACCTCAAAAATGAGGACAACGGCAATGAGAACTACCCAAGCGATAAGCAATGACGCACCAATCGTTTTGCCAAGGGCGAACCGGATCAATACGAATGACACAAGAGCCGCCACCAGGGCGGGTAAACATCCTGCCGCACCAGCAAAAACGATGCGCGGGGAGTCAAAAACGTTTCCGCAACCCAGGCAAATCCGGCGCTCCACTCGCAAGAGAATGCCTTGAGGCTGGCGGAGAGGTAGGTCTCTTTGTGTGCCCGCAAGGTGGACCATTCCAGTGGATGCGGAAGCGGCTTAATTTCAGCGCCGATCAACAAAGCCTGATATTCTCCCGGCATGACTTTTCCCGTCCTCTTGCCGTCGAATGTGACTTGGGCAGCCAGAGCTGTGTCAATTGCTCCCTGTGCTGACTCGTCGCTATCCTCGATTCGGTAGATTGTGGGCATCCGACGCGGAGCAAGATTGTCCAGAACCTGAATGCCTGTTGCAAGTCTTTCGGTTATTCCTGGGCGGCGGTTTTGTGGCCCCATACAGATGCTTGCCGCACCAGTCTTGAAGCCGATACCGTGGATGTCCTTGGCCAGTGTGTAGGGATTGGCCCGGACTTTCTCCACGGCATCCTCGCCGTAGGTCTTGTATTACCGTAACGAACTGCTTACACTTCTCAATCGAAAAGGGCAGTATGGAACTTGAATACAATTACACGTGCCCAAATTGCTCGAATGATTGTGTGGTGGCTGCTTCCTTGGCTGGCCAGAATGTCACGTGCCCGAATTGTTCAAACGAGTTCTTTGCAACTCCCCCGGAAAACCCCCTGGCCATAGAGGTGAACAACGGTTTGCCGCCGTTCACAATCCCGGCAAAGCTGCCGTTCTTTAAATCCCACCGCCGCCCGTTTCTTGAAAGTCGTCTCCAGGAAATGATGGCGTTCGGCGGCGGCTCTATAAGCAAAATAGCTGAGGACGAATTGAACAAAAATGCAATCGTGCTCGGCTTTGACTCAAGGGAAGGCTCAAAGCTGATTGGCGAGCACTTCATGCGGGAGTTCGAGCCGATTAAGAAGCGAATGGAGGATACGCTATTGATGACCGACGACGATCTTGCCGCCATCGATCAGCTTAAGAAGAAATACAATGCCACTCTGACGCTGGAAGGCAACGCGCAGATATTTCGCGAGATTTACGTGATCGAATCCACAGGAAAACTTCCGCCGCCAATCGTCACCAGCTTGATGCTCGGCGAGAAAGAGACGGCCTATTACGCAGTCATCACGACATGGCACCAAACGCGGGTCCATACTCATGGGTATTCCGGCTCGTCCGTCAGCATCCCAACTGGGATCAAAGGCGTTTCATTCGGGTTTGGCCAATATACACCCATAAAAACGGAAGACCTCACGCCGCTCTCTGTCGGAACACTTTATGTC
The DNA here is from genome assembly GCA_035566895.1 of Binatia bacterium. Classification (GTDB taxonomy): domain Bacteria; phylum Verrucomicrobiota; class Verrucomicrobiia; order Limisphaerales; family UBA8199; genus DATMQA01. The sequence continues at coordinate 12,860 of DATMQA010000185.1, forward strand.
ACCTCGGCTCGGCTCTTGTTTGAAGGTGAGACGCGGAACACCAGCATTACCTTCAAGAGGATCGTCGATTGCCATATTTACGCTGACGCGCTAAGGGTTGAAAAGGGCACCGGTAAGCCAGATTATTTTCCAATGACGCCTCCACAGGCCCGCTATATCGTGGCTCTGATCGGCGCTTTGAAATAGGAGACAGACCGCTTTACTTCCCTGCTTTTTGGATTTGCACTTCCTTGTTCACGCCGGCCAGCTTACCGCCTTCCAGGAGGACTCGGCTGAACAAGACCTTTGTTGTGGTGAATGGCTTGCCAGTTTCCACGACAAAGTTGAAGGTTGTTTCGGCGTCGGGTGCCAGTGCTGGCCGGTCCTTCTTCCCGCCGATCACCCATCGCACGGCCTGACCGGCAACCTTGCCTTTGTCATCCACCAGAAAGACTTGGGCGCGGGCGGATTCCACCTTTTCCTTGAAGGTGTTCTTCATGGTTAGCTTGATGACGACCTTCTGGCCAACCTGCTTTGGCGCGTCTACCTTCACGAGCAGATCCGCGCGAGCAAGCCCTCCGCACAGCACCAGCGTCCAAACCAGCCAACACAACCTGATCTGTTTCATATTGTCAGCCTCGAAGCGCTACCCTAACAGGCTCGAAAGCTCCTTGAACTTAACGCGCATCTTTGACCCCAGATCGATCACCGGGTTGAACTTCACTGCAATTTCATTAAAGGGCACATTGAAGGGATCAAAGACATAGCACTCCCGAATCGTGGGATGATTAACAGGTATGTCATGCACAGGGAAAGTCGCATATTCGACATTCGTCGCACCTAGCTGACTACCAACCCGAGCAACGATGACCGTCAATACCTGGATGGTCACCGGTCGTGTTTTGGTAACCTCCAATACCAGTTTATTGTAACGTCGGAGCCTATCATCGGGCCTGTCCGGGGACCTCTGGAGTTGCTTGTCGAAATTCACCAATCGAACTTTAAAGGCCGCCCGCTCTTCCATCACAGCAATCAACGCATCGATATTTGTGAGCTTCTTGTATCCGGCGTAAATTTGGTCCTTGAAGAGTTCCCTAGGCTTGGCCTCAATCCATTCCTGGAAACTCGCAAAGAGCGAGCGTTTGACTTTCTCCTCCCACGAAAACCAATGCACTGTATCTCCACCAGCCTGAGTTTCAAAGCAGTAGCATAATTCCGTAGTTCCGTCGTATCCGAACGGGAAAATAGACTCGGTCGTCTCCTCCTTGAGTCTCAAGAGTTCTGATTCAACTGACGTTGAATGCGGACTCCTCAATGGATAAATCGTTAAAGCTCCTCCAAAAAAGCTACCTGGTCCAACTTGACATAAAAAGTTTACATAAGACACTGGCGGCGTTAAAGAATGCTCCTGAAACCAAGCATTAACGTCAATTTGTTCCAGCGCTCCACCGAGAAGGTGGTAGCCACCATCTCGGTGAGCTGTGAGTTCTCTTTTGAATCCGTCGAACATTATTAAGGCTGAACGAGTTTTACGCTGTCGAAGACAGTCCCGTAGGGTTGCGCTTTATTCAACCACATAGATTGTGTCCCCTGACTACGATTTAGCCCAGAGGGCTTGAGCTGAAGATTCGATAGCTCATCAGCACCTCCGAACTGACGTTGAATGATGTGGTCCACGTCGAACCCTTCTGGGACTGGTCCATTCGCACTTTCCCAAATCGATCTGGCATTGGATGCTGGTAAGGAGGAGGAGCGGACTTTAACGAGAATGCCATCGTCCGCCGCCTGTTGATAGATTGGCAATTCATAAGCCATCGACGTAGGTAATCTCAGCGTTGTGCTCTTAGCGGCGAGTTGCCCTGACCCATACCACTCTCCCGCTCGCGTCTGCCAGGAGAGAACATTACCCGCCTGCCAGTCGGCGAAACCCGCTGAGAACCGAGCGCCTTGGGCGGCCTCGCTCATGATTCCCCCCGCGAACGGAAGGGCCGATGCAAAATTAAGGCCCATGCTTGCCGTCAAACCCAACGCGCTCATCGGGTCCACCCGGTTTCCCGTGACCAAATCCGTGCCGGTGTATCCTTGTTCGATGTACTGCTTAATCCCGCCAACCAGCGGTACCATGTTCAACAAAGATGAGAACCCTTGACCCGCACTATAGTCGCCGCCCGCGCCCACTTCGTTATAGCCCTGCATGAGCGTGCGCTGCATGTCGGCCTGCGTTTGGTTATACGCATCCACAAAGTCACCACCCTGCTGCGCCAGCGGGTCCGTAATTCCGACGGAGGCAAGACCTGCCCCGGAATAATCAGGCACATGGTCGGCCAGCGTGTCCTGATAGGAGGTCGGGTCGCCCATCTGTTTCCCAAACCTCCCCGTCGGGTCAAAATAGTTGACGGGATCACCGGAGCACAACGAGAAGCAGCCTGGATTGGCGGAATCAAACACCGGGTCGTGGGCCAGGAACCGACCAGAACCCGGTTCATACGGGCGAGCACCCCAATGGAGGGTGCCGATGGACTCCATGTGCTTGCCGCGCCAGCCCACGCTTTGGGCCAAGTTGGCGTTGAGTGTCAGCGCCGGGGATTGATACCCCGGCACCGGCCCGATGCTGTTGAACCCCGCCGGGTTCCATTGTGACGGGTTGTCAGAGCCTCGTGGCAGGCGGGCCGATACCACGTAGGCACCAAACCACAGCAAACAAGCGCTGGACCAGATGTTTGCCATTCTCATTGAGAGCACGGTTGTTCTCACAAAGGGGGTTGCACCGTGCGCGAACTATTCTGAAAATCCGGTGTCATCCGTCAAGAATTTCGGCTTCATGGATTTTCGTCTCATTGCGTTGACCAAATATTCCCTCGCACATGTGAGTTTCCCAAGAGCGTCGTCGTTCTTCCGTTCCAAAAACAAGGTTTTAGCCTTTGCGATCTCCTGCTTAGAGAGGCGAAGCCATTGGAGGGCTACCTCGTTCGTCTCATTTTCCAGCAGGATTCCATAACACCGCGACAGCCGCTCAAAAAACCTCGGACAGTCCATTTGGTCTTCGGGCGGAAAGTCGGGGGCGTTCAGCTCGGCATAGGCCAGCAGGTCGCCCCCTTCTCGATAGGTTCCTCTTAACTGCATAATCAATGTCCAAATCCGGCACCGATGGTCGGCCTTATAATTACGACGCGATTGCCCCCAGAAAAGTTTATGAAATCCTGAATCTGCGGCGAGGCGAATGTCTTATCACCGATGGTGCCCTCGATGATTACTCCCTCACCGGGAATTCGTAAATCTGGAATGCGATAAGCGTCCGAGCCGGTCGGGTCACGCAGCCACCGATTTACCAAAATCTGGTTTCCCGGTCCCTCTTGGACTCCTTCTCTTTCCAAAAACAACAACGTTCTGGCCCGCGCAGCGGCATCTACTTTCTGACCAAGGACCGTTTCCCAGTTCATGCCTGCGGGAACCACCGTTTTCCCCTGATTAAACCGGTCAACAACCTTTACCCATTCCTCATTATAGTATCGCTGGTAATTCGCCGTCACGCGGCTTTCCAAGGAACCCTGAGTCAGGAGTAGCGGCTGATTGGCCTCCTGCGCCAACAATCCTGATTCCGCTTGGGCGGCTGAGCCAGCTTCCGCTGCGATAGCCTCCTCCTCACCCAAGGCAACTCGCGCCTCGGTGCCGAAAGCAGAAACCTCTGCGCGGGCCACGCCCGCCTCGGCCTCCAGCGCGCCGACTTCGCCTCCGCCGAGTTCCGGCATCAGGAGCATTGTGGCCAGCATCACGGCGTTGGGTAACGCGCTGTAGCCCGCGTTCACCCCCGCCTCATACGCCGCGCTCGGATAAACGTAATAGCCCGGCTCGTGGGTCTGCTGCGAGTTGTTTAGCGCAGTCATTGGCGAAATAATCCCGATGTCCGCCATGAACCCGAGCACGTTGTTCTCCAGCTTGTTAGCGTAAGTGTTAAGGCCCTCGGAAAATCCCTTTGAAAATCGGCCATCAGGGTCGAATTGGTTTAAGGGGTCACCACCACAAAACGAGAAGCCGCCCGGATTTGCCAAGTCGAGAACCGGGTCATGGGCCAGGAAACGCCCGCTCCCTGGCTCATACGGCCTTGCACCCCAGTGGTAGATGCAGGTGGCCTCCACGTGCTTGCCGCGCCAGCCCACGCTTTGGGCCAAGTTGGCGTTGAGTGTCAGCGCCGGGGATTGATACCCCGGCACCGGTCCGATACTGCTGAACCGCGCCGGATTCCATGCAACGCCAGAGGACGCATTGGTAACGCTCCCAATGATGTTGCCGAAGAAATCCTGGAGTAGGCCGATGCCGCTGATATGGCCGAATGGAGTGACCCGTTCCAATCCGCCCACGCCCTGGAGTCCGCCATGGACGCCGTTGGCGTCGGGACCGTAGGTTTTCATGTTGAACACGCCCCCGTTGACCACCACGCCGACTTCTTGAAATTCCACTTGCGGATCGAACCAGGAATCCACCGTGCTGACGGCGTCGGCGGGGCTGGTGATCGGCGTGTTGGAAACCACCAGCGTCGTGGTGGTGCGCACCTTGCGGCCAAGGCCATCGAAGATACCAACCCAGTCCTGGCCGCTGCCCACACTGTCGCGCTCAGAGACTTTGATGAGCCGGTCAAAGGCATCCCAGGTGAAGGTCTGCGTCCGGTTAGTCTGGCCGTTGGAACTGAGCCAAACCCGCTTGGTCACGTTCCCATCGCCATCGAAAGCGTTTGTCACCGTGTCCGCGCCGCCCGTGGTATTAAAGGTGTTGGTAGCGTGGGCGGTGTAAAGGCCGCTCGGATGGATGGCGGCAAGCCGCAACGTGTTAGAGCCAGGGGTCATGTCCACCATGGCCCGCCAGCGCCCCTCGGCATCGGTCCCGTCGAACTGGACGCTGACCGGGTTGCCGTTGAGCGTCGCCGAAACACTGGCCGCGCCCAGGGCAAGGCCGGTGGCGGGACGGCGAAGGATGGCGGTCTGCTCGTTGGCGACCCGGTTTAGTCCATCCAATCCGCCGCTGACGGGGGCCGACCAGGTGTTGGTGGATTGGGCGGGGGTGCCAATCGAGGTCAGGTTTCCCAAGCCTCCCGCTTGCCCGTTGTCGAATGTATAATTGTTGGTGAACTTTTGGATGGCGGAAACGTTGAAAACCTCCTGAGTGAGGCGCTGCGAATAAGGCGCATAACCGTAGGTGCAGGCGTTGGTGAAGTCGTTGAGACGACCAGCGGTGTAGCTGGCGAGGCGGCCATCATTGCGCCAACTGAGGGTCTCACTCAGATTGGTGGAGTTAACTGTGGTCTGAGTCTGCAAAACCCGGCCCGCCCCGTCCCGTTGAGTGACAACGTAGGTGCGATAATTGTTGGTCCGTCCGATGAGCAGGCCGTTGTCCCCGTAACCAAAGCTGGACCCATCGGCAGCGGTCATCAAGCCATCGGCCTGGTGGCGGAAACCGTAGTTTTGCTGGCCGAAGTCCAGCTTGCTCCTTCGCCCTGCTCCATCCCAGTTCTGGACGATGCCGGAAAGGCCGCTGCCGCCGACCGAAACGGTTTCGTAAGTGATCTGGCCGTAGCTGTCGAATTGGCGCAAGACGGTGGTGGCCGGGCCGGTGTTGGTGCTGAAGGACTGAACGAGATTGGTGAGCAGACTGCGCCGGTCATACTGATACGCGGTCGAGGTCTGCTGTTCTGCCGCCGAGCCGGTTGTGGTAAGGTTGGTCAGCCGCAGGAAATCATCGTAGCTGTAGGTGTTGGTGGTGCTGCGCCCGTTGATCATGGTTTGGAGCAGTCCGGCAAACGGACTGCCCGCGCCGAAATATGAATAAGACATGGCACGGGAGGTCAACGAGCCGCCCGTCTCCTGCTCGGTTGCTTTGCGCCCATCGCTCAGATAGGTCGCGCTCCAGGTTAGCCCCCCTGGCATTGAGCGGGAGAGAACATCGCCCAGGGCATCGCGGGCATAGACGGCGAACACGCCGTCACGGTTGGTCTCGGTTGCCACGCGGTTTAGGCCGTCGTAAGTCCAGCCATTGGTCGCCCAAATCGTGACCTGCGACCCGCTGATGGAGCATTGCTGCCGTGCGATGCGGTTTGCCGCCCGGTCATACTTTTGCCACAAATATTCCTGAATCCCATTGGTGGGGTAGCCTACCGTCAGGACTGTGTTGCCATCATTATCGGTGAAGGTGGTTGTCGCTACCGCGCCGCCGCCCGAACCGTTGGTGACCGTGACGCTGTTGTGGTTGGAGCCGTAAGTGTATGAGGTAACCCGCAGGGGGGTGACCGCATTGGAGGCGTAAGCGGTGACCTGAGTCGGACGGCCCAAAGCATCACTTGTGGTAACGGTCTTTTCACTCGCTGCATTGGTCACTGTGAGCGTCTGGCCGCTCGAATCGTAAACGTAAGCGGTGATCTGCTGCGTAAGGTTCGTGGTGTATGTGGTCAGGTCCAGGTTCAGACCAACCACCTGGATAACCGGGCCGGTGGCAACTTTGCGGCGATCCAAGCCATCAAAGAAATTAGTGAAAGTATTGCCGCCCTGGTCGGTGACCTGGATCGCGTTGCCTCGCGTATCCGTTTGAACGATGTTGGTCGCCAGGCCCGGGCCGCTGGCCGCATGGAAGATGCGGATGGTCTTGCGGTTGGCGTCGTCGTAGGTGCTCTCCCAATAGTCGCCGTTGCCCTGGAACTGGCGCTGGACCCGGCCATCAAGGTAATAGCGCCAGCCGTTGGTGGAGCCATCGGCATTGGTCTGAATCATCATCTTCCCGGTATAAGTGAACTGCCGAGTGGTAACCCCGCCCAGGGGATTGACTATGCGCGAGACCTGCCCGCCCGATTCGTATCCGAAGGAGTTGGTCGCCATGGCGACTCCGGCAGCACTGTAAGCGACCTCATTGGTAAGCTGTCCGATGGCATCGTGGTTTTTGACGACATGATTTCCGAGCGGGTCGATGACGTTGGTCAGGTTATTGAAGGGGTCATACTGGAAAAAGGTGGTCGCGTAGAGGTCGCCATCAGCCGGAGGCTGCACTCCACTGCCATCCGCCTTACCCTCGCAGCGCCAGTGAATCTCGGTGATCTTGCGCCCGGCCCCGTCGTAATCGCGCCAAACGTAATCCTCCGGGTTGTAGCGAGGGCCGTCCGTCCAGACGAGGTCACCATTCTCGCTGTAATAGGAATATTTCCAGGCCAGCGGAATGGAGGCGTTGGCCTCATAGACTTCTTCCACGGTCTTGCGCCCCATAGCGTCATAGGCAAACCGCTGGTTCCGGCCCGCCGCATCGGTCCGCTGCTCCAACTCGCCGCGAGCGGTGTAGAAATACGTGTTGGTGACAGCCGGGTCGCCGGTGCCGGTGTAAGCCACGGTTTGCGTGAGGAATCCCCGCCCGTCATAGAACGAGTCGTTGGTCGCGGAGCCGCCCCGGATCACCCGCTGCAACAGCCCAAACGCGCTGTTGGTCGTGACCGCACCGTTGGTCACCGTCTGAACGACATTGGTGTAGAAATATTGATTGGTCGAAACGCCCGCGCCGTTGGCCTGCCTTACGACCATCGTGGGGGACATCGGCAAGGCGGCGTTGGTGTAATAGTAAACCGCCTTGTTAGTCATCGGATCGGTGACCGTGCTAAAGAGATTGCGGTTGGTGTAGGTGAATGAAAAAGTCGCCGTCTCATTGGTGGCACCGTCACCGGTCAGGTTCCCGGTCAGCACCGCCTGGGTCAGGTTGCCGAACGAATCGTATTGATAATCCGTCCTCAACAAGCGTTTGTCGGTCCTGGACTTGAGGCTGTGCGGATAATACCCGGCGTCGTTGGTGTTCGAGAACCAAACCTGGGTCTCGGTCTGGCCCAACTCATCCGTGATGCTGGTAATGAGGTTGCTCGTATATTGATACGTGTTTGTGTGCCCGAAAACGTCTTTGATATAAGTCGTGCCCGTGATCAGCGCATTGGTGAGGTTGGTGAAATTGTTGCTGTAACTAAACGTGGCGTTGGTGATGGGGTTCAGATCGTTTCCCACCGTGGCGGCTTGGGTGACCACGCGGCGCAAACCGTCGTAGGCGTTGGCCAGCACGCGCCCGTCCGGCTTGTCCTCCTCGATAATCAGGTGCGTCGAAAAGATGTTGGTGACACTGTTGGTGACGCCGGTCGTGTGCTGGTAGGTGTAGTTGATCTGCGATTCGTCGGGCAGGGTTACGGTCACCAGGTCACCGTGATCATCGTAATCGTAGTTGAGGAGCCGCCCGTCTCCGGTCAGCGCCTGGACGATGTGAGCGAACACGTCGTAGTAGAAGTCCAGGAAATTGCCGTTGCTGCTCTGGATTCGTTTTAGTTGCCCGTAATCGGGCTGAGTGTTGTCCGTCTGGTAGCTGAACGTGTAGCTATTCCCGTTCACGTCCGTCCACTTCTGGAGATACGGTCGGCTGCGTTCAATGGTGCCATTGGTGCCGGTGACCGGGAAGGCCATCACCTGGAACCGGCGCAGGCTCCCGTCCGTGCCCGTTAGGTAATAATTGGTGCCGCTTACGTTGCTGAAGTTGGTGATGTAATTGTTGAACAGGTTGGCCGTCGAGCCGATGCCCGCTGAACTGCGGTTGTTGAGTTGCGAATTGTCGGCGGCGGTAGGCTGCCAGAAATTGGTTCCGGCGACCGGTTGGCGATAAGCGACCACCGTGCCGTCCATCTCGGCGGCGTAAATCAAATTGTTGGTCACGAGGCGCAGATAGGGCTGGTAAGCGGGTCGCCAGCCGTAACCAAACTGGCTGTCGCCCAGATCCACGTCCTGGCTCGAATAATTGCGGCGAATGATGAGCGACATCGGGCCGGGCAGATTCAGGTCCGTCCCCTCGATATAAAACTCGCCCGTCACCGCGTTGACCGGATCGGCTATCGCGCTGGCCAGTTGCGCAAACTCAGGGCCGACGTGCGAATCGTAATCGCCGCCGTAATTAACGGTGTCTTGGTAGGCCGCTGCCCCGGAAAATCCCAGGCTGGAGGCAGCCACGTCAAACTGTTGCTGTTGTGCTATGTTCGCGCCCCCATAGCTGTAGGAGGAGAAATAATTGCAGGTTGTGGTCGCGTCCCACCAGGAAACGGTTTCGGCCAGCGGCACCGTGGCCGGAGGACTGACCGAGTTGAAGTAGGTCACGTTCCAACCGCTGGCGTCTGACAGATTGAAACTCAAATCAATGAAGTTAAAATCCGGTGGGCTGTAAATGGGATCGGTTAGCGGGTCGCCCCAGCCGCCATTCTGCGGCATCTGGTTGGCGCTGATGAGGGCGGCCAGGGAATTCTCGGTGAAGATCATCGCGCCCATCCCTGTGTAGCCCACGTTCGTATTGGTGACCGGCGAAGCGGTGATGAAAACCGTCGAGAAGCCGTTGTAGTTCGTGTTAAACGCGTTGGTCACCTGCTGCCATATCCCCGCATCGTAGGTCGGTAGGTTGGGGTAATTCGTATAATTGTTTGGGTCTAATACGATCATTCCGGGCTGTCCGGGTTGTTGAGCCTGGAGCAACAATCGCACGGTCGAGACGCCGCCGGTCTTTGCATAAAAATCCTCAATCACCTTGTGTTCCTGGGCCGAACACTCCGTTGCCCATATCCTGGGGAAGCCGACAAACTCCTGCGCCGCGTCCGCCCCCAGATCCGGGCGCAGGCTCTTGTTGCCAAACGAGCTCATGGCGAAATAGCTCATGTCCACGTTGGGGTGCACCAGGCTGAGGGGACTGGTCAGGTTGCCGCTCGAATCCCGTTTTGCGCTCAGCTTAGACAAGCCTTGGGCAACCAGCGAGCCGACCTGGACCTTGTGCAGTTGCTGGAGTTGGCCGCCAAATAAGTCCACCCGTTCATAGTAGGCCATGCCCATCAGGTAGGGCAGCGTGCCCTGCGTAATGTCCGGCGAGAGCGAGTTGGTGATGAGCGGATTTGCCTGAACCCGCTGTTGCATCGCCCAATACTCCTGCGCCCAGGTCTCCTCCATCCGCTTGGTCACCCGGCCGGCGTTCAGGCAAATCGCCGCCAGGTCACCCAGGCGCATCAAGGAGTCGTTGGATTCGGTGAGCGTTTCACTTAGCCCCAAATACGACGCCCAATAATTGGCGTTCGTGACTGTGCTGCTCTCCGTGCGGTGCCGCTTGCGCGTGAAGCGGACCGTCAACTGGTCGTCCGCTGTGGTCAACGTCATCGTGAGTTGTTGTTGATTAGTCAGGGCTGAGTCGTTGGTAAACGCCATCACATTGGTGGCGGCGGGCCGGAAGGGGGCCAGCGAAAGGATCAGGCTGTAATTGCCGTTGGTGGCCACGTGGCGCACCAGGAATTTCCGATTGTGCAAATCCAGCGTCCGCAGGTCGCCGGTAAACAGCGAGTTGTTCGTATTTCGGTCGCTGAACACCTGAACGCTGATCGTATCGAAAATATTAGTCCAAGTCGGATAGACATTTGTGATGCTGGTCAAATCATGCACTGTATTCACCGCGCCATTGGTTACGGCAAAGGGCGTGGGAAAATCGCTCCACCGGGCATATTGCACGCGGCGATTGAATGCTCGCGTGCCGATGTCATCGAGGGAAATTCCGGGCGCGTTGGTCAGCAGCGCGTTTTGCAGGAATTTGCGAAACAGCACACTGGGCACGTCCGTCTCGGTACTCAGCGAAAAGATATTCGTGTCCCCCAGCAGATATTGCCTCACCCATTTATAGGCGTTGTTATAATTGGTGGGCATGTAATCGTACAGGTTGAGGCCCTCGACGACTTGCGTATCTTTAAGCCAGGGGAACAAATGCACCCATTGTCCGTTGATGTAAGCTGCCACCCAGGGATAGTTAACCGAAACTAACGAGTTGGTGGTGTAAATTTGGCCGTTGCTATTGACCGCGCCTTTAATCTGCATCCGCAACAGCGTCGAGAGGCGCGCATCGAGCATCTGGACACCGTCATACGGAGCATATATGTAGGCCGCAGGCACCCCGGCCCGTCGCAACAGATATATCAACAGCGCACACTGTTCCACCGGCGAGCCTTGGCCTTCCATGAAAGTGCCCAGGGCGCTGCGATTGACTCCCCCCAGGTTCACCGAAGTGTCCGTCAGCTTGTTGGTGTCGTTGTTGTAAGCAATGGCATCGGTCAGCTCGATCTCGTTAAACACATAGCTGGCTAGCGCCAAGGCGTTGCTTCCCATGTCCGTCACAAATTGATCAAGCGTTGGGTGGTCTCGCAGTTCGGGGCTGTTATCCAGGTCGAGCCAGTTCGTAGCGCTGCTCGATACGGCATTGGTCACCACGGCCTGCACCGCCAACAGTTCTGTCACTGATTTGCCTTCGTAGCTCGGCGGCAACGGCGCCCCTTGAAACTGCGGTTGGTCCACAAACGTCGCCCGCCAGACTGGCCGGGCGTCAAAGTCCAGCGAATATAACGGTGCCCATGCCGCGGACCAATCCGCGTTCTCCACCATGGGGCCTTGGTCCGTCGCTCCCAGCATCCAGACGGTGTATTCGTAGTTCGCGGCGGTACTGTCGGCTTGGTGCGTCAACGCTAACGACCCGATGAAACTCGTTCCCCAGGCTTCATCCGGCAGGACCGAAAAAGTCGTCGTCAACCCAGGCACCGTAACGGAGGCGCTGTCTCCCGCCGCCAGGAAGTTGGTCCACTCGCCACTCACAGAGTGGATCGGCATCGTGTATGACTGGTTGGTCACAAACGCGCCGGACGTCCGGTCGGTCACAGTGATCAGGAACGCGTTTGTTCGACTCTGCAATATCCACGTTCCCGCATAGGCCCCAAAATGATAGGCCTGCCCGATGTAGAGCGGGCTGCCTCCATACTTGCTCCCGAACGCGGCCACCGCATTCGAGATCGCGATGCGGTTGGTGATATACTGTTGTGGCTGCGTGTTGGTGGCATCGTAATGATACAAGTTGGGCTGGCCGTAAGCTGCCATTATGGGCGCTGGCCCACCTGGCACTCCCACCTCGCCATCCAACGGGACGATAAACGATTGGTATGTGGCGTTAGTGCCTGTGCCGCGGGTAAAACGCCCGCTGTTGGCGGCATTGGCTTGGGCTTGTGTCTCTATCCCGGCAAAGCAAATCAGGCCCAGGGACAAAAGGAGCCCGCTCGCGGAAAGATTGCGGCTTTTCATAGTCGTAGCTGGTTGAGGTTGGCCTACTGAACGTTGGAGCCGTTGGCCGGGCTTTCGATGGTGACCGTCAGAACTCCGCTGGTTGGGGCGAAAGGCCGGGCGTCCTCGTAACTGGGAATACCGTCATTGTCGAAAGCATTCGCCTTTATAGCCCGGAAAAAACCCGTCTCGAAGTCTCCCAGGCCCACAACGAAGTTGGTCTGGCCATTCGTGCCGGTCAGAAACGGCAGCCAGGAGCCGTTCGTCAGCACCATCGCATTGGCATCCATGAACTCGCTCCACCAGATTTCATAGTAAAGGACGTTTGTGGAGGCGTTGGTCACCGTTAGCGTGATTTGATTGCTCGCGGTAAGGACGATGCCCAAGCCCGGAGGGCTACTCTGCCCCCAAATCGACCTGCCCGTGACGAGAACGAGAATTAGAAATATCAAACCCGCGCCCAGTGCCCCGACCTGTCGCCCGAAATGCTGAATCCTTGCCTTCATGTGGTTCCTTTCGCTTTTGATGGTTAACGGCTGTCTTCACATTTCACCGCCTCGGTATCAGACACCGAGAGCAGGCGCTTTGGAAGGACTCGGAAGGACATCCTGGCCATCAGCAGTTCCCCACTGCGTCTCCGGGAGCGACTTTGTAACAGAAGCCGAGGGTTGGCAAGACATTTCTTGATCTTTTTTAAGTGCAGTAATGCGACCAAGCTCCGTTGGTCAATCCTGCTATTACTTTTACATCAAAAGAAAGAAGCCAATACCGCTGAATGTGGTTGGACCGCAGGTTCGCAGCCTGCGGTTGCAAAGGGGCTGGACCCAGGATCGCCTGGCCGTCCGCTTGCAGCTATTGGGTTGGGAGACCAGCCGCGAATCAGTGAACCGGCTGGAAAATCAGACGCGGCGAGTTCCCGATCTGGAGCTGTTCGCCCTGGCGAGGATTCTGGGCGTCAGAACCGATGACCTTTTTCCACGTGATACACGCAAAAGGCTGCGAGAATTCGGCCCGGAGTATCGGGTGAAGCTCTCACGCGGCCAGGTTCCTCCGGGCGCGTAGCTCCTAGCAGCCTTTTTTGCGGGCGATTCTTGCTCCTCAGTAACGGTGATTCGCCGTGAGATCACCACCGCGCCGGCTGCGGATGAAAGTCAAACCGACCAACGAAACACCGGAACTCACCGGGAACGAACCCAATACATGGTCCCATCCAACGCCTTGTACTCCTGCCAGAGAACGCCGTCAGCTCCAAGCCGTGTTCTGCCAGTTGTCGCGCCCTGTCCGTTTCTCATCTGTTCCAAGGCCAAGCCAGATGGCAGCCGAGGCTCTGATTGCGATTGAACGCCCCCTTGCGGCCTGTCTTTGAAAAATGGAGTGCTGAACATGGGGGTTGCTGGGGTGGTGTTGATGGTCTTCATGTAATTAAGCATAACCGCGTTCTGTTGCTGCTGATACACCATCATCTGTCTCCGGCGAGCTTCCTCCTGCTGAGCCTTCAGGTTGTAGTATTCTCCCCCGCTGAGATTTCCCGATTGATAGGCCCTGTCCAAGTTGTCCTGAAAAAGGTCGGCACACCCGCCCGACAAGAGGAAAAGACAGATTGCCAAGACTTTAAGCGTGATTTTCATAGCGTCACACGGTTTAACCCGCGTCAATTAGAAAGCAGGTTTCATGCCGTATGTGTGTACTTCACACACAAAAGGGGTGGCCTTTCGATATGAGTAAAGCGTGCGGAATTCGCACGCGATGAAAAAGACTAGACGGGCACAGCAGAGAAATGTTATCGGCCGTCGGGTCCGGCAAGCCCGATTGAGGTTGAAGCCCCCGGTTAGCCAGGAAGACTTGGCCGGGCGGTTGGCCGCACGGGGGATTCTTTTGGACCGCTCTGCCGTGTCTCGAATTGAGGGGCAAACCCGTTACGTCATGGATTACGAGGCGGCAGCCCTCGCCCGCGCGCTGAAAGTGTCAGTTGGATGGCTGTTCAGTGAGGAGGGTTGACGCCCCTGTCCTTACCGGAGGACCGCGACCAGAAGTCGCTCATCCGGCAGATCGTGCAGGCGCCCGTCAACCCAAGCGGGGGAACGGCGAGGCCCCGATGTTGATCGTAATCATCCGATGAGAATCGGCTCCTCGTTCCAGCGATATGCCTTGCAGATAGCCGCGCGGACGAAAAATGGGCAGGCTCAGAGCATGAGGAGAAAAATTACCACCGCAACCGTTATCGCGAATCCAATCAGGATTCCAATCGCTTCCAAGACATGCTCCCACCACGGCGCTCCCGGCGTAAACCACGGCTTGCGTGTTTCCCGGGGCCGCGGCTGGCGAAACGACTCGGCCGCTTTGCGGGCATTACTAGCTTCAGATAGAATCAACACCAGCATTACGAACAGTAACATGTTCATTCGAGGGGCCTTTGCTGGTAAAGCATTTTGAGAAGCTTGTATTTCTCCGGCGTCACCGCGACTTGCTGTTGTTTGCGTTTAACCTTCAGTTGTGCTTTCTGTTTGGCTCTCGGCCTGGCTGAGTCGTTTTTCATTTTCTCTGAATTGTGCGATTGTTTCCTCCTGCGGACCCAGGCTCTCGCCGATGAGGAAGGAGAGTTGGCCAAGGATGATTTTCAAATCCAACGACTCACGGCATTTGCCGGGCGGTATCTCGCTAATGCTCTCGGCGAGTGACCGGACAATGCCGTGCGGGTTGCAAGCGCCGGAATAGCACGCTTGCGCGAGGCAGTGCAGATTGGGTGTTTTCATTTTTCGAAGATGCTTCCGGTCGCCAGGTCCACAAAGCCGATGTGGACATAACGCCAGTTTAATTCGCGCTCGGTGTCGGGCATCCGAGCCGGCGCATCCTTGAAAGTATTCTGCGGCCCGACCGCAAGAAATTTCAAATGGCCCAGTGCCCAATGCCCAAGCTCGTGGTTCTCATATGCAGCCCAGCGTGTGCCCGGGAAATTAGCACGACTGGACCTCATCTTCGTGAGCACCTCGGGGTCAGGACGCCCGCCAAGAAGGACTCTCGTGTTCATGCCGCCTCCTTCTGCCGCTGCTGTTCGCCATCCCGCACGTAGAGGCCGATACTGACGGCAAACCGATAGGCCGCATCGAGCACGGGGCAAAACGGCTGATTGAGGCGTTCGATAACGTCGAGCAGGTTGCCGCCGCTTATTTGATGCCCATCGCAGCTATCGAATTCCGAATTGTCGTGGAACGAGATGCCGGCCGGGATTGGCTGTTTCACCCCCAAGACGTGCCGGCAACGCGCGGCGTTCAGCACTCCGGTTTTCGAGTCGAATAACGGGACGCCCTCCGGTTCCAGCACGACTTGCTTCACCGCCCGCGGGTCAATCCAGTTTGCAGGGTCGCTGAAATGCGCCTCGGCAGCACATTTTAAACAAAGGGTAACGCCGCCAATCTGGACTTGATAACGCTCCCAGGTGAAATGGTCCAGCACCACGCGCTGGCAACCCTCGCAAACAAAGAGGTCGGGGTCGTGAGTCGCGGAATGCTCGGAGCAGGTGTGAACAACCCCTTTCGGGGAGTCGCTGAAGATGTCGAACCAGAGCGTTGACTCCTTGGCCCGGCGCTTGCAGCCGTAAATCTCGCACTGCGGTTTGCGTTTGCGAGCAGCTTCATGGCGGAGTTTCCCGGCGTTGGCCGCGGCGTTCGCGTTTAATCGATTGATGTCAGGAAGTGACCACATAATTTTTAGAGAGTTTTGAGAAATGCGGCTAGCTTCCTGGCCTTGTCCACCGAAACTGAGTGCAGGTCGAAATGCACACTGTCGTTTGAGACCTCGATGGAGCCAAACCCAAGCCCGTCGGGCAGGTCCACAAAGGGATGTAGAGGGCTGTGCGATTTGGAGGGGTGCTCGCGGCTTGACTGACCAAGCAGCGTTGCAATTTCCTCCGCCAACATGTTGCAGCGTTTTACATGCTGCTCATGGTTGTCGCGAGCTTCGACACAACGAGCGAGAACAGGACGATACTTGGCAAGAAACCGGCGTTTAATGTCCGCAGCGATTTGTTCAGGGGACTTGTCAGCATCCACGGTGATGCTGGGATACTCGGCCCGAGGGTTCCAAAGGTCCGACGGTGAGAACTGTTTGGACTCCTCGCCCGGCAAGCGCGAGCGAGGCCAACAGCCCGAGACAACAAACCGGTGCTCCTGGATTCTGTAGTGAACCGTGAAGGCTTCCTCTTTTGGGAAGATGAGCCCGTGCAGCCTCCCGTCCCCGTCCGCCATGGCAACTGCGCCGGGGAACTGGTTTGCGAGCGCCTCGACAGCACGTGTCGCAAATTGTTCAGCATCTTTGTATGATTCAAATTTTCTCATGATAAAGTGCGTTTGCTTTTATGTTCGGAGTTGTTTTTGGATTAAACTTCCAGACCGTCCTCTACGGCATGGGCGAGCAGGTCCTCGACATAACGCGCCTCAACGACGAGTGCGCCGCAGAAATACTGGTGGTCATCCCCCGCCGGGCAGTGGGCGCCCATCCACTCGCGGGCTCTGTCGGTGAGCGCGTAGAACAACCAGACCGTTCCCTGCGGGGAAACTCTCAGGTCGGGAGAAAGCCGTTGGCCCGCGGTTTTTGGTTCTTGCGCTGAGCGTGCAACTTCGGACTCGGCAACGCTCTTCAATTCCATGTGGCCGGGCGAAACGACCGTGACCGCCACGCGCTCGCCAGATTGAAAACCAGCCCTGGTAAGCCATCGGCCTTTCAGCCGAATGCCCGAGACCCGGCTTCCGCGAAACGGGTCGCCCAGGTTGTCGATTTTAAGGGTGCGGCTCGCCTTGAAGGGCGAGCGGGAGGAGGGACCGGCCAGTTGCCGGTCCGCGATTTTTACTTCGTTCATCGTGTGTCTTTCAACACACCGGGGACGCGGTACAAAAAACTACCGCCCATACGGGGCGGTTTCTTTGCCGCTGGAGAATTCTTTGGGGGCTCATCGCCCACCACATCCGACAGCGTCCACTCAGACGCTATCGTGACCACCGTGCCTCTCCGGGGCCGGTTGGTAAGACTGCCGCTACGGGCAATCTGTTCCCGATGTCACGAGCAATATAAACTACCTGGGAAAAGAGTACAAGTCGAAAAAACACCGGACCTGCTTGTCCTTAGAAATACTGACACGTTGCTGCTAAGAAGCAGATGCTTTAATCCAAGCATGTCCTATATCAAGGAGTTCGAAGCGGATCTTGTGAAGAAGTTCGAGAGCGGCGAGGACTGGGCGGCCCTGGCGAAGTGGGTCTCTGACAAAGTTCTGGAGAGCTACAAGAACGGCGTCGCCGCCGGTCGCAAGCGCAAAAGTGCCAGCGGGTCGTCAGCACCAATACGCGCGTGGCCAGCCGGGACCCCGATTGCGCTCAGCGGCTCATCACGCTCCAGAAGCCCTCGCGCTGTAGTGTGAAACGATCCGGTCTCGACAACCATGGTTCCGCGGGATACGATTCCAAGTATGCAACCTCATGACTACGCACTCATCACTATTTCTTCATTCGTTGCTCTCGGGATCATCGTGTGGTTCGTGCGAAAAAGAGTGACCAAGGTTCAAGCCGGCAAGGGTGGTTTTAGCGTTCAGGCGCAGCAACCGGGGCCGGCGCCTGGTGCTGAAGGCCAAGGCATAAAGGCAAAAGGTAGCGTCTCAATCCTCAGCGCCCAGGGTCAGGGTGGTGCCCGAGGACAGGATATCGAAGCGGGTGGAAACGTAAGTATCACCCATGAACCTGCGCTTAACGAACGAGGTGATAACCCAAAATCGACCCCCACCGGGACATAAGCGCTAACCCGGCGGGAAGTGTCGCAGCGCACGGAATCGACGCGGGTGGTCCGGTGATCATTGCTGGGACGGGAGCCAGTGTGATCGTGAACACAATGCGCCCCGAAGCCGAGCCACACACGGTGAGCAGAGAAGCCCCTGTCGGTTTCTTAAGATCCATCCTACGGCCTTCCGGCCAGTTGCGTCGCCAGCGCTCTGACACAAAGCGTATTCGTGTCGTACTGGTCGATGACCATCCAATTGTTCGCGCCGGCATTCGGGCGGAACTGGAAAAGTCTCCCTCGGTTGATGTGGTCGGTGAGGCCAACGATGGTCGCGAGGCCCTTGAACTCGTCAAAACTCACGAGATTGATGTAGTGCTCATGGATATTTCCATGCGCGGTCTCAATGGCATCGAGGCCACTGCACGCATAACCAAAGAATTTCCGAAGGTGCGGGTCATCATACTTTCCAGGCACGAGGGAGAGGAGTATTTCTGGGGCGCGCTTAGGGCCGGGGCGTCCGGCTACCTGCTCAAGAAAGCCGTTACCACGGAGTTATTCACTGCGGTGGAGCGGGTCGCCGGAGGGGAAGTTTACCTGGCGCGCGAAATTTCCAATCGCCTGGTCAAACAACTGCCCATCCAAATTGCCAACAAGAAAAGCCCACTGGATTTACTGACCGTCCGTCAGCGAGAAATCCTGCAACTGATGGCGGAAGGCCAAACCGACAAAGACATCGCCCTGATTTTGAAGGTCAGCCCCAAAACGGTCGCGTTCCACCGCGCCAAGCTGATGGAGCGCCTGAACATTTACGACATCCCTGGACTGGTACGCTTCGCGCTTCAGTCGGGCCTGATTTCAGAAGAATGAAGTCTTGGAGTTGGCGGCGTCTCGCATTCCCTCCAAACCTCTTCCTGCAACCGAATCGCGATTTAGAAAGTAGCTGCTCTGACCAATTAATCCGCCGAATTTAGAGACGGCAACTTCGAAACAGCGTCCTTCAAAACTGCAAGTTCGTGATGCGTATAACCACGATGGACCGATTCGCTGGAATGGCCGGTGAGTTTCATTCGCAACTCCGGGGCCACTCCGGCATTCGCCAAGGCCGAGGTGAAGCTGTGACGCAGGGCGTGGAAGGTCCGTCGCGAGATTTTGCGGTCGCCGCCGCCTTGGACGGTCTGCAAGTCGATGCCGGCCTTGCGGACTATCCCTTTGAAACTCTCGCTCAGGCCATGGCGCCCGCCTGGCCCTTTGTCCGCCATGCCCGGCATAACGAAGATCTCCGGCTTGTCCGTTGACGCTAACTTCTCCAAGTGGGTTTGAAGCTCTGGATGGAGCGGAATGGTGACTGCCTTCCCGGTCTTGCGCTGAATGTAAGTAAGCGTGCCTTGGGTTAAATCCACGTCTTTCCACGCCAGACGGCAGCAATCGGAGAGCCGCGCGCCGGTAAAGTAGCCCAGGAGGATGAGCGCCTTCCACTCCCCTTTCGCTGAATCCACTAGCATTTTGACCTCCGCCGGGGTGAACGTGCCACGTTCGACCGAATCTTTGTCCGGGAGGTCAACCGCCTCGGCCGGGTTTGTGGTAATCAAGCCTTCTCGGCGCGCCTTGTTAAAAGCGGTCCTGAGAATTTTCCCATCCATGTTTATGGTGGTCGGGGAACACCCTGCCCTTTTGCGTTTCGCCAGGAACCCCTCAATGTCACGCGCCACAATGACCGATAGCGGTCTTCTTGCGCGATTCCCGAGGTGCTTAACGAACTCATCGACAATCTGTTTGTAGCGAACGGCGGTGGAGGCCGCCTTGTGGGCTTCCTTCGTAGCAATCCAGTCTTTCAGCCAATCTGCCGTGATGGGATTGCGAAGCGCGTCGCCAGTCCCGGCGCGTTCCATGATGTCATTGACGATTTTCCTGGCTTGGGCCTCGACAAAGGAGCCGGCGCCGCTCAGCTTATCGGCGCGCTCATAATCCAGGGCATCGGCCAGAGCCTTGGTTCGGTCAGTTTGTTTGGTTGACCTCCAGATTTGTTTGCCGTGAGCATCGCGCCAGACCGCGCACCAGTATTTCGAGCCATTGCGCTTCAAAACAGTAGCCATACATGCTAACATACTGCTAACGTGTAAGGCTGTCAATGCCGTCTACAACATTCATATTTCAACTGAAAAGCGCATATTGTGATTCCGGAATCGAAATGATGGTTCGATTCCCTTCACCCGCTCCATCCTTCACCGGCCGGTTCATTTCACCATAACACGCGTGCGGGCAACACTTTGCCTGCGGAGCGACGGATCAACCTCCAGACCCCTCATCACCCAAAAGGGTTCTGTATGACGATTGTATGACAAAATTCTACCTTCGGGGTCGAAAAATTCAGTTCTGGGAGGAAGACATGAAAGCCAATTGTGCCTTCCCCGAAACGGTCGAACACAAGTCGTGTACGGCCACCATTTACCACCAGCAACACAGAAGCGGCGTGCGTTTTGAAGTTCGCTACTACGACGTCGACGGCTCGATGCAACGGCTCACCTTTCCACCTACTCCTCCGCAAAGAAGTTCGCGGAAACGGCGGTGAAGCTCGCGGCCAACCGGGAGCACTTCGTTACGCTCCGCGGTCGTGACGCTTTCGAATACCAGGGGGCCCTCGAGACCCTGACGCCTTTGGGCCCGTCAATTTCGCAGGCGGCGACGCTGATCGCAGGGCATCATCGCCAGGCTGGCCGGCCAGGGAACGCTGCCGGAGGCGGTTAAATATTTCCTGGAGAACCGGCCGCAGCACTCGCCATCGAAGCCATTGGTGGTGTTGACGATTTGGTTGCCAAGATCCCGGTGGATAAAGGGCACTCCATTGATGTTGCTCGGAGGGTTGGTGTTGTTGCCGAAATCAATACAGAACAAATAGGTGTTCGTGGCGCTGATCCCGGTGGCCGCATCTGTGCCGGTCGCCGGAAGATTCACCACGGTGATCGTGCCGGCGACACTCGACGCGGCGGTGAGCAGCGCTGCCAGCGTGAGCACCGCCAACCTCCGCTTCAAGGATTGGGTAGGATGTGATCGGACGTCACTAAGGATTTGACGGCGTTTCGTTGAACCGGTAAGCGCCAGCGCCCACAAGACATTTAACGGAGGAATCCTCTTCCTGGACCGCGAGCACCCCCGGATCCGGCGGGACATCCGATCTTGCAGGCCACAACCGCTTGCCGGATTCCGTGATGGTGAGATTTCCGTTGGCAAGTTTGGGAAGATAAATGGAGGCTTGCGTATTAGCTGGAACGTCAACCGAAAGAGACAATTGGCCATTGGCGCTTTTCTCCCAACGGGTCGTGATGAGGCCCTTCACCGTGGGAACCGTGCCTTCGGCAAAAGTCAGGCCATCCGTTTCCGGCCGGACATCGAAGGTGGCAAATCCGCCGCTCGTGGGCTGGATGCCGGAGATGTATTTGAGAAAAATATAGGCCGGATAAGAAGTCCAGGCGTGGTTCGGTTGATAGCCGCGGACAAGTTGGAAACCCTCCCAACAGGCTTTGTCCGAGTCCAGCATGGGACGATAGCGGGCCAAGTCGCGCACTGCGAACGCCCCGCCGCCGGCATTGAACAATCCGCTGTAAAATGCGTCGCCGCCGTAGCCGCCAATGTCTGGTTTTCCCGCCTGTTCAATTGTGGCCAGAATTTTGGACTTGTCCTCCGCCGGCTCAATGCCGAAGCGCAGCGCCCAAGCTGAAGCGAGCGGATACATTCCATTCGTGTCAGTTCGCGCCAGATAGTATTTACCTTTGAACAAATGAGCATTGATACCGGCTTTGACTTCCTCTGCCTGCCATGAATAGTCTTGGCTTTGATTCGTTTGTCCCAACACGGAAAACACACAGGAGGCGATGCGCAGGTTTTCATAGTATTGGCACGCGGTGGCGACGTTGTAACCACCGTCGGGCATTTTGCCGCCGGCATAGTCGGAAATCCGCCAACCGGGAGGATTGAGCAACCTGGTGGTTGGATCCTGGAAAGGTTTAAGCCATTCCATAAAGCGCGTCAGGCGCGGCTCCATCTCGCGGAGGATCGTCCTGTCACCCGAAAATAGATACTGCTGCCAGAGCAACATTGGCCAATACATCGCCCATTCGGGAATCAGGCGGAGTTGCTGGCCTGGAGCTGGAAGTTCCGCACGCCGGTGTCCCGGGCTGCAGGCGGAAAAACATCCGCTGGGAAGCTGTTCTGCCGCATAATCACGCACGGTCTTGTCAATCATCGTCGTGTCGCGGTGATTGTAGAGCAGAACGTTGCCAATGTTCCAACTGTCGGCCAGCCACGACGCTTGTTCGCGATTGGCATCCACGCTGATAATGCCTTGCTGAATGTTCTGCCGAGCCGAACGCTCGCACAGCTCGTAAATGTCATTGAGCAAATCGTTGGAACAATGAAAACGCCCCGCCACGTCGGCGTCGCAATAAGCCCACATCCCGCGCACGGCGGAAGCTTTCAATTTCCCTGCGTAGCCGGTGATCTGAAGCACTTGGAACGACGTGTGCCGTCCGAAGTCCGCATGCCAAGTTTCCGTGCCGCCGTGGCAGATATATTCGTCCCAGCCGGCGGGGCTTCGTCCGTTCCTCATTTGAAAGTATGCGACGCGAACTTTGTCTCCCGAATGATTTTCGCGCATGGTGAGTTTGGGCCAGCCGTCAATACAGCGTCCGAAATCCACCAGCCAGGCGCCGTTGGTTTGGGTGATGCTGACGGGTTTGAGTTCAGCTTGTTCCCGTTCCACCGGCGCCATTTGCGCGAATCGATGATAATCAGACCGGTCCACCACCGTAGCGGAGGCCCAACCTGAATCGTCAAATCCGGTGGTATGCCAACCCACGGGCTCTAAACGCGAATCAAACTGAATTGCCCGGTTCCACGGGCTGCGGTAGGAGTTAGTTCCAGTGTCCTCGATAAAGGCGGTGCGAGCCAGGACCTTCCAGGATTCATCGGTTCGTATCTTCGAAGACGTCCCATCCGGATAGGTCAGCCGCACTTCCAATAAAAAGGCTGGCTGAGCATCGATACCCGCATTATACCAATGGTCCCGCCAATGTCCGAGGGCGGAAAATACGTTTGTGCCGGTGGTAAGAATTTTGGTAACGTCATAGGCATTGTATTGCCCGTAAAGGTAAGGATCACATCGCGCCGGGCCATGGCCTAGAAGCTGTCCGTTGCAATAGAGAAGGTAATCGTTGTGCGCCGTCACGTAGGCCTTGGCCAGCCCAGGTTTGTTCGTCACCACGAACGTCTTTCGGAAATAGGCGAAATTATTCGCGTTGGTGGTCTCATCCCAAATGTGCTTTGCCTCCCATTCGTCTTGCGCCAATCCGGTGTCAAAGTAGTTCGAGGCAGTGTAATCACTAGCCTTGCCAGTTTGATCCCAAACCCGCACTTTCCACCAGAACCGTGAGGCAGCCGGCAACGGCCGGCCGCAATACTCCACCGAAGCCGACCTGTCCGAATCCACTTTGCCGCTGTCCCACCAGTCGCCCGCTCCAGCCGCTAAATGCTCGGAGTTTGAAGAAACCAGGATTTGATATGCGGCCTGTCTATGTCCGCGTGCAGTATCCACCGACCTCCACGTGAACCTCGTCGTAGCCCGGTCAATCGCCAGCGGGTTGCTCACGCCATTTACGAGCAATCCCACAGGAGCGGATGGCTGGCCGGATGCCTCGGGAGCGCTCGAAATCGCGAGCAGCGCAAGGGCAAACTGCAACGCGACGACAGATATTTTCATAAGTGGAAAATCACGGCACTTTGCTGAACCGGTAAGCGCCCGCGCCAGCCAGACATTTGATCGAGGCAGCTTCTTCCGAGACGGCGAGCACTCCGGGGTCTTCAACTTCCGATTTTGCCGGCCAGAGAGGTTTTCCGGATTCGGTGATGGTGAAATTCCCCTTTGAAGGTTTGGGGATGTAGATAGAGGCGCAGGTGTTGGGCGGAACGTTGACCCAGAGAGCAAACCGTCCGTCGGCGCTTTGCTCCCACCGGGTCGTGATGAGGCCCTTCACCGTGGGAACCGTGCCCTCGGCAAAAGTCAGGCCGCCCGTTTCCGGCCGGACATCGAAGGTGGCAAATCCACCGCTCGTGGGCTGGATGCCGGAGATGTATTTCAGGAACAGATACCCGGGATAGGCAGTCCAGGCGTGGTTCACTTCATCATTGCCGAGGTGGAAAGTTTCCCAATTGGCTTTGTTGCCCTCGAGCATGGGACGATAGCGGGCCAAATCGCGGACGACAAAATCGCCGCCGCCCGCATTGAGCACGCCGCTGTAAAAGGCATCGCCACCGTAACCGCCGATATTTGGTGTCCCCGGAGCCAGGATCGTGGCGAGGACTTTGGCCCGAGCTGCCGGTGGCAGCAGGTCAAAGCGCAACGCCCACGCGGAGGCGAGCGGAAACATTTCCTTTCGGTCCGTGCGGGCGAGATAGTATTCGCCGTTGAACAGGTGGGCATTGATGCCGGCTTTGACGGCCTCCGCCTGGCGGGCATAGGCATCGCCTTGGTTCGTCTGGCCCAAGACTGAATACACCTGCGAGGCAATGCGGAGGTTTTCATAATACTGGCAAGCGGTGGCGATGTTGTAACCGCCGTTGGGCAGGTTGCCGCCCGCATAATCGGAAATCCGCCACAAGGGAGGATTCAGCAGCCGGGTGGCAGGGTCTTGATAAGATCTAAGCCAATCCAGGAAATGCGTCAGCCGCGGGGCCATTTCGCGCAGCAGCGTCCGGTCGCCCGAAAAGAGGTATTGTTCCCACAGCAGCATCGGCCAATACATCGACCACTCAGGGATGCGGGCGGACCGCTGCGCCGGGCAACAGGCCGGAAAGTCGCCGTTGGGAAGCTGGGCCCGCCCGTAGTCCCGCACCACCTTGTCGATCATCATGGTATCCCGGTGATTATAAAGCAGGACGTTGCCGATGTTCCAACTGTCGGCCGTCCAGGGCGACTGTTCCCGATTGGCGTCCACGCTGATGATGGCCTGCTGCACGTTTTGCCGGGCGGACCGCTCGCACATTTCGTAAATGTCATTGAGCAAAGGGCTCGAGCAACGGAAACCTCCGGCCACATCGGCATCGCAATAAGCCCAAATCGCGCGCACGTCGGAAGCTTTCAACTTCCCCCCGTAGCCGATGATCTTAAGCTCTTGGAAGGAAGCGTGGCGTCCGAAGTCGGACTTCCAGGTTTCCGGACCGCCGTGGCAGGTATATTGGTCCCAGCCAGCGGGCTTTCGCTCGCCGGACATCTGAAAGTATTCCACCCGCACAAGGTCTCCTGGACGATTCGCGTGCAGGGTCAGTTTGGGCCAACCGTCGAGGCACCACCCGAAATCCACCAGCCAGGCGCCATTGGTGAAGGTGACACTCACCGGCTTGAGCTCCGCATGTTCGGTTTCAGCCGGCGCCATCTGCGCAAACAAATGGTAACCGGCCCGAGCCACGACGGTGGCCGAGGCCCAACCGGAATCGTCGAAGCCGGCCTTCCGCCAATCGACAGGTTCCCCGCGCGAATCGAATTGAATGGCGGCGCGGTTGCTCGCCCCGCCGTTGCCCCAGTCGGGTTCGACGAATTCGGGTGGTTGAGCACTTGTTTCTTCCGGTATGGTCCACATGTTCGGGGGATTCGTCCGGTGCTTGGGCGGCACGGGGGGAGCGCCGTCGGGTCCCGGTTTCCTCACGATGATGGGGAAATAGGCCGCGTTGCTCTCGATAAAGGCGGTGTCGGCCAGCACTTTCCACGACTCATCCGTGGCGAGCCTGAAAGGCGACACATCGGAATAATCCAGCCGCGCTTCCAGCCGAAAGGCAGGTCTGGCGTCGATGCCCGAATCGTTCCAGGTCCCCTGCCAATGGCCCATGGCCGCGAACACGTTTGAACCCGGTTTCACCAGTCCGGTAATGTCGTAGGCGTTATACTGGCCGTTATGATAGGGATCGCACCGAGCTGGGCCGCGGCCCAGGATTTGTCCGTTGAAGAACAGCAGGTAATCGTTGTGCGCGGTGACATAGACCTTGGCAAGGTCCGGCTTGCGTGGGACCGCAAAGGTCTTCCGGAAATAAGCAAAATTGTTCACATTGGTCGTTCCATCCCAGATGTAACGCGCCGTCCAGTCAGGTTGCGACAAGCCAGTATCAAAAGAAGCCGGAGCGCTGAAAGGGCTGGGTTTGCCGATTTGATCCCAGGTGCGAACTTTCCACCAGAACCGCGTGGCGGGCGGCAAGGGCTTGCCCGCGTACTCAACTGAGGCGGATTCGGTCGAATCCACTTTTCGGCTGTCCCACCAATCGCTGGTGCCTGCGGCTAGACGCTCGATGTTTGAGGCCACCAGAATCTGATACGCAGTTTGGGTGGCCCCTCGGCTGGTCTCCGCCGACCTCCAGGTGAAGCGGGTGGCGTCCCGGTCGATCGCCAGCGGGTCGCTCACGCCATTGACGAGCAGGCCCTCGGGCGGCGCAGGTTTGGCCGGAGCCTGGAATGCCAGGGCGGTGGCGAGTAAGAGGGAGGAAGTTAGATGCCGCATCATGGTTTATTTGGTTCGGGAGAAGATGCCGGAGCCAACTGAAACCTTTGGGGCGATGCGTTACTCTGGGAATACTTGAACCTGATTTGACCCGTCTTGTCCGCCTTCAACGCATCATATACTTGGCCGTTGAGCTTCAATTGGTAAATGATTTTAGGTTGTAGATGTTTCACAATGTGAAGCGTGCTGCCTTTGGCTGCTGGCGATATTTCCGTCCACTGGCGGGATGCGTCCGGTGCGTCGGGCCAGCTTTCAATCTGAGCTATTAATGGCTGGCCGTTTGGCCGTGAGACGGACATGGCCCAGTCATCGTTCGTGCCCGGGAAGTATTCCAGACCACTGCTCGTGGCGTTGACGCCAAAAGGATGTGAATCGCGGAAGGTGCAGGCGCGTTCGGTGACGGCGCAACCCTCAGTGTCCAAACCAACGAGATAAAGCCGTCCGCGCAATTCATATCGAAGTTTGGTGCCGTTGAGTTCGCTGGCCAGGTGCGGCTCGAGGTAAAGGCGGTTGGGTTTAGGCTGAACGCCGTAAATATCGCGATACAGGCCCACGATGGCCATGCAGTTTCCGGCCAGAATGTCATCCCCCGCGCCAGCTTGCGAGCGTCTCAGATAACGCTGAAACGACAAACCATCCTCGCCATAGCGAGTCAGAACCTTTTTGACATATTTAAGAGCCAGGACAGGATCGTAAGCGGCGTAGGCGCGCACACCCAGTTCATTCCATGACAAAAACAGGTCGCCATTTTCATAGCGTGGAAACGGAAAGTTGCTGCCGGCGCCTTCCTCACGTTGATACGGGAAAAAACTCAGCGGCCAGGAAAACAGGCCCTCCTTTTGCATCTCCTGTTCCATGCGGTCGAGAATGGTTTTCCGCCGGGAGTCGTCGTCACAAATGCCGTAAGCGATGGCGGCGAAATTCACCGGTGTAACCAGGTTGTCGCCATGGATGGCGCCATCCTTCTCGCGCCAGTAGGCATACGACTGATTCGTGGGATTCCAGAAGCCGCCGTCGGCAACCGGTCGGTTAAAGCTGGCTTTCAAACGCGCCGCAAATGCGCGATAAACCGCTGCCTGGGTCGGATCGTTGAGCGTATCTTCGGCCTCCGCCCAGAGCCCCAATGCAGCGTAAAGCTCGGCATTGACCAGGGCATTTTGGTAGGAAGCCCAGATGATATCAATCCAGTCACTGCTCTTTTGTTGTTGAATTGAATCGTTCATCATGGCCACCAGGCCGCTGTTTGAAACCTCCCGACGCATCAGGAAACTCAAGGCCTTTTCGCAGGCGGATTTCTGTCCCGCGAGCCATCGGCGGTCGCCGGTGAGATTGAACTGCTCGGCCACGTTGATGACGTAATCCGGCTGGGAATCCAGCAGCCAACCCCACTGGGCTTCATAAAAGCCCAGCGTGTCGAACGTGCCCGGCATCGCGTCCCCGGAGGTATAGGTCCAGCGGGATTTGACCCGCCCATCGGCGCCGATGGCGTGGTCGCGCTCGTAATCCAGGCATTTGGAGAAATTGGCAATGTAATCATTTTGGCCCAGCGCCAACCCGATTTCCGCGAAGAACGGCTCATGCAGGCAGATATAGCCCGAGCGCCAACCGTTGCCGCCCGTCAGCCGTTCGTCGATCACGCCATATCTGGCCACGGTGTTCAGCAAATCACGGATCCGACTGCCGTCCAGCCCGGGAAAAGTGCCCCGGTCGTAGGCGCTGGCGTAATCCAGCGCTTTTAGCCCAAATTCGACGCTGACCTCGGAAGGCTTGACGGGGAACGGCGACCAGAGGTCCTGCCGCTCCCTCAAGAACCGTCTGAGGTTCTGTTTGGGTTTAAGCTCCTCGCCGCTGACCGCGTAGTTAAAGGAGAACACTCCGTTTCTCTGGCGGGAAAAGCGACCGGCTCCGAACTGGTTGCCTGGCAAGTGCGGGGAAACCCGCAAACAGTCGCCCGCTTGCGAATTCCAGAACGTCACTTCTCCAAAGTGCGCGCCGTATGTCGCGTTGGTTTTGTCCAGATACTTGTTCCAGATTACACCCCCATTATCCAACAGGCCTCCGGTCCAGGTGGCCATGCTGCGGAAATCCCATTCTGGGAACGCCGCGTCTTCTAAAATCGCATCCGCTGGATATTTCCGCGTGATTCGCCACACAATCTGATCCGGCTTGACGGCAAACCGCCAGGTTTCATGGATCTCAGCACCCCGTTGGCCAAACGCAATTCCGCTCACGGTCAGCGTGTCTTTGCTCACCGCAACACTGGGCGTGGCAATATTTTTAGAGGTGAACCACTGGCCACCCGCGCGGATGCCGGTGCTGACGCCAGAATCACCGGCCACCTCACGTCCGCGCACGATGACTTGATCCAGGACACAACGCCCATCGTAATTCAATCTGAGCACAAGCTGGCCCTGCCAGTCGCTCAAGGTGATCAGCTTCCGTTCCGCGTCCTGGTGAATGCGTTCCTGGCCCAAGGCCGGGTAGGCGGGCCAACCGACCAAGCCAAGCACTAAAACCAGAAAAACAGGCAGGCGGGCTTGCAGACCCTGCTTGGAGGCTTTGAGCAAATCCCTCCCGCACCGGAGACAGACGTAAGCCGGTCTAATTCGCCTTTTGGTGCAGGCGGTATTGGTTGTCACGATCCGGGCTTGGAATTGGAATTTGCCAGCATTTCAGTGAACTGGTAAGCGCCCGCGCTTACCAGACATTTGATGGAAGAATCCTCTTCCGTGACGGCAATCACACCGCGGGCTTTCGCTTGTGACGTTGCCGGCCAAAGAAGGTTTCCAGATTCCGTGATAGTGAAACTTCCTTTGGAGAGTTTGGGAATGTAAACTGCAGCGCGGGTGTTGGGTGGAACGTTGATTGAAAGAGAAAATTGGCCGTTGTCTGCTTTCTCCCAGCGGGTGGTGATGGGGCCCTTCACGGTGGGAACCGCACCCTCCGCAAACACCAGCCCGCCCGTTTCGGGCCGGACATCAAAGGTGGCGAATCCGCCGCTGGTGGGCTGGATGCCGCAGATGTATCTCTGGAAGAGATACCCCGGATAGGCGGTCCAGGCGTGGTTCGCTTCCGCACCGCCAAAGCTTTCCCAATTGGCTTTGTTGCCCTCCAGCATCGGACGATAGCGGGCCAGATCGCCCACGGCAAAAGCAACGCCGCCCGCGTTCAACAGTCCGCTGTAGAACGCGTCGCCGCCGTAACCACCAATGTTCGGTTTGCCCGGTTTTTCAATGGCGTCAAGGATTTTGGATTTGTCTGTCGCCGGCTCAATGTCAAAACGCAATGCCCATGCCGAGGCAAGTGGAAACATTTCCTTCCGGTCTGTCCGCGCAAGGTAAAATTCACCATTGAACAAATTTGAATTAATGCCGCCTTTGACCTCCTCCGCCTGCCGCAAATACTCGGCGCTCTGATTTGTTTCGCCCATGGCTGAAAATACGCCAGAGGCGATGCGCAGGTTTTCATAATACTGACAAGCCGTGGCGATGTTGTAACCGCCGTTGGGCAGGTTGCCGCCGGCATACTCGGAGATTCGCCATCCGGGAGGATCAAGCAGTTGGTTGGTCGGGTTCTGATACGGCTTAATCCAATCCAGAAAATGCGTCAGGCGCGGCGCCATTTCGCGCAAAAGCGTCTCATCGCCTGAAAAGAGGTATTGCTGCCACAGCAACATCGGCCAATACATGGACCATTCCGGAATGCGGTGAGCCCGCTGCGCCGGGGAGCAGGCGGGAAAATCCCCATTGGTAAGCTGTGCCGCGGCATAATCCCGCACCACCTTGTCAATCATCATCGTGTCGCGGTGATTGTAGAGCAGGACGTTGCCGATGTTCCAACTGTCCGCCGTCCACGACGATTGCTCGCGGTCGGCATCCACGCTGATGATAGCCTGCTGGATGTTCTGCCGCGCCGAACGCTCGCACATTTCGTAAATCGAATTGGGCAAATCGCTCGAACAATGAAACCGGCCGGCCACATCGGCGTCGCAGTAAGCCCAAATACCGCGCACATCGGAGGCTTTTAATTCTCCAGCGTAGCCGGTGATTTTCATCACTTGGAACGATGTGTGGCGCCCGAAGTCAGCGTCCCAGGTTTCCGTGCCGCCGTGACAGGTATATTCGTCCCAACCCGCGGGTTTTCGTCCACCCGTCATCTGAAAGTATTCAATGCGAACCTTGTCTCCCGAATGATTGCCACGCATCGTAAGTTTAGGCCAGCCGTCAATGCACCGTCCGAAGTCCACCAACCATGCGCCGTTCGTTGGGGTAATGCCGACCGGTTTGACTTCAGTTTGTTCACGTTCCATCGGCGCCATCTGCGCGAACAAATGGTAAAGGGACCGATCCACCACGGTGGCCGACGTCCAACCGGAATCGTCAAAACCAGCGGTTTGCCAGCCGACCGGTTCCCGGCGCGAATCGAATTGAATGGCCGCGCGAGCACCACCACCTTCACCGGTATTGGTTTCAACAAATGCTGGCGGAAGATGGGCCGCCTCCTCCGGTATTGTCCACCGATACGGTTGACTCGCTGGAGCCATCTGTATGCGCATGGCTGGAAAATAGGTCGCGTTGGTTTCGATGAACGCGGTATGGGCCAGAACCTTCCAGGATTCATCAGTGCCAATCGTTGTTGACGAACCGTCGGGATAGTCAAGCCGCGCCTCCAGCAAAAAGGCCGGTCTGGCATTTACGCCGGCATTGTTCCACGTGCCCACCCAATGCCCGATGGCCGCGAACGCGTTGGTGCCGGTTTTTAGGAGTTTGGTAACATCGTAGGCATTGTATTGCCCGTGATGATAGGGATCACATCGGGCCGGTCCCCGGCCCAAAAGCCGCCCATTCAAATAAAGGACATAATCGTTGTGCGCGGTGATATACACCTTGGCTAAAGCCGGCTTGGTGGTGAGGGAAAAAGTCTTTCGGAAATAGGCGAAGTTGTTCAGGTTGGTGGTTTCATCCCAAACGTAATGCGCCGTCCACTCGTTTTGAGCCAAGCCGGTGTCGAAATAAGCTGGGGTGCTGTAGCGGCTTGGCTTGCCGGTCTGGTCCCATACCCGCACTGTCCACCAAACCCGCGTGGCTGAAGGCAACACCTTGCCGGCGTATTCAACCGAAGCCGACCTGGCCGAATCCACTTTTCCGCTGTCCCACCGGTCTCCGGTTCGCGTCGCCAGGCGCTCAGGGCTGGAGGCCACAAGGATCTGATACGCCATTTGCCTCTCTCCTCGGCTGCTATCGGCCGACCTCCAGGTGAAGCGCGCCACTTCCCGGTCAATCGCGAGTGGGTTGCTCACGCCGTTGACCAGCAGCCCCACGGGAGCCGACGCTTGGCCGGCAACACAAAGGGCGGCCGAGGCCACAAGGAGCGCGAGAGCAGACTGTATTTTGACTCCCTCAGCGCGCAACGCCCCCGCCGCATAAAATCTTGGCTCAATTCCCAAGCGGGGAGGTGCAGGCCTGGACGCGGGCCAGATCATCGGAACTGTCGGCTGGCTGATAGTATCCCGTAAAGGTGAGCACGGCTGTTCCGTGCCATTTCCAACGCTCGGCGTGGCCGTCGGCAAAGGACCAGGTGGTGCCCTTGCTGTGGCGGCTGCCGGGCAGATTCCACCATCTGTTTTGCCCCGAACCGATCGGGTCAATGGCAAAGTCGCCGTCATCCACGCTGTATTCGTTCTCATCCACAAAGACAATCATTTGATTAACCTGCGGATTGGGTGGCCGGATTTGGCTGTATTTACGCACGCTGCGAGCACCAGTGAGCAGCACCGCGGTTCCCGTCGGATCAGCGGCCGTGAACCCTCCCAGCGGATAGTTGATGGAGACGGTCCGTGCCTGGGGCCCCTGCGTTGGCACAAAGGTTGTCGGCGGGTTCGCCGGGTAGGTGAGCTGCCTCGTATTCGCCGGGCACGCATAAATGGAAACCGATGTGTTGTAGGGATAGAGAACTCCATTGGGGATCCAAGGCACCGCCGGGTCAGATTGCGCCCCGCCCTGAATCCACGAGTTGGGCAACCCGTTGCCGCCGGGCCCGGGTATCGGCGCCGCTCCGTTAAGCGGCAGAAGATCGTTGTTGTCGTTAACATACATGTGCCAGCACAGTTGCAACTGCTTCATGTTACTGAGGCATTGAGTGGTCCTGGCTTTGTCCTTGGCCCTGGCCAGCGCCGGCAACAGCATCGCGGCCAAAATCGCAATAATGGCAATGACCACCAGCAACTCGATCAACGTAAAACCCGCCCGCCTGCCTGCGCCCGCTCCCACCAATTGCTTTGGCCCGGCGGGCCTGTTTATCTCGATATCCAACTTTGGCGTCATATCAGTAATAATCGTTCTCATGGTTCGGCTGTCTATTTTGCCTGCGCCGAAGAACGTGGGCGGCTGCGCCAAGAGCGGCACAGCCGCTACGTAAGCCAACGCATTCCATCTGCCATTTCTTCATTTTGCCCCGTCGGCCAGTGCCCGCCTTCAGTTATGGTTGTTGAAAGAATAAGCGGTAAAAGACATTGCTCTGGTTCGCACCCGGCGGGATCGTGATCTGGTTGGTCAGGGCCGAACCGCTCACGGGGAACCACGCGCCGGTCGCCTGCAGCCCCACTGAGTTGCTCTGCAACTGCCAGCCCGTGTGGTCCGCCGGCCAGGAGAGCGTCATTTGATGGTTCGAGGACGACACCACAATGTTTGTCCGGCTGGGATTAAACAATACAAAATGGTGCTGCGCGCTAAGGTAACTAGCCAAGCTTGCAGCGTCACCGCTGGACAGGGTCGAGGAGGCGACGATCAGTTCGGCAAGGTCGCCCGCCAGACGATTGAAAAAATCAGACCGCGCGCCGATGTACACCTGCTGTCCCTGATCGAAGTCGTTCGCCTCCTGGAAGCCGCCGCTCAACAAGCCGATTCCCGCGGACCGGCCATTAAGATACTGACTGACCGTATTGCCCGTCTCGGAGGCCGCCACGACGTA
>DATMQA010000186.1:0-14237 GCA_035566895.1 Binatia bacterium
GTAGGTGTGGAAGATGAAGAGGGCAATGGCTTCGGCGGCCCACTTGGGCAGGATGGCGAAGCGGTTGAGGGTGAGGACGAGGGTGTTCAGGATGTAGAGGGCGGAGGGATGTTGCCGATCTTGAACAGGAGGCAACGGTCCGTTTTGGGGAGTTGAAGGTTGAAGGTTGAAAGTTGCAGGTTCACCGGTTTCGGCGGTTGCAGGTGGCGGAGGTACAGGCGCCGTGGCCTGGGTGGGCTCCGGACTTTTAACAGGAGGTAACGGAGGAAGCAGAGAGGGACCGCCCGAGTGAGGAGTGCAGAGTGCAGAGTGCAGAGTTTCGGAAGCCGGAGCAGGTTGCGAGGCTGCGGGCGCTGTGGCTTGGGTGGGTTCCGGATTTTTAACAGGAGGTAACAGAGGAAGCAGAGAGGAATTTTGGATTTTTGGATTTTGATTTTCGATTGGTGGCGGAGGGGCGGGCGCCGTGTTTTGGGTGGCCGAATTCCCCTCAAAATTCCTCCCCTCCGTTAACTCTGTTTCCTCCTGTTGAAATTCCGGCGGGGTTGAAGGGTGGCCGTTGGTGGGCGGGTTTTGGCGGAGCCAGTGTTCAATGGCCTCGGTAAAGGCGGCGAGGTCGGGGTCCTGGTGGAGAGCGGCTTCGAACCGGGGACGTTTTTCAAAGGCGCTGGCCTCGACGTCGGCCATGGCCTGGTACATGCACTCGGGGATGCCTTCCCGGCGGTGTTCCAAGAACCTGGGCAAGGCTTGGGGAAAAAGGTCGCAATCCAGAGCAGGGTTGGGGATCGCGTGTTTGTACGGCAGGAGGTGGGTGAACCGGCCGAAGAACTCGAGCAGGAGACGCCGGGTGGAGCGGATGACATGAGGGTCGTTGAATAGTTTAAGGTTCATAGCATTTTAGATTTCCGATTTTTGATTTTTGATTTTTGATTTGAAAATTCGGGAGGGTAACGCCCATGCGGCGGCGAGGCGAAACCTGGGATTGGGGACCCCTCCGGTCCTGCCTTGCTAGAACTTCATGCAGAATGTGCAGACATACGTCACTTCCGGCCGCGCGGTAGGCGTCCGGGCCGGAAAAACGGTCCAGCCCCGGCGTTCACCGCTTGAAGGGTCACAGGTTTGGCGACCCAATTTATGCAGCCGGCAGTAAAACAGAGCAGGATCGATGCCTAAATTTGGATGACTTATCGCTGTTTTGGAAGCATCGGAGCTCTAATGTATTTCGATCGATAACGTTAAAAGATTAGTAATGTTTTGATTCTCTGGTAAGGCGGTTTACGCAGAGTAAGCTGAGGCACCTAATTAACCATTGCACTTGTACGTCGAAGCGCTTATCCCATTGTCTGGACCGACGTCCTTCAGCCCTACGACACCGCTGCCGCTGCCGGCAAATGCCTCGCCGTCTTCGGCGCATTGCAGTTCTGGTGGTTCGGCGAGCATGGTCATCCACGCATCGACACCTCCTGGCACGTCTTCTTCGCCAACGACCAACTGGCCACCCGCTTCATCGAAGAAATCGACTTCGACTACTGTGCCCTCGACGCCACCGCCGTCATCATGACCCCGAACGCCTAATCATCTGTGGTGCATACGGGAGGGCAGGTTTTTCATATGTTTCCTGCCCGTGCCGGGGGCGCTCCCCGCCCCCGGCAAATCCGCAGCAATTCGCGTTCACAAAAAGCCAAAAATCGGTTGGCGCCAGAAAATCAAACACACAGACTACAATTCCGGAAGAGGATCCCAAAGCACTCTTGGCTCTGTTGCGCTAGGGATCCAAAACGGATTCGGAAAAAGCATACAAAGAATAGGAAACCAATGAGAACCCCCTTAAAACGAATCGCAATTACACTGGCTGTCCTCGGGCTGTCATGCGCCACCCACGCCCAGCCCTCATCCCTCGACACCCAAGGCTTGCAGCAGGTTGCACGGGACCAATTGCCCCGTTTTGCCACTTATTGGGTAATGCGGCCAGACGGTAGAGCCGCCCCCATCCCATGCCCACCCGGAGACATGCCAGACGCGCCGATCTATGCCCTTCCCAATGGACAGTTCTTGGTCGATGCTACACAAGTGACGCGCTCGCAGGCCTCAGCAGCATCAATTCCGCTCCCCGGCGGCGGCGGAAACGGCGGCGGCAATCCGCCGCCCCCACCGCCAGACATCGCGAACTACGGAAAGTTCATGCACCAGATATTTTCCATAGTCGACACGAACCACGCCGCAGCCAATGATACGAACATCTACAACGCCTGCCTCTCATTCCCGGACGACACCAACACCGCGCCTGCTTTGCAGATCGAACGCTACGGCACAAACGCTGTGCTCATCAAAGCCAGCCACTTCGACTATTCCGCGGAGACGGACCGCGACTTCGCCCTGCTGATTTGCGACAAAGTGGAAACCCCTACGTGGAAGAGTATCGATTTATTCGGGCATTCCTCGGATACTCAAGACGGGTGGCTCATTCAGGGCCTCGTCTCAAATTGGAAAGTCACCGACCCAATGTTCCTCATGGTTTCCAACCTCAACCCTTCATATAGCGGCTTTTTCCGCACCATTCCGTACGGTGGACCGCAACTCGCTCTCACCGGCCCTGCTCAGTACGATACGGTGAGCAACACGATCGCGATTCAAGCCACCGTCAGTGATCTGAGCGGCACGACGAACCAACAACTCGCCACGACCGTGTACGGCGCTCCGGCCCGTTACACGGTTACCTCCAACAACGTCATCAATATAGACACACGATACGCCCCCTCAGGCATCCAACAGATCGAGGTTCTCGTGGCAAACCAAACCGCCCTCGTGTACGATCCGCAAAACCCACCATCCGACATCAAGACCGCTTACGCCACAACACAAACGCTGCCACTCGACTTCGAGAATGGAACCTATGTGCTGTTTGCCAGCGACATGTGCTCACCCAGCGTGGGGACCAACTACGTCATTTTCGTAATTGACCAGGGCCAAAACGTAACCGCAACGATTAAGGACCCATCAACAGGTCGAACCGTCAAAACCTTAGCAGGTTACGTTCCCTACCCGGTGCAATTGCTTATCCCTTGGGATTTTAAAGAGACAAATGGCACACCCTACACCAACGACACCTACACGGTAACCTTCACCGCGTTCGCAGCAGGCACCACCCTAACCGTTACCAATCAGATTCAGCGTTCCGGCGTCAGGCCCGCTGCCGGAAATATTGTCACCTACGAGGATGAAGACCCAAGCGATCCGACCGGCAGGTACCTCGATACCGAGGCGGGCAAATACATCGTATCCCTAGAAATAGCTCTTTATGAAGCGCTATATTACTGGGATTTTGCATCCGGAACCCAGTACTCACCCTCCGACATAGGAACCTACCGCGACAATCCACCATGGACAGGGTTCCCCTACGTCCTGACCCATGGCAACGAACAATCATGGGCCAGCGAAACTTGTTACGCCCTCACCAACCTCGCATTCTCAGACTTTGGGTTCTACATGGGGCACGGCAATGGGACGGGTATTGGTGGTGGACCAGCCGGCACATCCTGGGTAGGCCCCTACATGCCATCAAGCACTATCGCGTCCTTTGTGCGCGGCTGCGGCAGCCAGAATTGGCGAATGAGGAAGGTCGTCCTCTGGGCCTGTTACACCGACTCACCTGCCGCCACCACTGCCCAGGGAACGCTCATAAGTTGGGCCAATGCATTCGGAATCACCGCCACTTCGCTCCAACGCTCCAGCATGATGGCAAAAGACGTTGGTCTTTTCTTCGGGGGCGAACTTCCCCAAGGGGGCTATTCCGGAACTCTCGGTGGCACCGCGCCCGAAGTTGCCACAATATTCGACGACCTCTGGGTGACCGGCGGCAATCCGACTCCAGGCGGTGGCGATCCGACCTACGCGTTTGGATGGGCTGTCGATACGATAAGGAGCATCTGTCCCGAAATCAACAGGGGCTTCCCCACCTGGATTGGCTTCGGGTACCTGCCCTATACAGCGAATTTCGATGCCGAAATCGTAACAAACAACATCTCGGGCATCCACTGGTAGTAGAGCTCACGGCAGACCGGGGCGGACACATCAGTCCTCCCCGGACTACCTCCGAACCGGCAAAAAGCCAATGACAACCACGGCAAAGAATCTGATCCGCGTCCTCGTCGCGGGTATCCTCGCCGCCGCTATTCTCCTCTACGTGCGCTGGCACAGGGAGTTCGTCCTCCACTCGCCTGACACTCCACTCGGTACACCAATGACGGTTCCACCGCTTGCACCCCCACAGCAACTGCCTCCCCACCCCACGACCTCTGCTATCCCGCCCACAACAAACAGAACCTTCCGGGTCAGACACAAAGCCTCCGAACTCACCGCGGACGAGAAATCCGCCTTTCTCCAAAACTTCGAACAAAGGTACAAGCCCGCCATAGACAAGTGGTTCAAAGCCTTCAGCGGCCACGTCCCATTTGCCCCTGACAAAGTAACCCCAGATCAACTTGCTGAGCGCATCGGCACCAACCCGTCATACAACGAATACGTTTTTGTCATCGACGGAATCACCCTCGGCGTGCAAGACAGCAAGGGCGTCGCTCAGGTCCACTATCTGAACGCTCCACACCAAACCCAGAAGTTGGCCACCCTTCCCGATCAAAACCAGCCACCCGCCCTCGCGCCGCCCGTGGCGAAGGAGGAGATAGCGCAGATGCTCCTTGCCGAAAGTGGCACCGCCTTCGCTCCGCAGGAAATAAGAATCACACCAAGCGGCGTGTCAGGGAGCCTCAATGGAGGAGCCCTCGTTTCAGTCGGCGGCGATGCAGAGAACGGCGCCTCTTGGAATTACGACCTTGCCTTTGCCCCGGATGGCAAACTCGCCTACTACCTAAAAGGAAACGGAACGCCTCCACGGAAATGACGCAACTCCATAAAGGGCAGCATCAGACCAGCTCTCTTCAAAGCACCCAATTTCCATGCAGCCAGACCTAACAAAAAACCTACCAATCCTGCTTCCCGCGCTAAACACGCTGGTAATTGGTTTACTCACGGTCTTTATCGCCTACCAGCAGTGGCGCACGAGCTACCTGAAGGTGAAGCACGACCTTTCCCCATCTCCCATTTTCCATCTCCCGCGTCACCTACGCGGGCGGCTACGTCCTCCCCGGCACCACCCCCGCCCCCGGCCAAACTCCGCTCCCCGATGAATCTGGAGTAAGCGGCCGTCGAGCAAGTCGCCTATTGGTTCCAGAACCGCGACCACCTCGGCCTCAAGACCTACTGGCCCTCGGGTGTCGCCTACAGTCAGTTCGCCGCCCCTCGACCTCCTCCAACCCGTCCAGGCCACTCTCGCTCAGTACCGGCGTTGGACATTGTGAGAAATTCACGTTTCACGTTTCACGTTTCACCTTTCACGCATTAATCCATCAATCCAACAATCCATTAATCCAGTCCCGCTCCGCTGGACCCTCTGACATCAATCCACCAATCCAACCGCCCCCGCGCCGTTTCCCCCATTAATCCATTAATCCAGCCCCGCGCCGTTGGACCCTATGAAAACTTCACGTTTCACGTTTCACCTTTCACGCATTAATCCATCAATCCAACAATCCATTAATCCAGTCCCGCGCCACTAATCCACCCCCGCGCCGCTGGTCGCGCTTGACGCGCGCGAGCCGAGTCGCTAGTTTATCAAACGTTCGTTTAAAACACCTGTTTGACTCTCATGCCCAGCGCTGCGGAACATGACCGCCGGGACCGCATCCTGGATGCGGCCGAGCGCGCCTTTGCCGAATGCGGCTTCGAAGGGGCGTCGCTGCGCGACATCGTGCGCGAAGCCAAGGTCAACCTGGCGACGGTTTATTACTATTTTGACAGCAAAAACGGGCTGATGGACGCGGTGCTGAAGCGGAGGTTTGATCCATTGCGGGCGGAACAATTGAAACTGCTGCGCCGGTTCCAAGAGCAGGCCGGCGGACGGCCCCTGGCGGCGGAAGAGATCCTGGAAGCGGTGGTGGCGCCGCCCTTGCGAGCGGCCATCGCCGGTCCGGAACGGCGCCCGATCGTCACCCGGTTGATTGGGCGATTGGTGAGCGAACCCAACCCGCTCACGCAAGAGGTGTTGCGGCGGCAATCGGCCGAAGTGCGCGCGGCTTTTCTCGAGGCGCTCCAAAAGAGCCTGCCCGCCCTTCCCCTGCCCGTCATCCGCTGGCGGCTGGAATTTGTCTGGGGCGCGCTGGCGTTCATCATGTGCAACCCGCACAAACTGGAGGACCAGACCCGCGGTGTGTGTAATCCGGTGGACACCGGCAAGGTGATGGCCGAGATGATCAGTTTTTTTGCGCCGGGGTTCCGGGCGGCCGGGGCCGGGGCTGGGCAACGGGCGAAGCGCAAGGGGCGGGGGAAGGTTAAAAGGTTAAAAGGTTAAAAGGTTAAAAAGGTTAAATGGTTACAACGTTACATGGTTGCATGGCCCAAGAGCCTTAGAGCGCGTTTGAAAGATCATTTCCATTGTAGCAGCCGACGCAAGGAGGCTCAAATTTCAGGCATCTTTAGTATAGATCAGAGCCTCCTTGCGTCGGCTGCTACAATTTTAAAACACGCTCTTAGTATGAGAAAGTCGCTTTTTCGTTGTGTCGTGCTGGCAGGTTTGGCGGCAGGGGTGGCATCCTGCTCGCCGCAGAAGCCACCGGCACCGCCGCCGCCCAGGGTCACGGTGAGCCAGCCTCAAACCGCCACGGTGACTAATTGGGACGAATATCCCGGCCACCTCGACGCCATCGAGATGGTTGAACTTCGGCCGCGCGTCGCCGGTTACCTCGACTCGATTCATTTCCAGGACGGCGCCGAAGTTAAAGCCGGCGATTTGCTCGTGGTGATTGATCCCCGGCCCTACCAGGCGGAGCTCGAACACGCCCAGGCGCAGCGAGAGCAGGCCGAGTCGCGCCTGGCTTTGGCCGGGGATGATCTCAAACGGGCCGAGAGTTTGCGCGGCACCAAAGCGATCTCGGTGGAGGAATACGACAGCCGCAGCAAAGCCGCCCAGGAGGCCGAGGGGTCGCTCGCCGCGGCCAGGGCGGCGGAAACCACCGCCCGCATCAACCTGGACTACACCCAAATCAAGGCGCCCATTGCCGGCAGGATCGGACGGCGGCTGGTCACCCCCGGGAATTTTGTTCAGCTCGGCGGCAATGGCGGGGCGGCGACGGTGCTGGCGACGATTGTTTCGCAGGACCCGATTTATTGCTATTTCGACGTCGATGAAGCGGCGTTCGCGAGGTACCGGAACACCGGCAAGGCCGGCCAGGCGGCCGAACTCCAGGGCGGCGCGCTGGTCTGCGAACTCGGCCTGGTCAATGAGGACGGGTTTGGGCACATCGGCCGGCTCGACTTCTTCGATAACCAGGTCAATCCACAAACCGGCACGATTCGAATGCGGGCGGTGTTCGACAACCCCGGCCGGGCGCTGGTACCCGGGATGTTCGCGCGGCTGCGCGTGCCCGCCGGGCCGCCGGAGCCGGCTTTGCTGGTTCCCGATGTCGCCATCCAGTCGGACCAGGGATACAAATTCGTCTATGTCGTGAATTCAGCAAACAAGGTCGAAACGCGTTCGATTACGACCGGCCGAGCCCATGACACGTTGCGGGCCGTCCTGAAAGGACTGACGCCGCAGGACCGCGTGGCGGTCAACGGTCTCATGATGTTGCGGGACGGAATCCAGGTGGAAGTGCAAAGTCCCGAACCTGCAGTCCCGGGGTCCAGGGCCGCGGGCGAGAGTGGCGCCGTCGAGGCCAAGGCCCAACCATGATACTCATTCAAACCCTCGGGCAGCGTTTGATGCCAGCCGGTCGTAAACCGCCAATCCAAAGAGCCTTGTGAAATTCTCCCACTTTTTCATCCGCCGCCCGATCTTCGCCTCGGTCTTGTCCATCTTTATCGTGCTGCTGGGGGTGATTGCCCTGTTCACGCTGCCCATTGCGCAGTACCCGGAAATCACGCCCCCGACCATTTTCGTGCTCGCCACCTACCCGGGCGCCAGCGCCGAGACCGTGGCGAACACCGTGGCGACGCCGCTCGAGGAGCAAATCAACGGCGTCGAAAACATGCTTTACATGTCCGCCCAGTGCAGCAGTGACGGCCAACTGCGCCTCTCGGTGACGTTCAACGTTGGCACTGACCCGAACACGGCGCAGGTGCTGGTCCAGAACCGGGTGGATGGAGCCCTGCCCCGGCTGCCGGAAGAGGTGCGCACGCTGGGCGTGATCACCCGCAAACGCTCGCCGACGATCGCCATGCTCGTCAGCCTGGTATCGCCTAACGGCAAGTACGACCCGGTCTATTTGAGCAACTATGCCTATCTCCATGTGCGCGACGTGCTGGCGCGGCTGCCCGGCGTGGGCGATTCCCTCATCTTCGGCGCGCGCGACTATTGCATGCGCATCTGGCTGGATCCGAACAAGGCGTCGGCCCGGAGCCTTACCGCCAGCGATATTGTGTCGGCCATTCGCCGGCAAAACGTCGAGGTGGCCGCGGGCCTGTTCGGGCAGGCGCCTCAACCGTCCGGCAATCTCTTCCAACTGGCGGTCCGGACCAAGGGACGGCTGGTGACCGAGGACGAGTTTGCCGACATCGTGCTCAAGGCGGATGCGGCCGGTCAGATCACCCGTCTCCGCGACGTGGCGCGGATTGAGCTGGCGGCCAGCGATTACAGCATCGACAGCAAGCTCGATGGCCAGCCGGCAGCGGCGATCGCGCTCTTCCAGCAGCCTGGGTCAAATGCCATCGAAACCGCCAATGCCATCGAGGCGGCGATGAAAGAGCTGAAGAAGGAATTCCCCGAGGGCCTGGATTACCGCATCGCCTACGACACCTCCGCGTTCATTCGCGAATCCATCCGCGCCGTGCTTCACACCCTGCTGGTGGCGATCCTGCTGGTGATTTTTGTCGTCGTCCTCTTTTTGCAGAACTGGCGCGCGTCGCTGATCCCGCTGGTATCGGTGCCGGTCTCGCTGGTCGGCACGTTTGCCGCGATGTCGGCGTTCGGGTTCTCGCTGAACAACCTGTCGCTCTTCGGGCTGGTCCTGGCGATCGGAATTGTGGTCGATGATGCGATCGTGGTGGTCGAGAACGTCGAGCGCCACATTGCCGAGGGGCTTTCACCGGTCGAGGCGACCCACAAGGCGATGGACGAGGTCAGCGGGGCGGTCGTGGCGATTGCCCTGGTGCTCAGCGCGGTGTTTATTCCCACCGCGTTCGTTAGCGGCATCACCGGCAAGTTTTATCAGCAATTCGCGCTGACCATCGCCATTTCGACGCTCATCTCCGCCTTCAACTCGCTGACGCTCAGCCCGGCGCTGAGCGCCCTGTTGCTCCAACCGCATCACGCGCCCAGGGACAAAATCGGCCGGGTGATGCACGGCTCAGTGGGCTGGCTTTTCACCGGGTTCAACCGGTTGTTCGAAGGGGGCCGGGCTAAATATGTCCACCTTCTGGGCCGGGTGCTGCGGCACTGCGGCATCAGCCTGGTGGTGTATGCGGGGCTGCTCGGGTTAACGTGGTTTGGCTTTCACCAGGTGCCCACCGGCTTCATTCCCTCGCAGGACAAGGGCAGCATTTTTTGCTACATGCAACTGCCCG
Organism: Binatia bacterium; assembly: GCA_035566895.1. Taxonomy (GTDB): domain Bacteria; phylum Verrucomicrobiota; class Verrucomicrobiia; order Limisphaerales; family UBA8199; genus DATMQA01. Next base: position 9,610 of record DATMQA010000186.1, read on the forward strand.
ACGGCGCTTCGCTGCAGCGCACCGAGGTCGTGAGCGAACGCGTGTTGAAAATCGTCAAAGAAACCGACGGCATTGCGGCAGTCTCCGAATTCGCCGGTTTGTCGATCATCTCGCTCGGCAACAGCGCGAATGCCTCGAGCATGTTCATTCGCTTGAGTCCCTTCGAGGAGCGGGTCAAAAAGGGCCTGACCGCCGACGTCATCGTCGCCAACCTGCGCCGGAAGTTCGCGCAAGCCAATATCCAGGAGGCCTATATCGTCGCGGCCGGCACCCCGCCGGTCGATGGCCTGGGGACCCTCGGCGGATTTAAGCTCCAGGTCGAGGACCGGGCGAATGCCGGGTACGCCGCCCTCCAGAAAGCCACCTACGACCTGGCCGGCGCCGCGACCCAGGACAAAGAACACCGCGTCGCCAGCGCCCTCTCGACCTTCCGCGCCGGCGTCCCGCAGGTGTTCCTGGACGTGGACCGCGCCAAAGCGGAGTCCATGCACGTGCCGCTCGACGCCGTCTGGGATACGCTTTCGATTTATCTCGGCTCGCTTTACGTCAATGATTTCACGATTTACGGGCGGCCTTACCACGTCACCGCCCAGGCCGACGCGCCGTTCCGCGCCAGGCCCGAGGATGTGAAGACTCTCAAAACGCGCAATGCCGGCGGCGAGATGGTGCCCCTGGGCACGCTGGTCACGGTCAAAGACATTAACGCGCCGGTGCTCGTGGGTCACTTCAACCTCTTTCCTACCGCCGAAATCAGCGGCGCGACCGCCCCGGGCATCAGTTCGGGCGACGGCATTCGGCTGATGAATGAACTCTCCGAGCGGGTGCTGCCGCGCGGCATGAAGATCGAATGGACCGAGCTGAGTCTGTTGCAAATCCTGTCGGGCAACACCGCCATTTACATCTTTCCGTTGTGCGTTTTGATGATGTTCCTGGTGCTGGCGGCCCAATACGAAAGTTGGTCTCTGCCTTTGGCCATCATTCTCATCGTGCCGATGTGCCTGCTCTTCGCGGTTGCCGGCATCTGGCTGCGCGGCCTGGACAACAATCTCTTTACCCAAATCGGATTGGTCGTGCTGATGGGCCTGGCCTGCAAAAACGCCATCCTGATCGTCGAGTTCGCCAAGCAATTGCAGGATGCCGGCCGGACTCGCGTCGAGGCGGCCATCGAGGCCTCCAAGCTGCGGCTGCGTCCGATCCTGATGACCTCGTTTGCCTTCACCTTCGGGGTCATCCCGCTGATGCTCTCGCATGGCGCCGGAGCCGAGATGCGCGTCTCTATCGGCACCGCCGTGTTCTTCGGGATGTTAGGCGTCACCTTTTTTGGCGTCGTGCTCACGCCGGTCTTTTACGTCGTCATCCGTCGCCTGCTGGAGCGTCACCCAAAACCAGCCGCCAGGCTGCTCCCTGAAGGGTTGGTTCCCGGTTCTGCCAAATAAGAAAATGAATTCCCATTTTGCAAAGCCGCGCCGTTTCCCGTTTCCCGTTTCCCGTTTCACGTCCAACGCCTCACGCCTCACGCTCCTCCTGCCCAGCCTCGCCGTGGGGTTCCTGCTCGCCGGTTGCGCCGCGGGTCCCAACTACCATCCTCCGAAAACCGAGGTCAGCCCCGCATTTGCCAATGGCGGCCAAACCAATCTCGCGGCCGGCCAGACCGCCATCGGCTGGTGGCGGGCTTTCAAGGATGCCCGGTTGGACCACCTGGTGGACCGCGCTCTGGCCACCAACCAGGACTTGCGCATCGCCACTGCGCGCGTCCGCGAGGCCCGCGCTCTTCGCACCCAGGCCGTCGCTGACGCCCTGCCCGTCGTTGACGCGACCGGTGGTTACACCAAATCAGTCACCAGCAAAGATGCCGCGCCTTTCCCGCTGACCCGCTCCCAGCGCGAACTGCAGCTTTTCAATGCCGGCTTCGACGCCACCTGGGAATTGGACCTCTTCGGCCATGTGCGGCGCGAGGTCGAAGCGGCCCGCGCCGACCTGGCGGCAACCGAGGCCAACCGGCAATTCGTCATGCTCAGCCTGGTCGCCGAGGTCGCCCGCAACTATTTCGAACTGCGCGGCACCCAACATGAGCTGGCCGTAGCGCAAAGAAATGCGGACAACCAGCGAGAAACCCTCGATTGGACCCTCGCAAGATTTCAGGCGGGCCGCGCGACTGAATTGGACACCGCGCGCGCGCGCGCCCAGTTCAACGCTACCCTGGCCACCATCCCCCCATTGCAAGGCGCCATCAAACATTCCATTTACCGGCTCGGCGTCCTGACGGGCCAGCAGCCCACCGCACTGGAATCGGACCTCTCCCCACCCGCGCCGATGCCGGAGTTGCCAGCGCTCGTCAACATCGGCAACCCGGCCGACCTGCTCCGCCGCCGGCCCGATATTCGCGCGGCGGAGCGGGCTCTGGCGGCCGCCACCGCCCGTATTGGAGTCGAAACTTCTGGGCTTTTCCCGCGCGTGGTGTTCAATGGCAACCTCGGGGTCTCGGCGAACCATCTGGCCGGCCTCGGCGAAGCTGGAACGGATGCCTATTCTTTCGGTCCGCAAATTACCTGGGCGGCGCTGGACCTGGGCCATGTTCGCGCCCGCATCCAGGCCGCCCATGCCCGGGCCGAGGCGGAAGTGGCGGGCTACGAAAAGACCGTGCTCACCGCGCTGGAGGACACCGAGAACGCGCTGGTGGATTTTGGACGCGAACAGGCCCGGCGCGATTACCTGAAGGAATCGGTGCGGTCGGCCACCGAGGCGATGTCGCTGGCACGGCAGCGTTACGACAGCGGCATCTCCGATTTTCTTCCCGTGCTCGATGCTGAACGCACGCAACTGGACGTGGAGGCACAGCTTGCCCAAAGCGAAACCCGCACCGCCACCGGCCTCGTGGCCGTGTATAAAGCGTTGGGCGGCGGGTGGGAGATTGAACGGGCGCCGGCGGTTGCGGGAGCGGAACGGTGATCCGCGATTAATCCCAGATCAGGTTGTAAAAATCCACAATATTGCCTTTGCTCTTGGCCTCCTGGAACTTCATGGCCGAGCGAGGATGTTCGTTCAGCAAGCCGGTGAGCATATACGGCAGGTCGAAGCCCCAAAGTAGTTTGGAGCGCATCGGCTCGACGACATTTTGGACGCAGCGGAGTACCGGCAGGATGTTGTACTTCGGGTTGTGAAGGAATCCAATGAGGAGCTCGAGCGGGCAATTTCCCGCACCGCGCCCCAGGCCGGCCATGGTCGCATCAAGCATGTTGGCGCCCAGGACAATGGCCTCAATGGTATTGGCGAAGGCCAGTTGCAGGTTATTGTGGGCGTGGATGCCGACTTCCTTGCCCTGGGCCTTGGCGTAGCCAAGATATTTGCGAATCAGATAATCCACCTGTTCGCTGTAAAGCGAGCCGAAGCTATCGACTACATAGATCGCCTTGGTCTCGGATTGAACCAGCAGCTCCAGGCCTTCGTCGAGCTCATGCTCCCGCACGGTCGAGACCGCCATCAGATTTACCGTCGTCTCGTAGCCTTTGTCATGGGCGTCCTTGACCATCTCCAGCGCGGTCGGGACCTGGCTGATGTAGGTCGCGATGCGGATCATATCGAGCGCGCTTTCCTTTTTAGGGAGAAAGTCCTCATGATAATCCGTCCGCTCTGCGTCGGCCATCACGCAGAGTTTAACCGAGTTCGGGTTGTCGCCCACAATGCGCCGGATGTCATCCTCCAGGCAATATTTCCAGGCGCCGTATTCGCCGGGGACGACGACCTTGCGCGAAGACTTGTAGCCCAGCTCCATATAATCCACGCCGGCCTCGCCGCACGCCTGATAGACTTCCTTGACGAATTGGTCATCAAACTGGTGATTGTTCATCAGCCCGCCATCGCGGATGGTGCAATCCAGCACTTTGATCTCCGGACGATAGGAGACCCATCTCCCCGCGGCGGTTTGCTTCGACTTGCTGGTGGGGGCCGCCGCGTTTTTAGGTTTCGCGCTCATAATGTTTCGAATAAGACCCTGGTGTTTGGAGCTTGGAGTTTAAAGTTTGAAGTCTCGTCCCGCCTTCACTTAAGTCGATAGGTAATCCGCCCCTTGCTCAAATCGTAAGGTGACATCTCCATGCGCACCCGGTCGCCGACGGTGAGCCGCACAAAATGTTTGCGCATTTTGCCGGAGAGATGCGCGAGGACTTCATGCTGGTTGTCGAGCTTGACCCGAAACATCGTACCGGGAAGCACCGTTGAAACAGTGCCCTCGAGTTCGATTGGCTCCTCGCTGCCCAAAGAATCCTTTCAGCAACGCGGTTCAGTAGCGAGGGCGTCCCCCGCTGTCACCCCGACGTTCGCCGCCGCGTCCGCCATAACCCCCTCGGCCCCCGCCTCCTCCCCCGCCGCCGCCTCGGCCGCCCTCCTCCCGCTCGCGGGCTTCGCTGACCTTCAACTCCCGGCCCTTCAAGCTCTTGCCGGCCGAGCCGTCGAGGGCCGCCTTCGCCCCTTCCGGTGTGGCCATCGTCACAAACGCAAAACCGCGCGAACGCCCCGACGTGCGGTCCGTGATGAGGTTCACCTCGGTAACCGGGCCAAACCCGGCAAACATATCCTGGAGTTCATTCTCGGTGACATCGAACCCGAGATTGCCGACAAATAATTTCGTA
>DATMQA010000187.1:0-39303 GCA_035566895.1 Binatia bacterium
CCGTCATAGCCGGAGTAGTTCGCCGATATACTTCAGCTCGCACCCGGATCTCGTTTGCAACTCACGAAACTCTTCCAATCCTCGCGGCGGTAGCGAATTGAAATGCTTCGAGAAAATACCCCTTGTTCAACGGACTGCTAGATGAATGTGGCATGCGGACCCGCTCGGCGTTTCGGCCCTGGGCTGTGAGCGTCGCTGTCTTTTGTTTTGCCGCAGCCCCTTTCCTGCAGGCCCAGCAGTTCCGGGCCGCGTGGGCCGATGTTTTCCACGTCGGAATGCAGAATAGCGGGCAGGTGGATGCGATGGTCTCGAACCTGGCTGCCGGACACTACAACGCGGTCGTCGTCCAAGTGCTCGCTTACATGGACACGGCTACGGCCTCGCATGGCGCCTACTGGAAATCGAGCATCCTTCCCCGCTCCGCCTATGTCACTTCCGGGTTCGATCCGCTGGCTTACCTCTGTACGCAAGCGCACGCCAACGGAATACAGGTCCACGCCTGGCTGGGGGGAAGCGGGGGCGCGATGTATCGAGTGTCCACGAGTTGGCCGCCGACGGGGAACGCGACGCTGACCGCCAACCCGCAGTGGATGATGGTTCCGCAAGCCAACAGCGAAGGAAATGCGGTCGTGCCGGTCGATACGAGCGTTTGCGCGCTGGACATGGGTTCGCCCGATGCGCAGGAGTACATTGTCAGCATCGTTCGGGAACTGGTGACGAACTACCAAATCGACGGCATCAACTGGGATGATGAGATCAATGGAACCGGGTACACCGCGGGGATGGGATTTCCCGCCTACAGCCAGACGAATTATGCGCGCTCCGGGCTGGCTCGGTATCGAATCAACACCGGTTATGTGGGCACGCCCAGCGCGACCGACACGGCTTACGGCAACTATCGCCGGCGTTTCAAAAACGAGCTAATGGCACGTTGCCAGGCTGAGATACAGTCGATTAAGACCAACCCACGCCAGCCGCTGCGGCACACGGCGGCGGTGATGGCATACAGCCCAGTGCCTTCCAGTTGCAATTTCACCACTTCATCTGCTTTCACGTATTACTCGGACTGGGCGACGATGCTGCAAAATGGGTGGCTCGATGCCGCTATTCCTATGGCGTACAGCAGCAGCACGTTTAACTCCTGGTGTGACCGGATCTACCCTTGCTGGCGTTACAACCGGCACATCTACATGGGTCTTGGCGCCTACCTCAACACAGATGCCACTATTGTTTCAGAGCTTCAATATGCCTATAATGCCGGCTTCAACGGTGGCGTCACCTATTCTTACGCTGTCCCAAATTCTTCCGCCACTCCCAGCGACTGGTGGAGTTACGTCGCTGCAAATCTCTATACCAACGCAGCGACGGTTCCCACGATGCCCTGGCGCAATCCGGCCACCGCCACCGAAGGCATCATGTGGGGCCGGGTGAAGGACGCCAACACGGGGCTTTACGTCGATGACGCCACCGTAACAGTGACAGGCGGGCCGACGGTCAAGACCGATGGGAACGGGTATTATGTTGCCACCCTTATTCCGGCGACGGCCGCCGGCACGGTGCATTCGACCACCGCGAGTAAAACCGGGACAGTTCCGCAGACCATCAGCAATGCCACGGTTCTGGCGGGCGACATCGTGCGTTATGATTTCAGTCTGAATGATACGGTCCCCCCGTTGGGCGTATTCCGAACGATGACCAACACAATCGTAGTTTGGTGGCAATCGATTCCCCTGGGCTGGAGCCTATTGCAGAACACCAACCTGGGCACGACTAATTGGATTTCGCCGAGCCAAACCGTCAGTACGAACGGCACAAACAAGTTGATCATCGTCAGCCCGCCGTCCGGCACGCAATTTTACCGGCTGCGGAAGTCGTGAGGGAGAGAAGATTTCGACTTGCCCGGCAGATAACGCAGATTGACGCAGTGAGGAGGGGCAAGGCTCACCAAACTGCGCGGTTGCGTGACATTCCCGAGACGGTTACTCTAAAAGGACCTGGGCCAGGAAGGCGCAGGCTCGAACCATGCATTTGCCGGACGGTTTTTTAGACGCCAGAACCGCGTTGCTGGCCACAGGAGCGGCCGCAGGCGGCGTCGGTATTGCCTTGCGCCAGGTCCGCAACTCACTGGAACCGCGGCAAATGCCAATGCTGGGTCTGGCCGCGGCCTTCGTCTTTGCGGCACAAATGCTCAATTTTCCGGTCGCATGGGGCACCTCCGGCCACTTGGTGGGAGGAGTTCTGACCGCGGTGTTGCTGGGCCCCAGCGCGGCGGTGCTGGTGATGACCTGTGTGCTGATGGTGCAATGCCTGATGTTTGCCGATGGGGGCTTAATGGCGCTAGGAGCCAACGTGTTCAATATGGGCATTGTCAACGTGTGCAGCGGCTATTTTGTTTTCCGGGCTACGAGGAGTTTGATCCGGATGGAGGAAAGCCGGGCAACGGTTTTTGCGGCGGCGTTCGCCGGTTGGTTTGGAACGGTGCTGGCGTCGATTTCCTGCGCGGGACAGCTAGCGCTTTCAAAAACCGTGCCGTGGTCCCTGGCGTTCCCAGCGATGGCAAACGTCCACATGATTATCGGGGTGGGTGAGGGGCTGGCGACGGGTTTGGTGGTGATGGCCGTGCTCCGAACCCGACCGCAACTGGTGGCCGGCGCCCGAGAACAAGGGCTGGCGGCCGGGGTGGGTTTCATGGGATATGGTTTGCTCCTGGCGTTGGGGTTGGCGGTTTTTGTTGCGCCGTTTGCCTGCGCGTGGCCGGATGGGTTGGAAGGAGTGGCTCGAGCCATGGGATTCGCGAGCAAAGCGGTTCCTGGGCCGCTGCCGGCTCCGCTGGCGGATTACCAGTTGCCGTTTATCGGTTCGGCCACTGCGGCGACCGGGATTGCGGGCGTGATCGGGACGGTGCTGGCGTTTGTCGCGGCCTACGCCCTGGCCCGCGCGCTGGTGCCGGTACTGGGAACGCCCAAGAAGGATGCACGTTCAGAAACTTGAAGCTCGGCGGCGCACCCTCGTGTCCGGGGCCTGGCCGCGTCTCAAGCTTGTCGGGGCGCTGGTGATTATCACCGGTACGGCGCTGCTGCCCCGGCGAATAGGCGCGCTGTATCTGCTGCCGACAATCGCCTTGATGGTGCTATGGCCGTTGAGCCGGATGCCGCTGGGCTACACGCTGCGGCGGCTGGTGGTGGTTGAGGTTTTCATTCTGGGCATAGCGCTGCTTTCCCTGGTGACGCCGTCCGCAGCTCCGGTTTTCTTTTCGGCGCTGGCCAAGAGCAATCTTTGCATTTTTACCATGCTGTTGCTGACCTGGACGACACCCTTTCATGAGATCCTGGAGGAACTGCGCCGGTTGCGCCTGCCATCGGTGATGCTGACCACGCTGGCGCTAATGTATCGTTACCTGCCTGTGCTGGCGGAGGAGTCCCGGCGCATGCAACGGGCGCGCGCCAGCCGGACTTTCCGCCGGCGGAACCGCCTGGCCTGGCACAATCTGACGACGATCATCGGCCAGCTATTTGTTCGCAGCGCCGAACGGGCGGAGCGGATTTACCTGGCGATGTGCTCCCGGGGCTGGAAATGAGCACGGCTGTCGAAGTTCGCCAGCTTTCCTATGGGTATCCCCAGATGCCGTCGGGGCTGGCGCTGGACCGGCTTTCCTTCACGGTGGCCGAAAACGAATGCATCGCGGTGCTCGGCCCGAATGGCGCGGGAAAATCGACACTGCTGCTACACCTCAACGGTCTTTTACCCGAGCATCCGCCGCGCGAACCGAATATCTGGATAGCCGGGCAACCGCTCACGGCCAAAACGCTCGACACTGTCCGCCAACGAGTGGGACTTCTGTTTCAAGACCCGGACGACCAGCTAATCTCGGCGACGGTTTTTGAGGATGTCTCGTTTGGTCCACGGCAAATGGGCCGCGATGGACTGCCGCTACGCGAGTTAGTGGAACAATCGTTGGGACTGGTCGGGTTGCGCGGGTTCGAAGACCGGGAACCGCACCGGCTCAGCCACGGCGAGAAACGGAGAGTCTGCCTGGCCGGCGTGCTGGCCTGCCAACCGACGGTCCTGGTGCTCGATGAGCCCACCAGCGACCTTGATCCGCGTGGCCGGCGGGAATTCAAGCATCTGCTGCAGTCGCTGCCCGGCGCCAAAATCATCGCTACCCACGACCTGGAACTGGTGGTGGACCTGTGCTCGCGGGTGCTGATTCTGGATGAGGGAAAGCTGGTGGCCGAAGGACAGACAGTGCCGTTGCTTTCCAATGAGACGTTGATGCTGGCGCATGGCCTGGAAAAGCCGCATAGTTTGCTGCATCGGCATCCGCATGGGTGAGACGTGAAACGTGATGCGTGAATAGTGAACCCCGCTTCCACGTTTCACATTTGATCCATCAGGTGGCGGGATGTGGATGTTGCGTACTCTGCATTCACTTCACGGATTTGCTTGACGGCGATGCCGCTCGGAGGATACGGAAAACAGAAGCAATCCGAAGGCGTAAGAGTATGATCGATGAAAGACATTGTCCGTTTTGCAAAGGGCCCGCGGCGAAGGGTTGCGCGCACCTGGCGCTGGCAGTCGAAGGGCGCGATTTTGTGCGTCATTGCATCGAGCTATGCCATGGTCAAGGACAATGGCGAACGCTGCGCGAGCAACGGCGCGCCCAGCAGCGCCAGACGGGGGACTGGACGCCGGACCAAGAGGATTTCACCTGGCTGGAAACGGCTTTTTGCGAGAAGTTCCTCAAGCGGCTCACCTGGTTTGGAGGCATGGATTATGAATGGCGCAGCGGCCCGAAAGATGGGCAGGGCGGTTTTTGGGTGCTGTTGTGGTCCAAAGACCCGGAGCGGCTTTGGTGGGAATTGCGGGACGAACTGGAGCGCCACGGCGCGGAGCGGCCGCAAAGCCAACCTTCGGCGCCGTGGCTGATCTGGTCGGAGACCAGATAGGGTTACGCTCCGGGCAATTCGAGCCAGAAGCGGCTGCCCTTACCGGGCTCTGAGTCCACGCCGGCGCGGCCGCCCATGCGCTCGGCGGCCTTCTTGATGATCGCCAGCCCGAGGCCCGTGCCTTCGTAGTCGCTGCTGAGACGAGTAAAAAGCTCGAAGACCTTCTTCTGTGCTTCAGGTGAAATTCCGATACCATTGTCTTCGACCCAAAGGCGGACAGCAGGTGACGTGTGACGGGTGGCGAGTGAGGGGCCGGAGGGCTCCTGGGAATGTGGAACGTCGAAGGCTGTCGAGGGCTCGTGGGTCTGGACTTCTGGTTTTGAGCTTTGGACTTGCTCAGTCCAGATTCGGATGCGGGGTTTGATGCCGGGGCCCACGAACTTGATGGCGTTGCTCAAGAGATTGGTGAGGCACTGGGTCAGCGAGGCTTCGTGGCCGAGCATCGGCAGCAGCGGGTCGGCGAGCGTGATCTCGGCACGGGGCTGCTGGAGTTCCGGACGCTCGGCGATCAGCTCCCGGAGCAGCTTTCGAACATCGACGGGATTGAATTCAAGGTGCTGGCGAGAGATGCGGCTGAAAGCCAACACGTCCTGCATCAGGCGGTCCATGCGCGAGGCGGCGGCGACGACTTTATTGAGCAGATCGCTGGCCTCGGCAGGCAGGACGGCACTGTGGTCTTCCAAGACGATATTGGTGAGAGTACTAATGGCGCGCAACGGAGCGCGCATGTCGTGGGAAAGGCTGTAGGAAAAGGCTTCCAGTTCGGAAATGGTCTCGCGCAGTTGAGCTGTGCGTCGCGCGACTTCGTTTTTGAGATTGACGGCGTGAGCCGCCAAAGCGGCCTGCGCCTGAAGCAGCGCGGTTTCCGTGCGCTTTCGCGCGGTAATATCCCGAGCGTTCTTGGAGACACCGACGACTTTGCCGTCCGCATCGCGAATCGGCGAAAAAGTCAGCGACACATCGATATGGTGGCCATCTTTGGTTACGCGAACGCTTTCGTAATGTTCGATGCGCTCGCCGCGGCACAAACGTTCCAGAATCCGCTCCTCCTCGGCGAGGCGTTCGGGAGGGATGAGGCGCGCCACAGGCTGGCCGATGATTTCCTCCGGGTGATAGCCATAGAGGCGTTGAGCTCCCGCATTCCAGGTGGTAATGAGGCCGGTGAGGTCCTTGCTGATAATAGCGTCATCGGAAGACTCCACGATAGCCGCCAACCGGTCGCGGGCCGCTTCGGTCTCGCGGCGCTGCGTGATGTCGCGCAGAATCACGGTGAAGAGTTTTTCGCCGCCGACCTCCACCTGGGAAATGGAGGCTTCGATGGGAAACTCCTCGCCGTTAGCCCGCAAGCCGCTGATGGCACCCAAGGCTCCCATGCGCCGGGTGCTCACGCCGGTGCGGCTGAACTGCTCGACATGCCGGGTATGCTGGTGGTGCAAGCGCTGAGGGATAAACTGCCCGATGTTGTGACCGAGGGCTTCGTTGGTGCGGACGCCAAACATTTTCTCGGCGGCGGGATTGAACAGGACGACGCGCTGGGAGCCATCGATCGAGATGATCGCGTCCATGGCTGAGCCAATGATGGCGTTGAGGCGCGCGGTGGTATTGGCCAACTCCTGTTCCGCCTGCTTGCGCTGGGTGATCTCGGTATTGACCTCGACGATGGCCTCCAGTTTTCCACCGTTGTCCAGGTAGGGAATCCATTCGCAAGCGACGGTGATGCTGGCGCCGTCGCTCCGGACGTGAGTGCATTCTCCCCGCCATTGCCGGCCGGTGCGGAGCAAAGCGAAGATCTTTTCGAGCGGCTCAGGGAACAGAGTTTGGAGAAGTTCATGGCCGAGCCGCCCCAAGGCTTGCTCCCTGGTGAAGCCGTACATGAGCTCAGCGGAGCGATTCCAGTAAACAATTTTGCCCTGAGGATCTCGCATCAGGACAGGGCTTAACTCCAGCAGGAGGGCCTGACGGCGCAGGGTCTCCTCCTGTTTAGCGTCGGCGGTGGGTTTAAAAGCTCGGGACCGGCTCATTGCTCTATGCACGCAAGAGTGTGAGTGAGAATTCTGTCTCCCCCCACCTTTGCCTAATCTGGTTACGTTTCTATAGGGTACGTACCCCAGGTTGGGCGATTTGCAAGGCGTAGCGTGGAGTTCAATGTTCAATGCGCCTCAATTCGGTTTGAGAGAAGGCGCATTGAACTCGCGCAGGCGACGGGTGCGTTCGATTTCCCGAGTCATCCAGAGGACGGCCAGGATAATCGCCAGGGCGACAGCCCCCAACACGAACCAGGGCCAATGGTGGCGGTGTGGCGGAGTTGCTGTTTGCTTGTCGGTATCTGATAACATGCGCACGGTCTTTTCAAATCCTGAACCGAACGAGAATTCGCCGGAGGAGCCGCAACGGAGGTGAGAACCACCATTGATTAGGCGACTCGAGAATCGGTTTGGGAGTCCAGCGTTGAGGCCAGGTGAGAGGCTTAGTGGGAGGCGGCGGCAGCGCGCCCAGCCAACGGTCGGTCATGGCGGGCACGGAGAATTCGGCGCGGACTTTTTCGCGCGCGTTTTGGGCGAAGCGCCGCAGGTCCGGGCGATGCCGGTGGAGCCAGATAACGGCTTCGGCATAGCCGCGGGTGTCGTTCGGAGGGACCCGTTTGCCGGTGGTGTCATCAACCAATTCGCGGACGCCAGAGGGCAAATCGCTGACGACGGGCACCAGGCCGCAGCCCATGGCTTCGACCAGGCTGAGCGGCAATCCTTCGTAAGAGGAGGCGAGCAGGAACACGTCGTGAGCCGCCAATAACTGCGGCACATCGGCATAGAGGACCCGGCCTGGAAACGAAACACTCTGGGCCGGGGAAGAAGTTTTCATTGCGCTCTTCAACCATTCCTCTTCGGGACCGGCGCCGGCAATGGTCCAGTGGAACGGGATGCCGGCGGCCTGGAGGGCCTGAAGAATCTCCGGGAAGAGCTGCACGCGCTTCTGTTCCCGCTGCAACCGGCCCAGGTAAAGAAGGCGCAGGGGAGCAGTGTCGTCCGCTGACCTGGGGACGATTTGCTCTGGAATGGGCACTCCCAGGGGCAAATAGCGGACGGCAACCCGCCCAAACTCGGGCATGGATTGAACGGTCTGCTGGATGGTTTTGGAGACGGCCGCCATCAGGTCCACATGCGGCGCGTAAAAGCCGATGAGTTTATACGTGCCGCGATCGTGGGATTGGGCGGTGCCGATGCGGAAAACGCCCGGCGGCACATAGCGCAGCACCTCGAAGGAAGTCGCCGAGAGATTCGCGATGACGACGGTAGGTTGAAATCGGGCCAACTCGCGCAACAATAGCACCAGACGGTCCTCGTAAATGAGACGCCGATGGTCGGTGGTGAAGAGCGGAATTTTTAACCGGTTGAAATCCAGCGCCAGCGGATTGTCCTGTTCGAAGCTGAAGACCTGGGTGGGGATACCTCGACGAAGCAGCTCGCCGGCGAAATTACAGAGAAAAGTGGTCGTGCCGCCGAGGTCCAAGACACCCGTGACGAGAGCGATCCGGTGGGGTCTCGAAATCTCTTGAGTCACTGTGTTTCGCTATTACAAACTCCGGGCCGATGCAAGTCCTCGTTACCACGACGCGCAATTGGCACCTGGAGCAAACCGCCAGAGCGTTCGCGCAACAGGGCGCGCTGGCCGGTTTCTGGATGGCCGACAAGAATTCGCTGGAGATTGCGGCAAACCAATATCGGCGCTGCTGGCCGTATCACCTGGCGATGAAATGGTTCTACCATTGCGCGCCACAAGTCTGGGACGAACGCGCGACTTATTGGTTCGCCGGCTTATACGAGTGGTGGTTGCGCGGGAGGCTGCGCTCGCCCGACTGTCCCAAATTCGATGTCGCGCACGGTTTGATGGGATTTGCCAGCGCGCTTTTCGCGCGGGCGCAGGAAACAGGCGCGCTCAAGGTGCTGGATTGCCCCAACAGCCATCCCACGACTTATCATGGTTTTTGGCAGCGCGAATGCGATCTGTGGTGTCCCGGCGAAAAAGTTCCGATCCCGCGCTGGATGTTCGGGCGAATGAACCGCGAGTTGGAACAGGCTGACCTGATTATCGTTCAATCGCGGTTCTGCAAGGAATCGATGCTGCTGAACGGGATTCCTGAGGCCAAGGTAATGATTAACCCGATGGGGGTGGATACCTCGCTGTTCAAAAAACGGGAGGCAGTGCCGTCCAAGCCGCGGTTCATCTGTGTCGGCACGATTTCTTTGAGGAAGGGGCACCAATACCTGTTCCGCGCGTATGAGCTGGTCAAACGCAAGCTGCCGGAAGCGGAGCTAATCTGTGTAGGCCCCTACAAATGCGATTTCCGCAAGGAGCGGCCGAAATGGAACGGCGCGTTTACGCACCACGCCTGGCTGCCGCAACCGGAAGTGGCGGCGTTATTGCGGACCTGCACGGCGTTTGTTTTTCCCTCGCAAGAGGAAGGTATTGCGCGCGCACAAGTCGAAGCTTTGGCGTCCGGCCTGCCGGTAATTGGGACTCATGAGGGAGGAGCGACGACGCTGGTCGAGGATGGGAAGGAAGGTTTGATCGTGCGCGGCCGCGACCCGCAACAGATTGCCGAGGCGATGCTCAAGGTGGCATTGGACCCGGAGCTGAATCGGCGCATGGGCGAGGCGGCTTACCAAAAGGCGTCCGTGGGCAATACCTGGCAGGATTACGGCGAGCGGTTGCTGGCGGAGTACGGGCGGCTATTAGAAACCACGAAAGGGAAGAGCCAGGCGTGAGCGAGAAAGGCAATTTCGGTGTGGATTGGTTCGGATTGGTTCGGATTGGTGTGGATTGGTTCGGATTTTTGGCTGGTGGATCCTGAGTAATCCTGAGTAATCCGCACCGGTGGGAGGATTTATCCTGAGTAATCCGCACCGGTTGTGACCAAACGGGAAGTTGATAGTTGGTGGTGGATAGTTGATTGGCGTTGGTCAAGGGCGCAGTCACACGTATGTAAATTAAGCCGTGCCAGTCGTGCCAAGCCGCTGTTTACCGAGGTTTTTTGATTTTCTAGTCGTGCCACAGCCGTGCCGGAGTCGTGCCAAGCTCGTATTTACCGAGGTGTTAGGCGTACCACCTGGGATTCTTGATTTTTGAGTTTCGATTGAAGGAAAGAAGGAAAGAGGGCGCTTCATCTGCGGCTGGCGGATTTGGGTGGTGTTCCTGAAGGAGTAAAAAATTACTCAGATTTGGTCAGACGTAGTCAGATTTACTCAGATGCGGTTCTCCGGCTCCCTGAATGCGCAGATAGGCGCGGAAGTTCATTTCGTGTCGCGGTTTGGCGGGGTTAGATGGAGCTTACCTTTAAGCGCCTACCAGGACCTACCAGGACCTACCACCACCTACCGTACGGCGACTACCACCTACCGCAGGATTGGTCGCCGTTAGTGGCAGTTAGTGGCAGTGGGGGACTGATGAGGACAAGGACGAGGAGGAGAAGGACATATATGCATATAGTACCCCCCCTTTGATCCGTTACGTCGTTACAACCTCGGTAAACACGGGTGATTTTTGCGTTTTCTATCCGTTACATCATCCGTAACAGGTCGTTACGGTCGTTACAACCTCGGTAAACACGAGAGATCTTGAATCTGCAAGTCGTTACAAGCTCGGTAAACACGGGCGCTTTTGAATGTCCGATGCATCAGGGCCCGGTGAGTGCGGCCGTAACGGCGAGGGAAAGATTAGGATTAGGATTACGATTAAGATTACGATTAGGATTACGAGGAAAAGGAGGAGTGGATAATATGCATATAGTACCCCCCCTTTGATCCGTCAGGTCGTCAGGACATCGGTAAACACGGGCGATTCTTGGCTTTTAATCCGTCAGGTTATCCGTCAGCATCCGTCAGCATCCGTCAGGACCCGGTAAACACGGGCGATTGTGAATCTGCAATCCGTCAGGACCCAGTAAATACGGTGGATCTTGGAAGTCCGAGGCATCAGAACCCGGTAAATGGGGTGGCTCATGAATCTGAAAGTCGTCAGAGCCCGGTAAATACGGCGGGTTTTGAATGTGCGCAGCGGCACGGCTCGGTAAATACGGACGGATATAGATGTTGTGGCCTGTCCTATGGACTGGCGTCTCTACGTTTCGTATCCAGGCGGCGAGGGTGGCGCTTCGTAATGAGCCGGCTGCTCGCCAATGCACCTTCAACTTTCAACTATCCACTTCCCGTTTGGACTTTTGGCCTTGGGCTTTGGACCGTCACTCGCCACTCGCCACTCGTCACTCGTCACTTCCGAATGTCCGCCACCCGGGGCTTACGTTCCCCCCACCTCAACTTTTCAGCGACGCGGCTCTCATCAACCCCAAACCTCCACTGTCTGCGTCGCTGAAAAACAATTCTCGCCCCTCCCTCGCTCCGCTGAACGGAACATTTCCGGTTGGGCTCCATCAATCCACCATCCAGCGATCCAGCAATCCAGCATTCGACCGCCTGGCCGAAATTGACAAAGGTCTGCTGCTCCACGACGCCGCGCTGCGGGACATCTTTCAGAAACTCCGGCCGTTGCTCGAGCCGCCACTGACACCGCCAAAAAGGATTTCAGCGTTTCAGCGTTTCAGCCCTTCAGCTTTTTCCTGAGTGATGGAGTGCGCCACGTTCCCTTTTCCCAACGGCTGAAGCTCGCTGCACCCTGCGGGGGCGAAACTACTGTTTGACCTATTTTTTTGGACTACACAGTTTCCATCCTCAGTAGTAGTCTCTCTCCACCGTGACGCTCGATCAACTCATCTCGGCCCTGGGGTATAAGGGCTCGCCGTATTTTTTGCGGCGCGGGGACGGGCGTTTCGAGTCAGAACCAGGATACGGCCATATTTTCCGGCGTGGTGAGGACAAGGCTGAAGATGCCAAGCGCTGGCGAGTTGAGGGTGTTTACGGGCTGCGCGACACGAGTTTTACGCCGGAGCGGTTCGTCCCGATCGTCTATGTGTGTAAAGCCGACGACGAACACGCCGCCCTCGAACTCCATCGCTTGGTCTGGAATCAGGACGTGGTGCCGTATGTTGTCGTTCACGATCCAAAAGGCATTCGAGTGTATGCCGGCTTCCATTACAACGCGAAGGGGAGAACGGATCCGCAGCGCGGTGTGTTACAAGCGCTGACAGATTTTGA
Source organism: Binatia bacterium (assembly GCA_035566895.1). GTDB lineage: Bacteria > Verrucomicrobiota > Verrucomicrobiia > Limisphaerales > UBA8199 > DATMQA01. Next base: position 12,092 of record DATMQA010000187.1, read on the forward strand.
GCACGTCCAATCCGTCATCAGCCTCTTCAACGCCAAGGCCATTGATGAAGGGAATATCTGGCAGAACGAGCGATTACAGGTTGACCCCAGTCGCCGGGTGTATCACCAACTGCTCAAGGATTTGCGAGGCCTCGATACATGGCTGCGTGGAACTGGCCGTTTGAAGAAAGAAGTCTCGCATGCTCTCATCGGGAAATACGTTTACCTACACTACCTGCGCGACCGCGGCATTCTGTCGGATGATCGGCTCACCGGCATGTGGGGAATTAAGGATTCAGAGGTTTTTGGCGCCACGGCAACAAAAGCCGCCTTAGAGAAGCTTACGGAAGAGCTGGAGAATTGGCTTAACGGCGAAATTTTCCCGCTTTCTTTTAGCGGCCCGAACGCTCCGGCCAGCGAGCACGTGAAGCGAGTCGCAGCGGTCTTTGCTGGCGAGGAAGTTAAAGACACGCACTGGCAACCTCAGTTAAACTTTAAAGCCTACGATTTCTCATACATCCCGATTGAAACTCTGTCTCTCATTTACGAGCAGTTTCTGCACGCTGAGGCCGATGTGGACAAGAAGCCGGCGAAAAGGAAAAAGACGAAGGGGCGTGCTGCTGGTGCCTATTATACGCCGCTGCCCCTTGTGAATTTCATGCTCGCGGAATTGCAGGACCGGCTTCCTCTGACAGAGGGCATGAAAGTCTGGGACCCCTCGTGCGGGTCGGGCGCATTCCTTGTTCAAGCCTACCGGCGGTTGATCGAGACCACCCATCCGATGGACGGTCGTGTGCCCCCGAAGCCAACGGATCTGAGGCGGCTTCTGCAGACGAGCATTTTTGGCATGGATGTGGACGGCGATGCGTGCCAAGTGACACAGTTGAGCTTGCTTCTTACGCTGCTCGACTACATAAACCCGCCGGACCTCACGGGAAGAAACAGCAGTTTCAAGCTGCCGTCGTTGCTTAATCCGGAGGCGCCAGACAAACCAAATCTTTTTGAGGGTAACTTCTTTGAGGCGGAGCCAAAGCTGCGTGGCGTTGCGGATGACGGATTCGATTGGATTGTGGGCAACCCGCCGTGGAAGCAACTCAGGGCGAAGAAGCACGATGGCCATGACCAGCCCGCCTGGGACTGGATGAAAACCAATGCAGCAAAGTCACCGGTCGGCATGTACCAAGTGGCGCAGGCTTTCGCATGGGAAGCGCCGCGTTATTTGGCAAAAAATGGTGAATGCGTGCTGCTCGTTCCAGCGATGGGTTTATTCGAGGAGCCATCTCAGGAGTTTCGGAAGAAGTTTTTCCGACATTTTCAAGTCCGTGCTGTCGCAAACTTTGCAAATCTAGCAGAGGTGCTGTTCGATGGGCGTTCCCGCGTACCAGCAGCAGCCCTCTTCTATCGGCTGCGATCTGATGGAGGAACGCCGAGCCCTGATGAACCGATCACGACCTACTCGCCTTTCGTGGTGAATCAAGAGGCTACTCGTCCGTTGGAGTCTGGTGAGCGAAAGAAGCTATGGAGCCTCGTCGTCAACGGGAGTGAGGTCAGGACGATCGAGTTGGGCGAATTGGCTAATGGAAGCGCGTTGCCCTGGAAGCTTGCGATGTGGGGCACCCCGTGGGATGAGCGGCTTATTCGGCGGTTGGAAAAAAAATGGGATTCGATCCGTAAGCTGGAAGAAGCCAATGTCATCCAAGTGTCCCAAGGCCCGGAACTCAGAAAATACCCGAAGCGGGGAGCAGCAAACGAGGAGGATGAGGACGCCGACGACAACGATTTCACTGAAGACGAGGCTGCTAAGCAACAATTTGAACGCATGGATGATTTGGTTGGAAAACCAAAGTTGAATGTGAACGCCTTGAAAGGCTTGCGGGATCTTTTTTCAGTGCCTCAAGCTGCCTTGACACCCAATGAGCTTCGGTGGGTGTGTCTAATCCACGGGAAAATTGGATTGAGAGTGTGCGAACCACCGCATGTGTTGGTCAGTGCGGCCCGCAGTTTCGCCATTTTTTCGGATGACTATACTATTGTGCCAGCGCGCCAGGTTGGAATCGTGAGCCCTACCAAAGATAGGATTCTCCTCAAGGCGCTTTCATTAATTTTGAGTTCTGACTTCGCCTTTTACCACCAGTTTTTGCGCTCGACACATTTTGGCGTGCAGCGAGCCGTCGCTACATTGGAAGCCCTTCGTCAGTTACCAGTCCCCCTGATGACTCTTTCCCGGTCCGACCTCAAGGACTGGGCTGGCCTCCATGCGAAGTTGACGAAATGTCCGCCACGTCCCCTCCAAATGGAGAAAAAGGAATCAGGCCAAAGCAAGTTCAACTTTGACGTGGAGGCCGAAAGCAAGGCGAAACCGCTTCTGAAAGAGCTGAATGACATGACGGCGCAGGTGCTCGGCCTTGATGCCCGCGAGCGAGCGCTGGTTCATGACCTTGTCCGTGTTCGCTTTGAACTCAATGATGGCAAGCGTGGATATGAGGCGATGCGCACTCCTGAAAAGTCGGAATTGCGTGACTACGCTCGCCGGCTCAAGCAGGAACTCGATGATTTCGTTGGTGATGACTCCGACCGCCAGCATCGGATCACTGTGGTGCATGACCATGATTCGGCAATGGTCGAGGTAGATTTCACACGCGATCACGAAGCGGCTCGCAAAGTGGAGTTGCTCCGGGCGTCGAACGAGGAAGCAAAACGACTTCATACCAAGCGGAAGGAACTTTTGGAGGAGAAAGCCCAATGGGTGTATTTCAATCGCAATCTGCGTATCTATCGCGGTCATCAAACCTACCTCTTCAAACCATTGCAGCGCTTCCACTGGACGGAAAGCGCCGCAATGATGGATGCCAGCGACCTCATTGCTGAAACCCTGGGGGGCGAACAGTAACGTGGCCTCGGCAAACATCCAGTTGAGCGGTCAGAGCAGCAATCGCGACGCTTATCGCGCCACCTTTCTGCGGCATGTTCATCGCCTGCTGCAACTCGGCTACGAGTCTTTGATACCAACGGCATACACGAAGGCGGAGGAAGACGACATCACTGGGGAATTATGCAAACGCATGAAGGTGCTCACCGAAGAGCAGCCCAGCGAACAATGGATGTCACGATACTCGGTGCATGACCAAGATCCTGTCAACGACGTGGTGAACCCTGAAACAGGCAAAGTCCGCCGTGGGAAGCGACGGCCGAAATTGGATATTCGCTTGGTCGGCAAAGCGCGGGTGCCGAACACGCGATTCTGCATCGAAGCGAAGCGCCTCTACCGGAGCGGGTCGATCACGGAGTACACAGATGAAGAGGGGCTTGGGGCATTTGTTGCGGAGTACTACGCCAAATACGATGATGCAGCCGGAATGCTAGGGTACGTGCAGTCTGACTCAATCGCTCATTGGGTCGAAAAACTGGAGAATAGTTTAGCAGAGGAAGCCAGCTTGGAGAAAGGGTCGCGAGGGGAAATCTGGAATCTGTCTTCGTTTCCCAAGGGGCCGCCCAGCACTTATCTGAGTTTTCACCACCGGACCAAATCTGGACGGAAGCTGGGTGTATTTCATGCATTCTTCCTGTTCTGTTAACCCCGAAAACAAGCTGAAATAAAGCCATGTTAATTGCCGTTGAAGGCTGCATAGGTGCAGGCAAATCAACCGTTGCCAAAGGGTTGGCTGTCGAGCGCAGAAGTGAAGCGCTCTTGGAAGTTTTTGAGACCAACCCATTTCTATCCGCATTTTACGGAGATCCCAATGGCTACGCGACAGAGACTGAATTCACCTTCCTCCTCTTGCACTTCCATCAGCTAAAAAGGCATCGTGACGCGATTTCCAGGTCAGAGATCATCTCGGATTTCCACCTTGGAAAAGACCTTCTTTATGCAAAGCTGAATCTTGAGGATTCGCGCGTCCACCAAATCTTTGAGAACTTGCACGACGTGTTAACAGAACACGTGGCACACCCGACACTGATGATCTGCCTATCCGCAAGTACGGCGCTCTTGATCGAGCGCATTCGCAAGAGGCAACGTGATTATGAAATGAAAATTGATCCAGATTATTATATCAGACTGAATGCGGTGTATGAAGAGTTTTTTGAGAAGTACAAAGGCCGTAAGCTTAAAATCCTCATGGACGAGTGGGACTTTGTTCGCGTTCCGGCGCTGTTCCAAAAACTCTCCCTCGCAGTAGAGGATAAACTTAAATCCCCGTGACCCGAATAGCGAGCAACCGTTCCAAGCAAATCCCCGGGGCAGAACCAGGCGAAGATGTTTCGCTGGACCTGGAGGCAAGGGGTTATTTTCGCATCCGGGATTTTGAATACGTTCAACCTCTATATGATCTGGCGTTTTTGCTTGAGGTGGATGCGCTCGCAAGAGGCATGGAAGTTCCAAAGTACCGCACGTTCTCGCTTTGGCGAGCGGGATACAGCTTGGACGGGTACGCAACCACGGTAGACCGATGGCTAGACGGAAGTGCCCTCGATAGCGATCTCGATTATGTTCCTTCGGCTCGAATTCGCGAGTACTTGGAGAGCATCAGAGAGACGGGAACGATTCCTGAGCTTCGGGACTATCGCGACGAACGTTTTGCCCGCTGCTTGCGTTTACGGTCGGTGCGAGGCCTGGGGCCAAGCCAAATTGCGCTAACGGCGTCGTCTGATTTTCTGCGCGAGGATTGGTTCAATCAGGCGGCCATAAACCTCAGTCTTCAGCGTAATCGAATTACTGAGCTTTACAATGGCAACCATAGCGGTCCGTGGCAGACTGCGCACATCATTCCGCCCCTCCTTCGACTCCTACGGGCAATCGAAGCCGAGGCTGGACAGCCGTCGCTGTGGAGGGTTCCTGGAATTTCAGACCCATTCGTACCGGTCACCGGCACGGTGCGCGTTCTCACAAGCATTGGGGACCCACTTAACGATCTCGTCGAGAAGGCGCTCGAGCGAGAGAAGCTGTTTCGCCGGGACCCTCATCAGGATGGAGAGGGGGTCACCATTAAGCATCAACTCGGATGGAGCTTTGTTCTCCAGTCGCACCGCCAGGATCCTGAGAGCAAGAGCATTCTCGCGCTTGCGCAATCACTTGATCCACTAAGCATCTGTGCCCGTACAGAACTGATCTCTGATTTACACCTGCATACCGCATGGTCGGACGGAAGCGCGTCCGTGAACTCAATGGCCGCCGCCGTGGTGGCGAGTGGATTGAGCTACTTCGCCGTCACGGATCACAGCCGTTCGTGCAAGCTGCAGGGTGGTTTGACGCCGCCGCTCTGGCTGCGCCAGGCGAACGCCCTGACTCTGGCGGCCCCGCTCTGCCCCGTCTTACATGGGGTCGAGGTGGACATTCTGAAGGATGGCACACTCGATCTGCCGCACTCTCTCCTGGACGTTGCAGATCTCGTGATAGGGTCGGTGCATTCGAGTTGGACTGACGATCCCCGCGAGAACACAGATCGACTGCTAAGGGCAATTGAGTCTGGACGCGTGGACGTCCTTGCCCACCCAACCTCCGCGGTGATCGGCAAGCCAGGAGTGCCCGATTATGTGCGGGCGCCGGCGGAGGTTCATTGGGACGAGGTTTTCGTGACGTGTGCTAGGTGGCGCGTGGCCGTGGAAATGAACTGCTTCCCTTCGAGGTTAGACCTTCCGCCGCATCTCCTGGAGCGGGCTGTTGGTGCCGGTTGTGCGATTTCGCTGGGATCTGATGCACACGCTCGCTCTCATTTGCTCAACTTGCGGTTCGGAGAGGCGGTCCTGAAGCGGCTAGCGAGCCCCGTCGTCCTGAACCGTTTTAGTTACTCCGAGTTGCAGCGCTGGATCGCTGCCAGTCGCGCAATGCGGAGGAATTTGGAGCCGAGGGCACGAGTGGCATTGCAATGCGAGTTCCAGTTTCAGACGGTCGCAGCACGCCATCTATGCATTGAGGCGCGAATACAACCCCCGCAGAACGTCCCGGATGGTTCGCGCATTGTCGGAATCGATCTAACCGCTGGCGACAAAGCGACGGGTGTAGCACTCCTGAATGATTTCGAGGTGCAAACGTGCTCCCTGTCCTCCGACGACGAGATTCTGAATTACCTCAAAAAGCACAAGCCAAAGATCGTCAGCATTGACTCCCCGCTTGGTTTGCCCGGCGGAGGCAGCTCGATCGATCCCAGAGCTGGAATTGTCCGAGTGGCGGAACACGATTTGGCGAGTGTGGGGATTGCTGCATATCCCGCACTGATTGATTCCATGCAGAAGCTGACGCTGCGAGGCATCCGCCTTAGGCGGGCAATCGAACAGTTTCCTCGGGCACCGCGTGTCATTGAGTCCTATCCTGGCGCAGCTCAGGATGTCTTGTGCATCCCCCGTAAGCAAAAGAGCCTTGAACTCCTGCGGGAAGGTCTTCGCCGTCTAGGACTTACGGGGCCCGGTTTGAACACCCGGTCACATGATGAGATGGACGCGATTACCTCCGCGATTGTGGGACGGTACTTTGAATCGGGGCTTTTCGAGCCGATGGGGATCGAAAGCGAAGCACAGCTGATCATCCCGCGGGTTCGTCCGCTGGTTTTTACGCACAGTCCAGTAATTTGCCTGGCCGGCAAGACGGGCGTCGGCAAATCCGTCGTTGCGCGTTATCTCAGCGTCTTCTATGGCTTTGAGTGGATTCGAACTCGGAACGTGATTCGTGACCTTCTGATCGACGACATTACCGCTGCCCCGGGAAAGAAGCTCTTTAACCGATCGGTAGATCCTGGCGCGATTACGGAAAAGGACTTGAGAGAGTTCGGCGCGGTCGTCTTGGATGTTTATAAACAGGTCCCGCTGCGGAAGAAGCTCACTCGTACCGTCCAACGAATTAAAGCGCCTGTGGTTGTTGATTCGATCCGCGACATCATCGATGTAAACCGAGACACGCTTGGCGGCAGACCCGTCCTGACTTGGTTCGTCGAGTGTAATGATTCGATCATCCGGCAACGGCTGGATGAGAAAAGCAAGATGGGCGAAAAACGCTTAAAAACGGGCAGCCCGGTGGACCGTACGGCTTCGGCGATCCAGGGCCAGGCAGACGCAATTATCCCAAACTCGGGATCGCTTGAGGAATTGAGGTGGCAGGTGGATGATACGCTGTTCGCGGTTCTCCTGCTACGTCATTGAAGGCGCGACTCCTTTTTGTCTTCCTCGAATTGGGCGTAGTAGTCCCCATCTTGCCGAAGGGTAATATACAGGCCGAAGCGCTTGAGGTGTCCTTTGAACTGGGCCGGTTTTAACCCTAAAATGCGTTTTGTTCCGGCCTCTGAATTCTTTGTGATACCTTCAAAAAACGTTTGTGTCTCTTGGAAGGTAAACAAATCGAGGAGCTCGCGTTGCGCTGGGTCACAGGATTGCACCAAGCGAGTAAGCTTTCCCCGAATTCTCTTAACCGCGTTACTCGGTGTCTTTTTCGGCAAAAATCTATCAATGCAACGAAGTTTTTCACTCCAAGGCGGCGGTCCTACGCAAAGCAGAATATCAAAGCGCCCTGGACGCTTTATGGCCGGGTCGAAATCCTTCTGATAATTGGTAGCGAAAAGAAAAACCAGGGTTCCCTGATCGTGCAATCCCGCTAATTTAGGAAGCATGCTTGTAGTGAGAAACCGGCTTGTAATATCCAATGGTTGTTTTTCTCCGCGAGCTCGCACCAAAGCGTCCATTTCGTCAAAGAGCACGACCACTCCGGACAGGTCGCGCAGGTCGCGAAATATTTCTTCTGCGCGGCTGTAAATCTGCTCGATACCCTTGTTTAGGAATTGCGATGGATCGATGAGTACGAGCGGCCAGCCCAATTTCGCAGCGAGTGCACTCGTTAACCTCGTCTTCGACGTCCCAGGCGGGCCAAACAGAAGCGCCGACAAACGCCCCTCAATCTTCTGGTGTGAGAAGGCCTGGAACTTAGCGGCTGGCCTGATAATACGCCTTTCCAGAACGGTTTTCACGCGTGTCCTGCTCAAGCCATGCAGGTGGACGTCAATGTCGAGCAGGCGGTCCCAGAGAGAACCGTCCAACGAAGCAGACGTCGCACCGTACTGCTTCAGGAGCACGAATTGAGCCTTGACTGCCAAAACATGCTGCAGTTCCCAGAGAAACATATGGACAACGGCCGTTGCCCACGATTCTGGCTTTTCATCGTTCAGCGAGTCGAGCTCACCACCCGAGTTCCAGCCGTTGTATGGCTTTCCGTCGGCACTGAATGTTAGGCGATTCTTTCGGCACCAATCGAGGGCACTACACAGGCCTTTCAAAACCGCCGAGGTGTCCATTTGCTCAGAATCAGGATTTCCAAATTCAGCAAGCACGGCCTCTAGCATTTCGAAAGTAAAACAGAAATTCGAACCGGCCTTTGGGTAGTGGAAGAGCGGGAAATACTTGCGCCAAATTCCGGAAGGAGCTTGATGCTCAAAAAGAGTTAGAATGCTGTGCTCCAATTCTATACGCGAGGGCAGAAGCCGGAGACAGTTCGCGAGGTCTTCGGCTTTCGCGCCATCGACCACTTTTCGGAGGCTTGCGCATAAGCACGCGGACATTGCCATCGCTATAGGGTCCATCACTGCTTCATGACCAGCTACGACTAGGGAGCGCTGGTGATTGAACTCGTTCCGAGCCCAAGTGCACAAGGAACGCCAATGCCGCGTCGCGATACTGATGCCACCGCGCGTGATCCCGTCGACAAACCAATACAACAATGCTGCGGTCGGCTCGTACTTATTGATCTTGAAACGGCTGATGTCCGCTGCCAACCATCGTGCGATACTGCGAAGGTTTACTGACCCTAAGGGTTTATAACGACGGAGTTGAGTCGAGCCGAAACGTTTCTCCAAAATTCCGGTTTGGACTAACATTCCGAAGGTGCGAATCACCAGCACAGTAGAGAAGGCGTTGTTGAGACCCAATCCCGCACTCTTCCAACTGGCTCGAAATATTCGTAAGAACGCGCGCCTCGCGCGCTCGTTTGGTTTGGCAGGATACACTCGTGGGAATTGCCGGGTAAGCGTCAGCGACATCAGGCAGGAACAACTGGTCGTCACTTTGACGTCGGCGTTGACAGACCTTTGTTCTGGACGACGTCGAAATGTAAGCTTGTCCTTCTGGTGCAGAAACGCCGCAATATCATCACCTTGATTCGAAAGAAGCGCCAAGGCGCTCTCACGCAAGCGGCGGATATCCGCAAGATCGAGATCAGACATGTGCCGCTTCGGTGTGACGGGAAGTAGTCGTTACGGTGATCGCATCGAACGTGCCGAATCCGGTTCCGATGAACTGGACTGGAACACCAGTATTCATTTCAAGAGCATCCAGGAATTTGCGTCCAGCAGCGCTAAGTTTTGCGCTTTCAGTCACTCCGGTATTTGCATAATCCAGACGATCAAGCCCCATGACAGCAAGCCCGGTCGGGCGATTGTAACTACAAGCGATCCTTACCGCATCGAGATCAAAGCGCGCAACCCGGCGCAAACGCTTTGTCACAGACGTGTATTCTGCAAGAACCTCTGGCGCGCCGGATACAGTCTGAATCTCCTGCCAGGAAATCTCATTGGGAAAGGGGCCGCTTGTCCCGCCCACCCTGATCGGAAAGGTCCGTATAACCATCATAATATTCTCAACGTGCCGTGGGGACAATCCCACTTCTGCAGCAAACCCAGCGGCGGTGGTGTCGCGCGAAGTAACATAAGGGTAATCAGGTCCGTGCAGCAACGAGAGCCCGAAGCCTTGGGTGCCTTCGACGATGATATTGCCACCATCGTCATGGACTCTGTGGAGCAGCGGCGCGACACTTTCAATGCGGCACCGCCCTCGAAGATCCTCAGATTCAGCGACGAGGCGAATATCAAAACGTCGCGACATGCGCCGTTGAAGTGCCGCCCCGGTTCCGGAGCACGTGCTGCCTATGTGTCCGAGGTCGCGAGATTCAGCATCACGATCTTCAGCCGTGACGAACACAGCGCGCGGATCAACGATGATGCTACCGCGTTCAATCTTGAGCATTTCGAGTTCACGGAGGAGCAACGACTCGTCAACGACACAACCGGCGGCGATACAGAATGTAACGCCATTGGGTTTGGCACACGATGGAACCTGGCGCATGATGACATCTTTCCCATCGATTGTTACCGTATGGCCGGAATTCGGCCCCCCGCAGCGGACGAGCCAAGGACGATCCGCGGAGTTGGCCAAAAGAGCCACAACTTTACCTTTGCCTTCCGAACCGTACTGTCCCCCAACTACAATTGTTGCTGGCATTTATGCGCCTTTCGTTTGCTTTTGAAATCCACTGCTTGTCAAATCTCGCAGAAGAGCCGTTGACATTCAATCCCTGAGATTTGGTTATTGCCAACAGCGCAACCACGGACGTCTTGTGGCCAGTGTCGCGCTGCGCCGAAAACCAAGCTCAGTGACATTTGAGGGGCATCCGGGGTTTCCTGAGGGTTAAGTCCACCGGGGTACAACCCTCACGATTTGTGGAAGATTTTCACGCGATGCTCCGCAATGAATTCAAGCTCCGGCACAACGGCATCGTGAGGCAGATGGAGCTGTTCCCCCGCATAGGCGCCGAAGTTTTCGGCCGCAGCCCGGTGCGAGAGTTCGCATTTCAGCCTGGGCGAGAGCAGCAGCCGCAGGTCTTCATCGAAGGAAATCAGGCCGGCGTCAAACGCCGCGTCGTGCAGGCGTGACAGGCAAATCCCATTGCGCACGTTCAGTCGCTCGGCCGGATGGCGGCCCCACGGCAGGATGTGCGAGGCAATCAGTAGCTCCCGGACCGCCAACCGGGTGATGCCGCAACGCCCGCCAAAGTTGTTGAGCACGGCCTCACGAAAGTACTCCTGACCCCGGCGCAATTTCACACTGGCCAAAACCTCGGTCGGTCCGGCTGGCCGCTTGCGCAACCGCACACCTTCTTTCGGCAAGACTTCCAGGTCGCTGGCCTGGTCCGCGCCGAACAGCCTGCGCAAAGCCTCCTCGCTGGCCGGCACCGCTTCCTCCAGGTTCTCGTGGAACTCATTCCACACCGTTCGATCCAGTGCGCTGGCGCCCTCGAGGCCCTTGATGCCCCGCAGTTTCAGGGCCGGATCCAGCGACGCGAAATTGCACAGCTTCATTGCGAGGCTGTTGGCGCCGCGCCCCAGCTTTTCCGCCAGCGCAATAATGGCCGGATTTCGGGAATGAAGCTGCCCGAACGTTAGTTTGTGGTACAGATTCAATGCGACGAGCAACTCGTCTTTTTTCCAGCCTCTGGCGGTGGCCATGGCGCCAGGCTGGCATTTCCAAGCGGTTCTGCGAAGAGAAAATGTGGGCTTCGTGGCTCGGCGTGGGTTAGCCGTTCCATTTGGCGGGGATACCAAGTTTCATCGGTGCAACGAGAGGATTGAGGCAGGTCAACTTCGCTAAAATTGTTTTTCAGCGACGCGGACAGAAGAGGTTGGGGGTTGATGAGAGCCGCGTCGCTGAAAAACTAGATGGGTGCGGAACGTAACCCCGGGTGGCGGAGTCCTTCCGGACGGGCACCAAGCGTCCTTTCGCTTCCCAAGCGCGCCACAAGATGGATGCCCGAGAGGTGATGTTCGCTGCCGCGAATTGTGGTCCCGGGGCTAATTTCTGAAACCCTGACGGGGTTTTTTTAGATGGGGAATGGTCTAAACGTCAGTGCCGCGCCAGCTCGTAGGCTTGCAAAAAGTTCTTCGCCATTCTTTCAGGTGAAAGATACTCCCGCATTTGAGCCAGCGTTTGCGATTCAACTTGCCCCTGGCTGAATAACGGATGGGCGCAGGCGGATTGGAGGGTCTGAATGAAACCTTGGAGGTCGCCAGGCGGGAACAACAGCCCATTTTTGCCGTGGACCACATAATCGGGTATGCCGCCGATGTTGGAGGCAATGACCGGCACACCGGCGACCACGGCTTCTTTAACCGCATTGGGGCTGGTATCCGCCCGGGTGGGCAAGAGCAGCATGGTTGGGGTTTCCAGTTCCCTGGCCAGTTCATCCGGAAGCAAGGATTGTTTGAATTGAGTCCGCTCCCGGAGGGCGGGAGAAATGCTCGCCTGAAAGGACTGAAGTTCGTGCGGGGTGGAGCTGCTGATGAATGTGAGTTTAAAAGGCATCGTTGGCGCCAACTCGTCCAGTGCTTTGAACAACAAGTCGGTGCCTTTGCGAAAGCCGATGGTGCCGATGTAAATGAAATGGACGGGCGAGGGCTGCGGCCGGCGCCGCACGGCAAAGAACGAGCGGTTGGGGGCATGCTCGGCCTGCTGGACACGCAGTTTGGGATAGCGGTTTTTCAGGTATTGAACCGCGAAACTCGATTCAGTTGTGACCACCGGGGCGCGCCGCAGACAAAGGCGCTCGAGGCGCTCGATGAAGCGGTCGTAACCTGTCAAAGGCACTCGCTCTTTGTACCAGCCGTAAAGCCCCTGGACGGTCATGACATAGGGATAACCTGAGCGGTGCGCGATCATGGGGGCGCCTTTTTCCATTCCCCAGGCATGGACCAGGTCCGGCTTGAGGTTTTTACAAACGCCGCGGATGAGCGCTGTGTCCAGCCAGAAGAGCGAGGCCAGCCGCAACCATGGCGGAGCTTTAAGAACATGAAAAACTGTCCGCCCCTGTTCGAAAGAAAACCCTCGGGCGATATGCTGGCGCAGGAGGATAATATGCACGCGCAAGTCAGGGTCCTTTTCGAACTCGGACAGCAGCACCATTTGCCAGGTAGCGGGGTGGCGTCGCGGGAGGGACCGCAGCGGCTCGGGAATTTCCGGCAGCCATTCGACCGGAAAATCAGAAATCCAGGCAACGGTTAATGGTTTTTGCGGCATTGGGTGATGGCCGGTCAGGTCAACGGTCACCGACAAGATGCGGAGCGGCGCAAAGTGCGTAAAGCCGATTCGACGATGCCCGATCGTCCTGGGCGCATCCGGACACTGCCCCCATTTTGTCCTCGGCGTGTAGCGTGGCCGTCTCGGCTGCGAGTTGAAGCGGCGTCTCGCCGCGCGGCGACCAGTGGTTTGGAGCGCAATGGGCACCGGGACGGTGCCCAAACTCGCAGCCGAGACGGCTGCGCTACGGGGGCAGTGTCCGGATACGCCCGGATCGTCCTCTTCCTCGCTCGGTTGGACAATAAACGAGCGAGGAAGAGAAAGAGGAGGAGGAAGAGGACGATTATCGCCGTTCAAATCCGCCTCGACAGTCGCGGTCGTGTTTCTTCATCATCCCGCAAGATTCATGGCCGCCACCGCCCCGATTCAATACCTGTTGACACTGCCGCCGCGCATGGCGGAGGCGTTTGAGTCGTTGGAAGGACGACGGCGGCCGGAATGGTTCGCGGGGTGCGATCCGGAAGGGCAGCCGCTAGGTTCCGGCGGCGGCACAGCTCATTTGTTGGCGGAAGCCTGGCGAGCGACCGCGCCGGATAAACCGTTCGATGAGTGGCTGCGCGCCAGCCGCAAGCTCATTCTCCATGCCGGGGGCCAGAGCCGGCGGCTGCCCGCCTACGCCCCGACCGGCAAGTTGCTCATGCCCATACCGGTTTTTCGCTGGGCGCGCGGGCAGCGTCTGGAGCAGTCCCTGCTGGATATGTCGTTGCCGGATTATGAACGCGTGCTGGCCCACGCCGGGCCCAATGCGGTCGCGCTGGTTACCAGCGGCGACGTGCTGCCGCGGTTCGCGCGCGAGCTGCCGCCGTTCCCGGAAGTCGATGTGCTGGGCCTGGGAATGTGGGTGGCGGCGGAGACGGCAAAAAACTTCGGCGTCTTTTTCTCACCGCGGAACCGGCCGACGGAGCTGGCGTTCTGCCTGCAAAAGCCGTCGGCGGCGAAGATTCGGGAATTGGCGGAGAACTATCTGTGGCTGGTGGATACGGGGATGTGGCTGTTGAGCGAACGGGCGGTGCGCGTGCTGATGGAACGATGCGGCTGGGACAAACGCCAGTTCACGGGCGGGGCGGCTGCGCGGTACGAACTGTATGCCCAGTTCGGGTTGGCCCTGGGCGAGGCGCCCATGGCGCAAGATGCCGCGGTCAGCGCATTGACCTGCGCGGTGGCGCCGCTGCTGGACGCTCAGTTCTATCATTTCGGCACCAGCCAACAGATGATTGAGTCGGTTGTTGCTTTGCAAAACCTGATGCATGACGGGTTCAAGACGGGGTTGACCGGAGCGCGCATGCAACCGGACCAGGTGACGCAAAACTCGCGCTTCGCCGTGGCGTTGCGCCGTGAGGAGAATCACACGCTCTGGGTCGAGAACAGCGTGGTGCCGGCGAGCTGGCACCTTGCTTGCGAACATGTCCTGACTGGTGTGCCGGAAAATGATTGGCGCCTGCGCCTCGAACCGGGTGTTTGCCTGGATTTTGTGCCGGTGCTTCCGGAAGATGCAAAGATCGGCCGGCAGGAAGCGCCAGACACCGCCTCCAGGGGGGCTGAGCAAGGTGGGGCGAATCTGGTATGCGTTCGGGCGTATGGTTTCCGGGACAATTTTAGCGGGAAGCTGGGGGAGGGCTCGACCCTATGGCTGGGGCGGCCGGCCGGCGAATGGTTTCGGTCGCGAGGTTTCACGCCGGAGGAATGCGGGATCGACCCGGCGGTGGATATTCAGTGGTGTCCACTGTTTCCAGTGCTGGCAGGCAGCGAGCTTGCGCCGGAATTCATCGAGTGGCTGTTTGCCGCGACACCTCGAAGTCAGCCGAATCTGGCGCGGCTCTGGCGTATTTCGCCCCGGCTATCGGCCCGGCAGATCGCGCAACGGGCCGACCTGCGGCGTTTGTTTGAGAGCCGCGCCCGGCTCCGGGAGTCCTGCCTGTTGCCCATGTTGAAGAACTTCCGGTGGAGTGTCTTTTTCCGGCTCGACCTGGAAGCCAGTGCGCGCGCCTTCGCCCGGCTCGACGACGGCCTGCCCGAATTGGTATTCGCGCCGCAGGACGACCCGATGCAATCGGTCCACGACCAAATGTTTCGCTCGGCAGTGCGGCGGCATCGCCAGCAAGCCGACTGGCGCCAGTTCGAGGCGCGGGCCTTTGCCCAACTGCGCGAATTGATCGCGCGTGACGCGCAGCTTTCGCCGGCCCAACCGCGCCGGAACATCCTCGAAGACCAGATCGTTTGGGCGCGCAGCCCGGTCCGCCTGGACCTGGCGGGAGGGTGGACTGACACACCCCCGTATTGCATCGAGCATGGGGGCAAGGTGCTCAATTTGGCGGCGGACCTCAACGGCCAACCGCCGATCCAGGTCTTTGCCAAGCTTTCCGAGCGGCCCGAACTCGTCATGCGCTCGATTGACCTCGGGGTCGAGGAACGCGTCCGCAGCTACGCCGAGCTGGATACATTTGACCGGCCCGAAAGTCCGTTTGCGCTGGCGAAGGCGGCTTTTGCCCTGGCGGGATTTTTGCCGCGGTTCCAGGCGAACGGCCGTTTTGGCTCGCTCGAGGCCCAACTCAAGGATTTCGGCGGCGGGATCGAAGTTTCCTTGCTCTCGGCGGTGCCCAAAGGCTCCGGGCTGGGCACCAGCAGCATTTTGGCCGCAACGGTGCTGGCGGCGCTGGGAGATTTGTGCGGGCTGGATTGGGACCGCAACGTGCTCTTCACCCGCACGCTGGCGCTGGAGCAAATGCTGACCACCGGGGGCGGCTGGCAAGACCAGGCCGGCGCCATTTTCCGGGGCGTCAAGCTGATCGAGACCGCGGCCGGCCTGGCACAAAAGCCGACGCTGCGCTGGTTGCCCCAGCAGTTGTTCGAGCACGAGTATGCCAACCGCTCGATCCTGCTCTACTACACCGGGGTGACTCGCCTGGCGAAGAATATTCTCGCCGAAATTGTGCGCGGAATCTTCCTCAATTCTCCGTCCCACCTGGGCATCATCGCCGACATCGCGGCCAATGCCGAACTGGCGGGGTCAGCGATTCAGAAATGCGACTATGAAATGCTCCTGGCTGCCATCCGCAACAGTTGGAGCCTGAATCAGCGCCTGGACGCCGGCACCAATCCGCCGCCCGTTCAACAAATCCTGGCAAGCATCGGCGACTACCTGGCGGCGGCCAAATTACTGGGGGCCGGCGGCGGTGGTTACCTGTTGCTCTTCGCGAAGGATGAAACCGCGGCGACGCGCATCCGCAAAAGTCTCACTGATCGTCGGCCGAATCCGCGCGCACGGTTTGTGGACTTCTCTCTTTCGGAAACGGGGCTCCAACTGACGCGGAGTTGAGGGGGAGGTAGATCAGGCCGCTGGCGGAGCCAGGGCGGGTTGAGATTGGCGCGTTTTGCGAAGAAGTTTTCTCCCGAGGAAGAACAAGCAACCCATCAGCAGCACGACGACCAGGAGGGGCGCCACCAGCGCCAGGACAGAGGTCGCGGCAGCGCCGGCCAGCTCTATGGTCGCAAAGATTGGATTGCCCAGACCACCGGTGAGGGCGGTGGAGGCGCCGCGCGCCAGAACGGTTGTCCCCTGGACCACTCCAGCCGCGCCGCCACCCGCAATCGCCGCCAGCGTCCATTTCAAAAGGGGACTCATATCGGAGACCATGGAAGCGGTAATCACCGTGCCGGCGACAATCGCGGCGGGCGTAGCGATGGTGTCCAAAAGATGGTCCACCCACGGGATATAGTAGCCGCCAATCTCGAGGCAGGTGGCGACCGAAAAGGTGACGAGCGCCGGATAGGAGCCAATCCAATCAAATCCAGGCGCAAGGGTGAGGTGCCCGGAAAGCGAGGCGATGCTCATGACCAACAGGGGAACAAAAACCCTGAATCCGCAGGCCGCGCTCAGACCAATTCCGATGCAAATGCAAAGCACCGTTTCCATATTTCTTTCGTTCGTACTGACAGTTCGCCCGGTTTCCCCATTCTACCCATCCAACTATTTAACCCGGCTGGCGTTCTAAAGTTTCAACTTCTCAACGTTTAAACGTTCCCATCAATTGTCCCTGCGCCAGGATATGTTTTTCCATCGCGCGCTCCACCTCCTTTTTGCCGGTGCCAGGCTTAAGCTCCAGCAGGGCATCAAGGGCATAGAGCTTGAAGAAATAGCGATGGGGCTTGCCGGGGGGCGGACAGGGCCCGCCATAGCCGAGGCGTTTGAAATCATTCAGGCCCTGTTTGGCGCCGCCGGGGATGTATTGGGTTTTGGGCAAGCCCTCAGGCAACTCGCTGACCGTAGCGGGCAGGTCGAAAAGCACCCAATGGACCCACGTGCCGACCGGGGCGTCCGGGTCGTCGGCGATCAGCACCAGGCATTTGGCTTGCGCCGGCACATCGCTCCACTTGAGGGGTGGCGAGAGGTCCTTGCCCTCGCAGGTGTATTTGGCGGGGATGGGGGCGCCTTCGGTGAAAGCGGTGCTGGTCAGTTGCATATGCGGGTTTTGGTCGGCCGCGGGGGAGCGGGTTGCCGACAGACCCAGGGCCAAATAAAGGACTGCAGCGGCCCCAAACCTGCCGAAACACGCTCCGGACGCGCTCATGGCGCATTCTACTACACCCGTGCTCAGCCAACAACCCGGAACGTGTAAAACCTCCGAGTTGGGAATGTGCCGTTATGGAGGCGGGCTTTGAGCCGCCAGAGCGAGCGTTTTCCAGCGGCTCCGCAAAGGCGAGCCTTGACGAAGGCGCAGAAAGGGGCAAGTATAGTGGTGGGTGCATCTGGGGGCGTACTGGTTTCGACCTGGGAAATGCGCCAGAGGCGGCATGCCGAGGATGGTTCGTGGGCCTCGTAAATCATCGGACCAAAAAATAACTGCTAACGAAGAATTAGCTCTCGCGGCCTAATGTGCCGCGACGTTCGCCGGTGGACACCTGCTACGCCGGATGAACGCCACAGCAGGTTAGGTCGAGGGCGGCGCCTGCGCGTCTTTCGGCTGAATTCTTACCCTGCGGGCTAGGCTGGGCGGCTCGGTGTCAGGCCGTTATCGTCCGGTAGAAAACTCGCTCCTGACTAAGCATGTAGTCGCGGCTGGTAAATTTGTCAGGGACGCGGGTTCAACTCCCGCCGCCTCCACCATTCTGAATTTCGGTTGGAAACGTCGCTCATGCTCTATTGAACGGCGTGGCGCGCTGGCAGCAAGTGACAATGGACAAATTTTAATGCGCGGCGTGACTTTGGCCTACGACCTTCAAACCTCGAACACCCGGACATAAATCGGCTCGGCCTTCGCCGGTCATCAGTCTCTCACCGCCCGTTAAGTTAGGAACAGACCCCGAATCCTCGATAATTGGCCTTAACCGTGGCAAATATTTTTCGAGCACGGCCAAAGCCTCAAAAACAAATGCCGTTTCGAAGCGACCGCGTCGGGGCAGCCCTGCGCCGGAGCAACAGGGGTTACGTAAACGGGCTCGCGAAGTTTCGAGGCGTCTGGTTTTTGTCGGGAAAAGAGGCTGTGAAGCGGGGCATTCTGGAGGGGGCCACGAAAAAAGCGTTCCCCTGGCTCTACGAGAAGTCAGGCGCAGGGCAGCACGAGACACCAACGCCCGAACCTCCCGCCGCGCCACCGCTTACCGCGAGCCCGCTGGTGCCGGCTCCTGTCCCCGACTGGGAGATTTAGAGCCCGGGCCAAGTGCCAGCGGCGGCTCAAACTTGATTTCTCCCCTGGATCTTTCAACCAAGCCCTCTGCCACCCCCGGCAGCGCGTTTCAGTCCGCTGCCGCCCCGTCCGGTGGTCCAGGGACTGGCGGCTCGTCTGGACCGAGCCGGCGCAGGAAGGGCGGGCGGGTTTCTGAGAGTCGGCGACCTCGGCTTGATCGCCGTGCCGTCGGTCAATAGTGTTAGCTGCCGGCTCTCCGCCTACACGAGTCAATGCCCCTGCGCCAATAGCCCTTGCCACACGTAAGATACAACAACTACCAAAGCCGCCAAAACCACGACCAGGATTAAGACCAACATCGGTCCCCCGCTCTTGGCCGGTCGTAAAGCGGGAGGAAGGACCGCCCCCCTCATTGGATCGGCTTCTGGCGGTTCGTAGTTTTGAAACGGTTCCCCACAAACATCGCATTTGGGCTGCGCGTCACACCCGAGATGGACAAAGGTTTGGCAATGGGCGCAGAGCTTGCCCTCGTTGGAAAATACTATTTTGCGCTGACAAACCTTGCACGTGTTACCCGCGATCTGCATAAGCCGCTTTTTACTCCCTCCCCTGGCCGTCGCCGGGGTGGCCCTCAACGGGCTTGGCAACCGGCTCGGCCTTCTCTCGAAAGGCAAATCCCAGGCTCCCGTTAGCGCGCGCTTTCCACCGCGACATAAAGCGCAATCAGCCCTCCGATACAGCTTAAAACAGCAACGTTCATGTCCGTTGCTGTTGGCGTCCCTGTGCTCCATAGCACGATCATTTTCTCACAGGTGATCTTGAGCAAAATCCCGGCTAGAATTGTGGCTATGATCGCGACCCTCCGCGAGCGTTTCAATTTAGTCTCTCTCTGAGTTTTCACTGCAATCTTACTTCCCAAAAGTCTCCTGACCCAGACCAAGGTTTCTTGGCCCAGTTTCACTGCCGGCATACCTATGCAAGACATGTGCCAAGCGACCCGTTCAGTCGCCCCAAGGGGTTTTCTAGCAGATCCTGGGGTCATTACGGATGAATGTGAATGACAATTCTATTTGTTGCTACTGGGACCTTCCTTGGCCAGGGCTGGAGGTTCCCCCGGGGGCATGATCTGGGCGGAAAAACTCAACGGCAAGCTCCGGCACGCAAATGGCACGCAATGACTCCCGAGTCCCTGGCGCGGACTGCGGCGGCTTTTGACCGGGACGGCGGGAAAAGGACGGAGAAAGCGAAGCAGCGGGCAAAGCTCTGACGGCACCTACCGGCACCTCCTCCGACCGCCGCCCCGATCCATAGGCGGCGCTCCCCTGCCAAACACGCTGGCCAATGGCGTCCCTGCGCGGTGTCTCGAAGTCTGAACAGCGGAGGG
This sequence comes from Binatia bacterium, assembly GCA_035566895.1. Taxonomy (GTDB): domain Bacteria; phylum Verrucomicrobiota; class Verrucomicrobiia; order Limisphaerales; family UBA8199; genus DATMQA01. The sequence continues at coordinate 31,958 of DATMQA010000187.1, forward strand.
GGATCGGGCTCCGAGCCCCACGCTTCTTAGCCTCCGGCCCAAAAGTTCTAAGGTCTTTTCGGAAGATCTTTACCGCTTTTTAAGCCAGAGACGAGGCTAAACTCCTACCAGACGCATTCTGTGCCAGGTGTTAACGGTAAGGCGTGAAACGTGGTCAGTTGGACATTCTGCTGGTGGAAGACGACGAGAATGGCGTTTTCTTTGTGCAAGAGGCTATTAGGAACGGCGGCGCAGGTCATGCCGTTCACGCTGTCCGCGACGGCGAGGAGGCAATCCGCTATCTGCGGGGCGAACAAGAGTATGCCGACCGGCAGAAATTCCCCTTGCCGAACATAATCATGACCAATTTTAAAATGCCGGCTATGAGCGGCCTCGAATTACTCCGCTGGTTGCGCACTCACCTTGAGTGCTCGATTAATCCCACCATCGTGTATAGCGGTTCGGCGAAGCGGGTGTGCGGAAGGCTTAGCGCCTGGGGGCAACCAGCCTGAACGAAAAGATCACGCCAGCAGAAAAATCCTCAGGGGGAAAACGCTACTGCCGCGCAGAAGGCAAGCCGGCCCTTTGGACTCCTAACCGGCGCTTTGCACCCTCACGCCGATTTCATGCGCTGCTAAGAACCTGGGGCGGGGAGTTTTCGCGCGGCTCCGGTTGAAAATTTTCAAATGCGAGACTCTATTTGCATGTCCTTAAAGCCGGTCCTGGCGGCGGAAGACGACGAGAACGACGTGATAATTTTGCAACGTCTGTTCTCGCGATGCCGCATAAAAAATCCCCTCATTGTGGTGAGCGACGGCGAAGACGCAATCGCTTACCTTAACGGCGAAGGCGTTTATGCGGACAAGCGGTATCCGCTCCCCGCCATGCTTTTGCTCGACCTGCGGATGAGACGCAAGGGTGGCTTCGAAGTCCTTGATTGGTTAGGCACAAAAACCAAACCTGCATTTCCAGTGGTTATTTTGACGGGGTTTACTGATCTAAGCCGGATGAAGGAGGCTTACCTCAAAGGCGCGCATTGCCTTTTGCTTAAACCTGTGGCTCAAACCGATTTCCTGTCCTTCATGGCGCAGTTCCAGGAGATCGAGATTGAAAGTCAATCGACTGCATCCGCCGCTTAATTTCACGGGCTTCGCGTCGCCCTGGTGCCGGGGTCCAGTGCGCCAACGTGCCGGTGCCAGGTGAAGGTGAAACGCGCACGGACAGCCCCGTCGAATTCTCTAGTCCGATCCAGCCTCTGCCTCTCCCCGTAAACCCCTGGGAGCGTTTCCAGCCCTCCCCCGGATTGTGCCTTCTGCTAATCGACGCGAGCTTGCTTGGTCTCTGCAATGGAGACCAGAGGGGTATCGACCTCGTGCCCTTCATCTGGCGCAGCCTCCTCCTGAGGGCTGCGCCTTTTCTTTAGTCGGAAGGATTGTCTAAAATTAGGGTTGATTTCTAGGGGCGCATGCGGGTCCCTTATGAACATGGGCAAAGGTCATCGGATCATTGAGCGCACAAGCAAGGTGCAGGCGGGCATAACTACCCTTTTGGTTTAAACCTCTGTGTCGAACCCTAGCAATTCATCGCGTCGGTCTTAGTTGTGGACGACGATCCTTGGGTCTCTGACTCTTTGAAGAGGGTCCTCACCTTTGGCGGGCATACGGTTGAGGCCGCTCCAGGTGCAGAGGAGGCGCTGGCCCTGTTTGAGCCGGGGAAGTTTGATCTGGTCATTGCCGATTACAAAATGCCCGGAATGCAGGGCGACGAGCTTGCAGCATTGCTCAAGGCGCGCGCTCCAGATCAAAAAATCATCATCCTAACCGGCCATGTCGAAGAGCTTCGGTCCCAGGATAAACCTCTGGCGGCAGACCTGGTGATCGGTAAGCCCTTCGCCCTGCGGGAATTTCTCGAAGCGATCAATAAGCTCTTGAACCGTGCGGACTGATATTGCCCCGCCCCTCCTGCCGCCCGCTCCCCCTGCCTCGTGTTCTGCTGACGAAATTCTGAGGCACGGGCGCAGGTCGGGCGAAATCGCGTGCCCTGGCTTTCGTGATTCGTAATGCCCATTAAATAGACATCGCTTCGCATAGGGACTTTACCCTATAGCTACAACCCCTCGCACGGCGGATTTTGCCGGGTTGTTTTCGTTGCTATGCCCGATAAAGCGCTCTTTCTGCTCGTCGAGGATTCCGAGGATGACGCGCTTTTGCTTCGGCACGTCTTCCGAAAGGCCAATATTACCAACCCTCTCCACGTAGTAAGAACCGGGGAGCAAGCCGTCGAATACCTGAGCGGCTTCGGTCGCTATGCGAACCGCGCCGAATTTCCGCTCCCCTCTCTTGTCGTGCTCGACCTCAAGATGCCGGGCATGGATGGCTTCGGGGTTCTGAAATGGATTCGACACCAGCCGGCCTTTGAGAGTTTGCGGGTAGTCGTGCTCTCGGGTTCGGGCGCTCCGGAGGACATCAACCGGGCCTATATACTTGGGGCCAATTCCTTCCTCACGAAACCCAACACCTTCGAGGAGTTTGTCCAAGTCAGTCAGGCCCTCAGCGGTTATTGGCTCGGGATTGCCGAAGCCTCTCAGAATTCTCGCCCCCGCGTCGGCAGCCCCCGAAGCAAAGAATGTGTAACCGAATGAGCCGGATGCGCGGGTAAACAGGAGCGGCCCGGTCCCGCCGGTGCTTGGGGCAATTGGGTTATCCGCTCTGCTTGGACGCCCGAAAGCGCGCACATACGCGCGGAATAACTGGCGAAACGTATCTCATATAACTTCACGGCACCCAATTCTGGTCATGAATATCACGGTCTGGTTTGAATGCCGGCAAGAACCGGTTCTCGCTTGCTTTATCCTGATTGGCCCGGTCCCGCTCCTCAGAGGACATACCACTGAATGTCTGGCAACCGGCAGAGCCAAACAGCACGGTCGTCAACAACATGAGCTTTAGTAGGCGCAATGGCCGTGGCGCAGAATTGTTGTTCGTGTCCATGTGACCCAACAATTATTTAACGGTCCATTCACATAATGCGTCATGTCGATCCACAATGCAATCTCGTGGCACGACAAGCTTTTTCGCCGCTCTCGAACAACGCCAGAGAGGACCCTGCCGCCCGTCCCGGCTCGGCCAAAATCCTGTCGCCCATGCCGCCGCACTCTGCCTGGTTCGAAACGAGCGGAACGGGCTCGCGGCATCCGGGGCAGTGATCTCGTTAGGGCTCAAATTTTGTTTCGCAGTGCTCACAATACTTGCCCCCGGACTGTCTCGAAAATTCCTTTTTGCAAACTGGGCAGCGCCAATAAAAAGACCAGAAAATACCGAGTGCCGCACAGCCGAAAAGCAAACCGTAGCCGATCACCTTGCGGGCAACGGGGGTGTCAAGCAACTGCATAGTCAAAATCCCGCTAACGGCAATTGGTAAAAAGCTCTTCCGAATAATCGTCAGGACTTTGTGACGACGTCGAATGAATTCAATCTCGTCTGGCGTGCCTTGTTTCATGGCGACAGACCCATAACCATTATTTTGCAATCAATGGCCCTTAAAGCGACGGCCCGCAGCCGCTTTGTCCAACCCGCGAGGTAAGCAGCGCGCCTGGACACGAAAAATTCAAGAACGGTTCAGCCCGGCGCGCTGCCTACCGCGCATCCCTGTTGGGCATGGTCAGTGTTTCTTGAGTCTGGGTGTGAACTGAAGAAATCCACCCCCCAACTGAACGTCATACTCCTTCCCGGAGCGCACGTAGCGCATCAAAAGCCCGGCGGGACCCCAGGGCTCAGCGCTGCCATCTCTGGGCCTCGGCTCAACCTGCAAATTCAACTGAATTTCGTCGCTTGGGAAAGCCGTCGCCGTAATGACCAACTCTCTGCCCTCGCCGAGAGGTACACGCTTTGGGGTCTGCGGCAGCAACTCGATCTCGCCTAGCTTCTGCACCTGCGCACCGGGAGGAAGCTGAGGTTTCGAGCAACCCGGCGACAAGAGGATAGCGAACAGAACAGCCGCGTAAATACTCATGAATAGTGGTATTCGCATAAAGCGTGCAGTTGCCGAACGTTCCGAATCAGCGAGCCCGCGCCTCTGACCACTCGCATGCAACCGAGGCTCAGTCGCGGGGCTTCGCTGAATTCGGTTGGTTAGACCAGGTGCTCTGTCCATAACCAACCCTTCCTGATAAGGCCGAACGCCAAAACCCCGAGCAGGCACAACGTTGTGGCGCCCGGTTCCGGCACAGTGATACCCTCTCGAAAAATCATGTCCTGATTGTCCTGCGGCACGCCGCCGTAAATTAGTCGTCCTCCCGGATAGTTCATATCAATTGTCTGCCCGTTTACGACAGCCGAAACAGGAACCTCAATCGTCCAGCCTGAATCTCCAGCAAGTTGAATGACTTCCAAAACGTAGAGGTCGCCCGCTACCAGCGGCACTGTGCTTGAAAACGCGAAATGAGTGTTGCTTTGGGAAGATGCCGCTGATCTCACGACCTGATCACTCAGTCCCAAAACGGGACTCGCAATATTGCCTTGGTGAATAGCGATTTCAAACGTGCCTGTATTAGTAGCTATCCGGTTATAAAGGTTTACGTCGGCAAAATCCAATCCTTGCAATGAGGGGGTGAATTCTTGTCCTGTTTCAGCCACCAGCGATGGAAGAACTGCATCGTAATGAAAGAATTGATACCCACCGCCTGTAAATACTGGTGGTTGAAGGCTCTGGTCTATCAACAACCCTTGAGCGTATGATCCCGAGGCAATGACGCACGAGAGAAGCAGTAAGAATTGAAGCGGTCGAAATGCTGTCAATGTTGGTGTCTGCATAGGTCGGCGATATTGTCTAAGCATTATTCAACAAACCTGTTCGTATATGGATTGCCCTAATTTCGAATGCAAGTCTTTTATCATCAACTACATGTCAAAATCTTTCTCTCTCTCGCTTTGCATGCCCCCGCGCCCCTTTTGTTTTGGGTCTTGCTCCAGCCCTGGCGCTTCGGCCCCGCCCCGTCAATGTTCACCGCCATCGCTTTGCACCCACTGCCCAGGCCCGCGCTGAGTCCTTTGCCGGGGGAGCCAGCGCGGAACACGGACTCAATCGAGCCCGGGGCGGCTAACCAGGTTCAGCGCCTGGCTCGGTCCCAGCCTGCTTGTGTTTCTCCCACCGCCATACCAATCCGTCTTCGGGATCGACGACCTCACCCACGTATAGGAACCCACATTTGGTCAAGACCCGCTTTGAGGCGTTCCCTTCCGGGCGTGTGTGCGCTCGCACAACGCGAACCTTGCCGCTACCGAATGCAAAGGCTGTCAGTGCCGCTGCTCCTTCTGTAGCGTATCCCTTCCCCTGATGATCGGGAAAAATACCATAGGCAATCTCGACTGCGCCGTCGTCTGTTGGGGGTCCCTTGAAGCCTCCTTTCCCCACGACCACGCCGCTGTCGCCAAGCAAAAAGGAAAAGCCATGGACCCAAGGATCGGGGCAAGTCGAGCTTTGAAACCGGGCCAGCCAGTCGGCTGACAAATTCGCCTTCTCGGACGGCGTCATCGCCTCGATCATCGCGTGGACTTCCTCCACCGTCGACGAAACCAGCTTGAGGTTTTTGTTTTGGATTTGCATTTGGCTCAGCGGCGAGTAGTCAAGGGGCCGAACTATTTTCAACGAACATACAGGCCAAAACCTCTCCAGTTCAACGTCGAAAAAAGCCGCCCCTCCCGGCCCCAAACCGGCGTCCGCCTTGAACCGGACGCACGTCCGTAATGGCTGGAATTGTCGCCGCCCCGAGGCGTTTGGCAGACTCCTCTCGACTCCGGGCGGATCTCGTCCCGCAACGGTCCCGCTCGGAAATCAGGGGCGCGTCCACAAAACGCGCCCTTTTGTTTTTGATCTGGCGCTTGGCCGTCGGGTGTCGGTAATCGACAAGAAAAAGGGACGACCCGTTGCCGAGTCGTCCCGCAAGGAACCCAGATTACCTCTTCGTAATCCCGCGAGGAGTTTGCGCCCGGGCCGGATTTTGATCAACGGCGGAGAGGTGACGACGCGGTTACAATCTGGAGACGCAGAAGGCCCTGCCCGCACTTGTGCTGATTTGCGGGCGGTGGCGATACCAAATCAGCAAGGCCAATCCTCCAACGGCCAGCAGCTCAAATGGCGAGGGTTCTGGAACGGGTATGACTTTCAAGCTGTAAAGATCGCCACTGGCTGTAATGACCGATCCAAAGAATTCCAGAAGAGTCGTCGAACCAGATAACATCGTAACGCTAAACGCCCCCTGCAAGTCCTGCCATGCGGGACCAAAAGTAAAATCGGGGGAGCCCATGCTGGCGGTTAGAGTTGTGGAAAAGATCGGAGGTTGGGCCGGACTGTCCTCGAAAGCATTAAACTGGAGCGTGTCTGTGCCAACAAATCCTTGAAAGCTCAAGCCGACGCGGGCACTTGGCCCGGTCAAGCCATGCGCCTGGAAGTCAAAGTGAGTAAACTCGAATGTGAAAGAGTCGCCCGTGTTGAGGGATATCTGGCTGGTAGCGACGCCCGGGATATTTGCCGACAGGCCGAGAATAAGCAGCAATCGTTTCATGTATGAGAGCAGGTTTACAGGTCGCCGGCCATTCTGTAACTGTGCGTTTGAACGCACACGCCGCGCCGCGCGCTTCGCCGGTTTTTAACTTCCTGCTCGGCACCTGCCCAGCTCCCCGGCTTGCTTTGGGAGCGCCGGCAACCCAACCGAGAGAAGCGGCACCGTTTCATTGGCCTGCGCGTAAGCTTCGATCAGATCGGAGTCCGACCGCACGACAGCGCCGGCACCGCCAAAAAGGAGTTTCATCTCTAACTTCCTGAGTAGCGCGCGGGAGGCGGGGATCAATTCCAGGAGCCGCGCCTGTTCGTTCTTGCTGACAGCGACGTTGCGCTTGTTGCACGCCTCCAGCCATTCCGCCAGACGTTGCACGTCCTCGATGCCGGTCATGCGGTGAGGAAAGGCCGGCATTTCTTTTCCGGTGCGGCCCTCGGCCTGGTCGGCGCGAATGTTTGCGATCCGAGCGTCTCGGCACGCCTTTGCTTCTTCCAGGTCCTTGGTTTTGAGGGACTCCTGGAAAAGCTGACCGCCCACGCTCGCGTTTAAGAAGTAAACGCCCGACGCCGTGGCCTTTATGATGTTCCGCACTCCGACAGAGATATAGCGTTTGGGCTTATCCGCTTTGCCGTTGCCAGGATTTTCAGCCCGACTCATGGACTGAAATGGTCGCGCCTCGCGCACATTCCCCAATCGGCAGGCGAACCTCGCGAGATAAAAGCTGAGGAGATAATGCTTCGGAAATCTCCCCTGGACCTCGACAAGAACCTTCCGCGCCTCCCGCGTCCGACCCTGGAAGTTGAGCGCAGAG